>JAFVHU010000046.1 GCA_017474385.1 Afipia sp. | reverse complement strand
CGACGGCAGATAGGCCTGAAAGAAATTCGACGTCATCCAGGTGACGTAGGCGCCGAGGATCATGAACTCGCCGTGCGCCATGTTGATGACGCCCATCTGGCCGAAGATGATCGCAAGTCCGAGCGCCATCAGAACGTAGACGGAGAACAGGATAAGGCCTGCGAATCCTTGCATCACAAAGATCGAGCCGAGATCGCCAATCGAATAGTCGCCGAACATTTCAATTCTCCGCGGAGAGGAAGTCTCGCGCCGCAGACGAATCCGCGGCGCGAGGGCTGCGGGCGTGGATTGACGATCCACGCCAGGGAGCTCAGCTATCGGAGAGAGGCTTACTGGTAACCCGTCTTACTGGTAGCCCTTGGGGAACGGATCGGGCTCGATCAGATCAGGCGTCTCGTAGACCACCTTGAACTGGCCATCGAGGCCGGCGAGACCGACGCGCGTCTTGGACCACAGGTGATGGTTCTTGTGGATCTTGACGTAGCCTTCCGGCGCCTTGGTGAACTCGATGCCGGTTGAGGCTTCGGCGATCTTGTCGATGTCGAAGCTGCCCGCTTTCTCGACAGTCATTTTCCAGAGCCACGGGCCGAGATAGGCAGCCTGTGTGACGTCTCCGATCACGGTCTTCTCGCCCCACATCTTCTTGAAGGCGGCGACGAATTCCTTGTTGTTCGGGTTGTCGAGCGACTGGAAGTACTTCATGCAGGCGAACGCGCCTGCGATGTTCTCGCCGCCGATGCCGTCGATTTCGTCTTCGGTGACAGAGATGGTCAGCAGCGTCTGCTTCGACAGATCGATGCCGGCCGCCTTGAGCTGCTTGTAGAACGCGACGTTCGAACCGCCGACGATGATGGCGTAGATCACGTCCGGCTTGGTCAGCTTGATCTTGTTGATGACCGAGTTGAACTGGGTGTGACCGAGCGGGAAGTATTCTTCGCCGACGACCTTCGAGCCGGCCAGATGGCCCTCGATGTGCTTGCGCGCGATCTTGTTCGAGGTGCGTGGCCAGATGTAGTCCGAGCCGAGCAGATAGAAGGTCTTCGCGCCCTTGGTCTTGTTGACCCAGTCGAGGCCGGCGATGATCTGCTGGGTCGCTTCCTGGCCGGTGTAGATGACGTTCTTGGACTGCTCGAGGCCTTCATAGAAGGTCGGGTAATAGAGCATGCCGTTGTACTGCTCGAACACCGGCAGCACCGCCTTGCGCGAGGCCGAGGTCCAGCAGCCCATCACCGATGCGCACTTGTCGTTGACCAGCAGCTTCTTCGCCTTTTCAGCGAAGGTCGGCCAGTCGGATGCACCGTCTTCCTGGATAAACTTGATCTTGCGGCCGAGCACGCCGCCCGACGCGTTGATCTGCTCGATGGCCAGCTTCTCGGCCTGCACCGATCCCGTTTCCGAAATCGCCATGGTGCCGGTGACGGAGTGCAGGATTCCGACCGTGACTTCGGTATCGGTCACCGCGAGACCCGTGGTGTTGACTGCTGAGGTCGCAGGCCCGGCGCCGAATGATGGCTTTGAGACCAGCGACATGGCGGGCAGCGCCGCCATTCCCATCAGCATTTTTCGCCGGAACGCGGACTGTAAGCCCTGATTTTTTTCGTCTGACATGACCACCCCTTTTTTGCTGGAAAACCGCCTTGATGGGGAAAAGATGGCCCGGATTGTGCAGCGCACAGATACGCGAAATCGCGCATACTGCACCGCAAAAGCGCGACGTAGATTTTTCGGGACCGGATCAGGACGCGTAGCGCGTGACGATGGAGATCAAAGTGGCCGGGCGACAGCGGATAGACCGCGTCAGGCGCCAATACAATCAATGGGTTGCAAACCAAACCCTTGAGGACTACGCGCTTCGCTTCACGGCCAAGAGCGCACGCCGCTGGTCGGCCGCGCGGGTGGCGAACACGGCGCTCGGCGCGATCTCGTTTCTCGCGCTGGAAGCCATTGGCGGCACGATCACGCTGAACTACGGGGTTACGAACGCCACCGCCGCGATCTTGGTGGTCAGTGCCATCATTTTCTGCTGCGGACTGCCGATTGCCTATTATGCCGCCAGATATGGCGTCGACATTGACCTGCTCACTCGCGGCGCAGGCTTCGGCTACATCGGCTCCACGATCACGTCGCTGATCTATGCATCCTTCACCTTCATCTTCTTCGCCATCGAAGCCGTCATTCTCGCGATGGCGCTGGAACTCTGTTTCGGCATCCCCCGCCCGATCGGCTATCTCATCAGCGCGGTGGTCATCATCCCGCTGGTCACCCACGGCATCACGCTGATCAGCCGCTTCCAGTTATGGACCCAGCCGTTCTGGATTCTGCTCCACATTCTGCCCTTCGCGGCCATCGCCATCAAAAGCCCCGGCTCGTTTGTGGAATGGACGGCGTTTCCGGGCGAGCACGGCAATCCTTCGGGACATCTCGATCTGCTGCTGTTCGGAACCGCGGCGTCCGTTGTGTTCGCGCTGGTGGCGCAGATCGGCGAACAGGTCGACTTCCTGCGGTTTCTGCCGCGCGACCGGCGGACCTCGAAGCGCGCATGGTGGGTCGCCATGATCAGCGCCGGTCCCGGCTGGATCGTACCCGGCGCAATCAAGATGCTGGCCGGATCGTTCCTCGCCTTCTTCGCGATCAAGCATGGCGTGACCGCCGAATACGCCGCCGAACCCGCGCATATGTATCTCGAAGCATTTCGTTATGTGCTCGCACAGCCCGATCTCGCGCTGGCGCTGACCGGCACGTTCGTCATCCTGTCGCAGCTAAAGATCAACGTCACGAACGCCTATGCAGGCTCAATCGCGTGGTCGAATTTCTTCTCGCGGCTGACGCACAGCCATCCGGGCCGCGTGGTGTGGCTGGTGTTCAACGTGCTGGTCGCGCTGCTGCTGATGGAGATCGGCGTTTACAAGGCGCTGGAGCAGACGCTGGCGCTTTACTCGAATGTCGCCATCGCATGGGTCGGCGCGCTGGTCGCCGACCTCATCGTCAACAAGCCCCTCGGCCTGCGCCCGCAACACATGGAGTTCAAGCGCGCGCATCTCTACGACATCAATCCGGTCGGCGTCGGCGCGATGACTATCGCGACGATCGTGTCGATCAGCGCGTTCTATGGCTTCTTCGGAACAACGGCGAAAGCGCTTGCGCCGTTCGTGGCGCTGACCGTGGCGTTCCTGACCGCGCCTGTGATCGCGTGGGCGACCGGCGGAAAATATTATATCGCACGCAAGCCGAAACGGAGCTGGCAGAATCTCGAAACCATCAAGTGCTGCATCTGTGAACATGCGTTCGAGCCGGAAGACATGGCCTCCTGCCCGGCCTACGCCGGCCCGATCTGCTCGCTGTGCTGCTCGCTCGACGCCCGCTGCCACGACCTGTGCAAGCCGCATGCGCGGGTGCAGGCGCAGTTCTCCGAAACCCTCGGCAAGATGCTTCCACAATTCATCTACGCGCGGATCAATTCGCAGCTCGGGCACTATCTCGGTGTCTTTGTGCTGTCGGCGGGGCTGGTCGGGCTGACGCTCGCCCTGATTTACCTTCAGACCTCCACCGCGATCCGGTTCGATCAGGTGCAACTGTCCGACGTGCTGTGGAAAGTTTTCTTCGCGCTCTCGATCATCATCGGCGTGGTGGCATGGCTGTTCGTGCTGGCGCGGCAGAGTCGCCAGGCCGCTGAAGCCGAAACCAAACGGCAGACTACGTTGCTGATGCAGGAAATCGACGCCCATCGGCAAACCGACATGGAGCTTCAGCGCGCCAAGGAAGTCGCCGAATCCGCCAACCTCGCCAAGAGCCGTTACGTGGTCGGATTGAGCCACGAATTGCGCTCGCCGCTCAACGCCATCAGCGGCTACGCGCAGTTGCTCGAACAGGACGCGACCATCCAGCCGAAACCGCGCGATCAGATCCGCGTCGTTCGCCGCAGCGCCGATCACCTGTCAGGACTGATCGACGGCCTGCTGGATATTTCCAAGATCGAAGCCGGTCGGCTTCATCTGTCGCGTGACGAAGTGCGGCTCCATGCTTTCCTCGATCAGCTTGTCGGCATGTTCCGCTTGCAGGCCGCGGCCAAAAACGTCGAGTTCGTGTTTCAGCGGCCGGAGACCCTGCCCCCTGTGGTCTATGCCGACGAGAAGCGTCTGCGGCAAATTCTCATCAACCTCTTGTCGAACGCCATCAAGTTCACCCAGAGCGGCAGCGTTCATTTCATCGTGCATTACCGCAGCCCTGTCGCTGAATTCGAAGTGCGCGACACCGGACCCGGCATTCATGCCGATGATCTGGATCGCATCTTCGCGCCGTTCGAGCGCGGCGCGCTCGGCATCTCGCAGCCGCAGACCGGCACGGGTCTCGGGCTCACCATCAGCAAGCTGCTCGCCGGCGTGATGGGCGGCGACATCCGCGTCACCAGCACCGTCGGAAAAGGCAGCACGTTCCAGGTGAAAATGCTGCTGTCGGAAGTCACAAACCCCACCCGCATCAAGGCAATCAACGCGCCGATCTACGGCTATCACGGCCCGCGCAAGACCATTCTCATCACCGACGACGATCCGACTCACCGCGATCTCCTGCGCGAAGTCCTCGCTCCGCTCGGCTTCATCATTCTCAGTGCGCCAGACGGCGCGACCTGTCTCAATCTCGCGCAGCATTGTCAGCCGGACATGTTCCTGCTCGACATCTCGATGGGCGAGACCGACGGCTGGTCGGTTGCTGAAAGCCTCCGCACCGCCGGGCATCACAACGCCCGCATACTGATGATCTCGGCGAGCGCGCTCGAAGCCCATGGCGCACCGCTGGCGCAGCCGTTCCACGACGGCTACCTGATGAAGCCGATCGACGTGCCGCGCCTGCTGGAGCTGATCGGTCAGTTGCTCAAGATCGAATGGTCCTACGAGCCCGGTCCGGTTCAGACGAGCGAGGCCGAAGCTTCCACCTGGAACGCGAACGAAGATCCAAGCCCGCCGGTGCAGTATGTCAATGAGTTGATCGATCTCGGGCAGATCGGCTACGTCACGGCCATTCATCTCAAGCTCGACCAGATCGACAAGGATCATCCGGAGCATGCGGCCTTCGTGTCGCAGATGCGCTCGCTGGTGGAACGGTTCGATCTCGGGCAATACATGGCAACCCTTCAGAATGTGCAGCGCCATGATCATTGAAGCCAAATCCCGCGACACCGTGCTGATCGTCGACGATTCGCCGGAAACCCTGCGCATGCTGACCGATGCGCTCGATGGCGCCGGCATGACGGTGATGGTGGCACTCGACGGCGCGTCGGCGCTGCGCATCGGCGAACAGATCGTGCCGGACATCATCCTGCTCGATGCCGTGATGCCGGGAATGGACGGATTCGAGACCTGCCGCCGTCTCAAGCGCGAGGCCAAGCTCGCCGGTGTCCCGGTCATCTTCATGACGGGTCTCGCCGAGAGCGAGCATATCGTGCGGGGGCTGGAGGCCGGCGGCGTCGACTACGTGACCAAGCCGATTGTGATTGTCGAAATGCTGGCGCGGATCAAGGTTCATCTCGCCAACGCACGGCTGACCCAAAGTGCGCGCGCCGCACTGGACGTGTCAGGGCGTTACCTGTTTGCGGTGGATCATCGAGGGCGCATCATCTGGGCGACCCCGCAGGCGGAAAAGCTCGCGCGCGCACGAGGTGCCGACGAGAAATTCGAACTGCCGGAGCCGTGGCTCGACTGGCTCGGCCAGATGCATCGGGGAATGGCTGAATCGAAATCGCCGCCCGCGATTTCATTCCGCGACGAGAAGCTGCGTCTTCAATACATGGGCCGGCTCGGCGCGAACGAATTCCTGCTCCGGCTGGCGCGGGACAGCGGTTCGGATTCCCCGGCGGAATTCAGCAAGGAATTGGGACTGACCAGCCGCGAGGGAGAAGTGCTGTCGTGGCTGAGCAAGGGCAAGACCAACCGCGACATCGCGCAGATCCTGGGCCTCAGCCCGCGCACCGTCGACAAGCATCTTGAGCAGATTTACGCAAAGCTCGGCGTCGAAAACCGGACCGCCGCGGCGGCGGTCGCGAGCAACGCGAGCCGCCAGCGCATGTAAGTATTTTTGTGAGCGTGATCTTGTCCGAAAACCGGTTCCCACTTTTCGGGATCACGCTTTAGCGTTCAGCGAACGCCTTCTCGACAACGAAGTCGGCGGGCTCGCCGTGGTTGCCTTCAACGAAGCCGCGCTCTTCGAGCAGCTTCTTGGTGTCGAGCAGAAGCGCGGGGCTCCCGCACATCATGACACGGTCCTTCGCCGCATCGAGCGCAGGCAGCGAAATGTCTTCGAACAGCTTGCCCGAGGTGATCAGGTCGGTGATGCGGCCGCGATTGCGGAATGGATCGCGCGTCACGGTCGGATAATAGATGAGCTGCGCGCGGACCATATCGCCGATCATTTCGTCCTGCGGCAGCTTTTCGGTGATCAGCTCGCCGTAAGCCAGTTCCCTGACATGACGGCAGCCGTGCAGCAGTACGACCTTCTCGAAACGCTCGTAGGTCTCGGGGTCCTTGATGACGCTCAGGAACGGCGCGAGGCCGGTACCGGTGCCGATCAGATAGAGGTTGCGGCCGTCGGTCAGGTTGTCGATCACCAGCGTGCCGGTCGCCTTGCGGCTGACGATGATCTGGTCGCCTTCCTTGAGATGCTGGAGGCGCGAGGTCAGCGGGCCGTCCGGCACCTTGATCGAAAAGAATTCGAGGTTCTCTTCGTAGTTCGCGCTCGCGACGCTGTAGGCGCGCAGCAGCGGCTTCTCGTTCACCTTCAATCCGATCATGGTGAACTCGCCGTTCCGGAAACGGAACGAGGAATCACGCGTGGTCGTGAAGCTGAAAAGGTTGTCGGTCCAGTGATGGACGCTGAGAACCGTTTCCTGATTGAAGTTGCTCATAACCGGACCCATGCTCTTGCAATCGGTGAGCGCACAATCGCCGGACTTGCGGGCGATCACGCCTCACGCAGAACTTCTCGTCCATGAATTTTGCTGGATGGCCTGCCTCGCAGGCGAAGACGGCGGCAGCATTCACGACGCCGGTGAAATAGCCGAATTTGCGTTTTTGGTCAATTAGATACCGCGCCTGCGTCATGCCCCGAAGGCAGACCGGCCTTGCATTCTAAGATCATGATCCGCAGGAGAAATTTCCTCCCGTACGGAGCCCGCCGGGAGGAGATTTACACTCAATCTAAACGCCCCGATAACCACGGCCGCAACTGCGCGCGGCCTTGGAAACCGGCCTTACTTCTTCACCATCGGGCAGTTGCCCTCGGCGATCGGCCGGAATGCGTCCTTCGCCGGGATCGTCTCCACCAGCTTGTAGAAGTCCCACGGCGCTTTGGACTCGGCGGGAGTCTTCACCTGGAACAGATACATATTGTGGATGTGACGGCCGTCCTCGCGGATGGTGCCTTCGCCGAACAGTGGATCGTTCGATGGCATCTCCTTCATCTTGGCAACGACTTTTTGCCCGTCCGTCGTGTTCGCAGCGACGGCGGCGCGGAGGTAGTGCAGCGTGCCGGCATAGACGCCCGCCTGAATGGCCGTCGGACGCCGTCCACCGCCCACCGCCGCTGTGAAGCGATCGGCGAACTTGCGCGTGCCCTCGTTGGTGTCCCAATAGAAGCCTTCCGTCAGATAGAGGCCCTTCGCACCCTGCAATCCGATGGCGTTGACGTCCGTGACCTGCATCAGAAGCGCCGCAAGCTCCTGCCCGCCAGCCTGAATGCCGAACTCGGAGGCCTGCTTCACGGAGTTGACGGTGTCGCCGACCGCGTTGGCGAGCGCAACGATCTTGGCCTTGCTGGCCTGTGCCTGCAGCAGGAACGACGAGAAGTCCGACGCGCCGGGCGGATGCCGCACGCTCCCCAGCAACTTTCCGTTTTCCGCCTTCACGACATCGGACGCATCCTTCTCGAGCGAATGGCCGAAAGCGTAATCCGCCGTGACGAAGAACCATGAATCCTTTCTTGCCTTCAGCAATGCCAGCGCGGTGCCGTGCGCCAACGCCCAGGTGTCGTAGGTCCAGTGCACGGTGTTCGGCGAACACTTTTCTCCGGTCAGCAGCGACGAGCCGGGGCCCGATGCAATGAACGCGGTTTTCGATCCGCGCGTGGCTTCCTGCACCGCCAGCGCCACCGACGAGAACGGCACATCGAGGATCGCATCGATCTTGTCGATGTCCATCCAGCGGCGCGCAATCGCACCGCCGATGTCCGCCTTGTTCTGGTGATCCGCCTGAACGAGTTCGACCTTGATGTCCGGCTTCTCAGCCTTGAAGTCCTCGATCGCGAGTTTCGCGGCTGCAACCGAACCTGAGCCTGTGGAATCGGTCGCGATGCCGGTGAGATCCGTCAGCACGCCGAGCTTGATGGTGTTGTTGGCGATCTGCGCCTGCGCCGGAGCCACAAGCGACAGAAACATCGCGGCGCCTGCCAGAAGAGCCGATTTTGATTTCATCATTGTTATCCTCCCGTTTGACTTTCTTATGTGTTTGTCCGGGCTTCGCCGGAATGTCTTAGCGCCGAATGACTTCCAATACCTCCTGTGCAGTATCGATGCGCACGGCTTTGCGCTCGACCAGCACTTTCGCCACAGCTTCGACCTCGTCGCCGACAGCACCGGCCATGATCGCAATGTTCTGCGCATGCAGCGCCATGTGGCCGGACTGGATGCCCACCGTGGCAAGCGCCTTGAGTGCCGAGAAATTCTGCGCCAGCCCCACAGCCGCGATGATGCGCGCCAGCCGTTCAGCGGTGGTGACGCCGAGAATCTTCAGACACGCCTGCGCGGTCGGATGGATTTTCGTCGCGCCGCCGATCAGACCAACCGCGAGCGGCAATTCGATCGAGCCGCTCAAATCGCCGTCCTTGTTGATCTCGTAGCGCGTCAGGCTGGTGTAGCGTCCGCCGCGTGCGGCGTAGGCATGTGCGCCGGCTTCCACCGCGCGCGTATCGTTGCCGGTCGCGAGAATGACCGCACTGATGCCGTTCATGATGCCCTTGTTGTGGGTGGCGGCGCGATACGGATCGGCTTCAGCGAACTGATACGCGCTGATGATGCCATCGCGCACGCTCTCCCCGCCGATATCGGCCAGCTTCCACACCGCATGGGCGCGCGCCAGCCGACGGTCGGCGAGATTGGAGAGAATCCGCAGGAACACCCGCCCTCCGCTCCATGTCGCGATATGCGGCGCGATTTTCTCCGCCATGGTGTTGACGGCGTTGGCGCCCATCGCATCTCGGGTATCGACAATCAGATGCGTGATGACCATCGGCCCGCCGAGCGTATCGAGAATCCGCACCTCGACATCGCGGAAGCCGCCGCCGAGCTTGACCAGCAGCGGATCGCAGGCGTCGCAGATCGCCTTGATCTCGTCGCGCTTTTCCAGAAGCCGAAGCCGCGCGGCATAAGGATCGGGCACATCGACGGCCTGCACCTGCGCGATCATCAGCGTACCGGAGACCGAGGTCGTGAAGCCTGCATCGTAGGTCTGGCGCGATGCATTGCAGACTGCGGCGACGACGGAGGATTCCTCGGTCGCCATCGGAATCAGCACATCCTCGCCATCGACCTTCACATTGGTCGCGATGCCGATCGGCACATTCATGGTGGCGATGACGTTCTCGATCATCTTGTCGGCGAGTTGCGGCGACAGATTTCCCATGTCGGCGAGATGAGCGGCGGTCGCGGGATCGAGGCCCGCAAACGACGACACCAGATCGAGCCGCTCCTGCGGCGACTTGCGGTGAAATCCTGCAATCCGCGAACTGCGGTTTGCCCCGTGCCTTGCAACAGTCATTCAGCGTCTCCCGAACCGAGGTCCTCTTGAGGGGATTTTCGGCTGCGGAAACTGTATGGTGATGGGGGTACACCACAAGGAACGCTTTGCACAATTTCAGGAAGGTCCGTACCATTCGCGGCATGGGTACAGTTTCCATTTCCGGCGGAGGTCCCGCGCGATCGCGCATCGAAACCATCGTCGATGCGATCATTGCGCGGATTGAACGCGGCGCGATCCGGCCCGGCGAACGGCTGCCGTCGATCCGTGGCGCATCGGAATTGTTCGGGGCGTCAAAGAATACCATCGTCGATGCGTATGAGCGGCTGGTGGCGTCGGGCCAGATCGAGAGCAAGCCGGGCTCAGGCTTTTATGTCTCGCTTCATCGTCCCAAACGCGCGGAGGCCATCGAGCCGGCGAAGGTCGAAGCCGTCGACAGCGTCTGGCTGCTGCGCGAGCAACTCGAGAAACGCTACGAGGTCCGCGTCGGCGACGGACGCCCGCCCGCGGCCTGGATGGAAGGTTCGGAAGTCGGTCCTTATCTGCGGCCGGTCAGCCGGCCCGGCCAGCGCAATCTCCCGGAAAGTTACGGCAGTCCCTACGGCCTGCTGCCGCTGCGCCAGCGCATCGCCGGTCTTCTCGCAGAACGATCGATCGGCGCGGAGCCGACGCAGGTTCTTTTGACTCAAGGCGCGAACGACGCGCTCGACATGATCGTGCGTCAGTATGTCGAGCCCGGCGATCCCGTCCTTGTCGACAATCCCGGTTACTATCCGCTGTTCGGGAAATTGCGGCTGGCCAAGGCGCGGCTGATCGGCGTGCGGCGGACAGTAGATGGACCGGACCCTGACGATCTTGCCGCCAAAGCCGCGAGCACCGGCGCGCGGATGTTCTTCACGCAATCGCTCGCGCACAACCCGACCGGATGTTCGATTACACTGCCGGTCGCCTATCGTCTGCTGCGCACCGCGACGGAGCACAATCTGCGGATCGTGGACTCAGATCCGTTCGCCGATGTGTTGCCGAACAACAGCCCCCGCCTCGCCGCGCTCGATCAGCTCGACCGCGTGATCTATGTCGGCACCTTCGCCAAGACGCTCTCCGCCAGTCTTCGGTCGGGATACATCGCCGCTGATGCCGATACCGTCGCGCGGCTCGCCGATCTCAAGATGATCACGCGCGCCAACAGTTCGGGCTACATCGAGCAGATCATTTACGATCTGATCACGAGCGGACGTTATCGCGGCCATCTCAAGCGCTTGACCGGCCGCATCGAAGCCGCCACCCGCCAGGCGAACGACAGCCTGGCGCGGCTCGGCTTGCCGGTGTTCGGCCAGCCGCGCGGCGGATTTTACATGTGGTGCGCATTGCCGGCGCACATCGATGACAAGCAGTTGTCGCGTGTCGCCGCGGAACGGAGCATTTTGCTGGCGCCCGGTTCGGCCTTCAATCCGGACGCTTCACCTGCCCGCCCCGCGATGCGCGTCAATATCGCGCATGTCGGCGATCCGCGATTTGAAAGCTTCATGGCCGAGCATCGCAATCCGTAACGGCTTTTTACCGGGTACATCGCCGAGCGGCCGCGCGAAAAATCAAATAGCCTGCGATGAATTTGCAGGCATCGTGATTTTTGGCATCGCAACATTAACGCGTGCCAGCAATTGTTCCTGCTGCGCCGAAGCAAAATCCGTTTCAAACAGACCTGCGCTGCATTCATCCGATCTTTGCTTGACTTGAACTTGTCCGGCCAGCAGTCTGTCGCCGCAATAAAAAGCATCGAACTCGAATTCAGATGCATCAGGGAGAAACGCATGAAGTCATTTCTCAGCCTGCTCGCAAGTGCGAGCATCGTCAGCGCCGGCGCCCTTCTCACTCCAACCCCGGCCTCGGCCCAGCAGTCCATCAAGATCGGCGTTCCGACCTCGGTCCAGCTTCAGGTCGGCCGCGACACGCAGAACGCCATCAAGATGGCGATCGAGGACATCAACAGCAAAGGCGGACTCGTCGGCCGGAAGCTCGAAATGGTTGCCGCTGACGAAACCGAGAATCCCGAACAGGGTATCGCTGCGATCAAGAAACTCACAGCCGACGACAAGGTCGATGTGCTGATCGGCGGTTACACCAGCGGCGTCACGCTGGCCCAGTTGCCGCACATTTCCAATGCGAAGACAATCTATCTCGGGGTCGGCGCGGCATCTCCCGCGATCACCGCAAAGGTGAAGGCCGACTACGAAAACTACAAGTACATCTTCCGCGTGTCCCCGATCCATGCCGGCCATCAGGCTCGCGCGCTGGTGGACTTCATCAGCGGCAAGCTGAAGGGCGAGATGGGCCTGAAGAAGATAGCCATCGTCGGCGAGAACGCCAAGTGGGTGCAGGATCTGGTGCCGATCCTGAAGAAGGGCGCGGTCGAGGCCGGCACTGAAGTGCCGATGGCCGAGTTCTTCGACACCTCGACGTCGGACTTCTCGCCGCTGTTTGCGAAGGTCAAATCGAGCGGCGCGCAGTATCTGATCGTTATCCTGTCGCACGCCTCCTCGGACATCTTCGTCAAGCAGTGGCATGACGCGCAGGTGCCGATTCCGATCGGCGGCATCGACGTGAAGAGCCAGGACGCGGACTTCTTCACCCGCGTCAGCGGCAAGGCGCTGTCCGAGACTGTCGGCCTGTTCGCAACCCGCGCCGAGCTGACGCCCAAGACCATCCCGTTCTGGGATGAGTTCGTCAAACGCTTCGGAACCGCACCTGTCTACACCGGTGTCGGCGCTTACGATGCGATCTATGTCTACGCGGAAGCCGTGAAGCGCGCCAACTCGGTCGAGCCGAATGCGGTGATCAAGGAACTCGAGAAGACGGACTATGTCGGCATCGCCGGCAAGATCCAGTTCGACGAAGTTCATGATGTGAAGACTGGCCCCGGCCTGCAGAACCTGCTGTTCGCGCAATGGCAGAAGGATGGCGCACGCATCGTCGTGTGGCCGAAGGCCTCCGAAACGGGAAAGATGATCCCGCCGCCCTGGATGAACTGAACTGCACTTGATGTCGTGAGAACGGCGGCCGGTAACGAACTTACCGGCCGCAGTCACCGGAGGCTCCGCCTTCAACTTACGTCCAAAAAGTAGCAGGCGGTTATGCTCGAAATCCTGATCTACGGCGCTGTGTCCAGCGCAATCTATGCGCTGCTCGCGGTGGGCTTCACGCTCATCTTCGGCGTGGCCCGCATCCTCAATCTGGCTCACGGCTCGTTCTACGCGCTCGGCGCCTACGCCGCCTACGTCTTCACATCGCTGCTGAACTTTCCGCTGATTATCGCAGCGCCGCTGGCCGTTCTGCTCGTCGCGGGCTTCGGCGTGCTGATGGAACGGTTTCTGGTCCGGCCGCTGCGCGCGTCGCAACTCGCCGTGCTGATGATCACGCTGGCGGTCTCGCTCGCTGTGGAACAGGCGCTGTTCATCACCTTCGGCTCCGAATACCGCAACGTCCCCTCTTTCGTGGCCGACAAGATCTCGATCGGCGGCGTCGACATCGGCGGACAGCGGCTGCTCGCACTGGTCATGAGCGTGCTGGTGCTGCTGCTGCTCTGGCTGTTCATTCAGCGCACGCGGCTCGGCGCGGCCATTCTCGCGGTGTCGCAGGACCCGGAAGCAGCCCAGTACATGGGCATACCGACCAACCGCATCTTCTCCATTGTGATGGCAATCTCGGCAGGCACCGCGGCGTTCGCGGGCGTACTGGTCTCGCCGTTTCTCACGGTGCAGCCGACCATGGGCCTGCTGCCGATGGTGAAGGCGTTCGCTATCGTCATCGTCGGCGGACTGGGCTCGATCCCCGGCAGCATCATCGCTTCGCTGATCCTCGGTTATTCGGAAACCATCGTGGCCTATCTGATATCGACATCCTGGACCGAACTGGTCTCGCTGGTCGCGGTCGTCATCACCCTCATGATCAGACCGTCCGGAATTCTCGGACGGCGGGCGGCGTTCTGACATGCGGCAGATTTCACCGATCGACATCGCCGGCGGAATTGCCGTCATCGCCATCCTCGCCCTTGCGCCTGTTCTGATCTCCAGCAACTATCTCACCGGCGTGCTGACCGTCTGCGTCATCTACGGCATCTGGGCTTCGAGCTGGGATTTCATGTCGGGTCTCACCGGCCGCGAAAATTTCGGCCACTCGCTGTTCATCGGCGCAGGCGCCTATACCGCGGGCTTCATGGCCACGATCTGGTTCACCAACCCGTGGTACAGCCTGCCGGCGGCGGTCGTGATCGCGGTCGCCTTCAGCCTGATTGTCGGCTTCCCGACATTGCGCCTGCGTGGTCCCTACTTCGCACTGGCGATGCTGTCGGCCTCCGCGATCCTGCAACGGCTGTGCCTGATCTTCTGGGAACAGACCGGCGGCGAAGAAGGCCTGTACGGTCTCGAACCGCTGATGCGCAATCCGCTTCACTACTACTGGCTCGTGCTGGCGATTCTTGTGGTCACCGTGATCGTGCTGGTGCTTCTGGCGCAATCCCACTGGGGCCTGCTGCTGCGCGCCATTCGCGGCGATGAGGCGACCTGCCAGGCGGCAGGCATCAACGTGACGTTCTACAAGATCGCATCGCTGGCCATCAGCGCGGCGTTCGCCGGGCTCGGCGGCGCGCTCTATGCGCACTACCAGCTTCAGGTCTCCCCGCCGCTGTTCTCGGTGGTGGTGTCCATCACCGTCATCATCATGTGCTACGTCGGCGGCATCGGCTCGATCTATGGCGCAGCGATCGCCGCGATCCTGCTCACGCTGCTCACCGAAATGCTGCGCGGGTTCGGCGAGTATCGCCTGTGGATCTACACTCTCACCCTGATGCTGATCCTGTTCTTCCTGCCGAACGGCATGATCGCGCCGCTCTGGCGCCGGCTGACGGAGCGTTTCCGATGACGGTGCTGCTCGAAGTCAACGATGTCACCAAGCGCTTCGGCGGCCTCACCGCCGTCAAGAACGCGACCTTCACGCTGCAAAAGGGCGAACTGACCGGCATCCTCGGGCCGAACGGCGCCGGGAAGACCACCCTGTTCAATATGCTCACCGGCTTTATGGCGCCCACATCCGGAGCTGTCACATTCAACGGTGAAGCTGTGCAAGGACTCGCGCCCTACAAGGTCGTCAACCGCGGCATGGCGCGGACCTTCCAGCTCTGCCGTCCTTTTGTGGGCATGAACCTGCTGGAGAATGTTCTCGTCGCCTGCATGTCGCCCCGCGCACATCAGGATCATGACAAGGAAGAACGCGCGCGCCATCTGCTTGAACAGGTCGGCCTCGGCGGGCGCGGCGCAGAGCCGGTCGAAACGCTTCCTTACGGCGACTTGCGGCGGCTTGAAATTGCCCGCGCGCTGGCGACCCGGCCGGACTTGCTGCTGCTGGATGAGCCGTTCGCAGGCCTCGGCTCCAGCGAGATCGAGCCGCTGGCGCAACTCATCAGGCGCCTGCACCGCGAAGAAAACCTGACCATCCTGCTGATCGAACACAAGCTGCGCGAATTCATGGCGCTGGTGTCGCGGGTGATCGCGATGAATTTCGGCGAGATCATCGCCGTCGGACCGCCCGAGGAAATCGTGAAGAATCCGAAAGTGATCGAAGCCTATATCGGCAAGACGGAGGACGCTCATGCCTCTGCTTGAAGTCTCCGATCTGCGCGTCAGCTACGGCAAGGCGCTCGCCATCGAATCCGTTTCGATCAAGGTCGAAAAGGGCGAACTGGTCGGCGTGCTCGGTCCCAACGGCGCCGGCAAGACCACGCTGCTGAAAGCGATCTCGCGCTCCATCGGCTCCCAAGGCACGCTGAAGTTCAAGGACAAGTCATTGGACGGCGTCGCGCCCTACGACGTGGTTGCGCGCGGCATCTGCCATTGCCCCGAGGGCCGCAAGCTGTTTTCGGAATTGTCGGTGCTGAAAAATCTTCAGCTCGGCGCCTATCTGCGCAGCAACAAGGCCGAGATCAATGCCGACCTTGAGCGCGTGTTCACGCTGTTTCCCGTACTGCGCGAGCGGCAATGGCAGCAATCCAGCACGCTGTCCGGCGGCGAGCAGCAGATGGTAGCCATCGGCCGTGCGCTGATGGGGCGGCCGGAACTGCTGCTGCTCGACGAACCGTCGGTCGGCATCGCGCCGCGGCTGAAAGGCCTGATCTTCGACTCGATCCAGCAGATCCGCAAAGACGGCACCGCGATCCTGATCGTCGAACAGGACGCGACCTCGACACTCAAGATCACCGACCGCGTCTATGTGCTTGAGCACGGCCGCACCATCCGCGAGGGCACCGCGAAAGAGATCGCGAGCGATAAGTACATCCAGCAGGTTTATCTGGGCGTGTGACGGGCGTAGCCTCGCACAACAAAATCCTCATTGCGTTTCACGCAACGAGCCGATGCGCTCCCTCACCCGGATCGCTGCGCGATCCGACCTCTCCCCGTAAACGGGGAGAGGTGAAAGAAGCCCCCCTACTTCTTGTCCAGCGCGCCTTCGGCCTTGAGCACTTCGTGCGCGGCCTTGAAGGCCTCGAGGCCAGCGGGAATGCCGCTGTACACGGTGGCGTGCAGCAGGACTTCCTTGATCTCCTCGACGCTCACGCCGTTGGTCAGCGCGCCTTTGACATGGAGCTTGATCTCATTGGGCGCCTTCAGCGCCGTCAGCATGGCGAGGTTGAGCATGCTGCGGGTCTTGCGGTCGAGGCCCGGACGGGTCCAGGCATAGCCCCAGCACCATTCGGTGGTGATGTTCTGGAACGCCATCATGAAGTCGTCGGCCTTGGCGATGCTGCCGTCGACGTAATCCTTGCCCAGAACGTCGCGACGGACGGCCAGACCCTTTTTGAATTGTTCGCTTTCACCGCTCATGACGCTCTCCAAGACTTCGATTGATGATGGGATAATGCAACAGGCTTTAGCGGCTGCGTGCCGATCCGACAATTGCCGGTTCTGCCGCGCCGCTATGACACATCCGAGGGTTAGTTTCCCTTCGCGCCCGACGCCTGAATCACCGGCGACCATTTCGCGACTTCAGCCTTGAGATGGGCGGACAGCGCCTGCGGCGTCGCCTGCTCCGGCTTCACCGGCTCGATGCCGAGCGCCGCCAGGCGCTCGATGACTTTCGGATCTTTCAGCGCGGTCTGCAAAGCATCGCTCAGTTTCTTCTGGACGTCGGCCGGCAATCCCTTCGGCGCCCACATCGCATGCCATGCGGCCACTTCGAAATTCTTCAGCCCGGCTTCGTCGAGCGTCGGGAGATCAGGGAGAATCTTCAGCCGCTCCTTGGTGGTCGCAGCATACCCCTTGATCTTGGAATCCTTGATCTGCGCCGTGGTGGTCGTGGTCTGGTCGCACATCATGTCGAACTGGCCGCCGAGCAAGTCCGACATCGCCGGCCCGGTTCCGCGGTAAGACAAGGCCGTCATCTGGGTGTCGATGGCGCTCATGAACATGATCGCGCACAGATGCGAGGCCGAACCGATTCCCGCGTGGGCGTAGGTCACCGCGGTTTTCTTCTGCTTGATCCAGTCGATCAGTTCCTTGGCGGTCTTCGGTTCAAGACCGCTCTTGCCGACAATCGTCATCGGCACGTCCGCGATGCGGCCGATGGAATCGAAATCGTCGATCACGTTGTAGCGGAGGTTATCGTAGAGCGACGGCGCGGTCGCCTGCGCGATATGCCAGACCGTCACCATGTAGCCGTCGGCGAGAGACTTCGCCACGCGGGTCATGCCGATGGTGCCGCCGGCACCGCCGACATTCTCCACCACGATTTGCTGGCCGAGCGTTCGTCCCATCGACTCCGCAACAAGGCGGGACACCGCATCGGTCGGTCCACCCGCTGCGGCCGGGACGATCAGAGTGATCGGACGCGACGGAAAGCCTTGCGCTGCGGCGGGTCCCATTGCCGACATCGACAGCAACGCCGCCGCAACCGAACCTGCAAACCCGACGAACAGCTTCCGCATCGCGTTCTCCCCTTGGTTTGTTTCCTTGCCTTCTTTTCTTCTTTGGCTTGCTGGTCCGGCTCTGCGGCCGGTTCCGCTTGTTTTGTCTAGTTGGCCTGATTATCTCCGGCCAACGCATCGCACACCGCCTTGGTGACGTCGGCGGTTCTTGCCTTTCCGCCGAGGTCCGGCGTGTGCAGCGATTTGTCCGCGGTCACTTTTTCGATGGCCCGCATCAGCCGCGCCGCGGCGGAGGGTTCGCCGAGATGCTCCAGCATCATGACGCTGGACCAGAATGTGCCGATCGGATTCGCGATCCCTTTGCCGATGATGTCGAAGGCCGAGCCATGGATCGGCTCGAACATCGACGGGAATGTCCGCTCGGGATTCAGATTGGCCGTCGGCGCGATGCCGAGCGAGCCCGCCAGTGCTGCGGCCAGATCCGAGAGAATATCGGCATGCAGATTGGTCGCAACGATGGTGTCGAGGGTTTCGGGCTTGAGTGTCATCCGCATGGTCATGGCGTCGACCAGCATCTTGTCCCATGTGACATCGGGAAATTCGCGGGCGACCTCGGCAGCAATCTCGTCCCACATCACCATCGCGTGACGCTGGGCATTCGATTTAGTCACGACGGTCAGAAATTTGCGCGGCCGTGACCGCGCCAGCGCGAACGCAAAGCGCATGATGCGCGCCACGCCCGCGCGGGTGAACATCGACACATCGGTGGCGGCTTCCTCGGGCAACCCGCGATGCACCCGGCCGCCGACACCGGCATACTCGCCTTCGGAGTTCTCGCGCACGATCACCCAGTCCAGTTCCGGTCCGGATACATTGCGCAGCGGGCTGACGATGCCCGGCAGAATGCGGGTCGGCCGGACGTTGGCGTACTGATCGAACGGCTGGCAGATCGCGAGCCGCAGCCCCCAAAGTGTGACGTGATCGGGCACGTCCGGCACACCGGCCGAGCCGAACAGGATCGCATCATGCTTCCTGATCAGGTCGCGTCCGTTGTCCGGCATGAATGCGCCGGTCTTTTTGTAGCGCTCCGATCCCCAGTCGAAATGATCGAACGCGAAAGCAAATCCGCCATCGCGCTTGGCGCAGGCATTCAGCGCTTCCACGCCGGCGGAGATCACTTCGGAGCCGATGCCGTCGCCCGGTATGGCCGCAATTCGATAAGTCTTCACGCTGAATCCGTTCGTTTGGTTGAATCGCAGACGCGAGCCGCCGTGGCTGAACGGGCCGGCAGGCCCTCCAGCCGCCTGTCACCGGCCGCACGTTATGGATGTCATCTTCCATGGAAGATGGTATGGATGTCAAGAGACCTCGCGCCGGCCACAGGCTAGCCGCTATAAGGAACTTGCAGCCAGGAACGGACATGAGTCGCCTCAAAACGCCCACCGCAGAGCCGCTTGCCAAGGCACCCTCGCTTGTCGCCGACGCCTATCAGGCGCTGAAGAACGCCATTCGCGACAACGCCTTCGCGCCCGGTTACCAGGGCTCGGAGCAGGAAATCGCGCTCCGGCTCGGCATGAGCCGGACCCCCGTTCATGAGGCGCTGATCCGGCTTCAGGAAGAAGGCCTGGTGCGGGTTCTGCCCAAACGCGGCGTTACCGTTCTGGCGCTGTCGCCGGACGATATGCGCGAGGTCTATGACGTGATCATCGCCCTCGAGGGCATGGCCGCTGAACTGATCGCCGCCATGAGCCCGAAGGACCGCCGCCCTATCGTCGCGGCGCTGGAGGACATCAACGCCGAAATGAAAGCCGCGTTGCAGCGCGACGAACTCGACGCATGGGCGCGCGCAGACGATCGCTTTCATCGCGCCCTGATCGACGGCAGCGGCAATACGCGCCTCGCCCGCCTCGCCAACACCATCATGGATCAATCGCACCGCGCACGGATGATGACCCTCCGCCTGCGCGCCAAGCCAACCAAATCGCTCAAGGAGCATCAGGCGCTCATTGCCGCCATCAAGAGCGGCGATGCGATGCTGTCGTGCAGCGAAGCCCAAAATCACCGGCGGCGCGCGCGCAGCGAACTCCTGCCGCTGCTGGACCAGTTCGGGATGAAGCATCTCTGACCGCGCCGCGCGCGATTGCATAGGCGCATTCGCAAACTGCACCTGCTCCCGGCCGCCGAATTGCGGTTCATAGAGATATGAATCGCGATCCGCTCTCCGGGCCTGCCCGATGAAGCCCATCAAACCGGGCATGAAGCCGGTGCACATCGCCCTCAATGTGCTGGCGCTGTGTTTCGCCCTGTCGGTGCTCGGCCGCGGGCTCGGCGAAAGCTTCACCGTCTTCTTGCTGCCGATTTCCCAGAGCTTCGGCTGGGACCGGGCGGAAATCATCTCGATCTACTCGCTGGCAGCCCTCGCCGGCGGCCTGTCCGCCCCCGTCATCGGCCGGCTGTTCGACCGATCGGGCCCCCGCGTCGTCTACTCATTGGGGTTGCTGTTGCTCGGCAGCGCATTTCTCGCCGCCGCCTATGCGCAGCAGCTCTGGCAGTTTCAGGTGAGTCTCGGCCTGTGCGCCGGTTTCGGCATCGCCTGTATCGGCAACGTCCCGAATTCGATCCTGCTGGGCCGGTGGTTCGGCCCGAAACTGCCGACCGCGATGGCCGTGGTCTACTCCGCGACCGGCGCCGGCGTGCTGATCCTGTTGCCGCTGTCGCAGGTTCTGATCGACCGCGTGGGCTGGCGCGGCGCGTATCAGATCTTCGGCGGGACCGCGCTGATCCTGCTAGTGCCGCTGCTGTTGCTGCCGTGGAAATTGTTCGCGTCGGGTTCGGTCACGCTGGCCAGGAGCACGGCCGCCGAAGTCCTTGACGAAGGCTGGACGTTGCTCAGCGCCATGCGTCATCACGCGTTCTGGGCGCTGTTCTGCACATTCTTCTTCACCGCTGTCGGCATGTTCGCGCTCTCGGCCCAGATCGTCGCCTATCTGGTCGACGCCGGATTCCCGCCGCTGCAGGCCGCGACCGCATGGGGATTCAGCGGCGTGGTGCTGCTGTTCGGCATGCTCGGCGTTACCTGGCTCGACGGAGTTATCGGCCGCCGCCGCTCGGTGCTGTTCAGTTATGCCCTGTCGATCATCGGCATCGGCCTGCTCTGGCTGCTGAAATCGTATCCTAATTTCTGGCTTCTGACCGCGTTCGTCGTGATATTCGGCAGCATGATCGGCTCGCGCGGCCCGCTGATCACGGCAACCGCGATGAAGATTTTCCGCGGCGAGCGCGTCGGCACGATCTATGGAACGATTGTCATCGGCAGTGGTCTTGGCTCGGCGTTCGGCTCATGGGCCGGCGGCCTGATCCACGACATGACGGGAAATTACGATGCGCTGCTGCTGTTTGCCCTGATCAGCGTGATCCTCGGCATGATCCCGTTTCTCGTCGTCCCTGCGCTCCGACAATAAACAAGCGGGTTGCGCCGATGCCTGGCAGTTGCGATCATCACGAAACGATGAAACCGGAGATGTTCTCATGAGCGCGCCCATCGATGCACCGGATTGGCGCAAGCTGACGCAGGAACAGCTCGATCTCGGCTTCAACAACACGCTTCATGTGTCCGAGACCGCGTCCATTATTGCGGAGTGGGATCGTCTTTCCGCAGAGATGCGGGCCCGGCATCCGCAATCCCTCGATCTTCGCTACGGACCGCGCGACCGCAACCGGATCGATTTCCTGAAAGCAAGAGACGGCGGCCCAACGCTGGTCTTCATTCACGGCGGCTACTGGCAGACGCGCGCGAAGGAGAACTTCACCTTCTGCGCGGCGGGCCCGATGGCTCATGGCATCAACGTCGCCCTGATCGGCTATACGCTCGCGCCCGATGCCACCCTCGATCAGATCGTGGACGAGGTTCGCACCGGCATCGATTACCTTGTGACCGAACTGCCCACGTTAGGCGGCGACCCGAACAAGATGATCGTATCGGGCTGGTCGGCCGGCGGGCACCTATCATCGATGTCGCTCGGCCATCCCCATATCAAGGCCGGGCTTCTGATCAGCGGCATTTATGATCTGGAGCCGATCAGCCACAGCTATCTGAATGCCAAACTCAATCTCGATGACGCAACGATCCAGCGCAACTCGCCGATGCGAAATCCCGGCGGCGTGAACAAGCCGCTCGTCATCGTGGCGGGAAGCGGAGAATTACCGTTGCTGCGCAAGCAGTCCGCCGACTACGCCGCACATCGCGCGACGTATGGCTTGCCGGTGATCTATGAGGAAATCCCGAAGGCGAACCATTTCACCATGATGGATGAACTGGCTTCCCCCACGGGCCGGCTGACGACGCTGGTCCGGCAGCTATTCGCGCAAACTTCCGACAGCTAGGATGCCGTCACCCTGAGGAGCCGTAGCGAAGCGGAGGCCTCGAAGGGCGGCGGCATTTCCATTGCACCGTCATCCTTCGAGGCGCGCGAGAGCGCACACCTCAGGATGACGGATCCAATCTTCACGCCACCATCGGCATCCGCTGCTCGATGATGCGCGAGAACAGGCTTGCGCCAACAGGCAGGATTCCGTCGTCAAGGATGAAACCCGGATTGTGCAGCGGCACCGATCCCTCGTGGCCCAGCCAGAAATAGGCGCCCGGCACCTTCAACAACATGTCGGCGAAATCCTCGCTGCCCATTTTCGGCGTCGGCGTCGTCAGCACATTGTCGTTGCCGACAACATCCCGCGCCACATCCGCCACGAAATGCGCCTGCGCCTCGTGATTGATCAGCACCGAGAAGATGTCGCGAATCTCGACCTTGATCTCGACCTGAAACGCCGCGGCCATGCCCGCCGCGATGGTGCGCATCCGGTCGCGGATCTGTTCGCGGACCTTCTCGGAAAAGGTGCGCACGGTGCCGGCTAGTGTCGCCTCGCCCGGAATGACGTTGTAGGCCGAGCCCGCATGAATCTGCGTGATCGACAGCACCGCGGATTTGAGCGGATCGACATTGCGGCTGACGATGGTCTGCAACGCCTGACCCAGCGTCATTGCGATCACCACGGGATCGCGCGACATTTCCGGCATCGCGCCGTGGCTGCCATAACCGGTGATGGTGATGTCGAAGAAATCCGCGCAGGCCATGCTCGGCCCCGGAAAGACCGCGACCTGACCCGGATTGAGCTGCGGCGCGTTGTGCAGCCCATAAACCTCATCGAGCGGAAACTTCTCGAATAGGCCGTCCTTGATCATCGCACGCGCACCGCCAAGTCCCTCTTCGGCGGGTTGGAAAATAAAAGCCACGGTGCCGTCGAAGTTGCGCGTCTCGGCCAGATAACGCGCGGTGCCGAGCAGAATGGTGGTGTGGCCGTCATGGCCGCAGCCGTGGAAGCGATCGGTAATGGTCGAGCGCCAGCTCAGATTGGTCTTTTCTTCCATCGGCAGCGCGTCCATGTCGGCGCGCAAGCCGATCCGCTTTTTGCCGTTGCCCTTGCCTTTCAAGAGACCGACGACGCCGGTGCCGCCGAGACCGCGATGCACCTCGATGCCCCAGCTAGCAAGTTTCTCCGCGACGATGCCGGACGTGCGATGCTCCTCGAAGCCGATTTCGGGATGAGCATGAAGATCGCGGCGGATGGCAATGAGTTCGTCAGTATAGCTTTCGATCAGCTCGATATTGGACATGCGGCGTCATCCCGTTCGTATGATAATTATGACAAAGCCTGAGCGCGCGGCTCATCTTGGCAAATCATTGCAGGCTGGCCAAGAGACCGGCCATCAACCTTCCGCGTTCGACCAGGCTATCGACTTCGATATGCTCGTTCAGCGTGTGGTAGTCCGCACCGCGAACACCGAGACCATCGAGCGTCGGCAGGCCCATTGCCCCGGTGAAGTTTCCATCGGAACCGCCGCCCGAACTGCCCTGGATCAGATCGAGGCCGAGTTTCGCGCCCACCGCGCGCGCCTGTTCATAAAGCGCCATGGTGCCGGCATTCGGCTCCCAGACCGGCCGCGTCACGCCGCGCGTCACCTTGAATGTGACATCGTTTGATGTGCCGTTCAGCGCCAGCATTCGCTCGACACCGCGGTCGAGATCGGCCTGACGTTTCGCCATGCTCAGCGCTTCGCCGCGGCAACTCGAGGCCACGCAGTTGACCCACTGCCCGCCATGCACCACGCCGACGCTGAAAGTGCAGTCATCGCCGGTCATGCCGTCGATGGCGATGATCTGCCGGGCCATCTCACGGATCGCCGAGCGGCCCGCCGCGAGCGTTGCGCCGGCGTGGCTCGGCTTGCCAGCCGCTTCCAGATTGAACCGCGCAATCGCGTAGCGGCCGGTGATGACGCCGGCATTCTTGAACGCCGGCTCCGGCACCAGCACGTATTTGTTGCGCGCAGCTTCGGCTTCAATGATGTCGCGCGTGCTCGGCGTTCCGACTTCCTCGTCAGGCGTGAACAGAACCGTCACTGGCAGCGGTGTGGTGATCGACGCTTTGGCCAGTTGCCGGATCGCTTCGAGCGAGGCGTAGTTGCCGCCCTTCATATCAAGAATTCCGGGGCCGTAGCATTTGCTGCCCTCGCGCCGCCACGGCAGTTTTTCCAGCGTCCCGATCGGATGAACCGTGTCCATATGCCCGGCGATCAGGATGCCCGGCTGCCCCTGCTTTGGGTGAGGAAACCGCGCGCGGATGCAGCCGCCAAAGCCCTGCCGTCCGGCAATGGTCTCAATCGTGGCGCCGCTGATCGCCATGTCACGCGCGGCAAGTTCAAGCATGCGGTTGACCGCGGTGGCATCCCAGGTCGGGCTTTCGCATTCGATCCACGGGCGCAGGCCCGTCAGCATGGTCTCGGTATCGAACGGCAATGAGGCGGGATCGATCAAGGCGTGTCCTCTCGTTTTGCTTGTTTTACGGCAGGAACTGACGCCCCGCTCGCCCCGATGGTTGCAGACTCAGTGGCCGATTCACAATGCAAACTTGACGGGCCTGCTGCGAGTTTCGCGATGTTGCGGGCTGAAAAGAGATTGCGTAAGCAGGCCATCCACTGGTGTCCCGAATCCGATGTTCGCTTCATTTTGCAGCGCCCACTTAGGCGAACTTCGGATTCGAAAGGACACCAGAAACCTATAATTCTGGTGTGGTTTTGGCTCGCAAGTCCGCAAAACAGAACGTGCTGCGAAAGTGATGCGGACTTGCGAACCACCACACCAGATCGGGGGACCTGCGATGTTGATTTGCGGTGCAGCACGGGGGCGCATGTGACGCAATCGGTCGTTGCGATGCAGCCTTCCAATGCGAAGGCCGCCGGCTGGATGGCCGGCTGGCTGACCCTGATGCTGGTGCTGCTGGTCGCCGGGCGCGAAGCCACCCGTGAACTCAACGTGTTTCAGATCATGGAAATGCGTTCGGTCATCGGCCTGCTGATGCTCTACCCGCTGATCCACGTGAGCGGCGGCCTCGCGCGCATGAAAACATCGCGGCCGCTCACGCATATCGTCCGCAACATCGTCCACTACGCCGCGCAGTATGGCTGGTTTCTGGCGCTGACGCTGATCCCGCTCGCGCAGGTGGTCGCCATCGAATTCACCATGCCGATCTGGACCGCGCTGCTGGCCGTCAGTTTCATCGGCGAGCGCCTGAACGTCTGGAAAGTGCTCGCGATCGTACTGGGACTGATCGGCGTGGTCGTCATCGTGCAGCCCGGCGCCGCGCAGATCAGTCCGGGCCAGTTGATCATGGTGCTGGCCGCGATGGGTTTTGGCGCCGCAATCGTGATGGTGAAATCCCTCACCCGCACCGATACGGTCCTCGTCATCATCTTCTGGATGCTGGTGATCCAATCAGCCATCGGGCTGGTCCCGGCGGTCTACACCTGGCACTGGCCATCGGCTCATGTCTGGCCGTGGATTCTTGTGATCGCGTTCTGCGGAACGTATTCGCACTACTGCTTCGCGCAGGCGATGCGCTATGCCGACGCAACGGTGGTGGTGCCGATGGACTTTCTTCGCGTGCCGCTCTCGGCGACGCTTGGCTGGCTGCTCTATTCGGAGCGTCTCGACGCCGCGACCGTCGTCGGCGCGGCGCTGATCCTGACCGGCAACCTGCTCAACCTGAAGCGCTCGGGAACGGCGGCACCGGCACAAGCCAAGACTTAAGCCCGCCAGTATCGATCGTCATTACGAGCGTGCCTTCACCTCTCCCCGCAGGCGGGGAGAGGTCGGATTGCCATAGCGCGTCTTCGACGCGCTATGGCAAGCCGGGTAAGGGGCTTATGGTGCAGATCATATTCCCCCTCACCCCAACCCTCTCCCCGTAAACGGGGAGAGGGAGAAAATTCACGCCGCGCTTTTCTTGTCCACCGACAGCACGCCGCGCCGGATCTGGTCTTCCTCGATCGACTCGAACAGCGCCTTGAAGTTGCCTTCGCCGAAGCCGTCGTCGCCCTTGCGCTGGATGAACTCGAAGAAGATCGGGCCAATCGCGTTGGCCGAGAAGATCTGCAGCAGCACCTTGGTGTGGCCGCCATCGACCACGCCCTCGCCGTCGATCAGGATGCCGTTCTTCTGAAGCCGCGCGACATCCTCGCCGTGCTTGGGCAGGCGCGTATCGATCTTCTCGAAATAGGTTTCCGGCGGCGCGGGCATGAACGGCAGCCCGTCCGCGCGAAGCTTCTCGATGGTGTGATGGATGTCCTTCACACCGCATGCGATGTGCTGGATGCCTTCGCCGCGATAGGTGTTGAGATATTCCTCGATCTGCCCGGAATCGCCGGCGTCCTCGTTGATCGGAATCCGGATCTTGCCGTCGGGACTGGTCAGCGCGCGCGAAAACAGACCGGACGCCCTGCCCTCGATGTCGAAGAAGCGGATCTGGCGGAAGTTGAACAGCTTCTCGTAGAAGCCGGTCCACACATCCATGCGGCCGCGATGCACGTTGTGGGTCAGATGATCGATATAGAACAGCCCCGCGCCGTCGGGACGAATGTCCTTCAGCCCGAGCCAGTCGAATTCGGTGTCGTAGGCCGAGCCTTTCGCGCCATAGCGATCGACGAAATACAACAGGCTGCCGCCGATGCCCTTGATCGCCGGAACGTCCAGCGTCTTGCGCGCGGTCGTCTCATCCGCCGACTCCGCGCCGAGCGAGAGCGCGCGCTCATAGGCGCGCTTGGCATCGACCACGCGGAACGCCATCGACGGCGCGCACGGACCATGCGCGGCGACAAAATCGTAGCCATGGGTGCCGGGCTGCTCGTTAACGAGATAGTTCACGTCGCCCTGGCGATAGACCGTGATCGCCTTGGTCTTGTGGCGGGCGACCGCCGTGAACCCCATCAGGCGGAACAGCGCGTGCAGCTTTTCCGGCTCGGGATGGGCGTATTCGACGAACTCGAAGCCGTCGGTACCCATCGGGTTGTGTTCGGAAATAACGGCGGCCGGTGCATCGTGCGGAAACGGACCCATGGCGATCTCCTCTTGCCAGTCTTCTTCGCTGGCGATTCCTGCTGATCTTGAGGCGATCATGAGCCGCTTTTGATGCAACAGGCGTGCATAATGAGGCGCGATATGCCAAAATTGTGCACATATCGTGCATATGAGAGGGCTTTCGCGCATGACTTCGCTGGATGGTTTCGACCTCAAAATCCTCGCCGCGCTTCAGGATGACGGCCGCCTGACCAATCAGCAACTCGCCGATCTCGCGGGTCTGTCGGCGTCGCAATGCTCACGCCGCCGCACGCGGCTGGAAGACGAGAAGGTGATCGCCGGCTATCACGCCGACCTTGCCAGCGAAGCGCTCGGCTTCAACGTGCTGGCCTTCATCCAGATCACGCTGGCGACGCACTCGCCGAACAACGCCAAGCGCTTTCGCGACCTGATGCGGCGCGTGGATGAAATCCAGGAAGCCTATTCGCTGACCGGCGACGCTGACTATCTGCTGAAAGTGGTGCTGAGCGATCTCAAGAGCCTGTCCGACATTGTCAACAATTTGCTGATGCCGCATGAGAGCGTCGCGCATGTGCGCTCGTCGATCGTGCTCGACCGCCTGAAGACCACGCGCAAGCTGCCGATACGGAAGCTCACAAATTCATAATGCGATTTCCAATCTCGTCATGGCCGGGCTTGTCCCGGCCATCCACGTCTAACAGAAGCATCCCCAGAACGTGGATGCCCGGGACAAGCCCGGGCATGACGGCGGATAAATCTGAAAACGGATCGAACGTCTACAGCGACGGAAGGATCGTCCCCTCGACCTGACCGAAGCCGATGCGATAGCCGTTGCCCTGACACCAGCCACGCATGGTCAGCGAGTCGCCGTCTTCGAGGAACGAGCGCTGCACGCCATTGCCGAGATCGAGCGGCTCGGTACCGCCCCAGCTCAATTCGAGCATGCTGCCGCGCTCGCTCTTCTCGGGGCCGCTGATCGTCCCTGAGCCCAAAAGATCGCCGACATTCATCGCGCAGCCTGATGAGGCGTGATGAACGAGCTGCTGCACCGACGACCAGTACATGTATTTGAAGTTGGTGCGGCAGATGGCGGCTGACTCTTGCATTGCTTCAGTCTTGAGATCGACCGCGAGTTGCAGATCGTAGTTGTGTGCGCCCTTCTGCTGCAAATACGGCAGCGGCTTTGGGTCCTGCGCCGGACCATTGACACGAAACGGCTCCAGCGCTTCGCGGGTCACAATCCACGGGCTGATCGAGGTGCCGAAGGCTTTTGCCTGAAACGGCCCGAGCGGCACATACTCCCACGCCTGGATATCGCGCGCGCTCCAGTCGTTCAGCAGCGTGAATCCGAAGATCATCTCCTCGGCCTGCTTCTCGGTGAGCATCTCGCCCATGGCGGACGCCTGCCCGATGACAACGCCCATCTCCAGTTCGAAATCGAGCCGCTTGCAGGGGCCGAAGGTCGGTTGCTCCGCCGTCGGCGGCTTGAGCTGTCCGCGCGGGCGGCGGATCGGCGTGCCGCTCACCACGACGGTCGATGCACGGCCGTTGTAGCCGATCGGAATCGACAGCCAGTTGGGCATCAAGGCATTGTCCTTGCCGCGGAACATGATGCCGACATTGGTGGCGTGTTCCTTCGACGAATAGAAGTCGGTGAAACCCTGCACGGCGATCGGCATGTGCATGTCCGCGAAATTCTGCGGAACCAGCGCGCGTTTGCACAGATCCGCATTGTCGCGCAGTTCCGGATTGTCATGCCGCAGCAGTTCGCTGATACGGGCGCGGGTCTTGGTCCACACCTTCGGACCGAGCGCCATGAAGGCATTGAGCGACGGACTGTTGAAGACATTCGTCGCACCATGCACGCGCAGCAGGCCCGCCGCTTCCAGCACCGCAAGATCAAGAACGAAATCGCCGATGGCCACGCCGACGCGCAGATCCGGCTGCTCCGGTGTGAAGAACACGCCATAGGGCAGGTTCTGGATCGGAAAATCCGACGAGGGATCGACCTGGATGAAAGAGCGCAGCTTGGGATCGTTGGGGTGCATTGTATCCATCCGTTATTCGGCGTCGGGCTGGCGGCCCGGTTCGGCGGCGGCAAAGGCGTCGAGTTTTGCAGCGGCGGCATCCAGCGCCACGATACGCTTGTAAGGTGTCAGATCGACGCCGAAACGGCGCGCGTTGAAGACCTGCGGCACAAGGCAGATATCCGCCAGCGTCGGCTTGTCGCCAAGCGCGAACGGTCCCGGCAGATGCGCCAGCCGCGCTTCAACCGCATCGAAGCCGGTCTCGATCCAGTGCTTCGACCACGCCGCGCGCGTTGCCTCATCGACGCCCATGTCGATCAGTCGGTTCAGCACGCGTAAGTTGCCGATGGGATGAATATCGCTCGCGACCACCAGCGCAATCTCGCGGGCAATCGCCCGCCCCTTCGCGTCCGGCGGCAGCAGCGGCGGCTGCGGATGCATCTCATCGAGGTATTCGATGATCGCAATCGACTGCGCCAGTTCGAGATCGTCGTCGATCCAGTACGGCACGAGGCCGGCCGGATTGATCTTGCGATAAGCGGGCTGCGTCTGCTCGCCCTTGCGCAGATGGACGAAGCGGTGATCCGCGCTCAGTCCCTTGAGACCGAGCGCAATGCGCACGCGATAGGCCGCCGTCGAGCGGAAGTAACCGTAAAGAACAGCGTCACTCATGCGAAACCGCTCAAGGCTTCGACGGGTCGAAGCGGCGCTCCAGCCCCTGCCAGCAATCGGCGTAGTCATCCTGCAGCGCGCTGGTGGTCGCGGCATATTCGGTCACGCGCTGCGGAAACCGCGTCTCGAACATGAAGGCCATGGTACCTGTGAGCTTCACAGGCTTCAGCTCGCCGTTGCTGGCGTGATCGAACGCCTCGCGGTCCGGCCCGTGCGGCAGCATCATGTTGTGCAGGCTGATGCCGCCCGGCACGAAGCCCTGCGGCTTTGCATCGTAGACGCCGTAGATCAGCCCCATGAACTCCGACATGATGTTCATGTGATACCACGGCGGACGGAAGGTGTTCTCCGCCACGGCCCAGCGCTCCGGGAAGATCACGAAGTCGATATTCGCGGTGCCCGCCGTTTCCGACGGCGAGGTCAGCACGGTGAAGATCGACGGATCGGGATGATCGAAACCAATGGCGCCGACCGGCGAGAACGTGCGCAGGTCATACTTGTACGGTGCATAGTTGCCGTGCCACGCCACCACGTCGATGGGCGAATACGGCAGCTTGGTCACGAACAGCGAGCCGCCCCACTTCACGAACAACTCGGTCGGCGTCTCCTTGTCCTCATAGGCCGCCACCGGAGTCAGGAAATCGCGAGAGTTCGCCAGACAGTTCGCACCAATCGGTCCGCGCTCCGGCAGCGTGAACGCGCCACCATAATTCTCGCAGAGATAACCGCGCGCCGGACCACCCGGAATTTCAACGCGGAATTTGACGCCGCGCGGGATCACGGCGATCTCACCGGGCTCAATGTCGATAATGCCGAACTCGGTGACAATGCGCAGGTTGCCGTCCTGCGGAACGAACATCAGTTCGCCGTCGGCATTGTAGAAATGCTGATCCACCATCGATTTGGTGATGAGATAGATGTGCGCCGCCATGCCGGCCTGGGTGTTGGCGTCGCCCGCCGTGGTCATGGTGTAGACGCCTTGCAGGAAGGTCTGATCTTCCTTCGGCATCGGCACCGGGTCCCAGCGCAGTTGCGCGATCGGCATGTCGTATTCGGTGCACGGCGCGGTGCGCCAGTGCTTCGCATCCACTTTGGTAAAGCGACCCGAGTGCTTCACCGACGGGCGGATGCGATACAGCCACGAGCGTTCGTTGGTGCCGCGCGGCGCAGTGAACGGCGAGCCCGAGAGTTGCTCGGCATAGAGCCCGTAGGCGCAGCGCTGCGGCGAGTTGCGGCCGATGGGCAAGGCGCCGGCCAGCGCCTCGGTCTCGAAGCTGTTGCCGAAGCCGGACATATAGCCCGGCGTGACATTGACGGCGTTGCGATTCACAGCGCCAGGAGCGGTGTTGACGTTCATCGCACTATCCTCCTTGCAGAGCAGCCCACATTTCGCGGTCGCGCTTGTCGGTCCAGATCACCGGATCGTCGATCCCGGATGCCTCGTCGTAGGCGCGCGAGACATTGAACGGCAGGCAGTGTTCGTAGATCGCGAAGGAGGAGAACTTCGGGTCCATCACCTCGCGGGTCGCGGCCATGGTCTCCTTGAGTGAACGCCCCTTCGCCACCGCCAGTTCCGCCGCACCGTACAGGGAGCCGACGAAGTCGCGCGTCATGGCGATAGCCTCGTTCACCGTCGCTGTGCCCTTCAGCGCGTCGCCACGTCCGGGCGCGACCGCCTTCGGATTGAACTCGCGGATTTCGTTCAGGGTCAGCGGCCACTCGCGCAGCAGCGCATCGCCGCAATAGCAGGCTGAATGAAACTCAATCAGGTCGCCGGAGCACATCACCTGCGCATCAGGCACCCAGGCCACGATATCGCCCGACGTGTGACCCGCGCCGAGATGCATCAGTTGCACCTCGCGCTTGCCGAGATAGAGCGTCATGCCGGTATCGAAGGTGATTGTCGGCCAGGTCAGTCCGGGAATGCTTTCGGCATCCTGGAACAGACGTGGAAACCGGCCGTACTCGGAGTCCCAGTCCTGCTTGCCGCGCTCGACGATCAGCCGCTGGGTTTCGGACGAAGCCACGATTCCCTGCGCCTTGTAGGCCGACGCGCCGAGTACACGCACGGCATGATAATGCGACAGCACGACATATTTGATCGGCTTGTCAGTTACGGTCTTGACGCGCTCGATCACGCTCTTGGCCATCGCCGGCGTCGCCTGCGCGTCGAACACGATGCAGCCATCGTCGCCGACGATCACCGCCGTATTGGGATCGCCCTCCGCGGTGAAGGCATAGATGTCCGGGCCGATTTCGGAGAAAGTGATTTTCTTCTCCGTCATGTCTCCGGTCGAGGCGAAACCCTTTGCGCTCATTTTGCGTCCTTTTCTGAATTCGTTTTGCCGCTTTGGCCGAGCTGGCGCTTCGCCAGCGCAATCGCTTCGCGCAGCACCTCAACATCACCGATATGATTGGCCAGAATCAAAACCAGCGCCGTATCCAGCGATACGCTGTCCTCATCGCGGAGGCCGCGATGCGCCTCCACCACCAGCCGATAGGCGGTGTCGGGATCGGTGAAATTCGATTGCGTCGAGAGTGTCATGGCACGGCCCTTGGTTGCGCGCTGGCGCGTGCGATGGCGGCTCCCACAGCCTCTTGCGTCGGCTTCCGGAAGCGCGCCGCGACATAACCATCCGGCCGCAGCAGATAGGCTGCGCCCTCGGATGCATCGTACCGCTTCGCAAACAGTCCCGACGCATCGCGCAGCGGAGCGCTTTCGCCAATATGGATGGAATGACAACCCGGCCGGTCGCCGCCATTGGTTCCCGATTGCAGCAGGACAAAGCCCCCGCCGCCCCGCCTGAAAGCCTCAGTGAGATAGATCGGCTCGCCGCTTGCGGCCGCCAGCGGCGCGTCGATCATCTGCGCGCCCGGACGCGGACCCGCGGCCCAGACGTCAGTGTCCGGTGTCGACAGCGGGGAGTTATAAATCGACGGCGTCGACAAACGACCGCCGTTGACCATGCGCTTGGCGAATTCGGTTTCCTTCGCAAGCCTCAATACCGCCTGCCGCATCCGGCGCTCCTGCTTCGAGTGTGGCGCAATGAAATCGGTCGAGCGGGTCGAGGCACGGATATTTTCGTCCGCAGCGGCACTGCGCTCGATCTCGTAGCTACCCAGCAGCGACACCGGCGCATCGCCGCGCAGGATCAGCGACAGCTTCCACGCGACATTTTCCGCGTCCTCAAGCCCGGAATTCGCGCCGCGCGCACCGAACGGCGACACCTGATGCGCCGAATCGCCGGCGAAGATCACGCGCTCATGGACGAAGCGCTGCATGCGGCGGCACTGGAACTTGTAGATCGAAATCCATTCGAAATCGAACTTCGCATGGCCCAGCATGCGCTCGATCCGTGGCCGCACATTCTCCGGCAGCCGCTCGACGGCGGGATCGGCATCCGGCCCGAGTTGCAGATCGATCCGCCAGACGTCATCCGGCTGACGATGCAGCAGCGCGGACTGGCCGGAATGGAACGGCGGATCGAACCAGAACCAGCGCTCGGTCGGAAATTCCGCGGTCATCTTGACGTCGGCGATCAGAAACTGATCCTCGAACACCTCACCGGTGAATTCCGCGCCGACAAAGCCGCGCAGCGCCGAGCGCGCGCCGTCACAGGCGACAACATAATCTGCCTTGAGGTGATAGCGCCCGTCCGGCGTGTCGATCGCCAGCACCACATGATCGTTGCGCTGGTCGAGGCCGACGACCTTGTTTCGCCAGCGCAGGTCGACCTGCGGCAATTCCTGAACGCGATCGACCAGAAAGGCTTCGGCATAATACTGCTGGAGATTGATGAAGGCCGGCATCTTGTGGCCGTCTTCCGGCAACAGATCGAACCGGTAGAGCATGTCGTCGTTCAGGAAGATCTTGCCGACCTTCCAGACCACGCCCTTCTCCACCATGCGCTCGCCGACCCCGAGACGGTCCCACAGTTCCAGCGAACGTTTCGAGAAGCAGATGGCGCGGGAGCCGTCGCCGATGCGATCCGCGTCGTCGAGCAGCACAACGCTGTGTCCCCGCTGCGCCAGATCGATCGCCAGCGTCAGCCCGACCGGGCCGGCCCCGACCACCACCACCGGGTGACGCGCAGCATCCGCCGCCGTCCGATCCTGATCGGAATGGCGGCGATAGCCGAACTGAATAATCCGTGATACCGGCACGTCTCGTCCCTGATTTGGCTAATTCACCCGTTGCGGGCTTCTTGAACGAAGCTCTGGCCATCAGGATAGACCAAGGCTATTATCGTTGCAACTGCAACCAACTGGACCAGACCCGCCCCTGGCCAAAATGGACGTTTTCCTTGACCAAGCTCGATCTTTTCAAATTCGTGCCGTTCCGGCTGAACCGGCTGGCCGCGGAGGTCAGCGCGGAACTCTCCAGCGAGTATAGCGAGCGCTACGGCCTCGATATTCCCGAATGGCGGGTGATGGCGACGCTCGGTTTCCGCGATGACGCCTGCACGGCGCAATATATCGCCTATTGCACGCGGACGCATAAATCGACCATCAGCCGCGCCGTCGCCCACCTGCTGGAACAGCAACTGATCGAACGCGTCGAGAATGTCGATGACCGCCGCGAGCTTGCCTTGCAGCTCACCCGCAAGGGCCACGCGCTCTATGAGGAGCTTATTCCCCGCCTGCTCCGCAAGGAACAGGACATCCTGTCATGCCTCACGGCGGCCGAGCGGAAGGAGTTCGCAAACGCGCTCGGCAAGATCGAGCAGCAGCTCAATCTCGTGCAGACCGCGAAAGACGCACGCGCCAAGAAGGATGCGTATTAGAGTTTCATATGCGCGTGCCTGCGCGCTATGGATTTGAATGATTACCGCGATTTGCTCCCTCTCCCCGCTTGCGGGGGGAGGGGTGGGGTGAGGGGCATTTTTACTCGCTAAGAAAGCCCCTCACCCGGATTGCTTTGCAATCCGACCTCTCCCCGTAAGAACGGGGCGAGGTTGGGGAAGACATCACGCCGCGCGGATATTCGCCATGAAGCGATCGAGCTCCTGACGCAGGCGCGTGCTTTCGACCGCCAGCGTCTGCGCCGAATTCAGCACTTCGCCCGACGCCGTGCCGGTCTCGCTTGCGCCGCGGTTGACCTCGGAGATGCCCTCCGCGATCTCCAGCGTGCCGCCTGCGGCGCTCTGGACGTTGCGGGCGATCTCGGTTGTCGCGTTGCTTTGTTGCTCGATGGCGGCGGCGATGTTGCCGGCGATCTTTGAAATCTGGCCGATGGTCTGGCCGATTTCCTTGATGGCGAAAACCGATTCCTGCGTGGCGCTCTGCATCCCGGCGATGTGCGACGAAATCTCGTCGGTCGCCTTTGCGGTCTGGCTTGCCAGCGATTTCACTTCGGATGCGACGACGGCAAAGCCGCGTCCCGCCTCGCCCGCCCGCGCCGCCTCGATGGTGGCGTTCAGCGCCAGCAGGTTGGTCTGCTCGGCAATCGCCGTAATCAGCTTGACCACGTCGCCGATTTCCTGCGCCGCGCGCGACAGCTTGGCGATGCGCGCGTCGGTTGCTTCGGCCTGCGACACCGCCGCGGCGGCGATGCGGCTCGACTCCTGAACCTGACGGCCGATCTCGACGACGGACGCCGAGAGCTCTTCCGTCGCCGCCGCCACTGACTGCACGTTGGACGAGGCTTCCTCGGAGGCGCCTGCGACCTTGCCCGACAGCATCTGGGTCGCCTCGACGGTGCGCGTCAGGGTGGTCGCGGACGATTCGAGCTGGCTTGCCGACGCCGACGCGCTCGACACGATGCCGCCGACGGCGGTTTCGAAATTGTCGGCGAAGCGATGAAGCTCGGCGCTACGCGCTGCGGTGGCGGACTTGCCATGTTCCTCGCGTTCCGCCGCCTCGCTCTGCGCCTTGGCGACGGCGCGCATCTTGAATTCCTCGACCGCGCCCGCCATCTCGCCGATTTCATCCCTGCGGCCGAGACCCGGCAGGACGACATCGAAATTGCCGCCGGCGAGCTGACGCATCGCATCGCACATACCGATCATCGGCCGCGAAATTCCGCGGCCCAGCATCCATGCGAGGAACGCGCCGAGCGCGATGCCGCCACCGCCGAGAATGGTCACGAATGTGCCGGTGGTGTGCGCAGCCTCGGCGGATTCCTTCGCAAGCCGGCTTTGCTGTGCGAGCAAACCGTCCTTGATGGTCTTGGCCTCCTGCGTCACCGCGGAGGCGGCCTCGTTCATCTTCGTCGACAGTGCTGCGATCTTCGCGGTGTTCTCCACGAATTTTGTAAATGCCACCTTGTAGGCATCGAGTTCCTGGGTGATCTCCGCAATCTTCGAGGCGAGCTTCGCGTCGTCGGCCGTCAGCGTGCTGAAGCTGTTCTTCAGAAGCTGCATGCGGGCATTGACGCTGTTGGCGACGGCGGCGTCGGGACGCAGGACGTAGTTGCTGATGTTGGACGTGATGGACGCCGAGTGGGTCGCCAGTTCCTTCGCGTTCTGCTGGATCGACGTCAGACCGGCGAGAATTGCGGTATCCGCCAGATCGTCAAACTTGTAGCGGATCACGTTGCCCATCCGGAGCAACTGGTTCGACGCGATCGCGGCGTTCTCGGTCTTGAGCTTGATGACCTCGCCGAACAGCCCGGCGAATTCGCTGTAGCTGGCGGAAAGGTTGAGAACGCTCTTCCGGTTTCCGGCGCTGGCGACCCGGGCCGCGCGCTCGATCGCATCGCCGAGACTCTTCTCGGCGGCGCGCGCAGCCTCCTCGTCGGCGGGAAGGCCGGTCGTCACATAATAACGTGCGAGAAGCTGATACGCCGCGAGTTCGCGGTCGATGTCACGGGCGCTGTCGGTCTCGGCGACGATGCCTTGATAGGACTGAACGCCCTCGGCGATGCGCTCAAAGCCGAAATAGGCGACGCCCATGTTGATCGCGGAGATGCCCAGCACGGTGATGAAACCGAGCATGATCTTGGTTCGGAATCGCAGGTTGGAGAGAAAGCTGACATTGGTCTTCTGCTTTGCCGGAGTGCTTTTGAACCAGCCCATTCCCAACCCCCAAAAATTCTCTTTGCATGCCAAACGTGCCGGCCACCAACCGGCGTAAAGTGCCTCAAGGTAAACAAAATTGAATAACACCCCGTAAATTGCTACCTCACGCAGCAAAAAACGCCCGCTTAACGGGCGTTTCCTGCAAAGATTGTGCGCAGTTGCGAGGGTTGCACGCGCTTTCGGCACCGCGCGGCGGCAAAGATTAACAATTCATTCCCAACTCAGCGCGCCGCCGTTCTGGTACTCGATCACGCGGGTCTCGAAGAAATTCTTCTCCTTCTTCAGGTCCATCGCCTCCGACATCCACGGGAACGGATTGTCGGTCTCGTCGAACACGCGGGTCAGTCCAAGCTGGGCGCAGCGGCGGTTGGCGATGAAGTGCATGTACTGCTCGCACAGCGCCGCGTTGAGGCCGAGGAATCCGCGCGGCATGGTGTCCCGGCTGTAGGCCGCTTCCAGTTCGGCCGCCTCGCGGATCATGCCGCGCACCTCGTCCTGGAACTTTGGCGTCCACAGATGCGGATTTTCCATCTTGATCTGGTTGATGACGTCGATGCCGAAATTCAGGTGAATGGACTCATCGCGCAGGATGTACTGGTACTGCTCGGCGATGCCGACCATCTTGTTGCGGCGGCCGAGCGACAGGATCTGCGCGAAGCCGGTGTAGAACCACATCCCCTCGAAGATCACGTAGAACGCGACCAGATCACGCAGGAACGCCTGATCCGACTCCGGAGTGCCGGTCTTGAAATCCGGGTTGTCGAGATTCTGCGTGTGCTTCAGCGCCCACGCCGCCTTGTCGGTAATCGATGGCACCTCACGGTACATGTTGAACAGTTCGCCCTCATCAAGGCCGAGGCTTTCGACGATGTACTGGAAGGTGTGGGTGTGCACCGCCTCCTCGAATGCCTGCCGCAGCAGGTACTGGCGGCATTCCGGGTTGGTCAGATGGCGATAGATCGCCAGCACGATGTTGTTGGCGACGAGGCTTTCCGAAGCTGCAAAGAAACCCAGATTGCGCTTGATGGCGCGGCGCTCGTCGTCGGTCAGGCCATCGCGTGATTTCCACAGCGCGATGTCGGCCTGCATCGAGACTTCGGTCGGCATCCAGTGGTTGTTGCAGCCGGCGAGATACTTCTCCCATGCCCACTTGTATTTCAACGGCAGCAACTGATTGACGTCGGCGCGGCAGTTGATCATCGCCTTGTCGTCGACCGACACGCGGCCGCCCTTGCGGTCGATGGTTCCGAGCCCTGTTGGATCAAGGCCGGTCTGATCGATTACGGCAGATTGGCCGGTGAGGATGGGCGGAAGCGAATTGATGGCTTTGTTCGGTGAGGTTTCGGACCAGTCGAGCATGGGGTGTTCCTAGTATTATCTCGATGTCGTCCCCGCGAAAGCGGGGACCCAGTGCTTTGCAAACATCGACTTGAAGTTAAGTGTGTTGGCGGCGCGGGCTCGTTGAACTCAGACCCACATTAGAAGTGTGGGTCCCCGCTTTCGCGGGGACGACACGGTACTACTGGCACGCCTCACAATCGGGATTGTCGATCGAGCACGCCACCGCATCGGACAGATCCGGCGCGGTCGAGGCCTGCGGCACGACGATCGGCTTGTTCACCGGCATCGAAGCCAGCGACGATGACGACACCGCATTGAGCTTTCCGTCGGTGCCCTTCAGCGTCGATTTCTCCACATGGGTGGCGCTGCGCGAGCGCAGGTAATAGGTGGTCTTCAGGCCGCGCGCCCACGCCAGCCGATACAGTTGATCGAGCTTCTTGCCCGACGGATTGGCGATGTAGAGATTGAGCGACTGCGCCTGATCGATCCACTTCTGCCGCCGCGCCGCCGCTTCGATCAGCCACGTGCTGTCGATCTCGAACGCCGTGGCGTAGAGCAGCTTCAGATCGTCAGGGATGCGATCGATCGAGCCGACGCTGCCGTCGAAGTATTTCAGGTCGGAGACCATCACCTCGTCCCACAGGCCGCGCGCCTTCAGGTCGCGAACGAGAAATTCGTTCACTTCGGTGAAGTCGCCGGACATGTTCGATTTGACATAAAGGTTCTGGTAGGCGGGCTCGATCGACTGCGCCACGCCGCAGATGTTGGAGATGGTCGCGGTCGGCGCAATCGCCATCACGTTTGAGTTGCGCATGCCGACCGACTGCACCCGCGCGCGCAGCGCCGTCCAGTCCAGCGTTGCCGACCAATCGACGTCAAGACCGCCGCGTGCATCGGCCAGAAGCTCGATGGAGTCGATCGGCAGGATGCCCCGGCTCCACAGCGACCCCTTGAACGACGGATACTGTCCGCGCTCGGCGGCAAGATCGACCGACGCCGTAATGGCGTGGAACGAAATCGCTTCCATGCTGGTGTCGGCGAAAGCGACAGCGGCGTCCGACGCCATCGGAATCCGCAGCGCATGCAGCGCGTCCTGGAAGCCCATCAGGCCAAGACCGACCGGACGATGTTGCAGGTTCGAGCGGCGTGCTTCCGGAATGGTGTAGAAATTGATGTCGATGACATTGTCGAGCATCCGCATCGCGGTCGAAATCGTCCGCTTCAGCCGTGCATGATCGATGCCGCCCTCGCCCACATGGTTGAGCAGGTTCACTGAGCCGAGATTGCACACCGCAACCTCGTCGTCCGACGTGTTCAGCGTGATCTCGGTGCAGAGATTCGATGAGTGGATGACACCGACATGCTGCTGCGGCGAGCGCAGGTTGCAGGGGTCCTTGAAGGTGATCCACGGATGTCCGGTCTCGAACAGCATGGTCAGCATGCGGCGCCACAGGTCTGTGGCGCGCAGCTTCTTGAACACACGCATCTCGCCGCGTGCGGCCTTGTCCTCATAGAACGCGTAACGCGCAGCGAACGCCTTGCCGTAAAGATCGTGCAGGTCCGGCGTCTCGTCGGGCGAGAACAGCGTCCATTCGCCGTCCGCTTCGACGCGCTGCATGAACAGATCCGGCACCCAGTTCGCGGTGTTCATGTCGTGGGTGCGGCGGCGGTCGTCGCCGGTGTTCTTGCGAAGATCGAGGAATTCCTCGATGTCGACATGCCAGGTCTCGAGATAGGCGCAGACCGCGCCCTTGCGCTTGCCGCCCTGATTGACCGCAATCGCGGTGTCGTTGGCGACTTTCAGGAACGGCACCACGCCCTGGCTTTCGCCGTTGGTGCCCTTGATGTGGGCGCCGAGGCCGCGCACGCGGGTCCAGTCGTTGCCGAGACCGCCGGAATATTTCGCCAGCAGCGCATTGTCCTTCACCGACTTGAAGATGCCGTCGAGATCGTCGGCCACCGTGGTCAGGAAGCAGGACGACAATTGAGGACGCAGCGTGCCGGAGTTGAACAGCGTCGGCGTCGACGCCATGAAGTCGAACGACGACAGCAGGTTGTAGAACTCGATGGCCCGCGCTTCGCGGTCGATCTCACGGATCGCAAGACCCATGGCGACGCGCATGAAGAACGCCTGCGGCAGCTCGATCCGGTTGCCGTTCTCGTGCAGGAAATAGCGATCGTACAGCGTCTGCAAACCGAGAAACTGGAACGAGAGATCGCGCTCCGGCTTCAGCGCCGCTGCAATCCGCTTCAGGTCATAACGCGCCAGTTCAGGATCGAGCAGTTCGGCTTCGATGCCCTTTTTGACATAGACCGGGAAATACTCGACGTAGCGTACCGTCATATCCGCCTGTGTGGCGTTGATCGGCGTGCCGTGGACAAACGAGAGCACTTCGGTGCGCAGCTTGTCGAGCAGCAGGCGCGCGCTGACATAAGCGTAGTTTGGCTCCTGCTCCACGAGCGTGCGCGCTGCCATGATGCCCGCGAGCGCCAGTTCGTCCTGGCTGATGCCGTCATAGAGATTGCGGCGGGTCTCGGCCAGAACCGGCGCGGCATCGACACCGTCGAGATTTGCGCAAGCTTCCTGAATGATCAGCGTCAGGCGATCGACGTCGAGCGGCACGCGCGTGCCGTTGCCCAATGTCACATGCAGCTGCGGCTCGGACGAAGTCTTGACCGGTTTGGCGGCCGCCTCTTCGGCACGCTGGCGCTGACGTTCATCGCGGTAGAGCACATAGGCGCGGGCGACCTTGTGGTGTTCGCTGCGCATCAGCGCCAGTTCGACCTGATCCTGCACATCCTCGATATGGAAGGTGCGTCCCTCGCCGATCCGGCGGGTCAGCGCGTTCACCACTTCGTTGGTCAGTTGCTCGATCACCTCGTGAATACGGCGCGACGCCGCTGCGGTGTGCCCTTCGACCGCGAGGAACGCCTTGGTCATCGCGATCGAGATCTTGCTCGCGTCGAACGGCGAGACCGTGCCGTTGCGGCGAATGACCTGCAACGGCGGTGTGGCGGCAGGGACGGCCAGTGACTCGGAACGCAACTGAATGAGAGGAGCGGATTTGGCGGCTTCGCGTTCAAGAGAGAGTGACATCGGCAGACCCCGTGCGTGTTGCAATTTTTTGGGGGCTTGGGCCGAAAGGCGCGTTGTCGCGGCGCGCGGACGCACCGAAGCACGCGACCGCCGGACACCCCGCCCGTGGACGTTCTTTGGTGTCGCGGCAGGTCTCCTGGCTCGCAGGTCGTCGCTGAGTCCGGTCTTCCCGATGCGGATCAGGCATCAGTGACTTCGTTCGGAATCAACTCACTGCTTACAGTTGCGGGGGCAGCGCCGGAATTGCTGCATCAGAGCGCAGTTCACCGGCTTCCCTCTTAGCCACTAGATTTTGACATCCAGCGGACCGTGACATCTACATGTGGTGATATAAGGCCGAAAGAGTCAACAAGAGATTAACAAGCGTCCCCGTTATCCCCGAAGCTCCGAGAAATCGGCGTTTCTCAGCACGCGAGCAGAGTGCGTCGATTCTGTTTCAGAGGCCAAGGCGTTTCGTGACGCCTCCGCCGAGACGCACGGACAAGAATCAGCGGCGGCGACGCCATCACATTTCTGCCCACGCACCTCGCCCCGTCGCTCCTCGTCATCGCAGTGGGAAGCTTTCCCTTTGACCCGGCTCAAGCCGCTTCCCATAACTTGACCATCGCGGTTCTGCGGATCGGTGGTCCGGAGCCAAGAGGGAATGCGGTGCGCGGGGTCCAGTTGGATCGCGCAATTCCGGAGCTGCCCCCGCAACTGTAAACGGTGAGCCTCGTCCATCGATGCCACTGAGGCGAAAGCCTCGGGAAGGCCGGACACTGGCATCGACCCGTGAGCCAGGAGACCTGCCGCGATCACATAACGTCCACGGGCGGGATGCCCCGGTGTGTCGCTTGCGAGAGAACGGCCCGGCCGTCTCTGTTGTTCGCGCATGTCCGGCCCTGCCCCAACATCACGGGGTTTTGCAATGTCGGGTTCTGTTTCCACTGCTTCCATTCCTGTCGCCACGCTCGGCGTGCCGCGTATCGGCCCACGCCGCGAACTGAAAATCGCGCTTGAGAAATTCTGGTCCGGCAAGATCGATGAGGCCGCGCTGCGCGAGGCCGCTGCGAAAATCCGCGCCGACAACTGGACGCGTCAGCGCGATCTCGGCGTCACCGTGATCCCGTCGAACGATTTCTCGCTCTACGACCAGGTGCTCGACACCAGCGCCATGGTCGGCGCGATTCCGAAAATCTACGGCTGGACCGGCGGGCCGGTGTCGTTCGAGACCTATTTCGCGATGGCGCGCGGCAGCCAGAAAGATGTGGGCCACGACGACGGCTGCACCCATGGCCATAGCCATGGCCATGGCGTGCCCGCGCAGGAAATGACCAAGTGGTTCGACACCAACTATCACTACATGGTGCCGGAATTCGCCAGGGATCAGACCTTCGCCCTCGCCTCCACCAAGGCGATCGACGAATACCGCGAGGCAAAAGCGCTCGGCATCCAGACCCGGCCGGTGCTGGTCGGCCCCGTCACCTTCCTCAAGCTCGGCAAGGGCGAGAACCGGCTGTCGCTGTTGCCGAAGCTGCTGCCGGTCTACATCGAGGTGCTCAACAAGCTCGCCGCCGAAGGCGCGGACTGGGTGCAGATCGACGAGCCGTGTCTGGTGCTTGATCTCGACGCGGAGGAAAAGACCGCGATTATCAAGACCTTTGCCGAGTTCGCGCAGAAGGCTCCGAAGATCAAGATCATGCTCGCAAGCTATTTCGGCGCGCTGGGCGATAACGAGGGCCTGGCCTTGAGCCAGCCTGTCGCCGGCGTGCATCTCGATCTGGTGCGCGGCAAAGGCCAGATCGAAACGGTGCTGAAGAAGGTGCCAGCCGATCTCGTGCTGTCGCTCGGTGTGATCGACGGCCGCAACATCTGGCGCGCCGACCTTACAAAGGTTCTCGATCTCGCCGGAAAGGCCATCGCCGCGCGCAGCGGCGTGGACCGGATCCAGATTGCGCCGTCGTGCTCGATGCTGCACGTGCCGATTGATCTCAACCAGGAAACTGATCTCGATGCGGATCTGGAAAGCTGGCTTGCCTTCTCGGTGCAGAAGATGGGCGAACTGGCGGCGCTCAGCCGCGGGCTGTCGTTGGGACGTGATGCCATCAAGAATGAGCTTGCGGCCTCCGATGATGCCGCGAAAAAGCGCGTCTCCTCACCGAAAATTCACAATCCGGCGGTGACGTCCCGCGCGGCTGATACCTCGCCCGCTCTGTCGCAACGCACGAGCCCGTTCAGCGCGCGGCAGAAGCTCCAGAGCAAGGTGCTCGGCCTGCCCTCGTTCCCCACCACAACCATCGGCTCGTTCCCGCAGACCGAGCAGGTGCGCAAGGCGCGTGCCGCCCACGCCAAGGGCCTGCTCAGCGATACCGACTACGATGCGTTTCTGCGCACGGAAACCGAGAAAGCCGTGCGCTGGCAGGAGGACATCGGCATCGACGTGCTGGTGCACGGCGAATTCGAGCGCAACGACATGGTGCAGTATTTCGGCGAGCAACTGTCGGGCTATGCCTTCACCAAGCACGGCTGGGTGCAGAGTTACGGCTCGCGCTACGTCCGCCCGCCGATCATCTTCGGCGACGTCTCGCGTCCGAAGCCCATGACGGTGGGCTGGTCGTCCTACGCGCAGTCGCTCACCACGCTGCCGATGAAGGGCATGCTCACCGGCCCGGTCACCATGCTGCAATGGTCATTCGTGCGCGACGATCTCGGCCGCGATCAGGTCTGCCGCCAGATCGCGTTCGCGCTGCGCGACGAGGTGACCGATCTCGAAAAGGCCGGCATCGGCGTGATCCAGATCGACGAGCCGGCGTTGCGCGAGGGCCTGCCGCTGCGCAAGGGCGACTGGAAAGCCTATCTCGACTGGGCGGTGGAGTGCTTCAAGATTTCGCAAGCCGGCGTGAAGGACGAAACCCAGATCCACACCCACATGTGCTACGCCGAGTTCAACGACATCATCGATGCCATCGGCGCGATGGACGCCGACGTGATCTCGATCGAGACCTCACGCTCGAAGATGGAGTTGCTCGACGCCTTCGTGACCTACAAGTATCCGAACGAAATCGGACCCGGCGTCTACGACATCCACTCGCCGCGCGTGCCGGAGGTGCCGGAAATGATGGAGCTGATCGCCAAGGCGCGCCGCAACCTGTCGCCGGAGCAGATCTGGATCAATCCGGATTGCGGGCTCAAGACGCGTGGCTGGCCCGAGGTCAGGTCGGCGCTGACCAACATGGTCGAGGCGGCAAGGCAGGCGCGCGGGGCGTAGCAGACAACATTATCACAGATCGTCATGGCCGGGCTTGACCCGGCCATCCACGTCTTCACTTCTGTTACAGGCAAAACGTGGATCACCGGGTCAAGCCCGGTGATGACGATTGAATGTGTTGAAAGGCCAGTCGCCTGAAGGGACGCTTACTTCTTCTTCCCGTCGGCACCGAACTGCTTGAGGTAAGCGGTGAGATCCTTGATCTCATCTTCCTTCTTGATGCCGGCAAACGCCATCTTGGTGCCCGGAATCTTGGCCTTCGGGTCCTTGATGTAGTCGGCGAACACCGCATCGTCCCAGGTGATGCCGGAATTCTTGTTGGCGTCGGAATAATTGTAGGCGGCAACACTTCCGGACTTGCGGCCGAACAATCCGTTCAACTCGGGACCGACGCTGTTCTTGGCGATCTCGCCGACCTGATGGCAGGCGCGGCACTTGTTGAAGGACTTCTCACCCGCGGCAACGTCCTGTGCGTTGGCGGTGCCGGCGAAGCTGACGGCGGCAAGAGCGAAGGCGGCGGCAAGCGAACGAGCAATCATCTGTTTTGACCTTTGGAGCGGGCAGGAAGCTGGCTGGTGGGGAACGTGAGGCGGGAGACGTAACCGGAACCCGCCACGACGCGGCGGGTTCCGTCGATGATGAACATATCAGGAAAACATATCGGCTGTAATTCCGGCATACCAGCCCATGTTTTCCACCTGCGTTTGTTTGCGCAACTCGGCATCCTCGCCGGTCTTCGAGACGAACGTCGACGATGCGGTGATCTTGCCGTCCTTGGGCTCGTAGGCGCCGCCGATCTTCACGCAATCGTCAGTGTCGATCATGCTCCAGCAGGTATTGGTGTAGCGCGCCGGGAATGTGCGCGCCGACACCAGTTCGCCCCGGATCATCATGGCGGCGACCTTGGCCTGGCTGTTGGCGGAGAACGCGGACTTCGGCATGTCGCCGGCGATGCAAGCATCTCCGAGAATGTAGATATTGGGATCGGCCGACGACTTCATATTGGTGGGATCGATGGCGCAGTAACCGGTGGTGTTGGCGAGGCCGGCATCCCGCGCGATCGCCCCGGCCATCTGCGCCGGAATGACATTGACCAGCGCCGCGTTCTTGTAGGTCTCGAACCCGGTTACCACCGTGTTGGTCTTGGGATCGACCGACTTCAATCCATCATGGACCTTGGGGCCGAGCCATTCGACCATGCCCTTGTAGTGCTTCTCCCAGCCCTCCTGAAACAGCGCCTGCTTGGAGAAGCTTTCCTTCGGATCGATCACGATGATCTTGGAGCGGTCCTTGCGCGCCTTCTTCAGCGCATGAGCCATCATCGAGACGCGCTCGTAGGGACCCGGCGGGCAGCGGTAGGGATTGGGCGGAGCGATCATCACAATGACGCCGCCGTTGGGCACCGCATCGAGGCGTTTCTTCAAGAGCAGCGTCTGCGCGCCCGGCTTCCAGGCGTGCGGCATCTTTTCTTCCGCGGCCTGCGACCAGCCCGGAACGGAATCGTATTTGAGGTCGATGCCCGGCGAGACCACGAGGCGGTCGTAGGGCAGCTTCTTGCCGTTGGCGAGAATGACTTCTTTCTTGTCGCGATCAATCTTCATCGCCCGGTCTGCAACGACAGTGACGCCGTGCTTCTTCACCGCGCCGTAGCCGTGGGTGATGGAAGGATAGTCCCGCACGCCGCCGAGATAGAGATTGCTGTGGAAGCAGGTCTGGTACTTCGCATTGGGCTCAATCAGCGTGACGGCAATCGCGCCGCCGCTGTCCTTGGCGATGTATTTCGCCGCGGTGACGCCGCCCGCGCCACCGCCGATTACCACGACACGCGGCTTGGCCTGCCCGAGTACCGCGGGCGCACCGAACATCATGACGCCCGCGAACGATGCCGATCCTGAAATCAACTGCCGACGACTGATGCTCATGATGTCTCTCCAGTATGTTTTATGAAAAGTCCGATTCAGCAGGCCGGCCGGATCAGCCGACCTTGAGGTACGCAAAGCCTTTCGATTGCAGCGCCGCGACCGTGGCGACACCCGACGGCACGAAGCTGATGAACGGCGCGTCCTTCACCTTGGCCTTGTCGAGCTTCAGCCGTTGGAAGGTGATCTCGCACAGGAGGACCTTGAGGCCGTTCTTGGCGAGCGCGGTGACGCGCTCGAACAGCGCCGGATCGATGGTCTCGTCCTTCCAGGGCGTACCTTCCAGTGTGCTCAGGAAATACTTCACCGAAACGCTGTGCGCGACGATGACCAGTTGCAGCCCGAACGGATCGGAGCCGTAGACCGAATAATGATTGGAGATGTTGTTCAGCGTCTGGGCGAAGCGCGCGTTGTCGCCGTAGTCGCAATGATAGAGGCAGGCGACATCGCCTTCCTTCTTCAGGTCCGCCATGGACACAGACTGCGGCGCGGCCTGCGCCGTTGCCGCAACCAGACCGCCGGCGGCTCCGATGATGACGCTGCGCCGCGTCGCCGAACCCTTTTGGTCTGTCATGACAACCTCCGATGTTGAAACGTTATTTCTGCATACTGAAATAAGCCGCCAGAGCCGCGATGTCATCAGTCCCGAGACGCCCTGCGATGGTTTGCATCACCGGATTGTCCCGCTGCTTGTCCTTGTAGGCGTTCATCACCGCGACGAACTGGTCTTCCGGCCATCCATTGATCTTCGGAATGCCCTGCGCGTTCTGGCCCGAGGCACGATGGCAGGTCACGCATTCCGACGACAGATATTGTCCCAGTTCGCGGTCACCGGCAGCAGCGGCATTGTCCAGCGCAAGCCCCGCCGTCAGAACGAAAAGCAGCGCTTTCGCCGACGGCTGCCTCATCAATCGACCTTCGGTCCGGCCTTGCTGTCGGGTGTCACATCGACCGAAATCGCCCGGCCGGTCACCTTCGGTGCGCTGCGGCAATCCTTCATGCACGGGTCTTTTTTCCAGAACTGCTTTTCAGCGGTCTCGCGATCGTCGTCATAAAAGGCTGACGCATTCGGCATCTTGATGGACGTAAAGTTCTTGTCATTCAATTCGAAATTTTCGTTCTTGATGACGTCATTCATGCTGAGAAGGTAGGCTGTGAGAGCATAAACGTCATCATTCGAGAGCGACCGGGCGTTGCCATACGGCATGGCGCGCTGGATGTAATCGAACACCGTGGACAGGTCCGGCCAGAACGAACCGATGGTCTTGTCCGGACGATCCGCCTTCAGCGTCCCCGCGCCCCCGGCGAGCACCGGCCAGCGCCCTACGCCCTCGCCGAATTCGCCATGACAGGACGCGCACTGCGCCTGAAAAATCACGTCTCCCTGCTTCACCGTGCCCTTGCCCGGCGGAAGGCCCTTGCCGTCCGGCCGCACGGCGGTGTCCCACGCCTTGATTTCGTCCGGCAGCGCCGGACGTCCAAGCCCGAGCTTAGGCGAGGTCTTCACGGCGGCCTGTGCGGCAATTTGCTGCGCTCCGATTGGCGAGTTCGCAACTGCGAGCGCCGCGCCACACAACAAAGCGAATGCGGCGAGCTTAGCCAATCTCGACATTTTCAGTCTCCCCGCCTGAACGCACCAGCCAGGTCTGAATGCCGTTGTTGTGGTAGATCGAATTGACGCCGCGCACCTTGCGCAGTTCGTCCTTGGTCGGCTGCACGTAGCCGGTCGAATCCATCGCGCGGGACTGGATCATCAACTCCTGACCGTTCCAGTCGAAGTCGACATAGAAACGCACCAGCGACTTATCCAGCACCGGCCCGTCGATGCGCGCGGTCTGCCAGTTGCGGCCGCCATCCATCGTGACGTCGACGCGCTTGACCGTGCCGCGGCCGGACCATGCGAGCCCGCTCAGAACGTTGCGGCCCTTGTGTTTCAGCGGCGCCTGCGGCGACGGATTGGTCACCACCGACTTCGCATCCATGATGAAGGTGTGCTTGCGCGAGCGGCCGTCAGCCAGCAGGTCGGTGTATTTCGACGTTTCCTCGCGGGTCTGCCACGGCTGGTCGCCAACCTCGATGCGGCGCAGCCACTTCACCCAGAGATTGCCTTCCCAGCCAGGGATCACCGCGCGCAGCGGATAGCCCTGCTCGGGCCGCAGCGCCTCGCCGTTCATCGCAAACGCGAGCATGCAATCGTTCAGCGCCTTCTCGACCGGCAGCGAACGGTTCATGCCGGCGGCGTCCGCGCCTTCGAGCATCAGCCACTTCGCATTCGGCTTCAGGCCCGCTTCATCCAGCATCGTCTTCAGCGAGACGCCGGTGTACATCACGTTGTGCACCATGCCGTGGGTGAACTGGCAGCCGTTGAGCTGCGCGCCGCGCCACTCCATGCCGGAATTCGCCGCGCATTCGAGGAAGTAGACCTTGTTCATGCGCGGCATGCGCTTGATGTCGTCCATTGTGAACACCAAAGGCTTGTCCACGAGGCCGTTGATCATCAGACGATGGTCGGCGGGATTGATCTCCGCGACGCCGGAGTGATGCCGCTCGAAGTACAGGCCCGACGGCGTGATGATGCCGTCGAGTTCGTGCAGCGGCGTGAAGTTGACGGAGGATTCCGGCGACGCCGTCAGCCACGGCACATCGCGGCGGATCACGTTCTTCTCGAACTTCGACGGCACGCCGTAAGGCTTCTTGTCGACGCCGTCGCCGAGATAGCGATTCCAGTCCTGTACGTCCGTGATCAACGGATCAGGCTTGGCGCCTTCCGCCATCGCGGGCATCGCGCCGAGTGCAGCGCCTGCACCGGCGAGACCCGCTGCGCCGAGGAATTTCCGGCGGTTGAGAATATCCGCAGATGATTTGTCACTCATGCGGCATCCTTTCTATTTATCTCGATACGTGAATGTGTTGAGCGTGATGGCGCATAGAAATGTCCTGCATCAGACGCCTGAGACTTTGACGGCGGTGTTCGGTTCGACCTTCACGGTGCCGCGCTTCGAGATGTGCGCCGACACGACGTCCCAGATCGGCGGACCCTGCGTGCCTTCGTTGACACTGGCCCAGCCCGCGACGCTGTAGCTCTTCGCGGCCTCGATCGGCTTGCCGGATTTCAGATGCGTCAATTCGGAGATGCGCGAGCCCATCGGCTTCGAAACATCGATCGAGTAACCCATGCCGCCGATGCGGACCATGTCGCCGCCGCCCTGGAAGTACGGATCGGGGTGGAAGATGTTGTCGGCGACGTCTTCGAGGATTTCCTTGAGCTGCGCGCCGGTCATCTGGTTGCGATAGCAGTTCGGATAGGTGATCGCAGTGGCGTTGGTCACGTCTTCCCATGTGATCGGGCTGTCCGGAATCAGCGTGCCGCCCCAGCGGAACCCTGGCGACAACGCGATCTCGGCATCCCGCTCCGACAGCATCGCGTCGCAGATCAGATCGTCGAAGGTGCCGTTGAAATTACCGCGGCGATACAAGAGCGAGTCGGTTTTGCCCACCACACGCGCCAGATCCTTGGCGAACGGGGCTCTCACCTTCTCGACCAGCGCGGTCATTGCGCCATCCGGCTTGATCGCGTCGGTGAACACCGGCATCAGCTTGAAGCGGACACCCGCGATCTTCTTGTCCTTCACCTCGATATCGAGACGCGAGACGAACTTGCCATGCGAGCCGGTCGCGACCAGCACCGTATCGCCGACACGTACCAGACCCGGCATCGCATCATGGGTATGCGCGGTCAGAATCACGTCGAGGCCCTTGACCCGGCCCGCGAGCTTGCGGTCGACATCGAAGCCGTCGTGCGACAGAAGAACGACGATCTGCGCGCCCTCGGCGCGCGCCTCGTCGACCTGCTTCTGCATGTCCTCTTCGCGGATACCGAATTCCCATTTCGGGAACATCCAGCGCGGATTGGCGACCGCCGTGCGCGGCAGCGCCTGTCCGATCACGGCAATCTTCGCGCCGCCCTTCTCGAACATCTTGCGCGCCTCGAACACTGGCTCCTGCCATTCGTTGTCGCGGATGTTCTGCGCGAGAAATGCGAACGGCGCCTTCTCGGCGATCTCCTTGACGCGCTCAGCGCCGTAGGTGAATTCCCAATGCCCGACCATGGCGTCGACCTTCAGCGCCGACATGACATCGACCATGTCCTGCGCCTTGGTCTGCAACGAGGTCCAGCTTCCCTGCCAGGTGTCGCCGCCGTCGAGCAGCAGCACCTTGTCCTCGCCGCGCTCGGCGCGCACCGCATTGATCAGCGTCGCAACGCGGTCCATGCCGCCCATGCGGCCGTAGTTGCGCGCCAGCGAGACGAAATCATCGGCGGTCAGCGCATAGGCATCCGCCGATCCGGCGGCGATGTTGAAATACTTCCGGAACTCCGCGTCGGTGAGATGCGGCGGCAAACCCTTGTCCGCGCCGACGCCGAGATTGACCGACGGCTCGCGGAAATACAGCGGCATCAATTGCGCATGATTGTCGGCGACGTAGAGGATGGTCACCGTGCCCAGCGGATCGAACCGCGTGATGTCGGCCTGCGTCAGGCGCTGCTGCGCGGCCACCCGTCCGAGCGAGCCGAGCCCGCTCCCGATCGTCAGCGCGGACGCAGCCGCGGTCGCCTGCAGGAAATCCCGCCTCGATATCATGGTCCACCCTTGATCCCTTCTCGCGAAGGGAATGTTTTTTAGAAACTTTGCGCTCGCGCGAGAAACTCGCGCTAAAAAATCAGCCGACCGTCAGCTTGTTCTTGGTCGTGTATTCCGAACCGTCGTCATCCTTCCAGGTGAAGGTGAACTCGCCGGTCTCGGACGCCTTGTAGAAAAACGACTGATACGGATTCGCCGAGATCGCCGGATTCCAGTCCGCCTCGAACACCGGCTTGCCGTTGAACGTCGCCGAGAACTTGTTGATGATCTTGCGCGGCACGACCTTGCCGGCCGAGTCCTTGCGCTGGCCCGATTCCATTTCGTGCGAAATGAGGGTCTTGATTTCGATCAGTTCGCCGGCCTTCGCCGTGGCTGGAACGCGAACGCGCGGGGTGGGTGCTGCCATGGGAAAATTCCTCGCCTGATTGTTGTTCTTGTGAGCCGCCGATCAGCCGCCGCAGCCGCCGATGGTGACCTTCACATTGGCTTTCGTCATGTAGAGGCTGCCGTTCGACATCTCCGCAACGCAGACGATGTTCTGGGTCTGCGCGAGGCGCATGCGCGTCGATGCGGAGGCCTTGCCGCAGGCCGGCGTGAACTTGTAGGTGACGACGCCGGGCAGCGGATTGCCGTCGGCGAACACATGCACCGCCTTCACGTAGTCCGAATCGGTCATCGGGCTTTCGACGTCGACATTGACCGGCACCACGAGGCCGTTCTCGGCGATCTCGGGGACGTCGAGCTTGATCTTGCCGCTGTCGAGTTTCTTGTCGCCGTAAAGCTTCTTGATCTCGGCCGCGACCGCGGCTTCATCCGCGAACACCATTTTCGGCGCGAGCACAGCGGTCAGCCCGGCGATCGCCGCAAGCGTCAGCGCTTCACGGCGCGTTGGTTCAGTGAACTCCAAATTCATCGACGATTCCTCCTGCGGGAGTCTTTTGCATCCCTTGACGATAGTATCGCTTGACGATGCCAAGCCTGATCTATCATGATCCGCTCACATCATTATATTCTTTTTCTTGAATGTAAAGATGTACCAGTGTGGTGGTTCGCAAGTCCGCATTTTTCTGCAGCGCACACTTTTGCGGACTTGCGAACCAAAACCACACTGGAATTCATAACATCTAGTGTCCTTCGAATCCGAAGTTCGTTCGAAAAGTGCTGCGAAGTAAAACGAACTTCGGATTCGGGACACTAGTATTCGGTTCACAGTGCTGAACTGGACAAGGAACCGAAAGGGCCGCGCAGACGGCCTGACGGAGGGGAGGACCAAGAATGAGACGGACCACGATTCGGTCGGCAATCGCCTTTGCCATTTTGATGTGCGCATCGAGCGCGCCCGTTTACGCACAGGACGCGAGCGAAAAGGAAATCGAGCGCTATCGCGCGATGATTTCCGATCCGATGTCCAACCCCGGTTTTCTGGCGGTCGATCGCGGCGAGGTTCTCTGGGGCCAGAAGCGCGGGACCAAGGAGGTTTCGCTTGAGACCTGCGATCTCGGCGAAGGCCCGGGCAAGCTGGAAGGCGCGTTCGCCAAGCTGCCGCGTTATTTCAAGGATGCCGACAAGGTCATGGATCTTGAGCAGCGCCTGCTGTGGTGCATGACGAATGTTCAGGGCCTCGACACCAAGGACGTGATCGCCCGCCGGTTTTCCGGCCCCGGCCGCGCGTCCGACATGGAAGATCTCACTGCCTTCATCGCCAACAAATCGAGCGGCATGAAGATCGACGTTCCGCTCAGCCATCCGAAAGAGCAGGAAATGGCCGCCGTCGGCGAAGCGCTGTTCTATCGGCGCGGCGGCGTGAACGATTTCTCCTGCGCCACCTGTCACTCCGAGGACGGCAAGCGCATCCGGCTTCAGGGCCTGCCGGACCTGTCGAAGCCCGGCAAGCTGCCGCAGGAAACCATGGCGAGCTGGCCGACCTATCGCGTGTCGCAGGGCGCGCTGCGCACCATGCAGCATCGCCTGTGGGACTGTTACCGGCAGCAGCGCTGGCCGGTGCCTGAATATGCCTCCGACGCGCTCACCGCGCTGACCGTGTTCCTGCAGAAGCAGGCCGCGGGCGGCGAAATCAACGTCCCGTCGATCAAGCGTTGAGAGAGGAGCGCATCATGACAACATCTTTGAAAATCGCAGCGCTGGCTCTCGCCGCAGGCATTGTCACCGCCCTTCCCTTCGCGGCGTCCGCGCAGACCGCGCCGAAGGCCGTGGACCCGGCGATCGTCGATGCCTATGTGAAGGCGACGTTCGGCAAGGCGCCGCAAGAATGGCAGGACCGCATCGTTCCGGACGAGACGCTGAAGGCCTGCAACGCCTATCACAACAACGTGCCGTCGGCGGAAGCCGACAAGATCGTGCAGCGCGAACTTGCGAAGGTTGTCTATCCCGCCGATGGAAAATTCCTCGGCGACTGGAAGGAAGGCCGCAAGGTCGCCAACAACGGCCGCGGCGGACAGTTCTCCGATCCGCCGGATACGGTCGCGGGCGGCAACTGCTACGCCTGCCATCAGTTGGAAAAGTCCGAAGTCTCCTTCGGCACGCTCGGCCCGAGCCTGACCAACTACGGCAAGGACCGCAAATACGCGCCCGATGAGATCAAGAACGCCTTCACCAAGATCTACGACTCGCAGGCCGTGTTCGCATGCTCCAACATGCCGCGCTTTGGGGCCAACAAGGTGCTCAGCGAGCAGCAGATCAAGGATCTCGTCGCGCTGCTGTTCGATCCGGAATCGCCGGTCAACAAGTAACCGGCTGGAAGCAAGGCGGAGATAACGAGATGAAGGTGCACTATCTGCTCGCGATGGCGGCTGTCTGCGCCCTCGCCTCGGCTCCGGCGCGCGCGCAGGATGCGACCGTCACCTACAAATCGCTCAGCCCGGAGATCGCGCTGGACGCGGCGAAGGCCGCGCTCGCTGATTGCCGCAAGCGCGGCTATCAGGTCGCAGTCGCCGTGGTCGATCGTTTCGGCGTGCCGCAGGTGATGTTGCGCGACCGCTTCGCGGGCGCACACACGCCGCCCACCGCGACCGGCAAGGCGTGGACCGCGGTCAGCTTCAAGAGCAGCACCAACGACCTCAATACGGCCACGCAAGCCCCTGCGATGCAGGGCCTGCGCAATCTTCCCAACGTCGTGGTGATCGGCGGCGGCGTGGTGATCGAATCCGGCGGCACCATGCTCGGCGGCATCGGCGTCTCCGGCGCACCGGGCGGCGACGCGGACGAGGCCTGCGCCAAGGCCGGCATCGCCGCGATCAGCGACAAGCTGGATTTTTGAAACGCAGCACCAATAGATATTGCCTCATAAAGATAAGACCTACGCGATTGTCATGGCCGGACTTGTTCCGGCCATCCCGATAACCAAGGCACCGTGCTCACCTGACCGGGATCACCGGGACAAGCCCGGTGATGACAACTGTGAGATATCGCTCCACAGGCGAAACCCCTCCTGCAACATTTCGTGATGGGGATACGCATCCCCGCACTCTGAGCCTCTCTTATGTTCGCCATGTCCTGTTCGTGAGGGGCGCTTCTCGAGGGCGCTCATGAAGCGGAGCAGGATGCGGCGCCCGCGCGCGTGTGACGCACACACGCTGTCCGGGAGGCTGGGGTCACCGTCCGGGCCAACTATGTGGCTCTGCCGTTCGCGGCTGGACGCGGCGCGGATGAAGGCGGCGAAAGCCGTCCGGATCAGGGATGATTAGCTCTCCCGTCCGCACCCGGAAGTACGGTCCCCTCGCCCAAAATCCCGCAATGGAGCGCCGCAAGGCGATGCGCTTTCCGGAGACCATCGCTTCGCATGCGATGCCGGAAGCGAGACAACAAAAGGTGCGCCTTGCGGCGCTCCATGCCCCTCATATTGAGGGCGCGAACGAGGCAGGCCTCGCGCGCGCTTGAGGGGCGCGACTAAAAGCTCACACCTCGCACATGGCGCGAGAGCAAATACGCGTGGCTGTTTGAAAATAGAATCTGGAATGACGACAACAGGTCGCGGATCATAAAACTGTTGTCATGGCCGGACTTGTTCCGGCCATCCCGATAACGAGGGCACCGTGCTCACCTGATCGGGATCACCGGGACAAGCCCGGTGATGACAACCTGTGAGTTAGGTAGAGTGCGCGCCAAATACGCGATGTCGTCCCCGCGAAAGCGGGGACCCATAACCACCGAACGAGAGCGCAGATCGCCGTCATCCTGAGGTGCGAGCACTTGCGAGCCTCGAAGGACGACGGCGACATGCGGCCGCGCATCCTTCGAGGCTCGCCGCAAGCGCGGCTCGCACCTCAGGATGACGCAACATCAATTACGTTTCGAGGAGCAATGGGTCCCCGCTTTCGCGGGGACGACGTGGAGAGAGATTGCGCGATGCTCGTTTATCTCCCCTCTGTGGGGAAAAGAAAACCTCACGCCTGCCGCTTGAGCCACTCCGGGAACGGTGACGACTCGTAACCCTTCTCGCGCACATAGCGAAACATCGCGAGAAACTCGTTCGGCTCCAGCAGTCCCGGCATGCGGGCGACTTCTCGCGCCTGGCCGCTACGTGCGGCAAGTCCGTCGGTCTTCTCGGGAAAAAACTGAATGGTCGGCGTGAAACGGACGCCATAGGCCTCACCGAAGGCCTTCTCGCTGCGCTTGCGTCCGTCGAAGTCGGTGACCTCACGCGCGCCGATATGGTTGAGATGAAGGATTTCGAAATTGTCGCGGATGTAACCCTCGATCTTCGGGTCCTGCATATGCACCTCGTGCATCCGCTTGCAGGCCGGACAGCCCTTCAGGCCCCACATGATCGCAAAGCGCTTGCCCTTCGCGGCCGCCCCGGTCAGATCCTCGGACACATCGAGGAAACTGTCGAGATACCAGTCCATGTGGTAGATGCCGTCATCGCCGAGCGTCGCCTTTGCAAGCGTCGGCGCAGCGCGCAGGCTCAAAGCCGCGACGCCAAGCGCGGCCATGGCATGCCGCCGGGTCAGAAGTTTTTTGTTGTTGGGCACAAGAGCCTCCCTCTGTCGCGTCACCCGACTGATCCAAACACCGGAAATGTTTCCAGCAGCCAACCGGCGATACGCGGCATGCCGCCAGTCAAAAACAGCACACCGGTCAGCACAAGAGCGCCGCCGATCACCTTTTCGATAGTCCCCATGCGGCCGCGCAGCCGCGCCATCATCCGCATGAACGGTCCCGAGAACAGCGACGCCAGCATGAACGGAATGCCGATCCCGAGCGCATAGGCCCCGAGCAGCAACGCGCCGCGTGCCGCCGATCCCTCGATCCCCGCGACCACAAGGATCGCGGCCAGCACCGGCCCGACGCACGGGGTCCAGCCGAACGCGAAAGCAAGACCGACGATGTAGGCGCCGAGAAATCCCGCCGGCTTTGCCACGGTCTGAAACCGCGCTTCGCGAAACAGAAGCCCGATCCGAAACAGCCCAAGGAAATGTAGACCGAGGATAATGATGATCACACCTGCGATGATCGCGAGCGTGTCGAAATACGCGGTGATGGTTTTACCCAGCGCCGAAGCCGACGCGCCGAGCGCGACGAACACCGTCGCGAAGCCGAGCACGAATGCGAACGACAGCGCGACCACGCGCCAGTCCGGCCGCCAGCCGCGTGCCTTGTCCTCGTGCGTCAGGTCATCGAGGCTGATACCCGCCAGGAAACACAGATACGGCGGCACCAGCGGCAAAACGCAGGGTGAGAGGAACGACAGCACCCCCGCCCCCAGCGCCCCCACGAAAGAAATTGAAGAAACCACGGATTTCCCGGCTCTGGCAGATACATGCGAATTCGTGTATATGTATCACATGTTTGCAGGATTGCGCGCAAAAACCTCAGGTATGGCAGCTATCGCGTTTGCGGCGGGCGGACTTTGGCCCGCATTGGCGAGTGCGTCCGAGCTTGTGATGTTCGAGCAGGCCGGATGCATCTACTGCCAGCGATGGGAGCGCGATGTCGGTGCGCTGTATGACCGGACCGACGAAGCCAAGGCGCTTCCGCTGCGGCGGGTCGATATCCAGAACCAGAAAATGAGCGGCGTTGCCCTCGCCTCGCCGGTGCGCTTCACACCGACGTTTGTGGTGGTGGATCAAGGCCGCGAGATCGGGCGCATCACCGGCTACAGCAACGACAATGCGTTCTGGGGACTGCTCGACGCGCTTGCGGCGAAGTTACAGACCGCGACGCGCGAACCGAACCGAATCTGATCCACCGTTTGAAAGCTACGCCTATGACATCGATCCTTTCATCCGAACTGGAAACCGAACTCCGCGACGGCGCGGAGTATTCGCCCGAACTCGACCAGTTGATGCGCAAGGCGCGCAAGGCTAGCAATTTTCTCAAGGCGCTCTCGCACGAGAATCGCCTGCTGCTGCTTTGCCTGCTGGCCGAACGCGAACGGTCGGTCACCGAGCTTGAGAATATCCTGTCGCTGCGGCAGTCGGCGGTGTCTCAGCAACTCGCGCGGCTGCGTTACGATGGCATGGTCGATACGCGGCGCAACGGCAAGACGATCTACTACAGCCTCGCTAACGAGGACGTCCGCCGGGTGATCTCGGTGGTCTACGATATTTTCTGCGCGCCGGTGGAGACCGCAGACAAGAAATAAACCTGCCGCAACGGCAGGCGGACGCTACACGGCCCGCAAGGCCTTTACGTCGCGCCGGTCCGGGAGAAACGCCATGCAGAATATGTCTGCCTGGATGCAAGCACTCGGCGGCTTCGCCATCGGCGCGGCCGCAGGCTTTGCCGTGCGCCACGCGCGGCTGTGCACCTTCGGCGCCATCGAAGATGCGCTGATGGGCGGCGACAGCCGGCGGCTGCGCGTGTTCGGGCTGGCGCTCGGCATCGCCATTCTCGGAACGCAGGCGCTTGTCGTCGGCGGTATCCTTGATCCTGACCTCGTGACTTACACACCCGCCGCCTTGCCGCTGGTTGCCATCGTGATCGGCAGCGTGATGTTCGGCATCGGCATGGCGATGGTCGGCACCTGCGGCTTCGGCTCGCTGGTACGGCTCGGCACCGGCGACCTGCGCAGCCTTGTTGTAGTTCTGATCCTGGGCGCTGCGGCCTACGCCACGCTGCGCGGAATCTTTGCCGGATTCCGGATCGAGTTTCTGGAATCGCTGTCACTGCCCATGCCCGCTGGCACGCGCGCCGACATCGCATCGCTGTCGTCGCAGCTTGTCGGCATCGATACGCGCATGATCCTTGCAACAATCGCAGGGGCCGGATTGTGCTGGCTCGCATTGCGTGATCCACGGCTGAGACGCGCGCCCCGGCTGCTCTCGGCCGGAGTTGTACTCGGCATCCTGATCGTCGCTGGATGGATCGTCACGGTGTCGCTCGTGGATGAGTTCGCAGGCCCGGCGCGTCCGCAAAGCCTGACGTTCGTGTCCACCGTCGGCAAGGCGCTGTACGCGGGCCTGCTGAATGTTGCGAATTTCGCCGACTTCGGCGTCGCCAGCGTTTTCGGCGTCATCGCTGGATCATGGCTTGCCGCATGGCGTTCAGCCGAATTGCGCTGGGAGGCGTTCGACGACGATCACGAGATGCGGCGTCATCTCGGCGGCGGCCTGCTGATGGGCATCGGCGGCATTCTCGCCGGCGGCTGCACCATCGGTCAGGGACTGACCGCCGGATCGATGCTCGCGTTATCCGCGCCGCTCGCGATTGGCGGCATGATTGTCGGCGCGCGGCTTGGTATCGCCATTCTGGTCGACGGCTCGCCGCGCGACATCATTCAGCGCCGCTGGGCTAATCTGCTCGGCAAAAGCGGTCCTGCGGAATAGATATTGGATCAGGGACGAATGACGGTGTAGCCGTTCTCGCTCAGGATCAGCAGTTGCCCGACGCCGACCTGCACCTCAACGGCATGCGGATTGATTTTCGGCCGCTGCCCTGTCTCATGTTCAATGGTGTCAAGCGTGTTGCCGCAGACATCGAAGCGGACACCCTGCGTGACGAGACTGTCCACCAATTGACGATTCTCGCTGGAGTCACGCAAGAGATCGATGCCCGGTCCGAACGTCACCACCTCGATCGCAATCTTGTCTTGCCCGTAGGCTTTCTGAAGATTGCTGGCGACGCTCAGCACCAGCCGCTGCTTTTTCGGATCGGAGTCGGACAGTTGCAGCGCAATGAAATGCTCTGCGAACGGCTTGTCCTCGGGAGGCTTGGCCTTTGTCTGCGCCTGCGCAGGACGCGACATGGCCGAGATCAACGCAAGGCCTGTAGCGGCGACAAAAAGTTCACGGCGATTCATAATGGCTTGCCTCTGGCGACAACGCGCCGGAGGATGCCGGAGCGCTGTTAAGAGAACAAGCCATTTGCCAGAAACGTTCCAGTGAACGTGCGGGAAACGGATATTGCCGTTAGCGCGTTGCCAGCGCCGGAATGACGACCGCGCCGCGAATGCCGAGCGCAGCGCCCGACACGATTCCGGCAACCGCGATGAACGACGGCATTCCCAGCGTCGACAAGCCGGTCAGTCCCTGCCCGATCGAGCAGCCATAAGCCATCGCGCCACCGATACCCATCAACGCCGCGCCGGAAATCGAGCGCACCATGTGGCTCGGAGACGTATAGCCCTCAAGCTTGAAGCGCCCGGTCAGAACTGCCGTCAGGACGCTGCCGGAGAGCACGCCAACCACCAGCGCGACGCCGAAGTTCAGCGTCAGGCCGGTCGAGAGCATCGTGTACTGCAACGTATCGGCGATCGGCGAGACGAAGGAGAGCGACGTCACCGGAATTGGATTGAAGTCATCGGCGCCGAGCCAGCCGGTCGCGAGCCAGCCGGCGGTGACCAGAAGACCGACCGCAAGACCAGCGGCGATCTGACCATAGGCGCGGCGGAACTGGCGATCGGAGAAAGCGAAGATCAACAACCCGCCGACCACAATCAACGTCACGGCGATACGGGCCACAAACTCGTCGATGCCGAAAGTGGCGAGCAGCGCCGGCGCCGAGACGGCGGCGGGCGTGGTCTGCGTGGCCTGGAGGAAGGCGAGACGCGCGGGCGCGATCAATCCCTTCAGGGTCATCTGCGCAGCGATGCCGATGATGGCGATCACGACCAGCGAGCGAAGATTGCCCTTGCCGAGCAGGACGAGCGCGCGCGAAGCGCAACCGTTGGACAGAACCATGCCGAAGCCGAACAGCAAGCCACCCGCGAAGATCAGCGGGGCAGAGAATGAAGGCTGGAGATAGATCGACTTGGCGATATCGACGAGGCCCACGCCCGCAACCAACTGGGTTCCCAGGATCGCCACGGCCAGCGCCAGCGCGTAGCTGCGGACCTTGCGGCCATCGTTCACGGTCCACCAGTCGCGAAGGCTGCTCATCAGGCAGAAGCCGCTGAGAAGACCGACGACGCCGAATGCGAGACCAATCGCAAAACCAGCGGAGATCGGGATACCGGGCATAACGGAGTTTCCTTGCCTACAATCGATAAGGTCTGGAGAACAAATATCTATTCGCCCTGTTGCAGGGGGTCCATATCGTTGAAAAACTAAGGATATTCTTGCCCGCACGGCGAAAAATGGAGAGAGTCTTCCTATTCTGAGAGGCGCCAGGCGGAAATCCTTCTCCCATGTTTCAGCAAAAAATCCGGCTGCCGGTGGCACTCTCTATAATCCTGCCCTATAGGCGGTCTATGCTGGCTGAATGAGATCGAACGTCCCCCTTCCCGCCCCCGCCAAATCCCCCAGAGACGGTATGAACCCAGTTAAAGCTCTCACGACTCACGGCCAGGCGATCTGGCTCGATTTCCTTGCACGCGGTTTCATCGCCAATGGCGAACTCAAGGCGCTGGTCGAAAGCGATGGGGTGCGCGGCGTCACATCCAATCCCTCGATCTTTGAAAAGGCGATCGGTGGCAGCAACGAGTATGACGAGGCCGTCTCTGCGCTCCTGAAAGAACGCGACCGTCCGGTGGGTGATCTTTATGAAGCCCTCGCCGTGGAAGACATTCAGCGCGCAGCGGATGCGCTGCATTCGGTCTATGACGAACTGAAGGGCGCTGACGGCTATGTCAGTCTCGAAGTCTCGCCTTATCTCGCGCGCGATACCGACGGCACCATCGCCGAGGCACAGCGGCTCTGGAAAGACGTCGGCCGCGACAACCTGATGGTGAAGGTGCCCGGAACACGCGAAGGCGTGCCCGCGATCCGCGCGCTGATTTCGCAGGGTATCAGCATCAACGTCACGCTGCTGTTCTCGCAGAAAATGTATGCGGAAGTTCTCGAAGCCTATATCTCCGGCCTCGAAGCCTTCATCGCAGGCGGCGGCGATCCGAAGCGCATCGCCAGCGTGGCCAGCTTTTTCGTCAGCCGTATCGACACGACCGTCGACAATCAGCTCGATGGCAAGATTGCCGCTGCAAATGGCGATGAAAAAGCACGACTCGAAGCTCTCAAAGGCAAGGTCGCTATCGCCAACGCCAAGCTGGCGCATCAACACTATCTGAAAGTGATCGGAAGCGAGCGCTGGAAGAAGCTCGCGGCAAAAGGCGCGCAGGTCCAGCGCCTGCTGTGGGCGTCGACCGGCACCAAGAACAAGGCGTACAGCGACGTTCTGTATGTCGAGGAACTGATCGGACGCGATACGGTGAACACCGTGCCGCCCGCAACCCTCGATGCCTTCCGCGACCACGGCAAGCCGCGCGACAGTCTTGAACAAAACGTCCCTGAGGCCGAGCGTATTCTCGCGGAGCTCGCGAAAAGCGGCATTTCGCTGGACGCGATTACCGACGTGCTGGTCGACGATGGCGTGCAGTTGTTCGCCGAGGCTTTTGACAAGCTGCTTGGCGCTGTTGCGCAGAAGCGTGCGGCGATCCTCGGTTCGCGCATCGATGCGCAGACCATCAAACTGCCGGTAGAGATCGAGAAGGATGCCAAGGCGCTGTTGGAGCGCTGGCGTGCAAGCGGCACCATCCGCGCGTTGTGGCAACGCGATGCGAAGGTGTGGACCGGTGGCGACGAAGCCAAATGGCTCGGCTGGCTCGATGTCGTGGCGCGCGAGCAGAACGAGATCGAGCGCTATATCGCGTTCTCAGGATGGGTGAAGAGCAAGAATTTCACCGACGTCATCGTGCTCGGCATGGGCGGTTCGAGTCTCGGCCCGGAAGTGCTCGCCGAAACCTATGGGCAGATCGACGGCTTTCCGAAGCTGCGCATTCTGGACTCGACCGATCCCGCGCAGGTCCGGCGGACCGAAGCCGCGATCGATCTCGACAAGACGCTGTTCATCGTGTCGAGCAAATCCGGCGGCACTACCGAGCCAAACGCGCTGATGGAATATTTCTTTGTTCGCGCAGGCGCAAAGGCCGCCGAGCGTTTTATTGCCGTAACCGATCCGGGCTCTTCGCTTGAAAAGGTGGCCACCGCACGCGGCTTTGCGCAGATATTCCACGGCGAGCCGACTATTGGCGGGCGTTACTCGGTGCTCTCGCCGTTCGGCCTTGTATCGGCCGCTGCGGCTGGAATCGATATCCCGGAGTTTCTCGGTCTTGCGAGCGCGATGGTGCGCTCCTGCGGTCCCGATGTGCCGCCTGCGGAAAATCCGGGCGTTCAACTGGGGCTGGCACTCGCTGCTGCCGCCAAGCATGGCCGCGACAAGCTCACCCTGACCGGATCGAAGCGCATCGCGGATTTCGGCGCGTGGGCTGAGCAGTTGATCGCCGAATCCACCGGCAAGAACGGCAAGGCGCTGATCCCGCTTGAAGGCGAGCCTCTCGGCAAGCCGGAGATTTACGGCAAGGATCGCGTGTTCATCGACCTGCGGCTGAAGGACGATAGCGATAACGCGCGTGAAACGGCGCTGGCCGCGCTGGAGGCGGCAGGACATCCTGTCGTCCGCATCGCCATGACGAGCCCCGCGCATATCGGACAGGAGTTCTTCCGCTTCGAGATCGCGACCGCAGTGGCCGGCGCGGTGATGGGCGTCAATCCGTTCGATCAGCCAGACGTCGAAGCTGCGAAGGTTAAGACGCGGGAACTGACGTCCGCGTTCGAGACATCAGGCGCATTGCCTGCTGAAACATCTGTCGCAACCGGCGGCGCGATTGCAATTTACACCGATGCGGCAAACGCAGACGCATTGCGCAAGGCAGGCGCTGGCAGCGATCTGGCGTCATGGCTCAAGGCGCATCTTGCCCGCATCAAGGCTGGTGACTATGTGGCCACCCTCGCGTATCTCGACCGTAGCGACGCCAACATCGCCGCGATACAGAGCATTCGCATGGCGATCCGCGACAGCAAACAGGCCGCGACATGTGTCGGCTTCGGGCCACGCTTTCTGCATTCCACCGGACAGGCCTACAAGGGTGGACCGAACAACGGCGTGTTCTTGCAGATCACGTCGGACAACGCCGCCGATCTCGATGTGCCCGGACAGAAAATAAGTTTCGGCGTCATCGAGGCGGCGCAGGCGCGCGGCGACTTCGATGTGCTGGCGGAACGCGGCCGGCGCGCGCTGCGGCTTCACATCACGGGCGATGTGGCGAACGGCCTCGCGGCCATCGATGCGGCCGTTCAAAGCGCCTTGAAATAGGCGCCGGGCTGCACGTCAGCGATATCGAACCGCCGACGCGATGAAGCGATAGATGTCGGTGTGATCGGCGTTCTTGTCGAGCGCAGCCTTGGCGTTCTCCCAGAACGCCGCGATGGTTTCTGCATTCGACGGATCGAGCCCGACGAGTTTCGACAAATCGGCGGCTATGCGCAAATCCTTGGCCATCAGGGCCAGCGAAAAACCTGACGCGAACGTCTCCGAGATCACGAACTGCTTCATCTTGACGTCGGTGGAGTTGTTCTTGCCGGTCGAAGCATTGAGTACGTCAATAACCGTGTCCGGTTGCAGACCGAAACGGCGGCCAATCAGCAATGCTTCGCAGGCTGCGACGAGTCCGGCGGCGGAGACATAGTTGTTCAACGCTTTCATCGCATGGCCCGATCCAAGCGGCCCGGTCGCGAACACGGATTTCGCCATGGCTTGCAGCACCGGTTTCGCTCGCTCGACAAGCGCAGCGTCACCTCCGGCCATGATCGACAGCGTGCCGTCGATGGCGCGCTTGACGCCGCCGGACACCGGTGCATCGATCAGCGCGATCCCGCGCGCGGCGAGATCCTTACCGAGCGACTGCGTATCGACCGGCACCGATGAACTCATGTCGATGATCAGCGCATTCTTCGCAAGGACGTCGGCTACGCCCTGCTCACCAAGCACAGCCTCGCGCACGATTTTGCTGTCCGGCAGCATGGTGATGACAATCGATGCATCCTTTGCGGCTTCGCGTCCGCTCGCGAAGACTTCTCCGCCCGCAGCCGCAAGCGCATCGCGCGCGGGTAATGACGGGTCGGCACCGCGAACCTTGAAACCGGCAGCGATGCAACGCTTCGCCATGGGCAGACCCATCTGACCCAGACCTACAAAGACAACAGTGTCGGGTGTCGCCATGGCGCTCATCGATCCGTACTGGTCATGGAATAATTATGCCGGCGCGAGTAAACCCGCGCCGGCATCATCATACGAACGACCTCAGGCGGCGTTGAAGCCAGCGATCGCCTTCGCTTCGAGATACTCCTCGAGGCCGAACTTGCCCCACTCGCGGCCGTTGCCCGACTGCTTGTAGCCGCCAAACGGAGCAGTGCGCTCGTTCGGCACGCCGTTGAGGTTGACGTTTCCGGCACGGAGCTGACGGCCGACCTTGCGTGCACGCTCGACGGTGCCGGCAGAGACGTAACCTGCAAGTCCGTATGGCGTGTCGTTGCCGATCTTCACGGCTTCCGCCTCGTCCTTCGCACCCATGATCACGAGAACCGGTCCGAAGATTTCCTCGTTGGCAATCGTCATGTCACTGGTGACATCCGAGAAGATGGTCGGGCGAACGTAGAAGCCCTTGTTGACACCTTCCGGCAAACCGGGACCACCGGCGACCAGCGTGGCCCCCTCGTCGATGCCCTTCTGGATCAGACCTTGAATCTTGTCCCACTGGATGCGGTTGACAACGGGACCGATCGTGGTCCCCTCGGCGCGCGGATCGCCCGCCTTGGTCTTGTCGGCGACGGCCTTGGCGATCGCCGCGATCTCCTTGATCTTCGCCTGCGGCACGATCATGCGCGAAGGCGCGTTGCAGGATTGGCCGGAGTTGTTGAACATGTGCGCAACGCCGCCGGTCACGGCCTTCGTGAAATCAGCGTCATCGAGAATGATATTCGGCGACTTGCCGCCCAGTTCCTGGCTGACGCGCTTCACGGTGTTAGCCGCGCGCTTCGCGACATCGATACCGGCGCGGGTCGAGCCGGTGAACGAGATCATGTCGATCCCGGGATGTTCGCTCATGGCAACGCCGACATCCGGGCCGAGGCCGTTGATCAGATTGAAGACACCCTTCGGCACGCCCGCTTCATGCAGGATTTCCGCGAAGATCAACGCCGACGACGGCGTGTATTCCGACGGCTTCAGGATCATGGTGCAGCCAGCCGCGATCGCAGGCGCGACCTTGCAGGCGATCTGATTGAGCGGCCAGTTCCATGGCGTGATCATACCGATCACACCGACCGGTTCGCGCACCACGACGGCGGAGCCGATCGGCTCCTCGAACTCGTAGTTCTTGAGAACTTCGAGCGTCGATGCGAGATGGCCAAGGCCGGCGCCGGCCTGCATCTTCTCAGCCATCGGCAGCGGCGCGCCCATTTCGTCGGACACCGCAGCGCCGATGTCCTTCATGCGGGTCTTGTAGACCGCGATAATCTTCTCGAGCAGCGCGACGCGCTCCTCGCGGCTGGTCTGCGAGAAGGTCTCGAATGCGCGGCGAGCGGCGGCGACAGCCTTATCGACGTCGGCTTTCGATCCAACTGCAATCTCATAAATCGCCTCTTCCGTCGCCGGATTCACGACAGGAATGGACTTCTTGACGGCGGGGTCGACCCAGCTACCGTCGATATAGAACTGCATACGATTGGTCATGACGTTTCCCTTGGCTGGCGCGTTCTTGCGTAGAAATGGATGGAATCGATTATACGATCGGTGAATTCATCTACCGGCCATCGCCGATATTCCTTGATCGTATCTTTGTTGTGGCAGGAGCGAAAGACCATCCTTAGCCGTTTGGCGAGGCTACCATTTTAGCGCATGCGAGGCATGCGCTGCATTCCGGGTAAACGGGGTTTTGTGAGGTGCAGGTCTGCGGCGAAGCCACCTTAAACGGCCTTTCCGCCGGGCTTTGACCTCTTTTGACAACTGCTCATAATAGGCCATTAATACCCGGAATTCCTGATACAAGAGAACACATGATCGTCTCTCCAGCCTGTCTCGCCGATGCGTTACTGGCATCCGCATCAGACGCCATCATCGCAACCGACCGTGACGGCGCCGTTACGTTCTGGAATCCCGGAGCCGAGCGAATTTTCGGGTTCTCGTCCGATGAAGCAATGCGGCAGCCGCTCGATTTCATCATCCCCGAGAATCTCAGAGCGCGCCACTGGGCCGGTTATCGGCACACGATGGAGACCGGCGTAAGCCGCTATGGCACTGGCGATCTGCTCTCGGTTCCGGCACTAACCAAAAGCGGTCAGCGCATCTCCGTTGAATTTACGATCGTGATGCTACGCGACGAACGCGGTCTGCCTGACGGAACGGTTGCCGTTCTACGCGACGTCACCCGGAATTTCGCGGAGAAGTTCGCGCTGAGACGCGAGATAGCAGAGCTTCAACGAACGCCCCGGAGCGGGTGAACGGCCTCCGCCGTACCATTTCCGAAAACCTGACCTGATTTGACACCATTCGGAGCGAAGGGATACCGTTCCTGACAACGTCATTTCATTGCTTTCAGCCGCTGGCTGGCACCCCATCCGACGCTAGTTGCGTTGCAAAAAACCATATCCCGGCTCGACTGCTGGGCAAGAAGATGTGCAGGACTTTGATGACTGACAGTCAAATGGCGCAGGTCTTCAGAGCTGGCAGTAAAGGCATCCTAGCGTGACCGAAAACATCGTTGCGGAAACCGCCGAACGGATCTTTTCCGACCTCGCCGACGCTCAGAACCTCAACAACGCGACAAACGACGGCTGGAAAACACCGCTCTGGGCTGCGCTCGCCGACGCAGGGCTACCGCTGTCATGGGTACCGGAAGACTGCGATGGCTCCGGAGCGAGCCTCGCGGACGGATTCAGCGTTGCGGGTTCAGCGGGCCGATTTGCGGTACCTGTTCCGCTAGTCGAAACAATGCTCGCGGGCTGGCTGCTGGCGCAGGCCGGACTTCCCTCACCCGCCGGCAAAATGACCGTTGCTCCGGCGCGACCACAGGATCGGGTCGCGATCAATGCGGATGGCTCGCTCAGCGGACGGGTTCGCGGCGTGCCGTTTGCATCCGAGGCCGCGCATATCGCAGTGATCGCACAAGGCGCGAAGGGATATTCCATTGCGCTGGTGGAAATCCCCGCATGCCGTATTGAAGCTGGAGAGAGTCTCGGCAGCGACGCGTCGAATACCGTCACGTTCGATAACGTCAGGCCTCTTTCGTCCAAGCCGGCATCGCCCGGCACGACGCCCGCGTCGCTGATGTTAATGGGCGCGACTGTGCGCAGCCTGCAAATCGCTGGCGCACTGGAGACCATGCTCGACATCACCGTGCGCTATTCGAACGAGCGTGTCGCATTCGAAAAACAGATCTCGAAATTCCAGGCGGTGCAGCACAATCTCGCGCGGCTCGCGGGCGAAGTCGCTGCCGCCGTCGCGGCAGCCGGATCGGCCGCTGACGCGATCGCGAACGGTTTGTCGTTCGATGACGCGGTATTTCTGGAAGCGGCCTCGGCAAAGGTCCGCTGCGCGGAAGCCGCCGAGAAAGGCACGGCAATCGCGCATCAAGTGCATGGCGCCATCGGCTTCTCGATGGAGCATATCCTGCACCGCTACACGCTTCGCGCGCTGGGATGGCGCGACGATTTCGGCCATGAAAGTTACTGGGCAACCGAGCTTGGAAAATTCGTTGCCGCGCGCGGCGCGGACGAACTGTGGCCGCTGGTCGCATCGCGCTGACAAAGGAACTGATCATGACCGCAGCGCTTCGTTTTGACCAAATTCGTTTGCCCGAGGAATGCGAAACGCTCCGGCACGAGGTGCGCGCCTTTCTCGCTGAGGAAATCGCCGCCGGCACCTTCAATCCACACGAGCCGCAGCGCGAAGACACCGACGTTCCGGAATTCAGCCGCCGGGTCGGCCAGCGCGGCTGGATCGGCATGACATGGCCAAAGAAGTACGGCGGCCACGAACGCACATTTCTCGAACGATATGTCGTTACCGAAGAGATGCGTATCGCCAACGCTCCGACCCGCCGCTTCTTCGTCGCCGATCGCCAGAGCGGTCCGGTGCTGCTCAAATACGCCAACGAGCGGATCAAGATGGACATCGTCCCGCGCATCTGCCACGGCGAAGTCTGTTTCGCCATCGGCATGAGCGAGCCGAACTCCGGCTCCGATCTGTTCGCAGCGAAAACAAAGGCCACCAAGACCGACGGCGGCTGGCTGATCAACGGCACCAAGATCTGGACCACCTCGGCGCATATGGCCGACTACATGCTCGCGATCTTCCGCACCTCGCCGCCCACCAAGGAGAACCGGCGTCACGGCCTGACGCAATTCCTCGTCGACATGAAGACGCCCGGCATCGCGGTCAATCCGATCGAGCAGATCAGCGGGCTGAAGGAATTCAACGAAGTCGTCTTTCAGGACGCCTTCATGCCGGACGATCACGTCCTCGGCGAAATCGACGGCGCCTGGAAACAGGCCACAAGCGAATTGGCCTATGAGCGCAGCGGGCCGGAACGCTTTCTTGAAACCTACTATGTGCTGACCGAACTGGTGCGTGCGCTAGGACCAACACCTGACACGCGCGGCGCAGAAGGCATCGGCCGGCTGGTCGCGCAGCTTCACACCATGCGCCGCATGTCAGTCTCTGTCGCAGGCATGCTCCAGGCGGGCAAGGAACCCGTCGTCGAAGCATCGATTGTCAAGGACATCGGCACGATCTGGGAGCAGCAGCTTCCGCATCGCGTGCGCGACCTCGCCGCTTTCATCGACTTTGATGCCTCCAATCACCAGACGCTGGAAGATCAGCTCGCATTCGCGATCAAGACAGCACCGAAACTCACGATTCAGGGCGGCACCACCGAAGTCTTGCGTGGCATCATCGCGCGCGGGCTTGGCCTGCGTTAACAAATCGACATCGAACGAGGAAAATTCATGAGCGGCTTTACCGATATTGGCGTCGAGAAACATGGGCACGTCACGCTGATCGAGATTCGCCGGCCGCCGCTGAATTTCTTCGACCTGTCCCTGATCCGTCAGATCGCCGACGCTCTCGGAGAGATCGACCAGGACATCGACACCCGTGCCGTGGTGCTCGCCTCGCAAGGAAAAGCCTTCTGCGCCGGCGCAAATTTCAATCGGCCAGCGGGTTTTGACGGCGATGCAGCGTCGGGCGACGGAACCACCGGCGACCTCTATCGCGAAGCCGTCCGCGTTTTCAGCAACAAGAAGCCGATCGTTGCGGCAGTTCAGGGCGCAGCCATCGGCGGCGGATTGGGACTTGCGGTATCGGCCGATTTCCGCGTCACCTGCCCCGAGGCGCGCTTCGCTGCAAATTTTACCAAGCTTGGATTTCATCCCGGCTTCGGGCTGACCGTGACGCTGCCTGAGGTGATCGGAAAGAACAACGCAGCGCTGATGTTCTACACCAGCCGCCGCGTGACCGGCGAAGAAGCGTTCAAGATGGGCCTCGCCAACGTTTTGGTGCCGCAGGATCAGGTGCGTTCCGAAGCATTCAAGCTGGCAAATGAGATCGCCGAGAACTCCCCGCTAGGATTGATGTCGACGCGCGCGACGATGCGCGCGGGACTTGCGGACCGCGTCAAGGCACAAACCGACCACGAACTCGCCGAACAGACCTGGCTGCGCGAAACCGAAGACTTCCAGGAAGGTATCAAGGCCACTGCCGAGCGTCGCGCAGGCAATTTCAAGGGGCGATGATAGTTTGCCCTTTTAGTAGTTGAAGGTGCTGCGCAGGCCAACCACCGCAGCAACGCCTTGTCTGGGTCGGATTGTTGGGATCGACGCCCCCCCGGATGAAAGACGTACTGGAAAACGGGCTGAACGGTCTATAAGCGCATGAACAATCTGAAGACAGACTTCTATAAAGCATTGCTGAAGATCCCGGAGGACAAGCAGACCGATCACGAGCGTGCGCTGGGCGATCGCTTTGCGGATCTTCCGGAAATCACCATTCTCCAGATAATCTATCAGCAGAAGGACTATGAAGGCGATTCCAAGGACCACGAGTTCTCCGCCACCTCCATGCGCGAGCACTGGCTGAGCGGCCTTGAGGACACTCGCCGCACGCTGAAGCGGCGCGAATGGCTGGCCATGCCGGAGGCCGGCATGGGCATCGTCGTTCATGACGTGCACCGGGAGAAGGATTACTGAGCGCTGGACTGTTCTGGCAGCAAGCCTTACTTTCGCAACTGCGTCGTTAAAAAAGCCCGCGCTTAGCGCGGGCTTTTCGTTGTTTGTTGCCGCTATTGCGGCAGTAGATCAGAACAGATGCGAGAACAGCACATAGAGGCCAGCGGACAGGCAGATCGCCGCCGGCAGGGTCAGCACCCAGGCCATCAGCAGGTTGCGGATGGTCGCCATCTGCAATCCCGATCCGTTGGCCGCCATGGTTCCCGCGACACCGGACGACAACACGTGGGTTGTCGAGACAGGAAGGCCGAAAATGTCGGCCGCGCCAATCGTTCCCGCTGCAACGAGCTCGGCGGATGCACCCTGCGCGTAGGTCAGGTGTGTCTTGCCGATCTTCTCGCCAACGGTGATGACGATACGCTTCCAGCCGATCATGGTGCCAAGGCCCAGCGCGATCGCCACCGCGATTTTCACCCAGGTCGGGATGAACTTCGTGGCACTGTCGAGCGAGCCTTTGTAGGCGTTAAGCGTCGCAACCTCTTCCTTGCTGAGATCGTTTTCCTTGTCCTTCATCATGAAGCGGATGGCTTCCGAGGTCAGGTACATGTCGTTGCGGGTGTTACCCACTGCCTCGGCAGGAACCTTATTGAGCGTGCTGTACTTCTGCACCTGATCGCCGACCTCCTTCACGAGAACCGCCAGCGACGGATAGGTGCCTTCGTTGATCTTGTGCAGCGAGACATACTGAGTCACCGCCGGACGGGGATCACCGATAATGCTGTGACCGGCGCCCTTCGCTGCGATGACCTTGGACGCTGCTGCTGAAGTCTGCTGGAATTTGACGACCTGCGATTCTGGCAAAGCGCGGTTCAGCGCATAGGCCGTCGGCACGGTGCCGATCAGAATCAGCATGATAAGGCCCATGCCTTTCTGACCGTCGTTTGAGCCGTGTGCGAAGCTGACGCCGGTGCAAGTTGCAATGAGGATGCCGCGAATCCACAGCGGCGGCGGCTTGTTGCCTTCCGGAGCAGCGTAAAGCGCAGGATTGCGGACAACGAATTTCAACACGAGCAGCAGAAGCGCCGCCATGCAGAAGCCGAACAGCGGCGAAAGCAAAAGCGCGTAGCCGATTTCCGTGGCCTTGGTCCAGTCAACGCCCGAGGTGCCGTCGCGGCCGCGCATCACCGCATTGGCGATGCCGACGCCGATGATCGAGCCGATCAGCGTGTGCGAGCTCGACGCCGGAAGACCGAAGTACCAGGTCCCCAGGTTCCAGACGATGGCTGCGATCAGGAGCGCGAACACCATTGCGAAACCGGCGCTGCTTCCGACCTGAAGGATCAGTTCGACCGGCAGCAGCGAGACGATGCCGAAGGCAACCGCGCCGCTCGACAGCAGCACGCCGAGAAAGTTGAAGAAGCCCGACCACATCACGGCGAATTCTGCCGGAAGCGAATGGGTGTAGATCACGGTCGCAACGGCGTTTGCCGTGTCGTGGAAGCCGT
>JAFVHU010000045.1 GCA_017474385.1 Afipia sp. | reverse complement strand
ATGGACCAGTTCTTCCCGCAAATCCTCGGGAGAAATGGTCGTATCAGCGATTTCACGTAGCGAAACCACTGGATTCTTGTCATTATCCCGGTCGATGGTCAGGGGCGACCCTGAGGAAATCATCCGCGCACGGTGTGCGGCCAGCAATACGAGGTCGAACCGGTTGTCGACCTTATCGATACAATCTTCAACAGTGACGCGCGCCATCGGCTGCCGCTCCGGGTCTGGATCTGAAAATATGTCGCTATGCGCGCTAGGTATAGCGACCAGAGCCTTTCCGCAAGCATGTTTTTCGGATTCGCCCGTAAATCGCCGCTACCAGAAGGGGCCCGTCAGAGCATAGCTGAGGGTCAAATAGTCCCATGGACAAGAATTCGCTTCATTGCTTCATCACGTTGTGCGGCAATCTGCGCCGCTTCCTCAGCCGCGCAGAATATTTACGTCCTTTATCCTCTCTAAACCTTCTGGCGAATAACAACTGAATTGAATGGGAATGCGCGGTGATGGATACGCGCCAAGAATACATACGATAACAACGATGCGAGTAAAAACTGATGCCTTCTGCCACGAACAAGATCGCGCTGTTTATTGACGGTGCAAACCTTTACGCCACAGCGAAGACCCTTGGTTTCGACATAGATTATAAGCGGCTGCTCCTTGAATTTCAGAGTCGTGGCACTCTCGTTCGGGCCTTCTACTACACTGCCATCATCGAGGATCAGGAATACTCGTCGATCCGTCCGCTGATCGATTGGCTGGACTACAATGGCTATACCGTCGTGACCAAGGCGACGAAGGAATTCATCGACGCTTCCGGACGCCGCAAGGTGAAGGGCAACATGGACATCGAACTTGCTGTCGATGCCATGGAGCTCGCCGAAAACATCGATCAAATGGTGCTGTTCTCGGGCGACGGCGATTTCCGCTCGCTGGTCGAGGCCGTGCAGCGCCGCGGCGTGCGGGTGACGGTGGTTTCCACAATCGCCAGCCAGCCTCCGATGATCGCCGACGAATTGCGCCGCCAGGCGGATGTCTTTACTGATCTGGTCCAGCTACAAGCAAAGCTCGGCCGCGACCCGAGCGAGCGCCCTGCTCCTCGCGAACCGCGCGAACCTCGTCAGCACACGCCGCAATTCCTGCAGCGTGCGACGACCAGCTCAATGGCGCCAAGGGGCGATGACGAATTCGACGATTGAGCAGAAAACCAAGGAGAGCCGGCGCAGCAGTGCCGGCCCTTCCTCTTCTGTTTCAGGACAGTCGAACGAACCCGGCCCGGATTGCCCTCTCTGCCCCCGACTGAAAGACTATCGTGAAGCCAACCGCGCGCAGCATCCGCATTGGTTCAACGCACCTGTCTACTCTTTTGGACCGATCGACGCGCAGCTTGTGATCGTGGGGCTCGCTCCCGGTCTTCAGGGGGCCAACCGCACGGGGCGGCCCTTTACCGGGGATTTTGCCGGTGATCTTCTTTACGCGACACTCCTCGATGTCGGTTTTGCGCGGGGTTCATACGAAGCTCGCCCGGACGACGGCCTGACGCTGATCGATTGCCGCATCACCAATGCCGTGCGCTGCGTGCCGCCGCAGAACAAACCCCTGCCCGCTGAAATCAAGACCTGCCGCACGTTCTTCAATGCAACGTTGGACGAGATGCCGCGTCTGCGTGCCGTCGTCATGCTCGGCCGTGTGGCGCACGACACAACGCTGAAGACCCTCGGCGTTCGCGCAGCGGATGCGCCGTTCGCCCACGGCGCGCAGCATCAGGCAGGCGCTCTTCGGCTGTTCGATAGCTATCACTGCTCTCGCTACAACACGAACACGCGCGTTCTGACGCCCGAGATGTTCAGGGCGGTGTTTGCCAGCGTGCAGAGCTATCTGGGTTAGCGCGGGTTGGCCTGCAGCCAGGCCAGCACATCGCCCGCATTCCGGTCCGGCGGAAACACCGGATAGAAGACATGGGTGATCGTCGCGTCGTCGATGATCAGCGCAAGCCGCTTGATCAGCGTCAGTCCGGCGACGTCCATCGACGGCAGCTTGAGCGCGCGCGTCAACGCGAGATCGCTGTCGGACAGAACCTGAAACGGCACATGCAGCCGCTCGACCATGTCGCGCTGGTAGGCGGTGTCCTGCGTGGAAATCCCGAACACATGCTGCGCGCCTGCGTCCTTCAGGTCCTCGAACAGATCGCGGAAGGCACAGGTCTGCGGCGTGCAGCCCCGCGCACCGGGGATCATGTCCCAGTCGTCGACAAGGCCGATCTTGCCGGGCTCTCCCGTGCGCGGATAGGCGAACAGCACCACCCGCCCCGGCAGCGACGCCAGCTTGACCGATGATCCATCGGTCGCCGGCAGCACAACGGAAGGCATTTTCGTGCCGATCAGGTGCTTCGCTGCGCCGTCGTCGACAGGCGCCGGGATCTTGCTCCAGTCCACGTCCATCAGGTTCGGCTGATTCATCGCGCTATCCTTTATGTCTGAGAGGACGACGTTGCCTCAAGACCGCTTGGCACTTCGGCGTCAACCTCGCGCCCTCAGCAGACGGCCCTTCTCACGCGCCCAATCCCGCTTCTTCTCGGTGTCGCGTTTATCGTGCAGCTTCTTGCCCTTCGCGAGAGCCAGTTGAAGCTTCACCTTGCCGTGTTCGTTGAAATACATCTTGAGCGGAATGAGCGTCATTCCCTCGCGCTCGATCGCGCCGATCAGCTTGTTGATCTGCTTCTTGTGCAGCAACAGTTTGCGGTCCCGCTTCGGTTCATGGTTGAAGCGGTTGGCTTGCAGATATTCCGGGATATTGGCGTTGACGAGCCAGATCTCTCCACCCTTGGAGTCCGCATAGGATTCCGCAATCGTGGTCTTGCCGTTACGCGTCGATTTAACCTCGGTGCCGGTCAGCACGATGCCCGCCTCGACGGTATCCTCGATAGCGTAATTGAACCGCGCCTTACGGTTCTCGGCGATGACCTTGATCGTCGGTTCTTTCTTCTCGGCCATCGGGTGCCTCGGTGCGTGTACACGCGAAAAATAGGGCTCGCGTGAACACGCAATCCTTCAGTACGGCCTGACGGTGCTGATATCTTGCCCCGTCAGAGTATCTGCTGGTGACAGATAGTGATTTATTTCGCTTTCAGAAGATCGCGGATTTCGGTCAGCAATTCCTGATCTTTCGTCGGCTTCTCTGGTGCGGCCTCTTCCTTCGCCTTCAGGCGGTTCATCAGCCGGATCACCAGGAACAGTACGAACGCCACGATCAGGAAATTCAGCGTCAGGGTGAGGAAGCTGCCCCACGCCAGCACTGCACCCTGCTTCTTGGCGTCGGCAAGATTGGTTGCCGTGACCGACTTGGAAAGCCCGGTGAAGTAGTTCGAGAAATCAAGCCCACCAGTGATCGCGCCAATGATCGGCATGATGATGTCGCCGACCATCGAGGTGACGATCCCTCCGAACGCCGCGCCGATGATGACGCCGACCGCGAGATCGACGACGTTGCCCTTCAGGGCAAATTTCTTGAACTCCTCAAGCATCGGCTCATTCCCTTTCCAAGATCGTCAGTTGAGCAATCCGGCATACACCATCGCATCGTGAATGACCTTGCCGGTCGGAGCCGTCACCGGCACTAGCGGCAGGCGCACCTCTTCATGCACACGGCCCAGCAGCTTGAGGCCATGCTTGGCGCCCGCAAGACCCGGCTCCTTGAAGATCGCGTCGTGCAGCGGAGTCAACCGGTCCTGGATCTTGAGCGCGGCTGCATAGTCTCCCTTCAACACGGCGACCATCAGGTCCGCGCATTGCTTCGGCGCCACGTTCGCAACGACCGAAATGCAGCCGTGTCCACCCGCCGCCATATAGGCGAGCGCAGTCATGTCCTCACCCGAGAGCTGGATGAAGTCCGGCCCCATCGCGTGGCGCTGCTGCGACACGCGGGCGAGATTGGCGGTGGCATCCTTCACGCCGGCGATGTTCTTCAGCTCGAACAGCCTTGTCATCGTCTCGACCGACAGATCGACAACCGAACGCGGCGGGATGTTGTAGATGATGATCGGGATCCCGATCGCATCGTTCACCGCCTTGAAGTGATGATACATCCCCTCCTGCGTCGGCTTGTTGTAGTAAGGCGTCACCACCAGAACGGCATCGGCGCCAGCCTTCTCGGCGTGCTTCGCCAGAGCCACAGCCTCGCGCGTCGAGTTCGAGCCAGCGCCGGCGATAACCGGGACGCGGCCCTTCGCCTCCGCGATGCACCACTCGGTGACCTGGTTGTGCTCTTCGTGGCTCAGGGTCGGGCTTTCACCGGTGGTTCCGACCGGAACCAGACCGTGCGACCCTTGCTCGATCTGCCAGCTCACGAGCTCGCGCAGGCCGCCCTCGTCCAATGCTCCGTTTTTGAACGGCGTAACCAAGGCGGTAAGTGACCCCCTGAAATTCGTCTTGGTTGCCATTGTCTGTCTCCGAACGCATCGCACGCCGCGATTTATGATTGATTGATAACGAGTCCCGGAACGCGATGAAAGTCCCGGACAATACGGACCGCATGGGGACACCTGGAACGCCCCGTATCAGCCGCTATTTTGCCGCGGTGTTGCGGCATTGTGCCTGTTCTAACACATTTGGTGTTTTGTCCACATATTCAATGAACTACACCCTAGGTGTCCCGAATCCGAAGTTCGAATCATATTGCAGCGCCTTTCGTCACGAACTTCGGATTCGAAAGGACACCTAGAAAATACAATTAAGTGTGGCTTTGGTTCGCAAGTCCGCAAATAGGGCCGCCCCAAGATTGATGCGGACTTGCGAACCGCCACACTTGCGAAGGCTCTTAAATGATTCGCCACATAGGCCGCCCGTGACAGCATTTGCTCCTTCATCTGCGGGATCAGCACGGCTGGTACGCTGGGGTGCTGCCATGCTCGGCGCAGGGGCGATTGCGCTGGTTTCATATGCCGCCTCCGCCGTTCCGCTTCCGAAGCCCCGGCCGATTTCCCGTCAGGCGACGCCGCAAACAACGCCGGCGAAGCCCGCTCAGCCCCCGGCCGCCTCGTCCGCAAAAGCCACGCCGGATGCGCCAGCACCGAAAGCTTTGGCCGCACGCCCTGCGCCGCCCCGGAAGCCGTCCGTGGCACTGGCGCTGTCCAGCACATTGTCCACGTCAAAGGCCGACATGGATACGCTCGAGCAGATCATCGAGCTCGTGCGTAAACGGAAGCCGGCCGATGCCACGCAGCTTCAGGCCTCGCTCTCCGATCCTGTTGCACGCAAGCTTGCCGAATGGATGATCCTGCGCAGCGACGACAACGGTGCGCCTGTCGAACGTTACCGCAACTTCATTGCCGAAAATCCAAGCTGGCCAAGCGTAACGTTCCTGCGGCGGCGTGGCGAAGCAGCCCTGTGGGACGACAAGCGCGACGATTCCATCGTCCTCGCGTTCTTTAGCGGCGAACAGCCGATCTCCGGCAAGGGCCGGTTTATGCTCGCGCGCGCGCTGCTGGCCCGCGGCGACCGCGCAACCGCCGAACGGCTGGTGCGCGAAGCATGGCGCAGCGATCCATTCTCGTCTGACACTGAAGACACCGCGTTTGAGCGGTTCGGCACGCTGCTGATGCCTGGCGACATCAAGGTCCGGATGGACATGCTGCTGTACAGCGGCGACAACGCGGAAGCCGCGTTGCGCTCTGCCAGGCGGCTCGGCAGCGGTCATGTCGCGCTGGCAAAGGCACGCACCGCCCTCAACAAAAAGGCCTCGAATGCGAAGGCCCTGCTCGATGCCGTCCCAGGCGACCTGCACAACGATCCGCTTTATCTTTTCAGCAAGGCGCAGTGGCTGCGGCGCGAAGACAAATTCCAGGAAGCCGCGCGCGCCATGCAAGCCGCGCCACGCGATCCGGCACGGCTGGTCAATGCGGACGAGTGGTGGATCGAACGGCGGCTGCTGGCGCGCAAACTGCTCGACACCAATGAGCCTCGCCTCGCCTACGCCGTCGCACGCGATGCGTCGCTGCCCGCGCGCGACATTTACAAGACCGAGCAGGAATTCACCGCCGGCTGGATCGCGCTGCGATTCCTCAACGATCCGAATCTCGCGGCTCAACATTTCGCGCGCATCGGGGTCGGCAGCGTCAATCCGACTGCGCTGGCCCGCGCCGGTTACTGGCAAGGCCGCGCGGCGGAAGCTGCCGGGCGCTCGCAGGAGGCGCGCGCCGCCTATGAGGCCGCTGCGGCACAATCGACCAGCTACTACGGCCAGCTTGCGCGGGCCAAACTGGGACTGCCGCAGATCGCGCTGAACGGCGTCCCCGGCCGCTCGCGCGGCGGCGAGCGGCTGGAGGTCGTCCGCGCCGTCGAGCTTCTTTACGCACTGGATGAGCGTGAGATCGCCGTCCCTATCCTCGCCGACATGGGTGAGCGCGCCGACATGGACGGCCTGCTTGCGCTTTGCGAACTGACCCAGCGTCACAACGACGCGCGGGGCATGCTGCTGGTCGGAAAGGCTGCGCTGAATCGCGGCATGCCGTTCGACCACTACGCTTATCCGGTGATCGGTATTCCGCCCTACAAGGATTTCGGGCCTGAAGTCGAGAAGCCGATCGTGTTCGCCATCGCCCGGCAGGAAAGCGCGTTCAATCCCTCCGTGGTGTCGCCCGCACAGGCTTATGGCCTGATGCAGGTCACGCCTGCCGCCGGCAAATACGTCGCCAAGCGGCACGGCGCGACGTTCGATCTCAACCGGCTGAAGACCGACTCCGCCTACAACGCGGCGTTTGGCGCCGCCGAACTCGGCGGCCTGATCGAGGATTACCGCGGCTCCTACATCATGACCTTCGCCGGCTACAATGCCGGGCGCGGCAGCGTGCGCAAATGGATCGAGCGCTACGGCGATCCCCGCGATCCGAAGGTCGATGCGGTCGACTGGGTCGAGCAGATTCCGTTCTCCGAGACCCGCAACTACGTCCAGCGCATCATGGAGAACGTGCAGGTCTACCGCTCACGGTTCGGCGGCGGCAGCAAGCTGCTGATCGAAGCCGATTTGCGCCGCGGCGCAGGTGTGGAATAGATTTGGCCGAAGTCCGATCCGTCATCCTGAGGTGCGAGCCGCATCTGCGGCGAGCCTCGAAGGATGAACGGCCAAATCCATCTCTCCGCATGGCGCGTCGCCCTTCGAGGCCTTCGCTGCGCTACGGCTCCTCAGGGTGACGGAAAATGTCCCAATCATTCCGCGATGTGTACTGCCAGTCGGCCGACGGGCTGAAACTTCATGCCAAGGTCATCGGTCCCGACAACGGCGCTTTGCTGCCGGTGCTTTGCCTGCCGGGCCTGACGCGAACCTCCGACGATTTCGATGACATCGCCCGTGCCATTGCCACCGATCCAGCCGCGCCCCGCAAGGTGGTGGCGGTCGAATATCGCGGCCGCGGCCTGTCGGACTACGACCTGGATCCCGCCAAGTACGCAGTCCCCGTTGAGCTTGGCGACGTGCTGGCGATCGCGGCATCACAGGGAATCTCCCGCGCCATCCTGCTCGGCACGTCGCGCGGCGGCCTGATCTCGATGGCGCTGGCGGCGGCGCAGCCGCAACTGCTGGCCGGCGTGATCCTGAACGACATCGGCCCCGCCCTGGAAATGGAAGGGCTGATGAAGATCAAGGGCTACATTGCCAACCCGCCTCCAAGGAAAACGTGGGACGAGGCTGCGCGCGGGCTCAAGGAGTTGTTCGGCAGCGTCTTTCCCTCGCTCAGCGACGCCGACTGGATGGCGTGGGCGCGCCGCGCGTTCCGGGAAAAGTCCGGCGGCGGTCTGGAGCGGACCTACGATCTGAAACTCTCGCACACGCTCGACGGGCTCGATCCGGCCAATCCGCTGCCGCAGATCTGGGAGCTGTTCGACGCGCTGGCCGGCGTTCCGCTGATGCTGATCCATGGCGGGCTGTCCGACCTGCTCTCACGTCAGGGTGTGCAGGATATGGTCGCGAGGCGGCCCGACATCGATCTGGTCACCGTCGCCGATCAGGGCCATGCGCCGCTTCTGGCCGACAAACCCACGATGGACCGCATTGTCGCGTTCTGCGCCCGCTGTGATGAGGCCACAGCCTCTTAAGGCCCTATCGGCGGTCAGATCCTTTGTCGTCCCCGCGAAAGCGGGGACCCATACTTCCTGAGCAAGCGGCCCCAACAACGAAATCCATAACCTTCGGGGATTATGGGTCCCTGCTTTCCGGAGGCGACGCAGTATGCGTAGCTCACGCCCCGTCATCGCCCTGCGCAATCGGTGGAAGAAAAACTCAGCAAAGAAAAACCCCCGGCAGTTTCCTGCCGGGGGCTCTTTTAGTTCAGGTAACAATCGCCGTCAGGCGGTTGTTATTACCAGGTGCGGCGAACGCGGAGGCTGCCGGACCAGATGCCCTGATCCTTGTAATCGTACGTGCCGGCTGGCTTGAACACAGCGGAGGTGCCAGCAAAGTTACCGGCAGCCAAAGTCTGCGAACCGGTGTTCGACTGGTCGAGGTTGGTGTACATCACTTCGCCCGAGAACGTCAGGTTACGAACCGGGGTCCAGGCGGTACGGGTACCAACCTGCCAGATCGCGAAGTCAGGATTACAGGTGTAACCGTTGACCTTCACAGACTGAAGAGCCTGGGCCGCGCAGATACCGGCCGAAGCGTTGGTGTTGTAGTCGATGCGCGTGTAGCTGCCGAACACGCTGGTTTCCCAATTCGGGGTCCAGTTGTGGACGTAAGCGCCGCGGAAGCCCCAGCCCGAGGTCTTCTCGAGCTTGCTGCCGGTAGTGTAGACGGCGTCAGCAAGCGTCAAAACAGCGAGGCTCTGATAGCTGCCAGCGAACGACGCGCTGCCGAACTTGTCGAAGTTGTTGCCGGTCACGCCGCCGATGAGGTACTTCATCGCACCGTTAGCATAGGTCGCATCCAACGACAGCTTGTCGCCAGGGCCGGTCGGCAGGTTCTTCAACTGAAGGCCGCCCGAGATCGCGAAGCCCCAAGCATCTTCCGGAGCGCCGTTCGGCTCAACCGGAGCTGCGCCCGCCGGGCCAGCATAATAGTTGGCGTGAACGTTCTTCACAGCACCCGACAACTGAGCGGTGAACGCAGCCTGATCGATACGAACGTTACCGGTGAAGTCTGGCGTCACGTTTCCGCCGTACGAGTTGGTGTACGCACCGGTGATGGCGGTAGGACCAACAGCCGCGTTCGCAGCGAGCGAAGCGTTGATCAGCTGAGCGCGGTTGATGACGCGGTTGTCTTCAACGCCCAACTGAGCCGACACGCCGTTGCCGAACTGCCACGTGTAGGCGATCTGGGTGATGCCAGTCGCGTTGTCGTAGCCGCCGAGCAGGAACGCCGTGTTGTTGTTGGCGCCGTAAGCACCCCACGGGGTCTGGAAGCCAGAGACAGCCTTACCGAAGGTGAAGCCGGCGAACTGAACGAAGCCGTAGTCCATCGTCAGGTTGCCAGCCGACGGACCGGTGCCGGTCGAATGTTCGAAGTTGCTCGACCAGTAGGTACGAACAACGCCGTATTCGGTGGCTGTGCGGGTGTCGATGTTCAGCTGAACGCGAGCGCGGGTGGTGAAGTAGTCCGAATTGCGGCTGCCCGAACCAAACACACCAGAACCAGCGGCGTTAGCGCCCGCAGGGCCCGTACCTTCACTCCACGCCGGCCCATTGTAGTTGTTGGCGTTGATGTTCGCGTCAGCCTGGACGTAGCCGCCCAGCTTGATGCAGGTGTCGGTGCCGGGGATGTAGTAGAAACCGGCGCCGTAAAGGGAGCAGATCTTCACGTACTGAACGGCTTTCGCCTTGACGGGAAGATCGGCTGCCTGTGCCCCGGCGGACGCTGCGATGATCGCAGCCGAACCCAGGATAAGGCTCTTAATGTTGCTCATAAAACCTCCAAGTTTTGCTCTCTAGGGAAGGTTCCGGGCCGGTGGTGTAAGTCACACCACATGGTTGGTTCCCTTGATCCCCGCTAACCGCCCGGTCGCCTCGCGCCTTCGGACACTCCCGCATGAACGCGAGCGACTTAAGCGAAACTCCCAAACGGGACGACCTCGGGATGCCCCCCTCCGTCGCTTCGACGACCATTGCCCAACAGTCGTAATCACGCAACAAGGGACCGCCTTGAAACGGTGCTGTTCCGGCCGTTTTTGGGGAGGTGTTGCACAAATAGCACGCAAAAATCCAACTGGAACTGCTGTAAGCATTTGGAAATGTTGTATTTTTGAAGTTGCTCCAAAGTGTTCCGCAGGAACGCCGATGTGGCAGCGCAACCGACCTCAACGCTCCTCCAGGCTGTGAATTGGTCGAATCGCTGACACAAAAACAGCCAGCCGTGCCCGCCTCTATCGACTCCCGAATCCAGCAAAATAGACGGCCGTTACGCCTGTGTTCCCTTGTATTAATGGCTGTCACGGCGGGTTTGGCTCGCCCAAACAGTTCCAGAACCGCGTTGAGCCGACCGAAGACATTATAAGGTGAGGAAAGAGCTGCCCTGACAGGTCTCATGAAAGGCCAAATCCGGGAAAAGTCCGCAGCGACTTGCGGCGCGTGATCGCGTAAGGCATATGCAGCGTGTGGAGACGTGGCCGAGCGGCTGAAGGCACTCGTTTGCTAAATGAGCATACCTTGAAAAGGGTATCGAGGGTTCGAATCCCTCCGTCTCCGCCACGAACATTCAAATCATCGACATTGCTGGACGAGACGCCGGCGAACTCCGCATCGACGGCGAGACACGCCGCGTTGGATAGGCGGAAATTTTTCGGAACGCTTCTCGTCAAAAGACGATAATCAAGGACGACCTCTGCGCAAACGACGGATCGTCGATCGAAAGAGCGTCGCGACAAATCACAATGACGGGTGCGCGAAATATCGATAAATAGCTGACTTCTAGTGATCCGGTTCTGACATTCGTATCACATCTTCGCAGGCACTTTTACGAATGTCAGAACCGAAGGATCACTAGAATCATAATTTGCTAGTGTCCTTTCGTATCCGACGTTTGCTCCGGAGGCGCCGCAAAATGAAGCAACCGTCGGATACGGGACACTAGCGAGTCGCCTTAGTGCGTCGCCATCCATGCCCGTGCTTCGCGCTGGGCGGTTGCGATCTCGACATCCGACATCAAGCCGGCGATTTCCCGGCGCAGCGAAATGGCATCGACCCGGCCCTTGAGTGCGGCGAGGTTGAACCACTTGTGTGCGGCGACCAGATCGATCAGGCCGCTGCGGCCGGTCGAATAGATCATGCCGAGGTCGAACAGAACGTCGCCGTTCGCCGTAGCCTCGATCGGCATTGCGCTGCCGGTATCAATCGTTCCCTGAAACATCCTGGCTCTCCCGATTCCCGCCGCGCGGTGGCGGCTGCCAATCCCCTGCCGCGGCGAGCGCGGCTCCTGTCGTTATTCTGTTTGACGCGACCATTGCCTTTGTTGGCGCGTATTCCGCAAAACCGGTTTTGCCAATTCTGCGGAATACGCGTTCGCCGTTTGCCGGCTTGTTGGGATCATCATGACCCGTAAAATTTGAATGGCTGTTTAAGCATCGCGATGAATCGAACGTGAACGCTACACCCCGGCGGCATGGATCGAATCGCGAGAAAGTGGCTGTTTGCGGGGATTTTTCGATGATCGTGAAGATCGATTCACCTTCGTATTTGGCGAAGCGATAACCATTGCACGAGCTGGCTTCCCGCGAGCGGGGCCACATCGATCATGAATCGGCGATACAGGACAGTGGCCGTGAAGCGTGCCCTCGTCAGAGGCCGTTCGCAATGCGGACATTCGTCGGCGCACAGTGACTTCAATCAGAATTGGCTTTGGAGAACTTCGGACAATCGCCGCCGCATGCGCTGCGAGGTCACATGGGCTTAAAAACTGAGGCGCAAAAAATGGGACTCAAAAAAAACGAGGGCGTCGGTGAACACGCCAGGACTGAGATCTCACCGGCGTCGTCTTGCCGGGAAACTGCGGGGTCATCCCCCACAACGAACGAAGAGCTCTTGAACTCTTCTGCCTGACCGGTTGGCCGGGCCGTCTCGCCTGATGTCTCGCCGACACCCTCTTTCGTCGACCGGAGCCGCCGGTTCAAATCTGCGCTTGCGAACAGAATAGTCTGACGGCTCT
>JAFVHU010000044.1 GCA_017474385.1 Afipia sp. | reverse complement strand
TCCGCCCGGTGAATCGCTCATGACTTCGACGCTGGGCCGGTGCCCAGTCCACCCTCAACCCGCACAACGCTCTCCCTTGGATCAGTTTTTAGAATTATAATTCATATAAAGTCACCACCTGAGCTTGCTGTCAACCTTTTCCGGCATTATGTTTCAGGTGCGCCCATGAGTCGAAATGAGATGACCCCGCAGGTAGAGCCGGAAAGCCAATTCCTTGAGCAGCTTGGGCAGCGCGTCCGCACCATGCGCGCGCTGCGCGGCATGTCGCGGAAAACGCTCGCCAAGGTTTCGGGGATTTCCGAGCGCTACATCGCGCAGCTCGAAAGCGGCAAGGGCAACGTCTCCATCGTGCTGCTGCGCCGGGTGTCGGCGGCGATGGGCGCGCATGTCGAGGATCTGATCCCGACCGCGGACACCGCACCGGACTGGCTGGTGATCCGCGATCTGATGCGCAGCGCAACGCCACAGCAGATCGCGCAGGCCAAGGAAACTCTTTCCGGCAACGGCGCGGCGCGCGGCAACACCTTCGCGGGCATCGCGCTGATCGGATTGCGCGGCGCGGGCAAATCGACGCTCGGCAAAATGCTCGCGAAGAAAATCGGCTGGACCTTCGTCGAACTGAACAAGGAGATCGAGAAGCAGAACGGCCTCTCGGTCGCCGAGATCATCGCGCTCTATGGCCAGGAAGGTTTCCGCCGCATGGAGCAGGCGGCGCTGGCGCAGTTGCTCGCACGCAAGGAACTGATCGTTCTGGCGACCGGCGGCGGCATCGTCTCCGAGCCAGTAACGTTCGATCTGGTGCTGTCGTCGTTCTATACGATCTGGCTGAAGGCCAAGCCCGAAGAACACATGGGACGCGTACGCAAGCAGGGCGATTTGCGGCCAATGGCCGATGATCGCTCGGCGATGCAGGAGCTGCGCACCATTCTGCTCAGCCGCGAGCCGCTCTATGCGCGCGCCTCGGCGCAGGTCGATACTGCGGGACTCGATGTCGAGGAGGCCGCAAAGCGCCTCACCGACACCGTTGCGCCCTTGCTGGACAAGGAACCGCTCACCTTCGTGCCGCGCGCCGTCGCCGCGCAATGAACGCCGTTCTCGACATCGCGCCATCCGGGACAATTGCATCAGCGCCATCGCAAACGCTGGCGTATCTGCTCGCCGCGCGCGGGCTCGACGCGGCAACCATTGTCGCGATCCGTAACACGCTGCATGCGGACGATGTCTCAAACGACTTCCGTACCCTCGCCGACGTCGTTGATGCCAACGCGCTGCCGATGCTCGACCGTATGCAGGACGGCCCGCGCATCGCCCATGAGGCATTGGTGCTGTCGTTCGCCGCGTGTGAGGATGGCCGCGCGAGGCTGACGGGTTTCCGCCGCTTCCTGATGCGACGCGAGGGCATCGTGCCGAGCGATATCGTCTATGATTACGATGCCGCGCACCTGCTGCACGCCTTCATCGCGCGGGCCAGCGCGCCGGTGTTCTATGACGCGTTCGATGAACCCGGCATCGACGATCTGATCGGCGCGCTTGTGGTGCAGTGGCCGCAGCCGATGGAACAGAATATTCGCGATGCGAGCGATCCGGGGCTACTTGTGATCTCATTATCGATGTCATCACCGGGCTTGTCCCGGTGATCCCGATCAATTGAGAACAGTGCCCTCGTAATCGGGATGGCCGGGACAAGCCCGGCCATGACAAACGAGAGATTGCTGTCGCAAACCTCACACCCCCAGATGCTGCTCCAGCAGATCCTGTTTCTCCGCCAGTGCCGCCGGCGTGCCGTCGAACACCACCGTGCCCTTGGACAACATCACCATGCGGTCAGCAATCCGCGACAAAGACCGGAAGTCCTTGTCGACCACGACCGTAGCAACACCTTCGCTGCGGATCACGCCGAGGGTACGCCAGATATCTTTTGCCACCAGTGGCGCCAGCCCTTCGGTCGCCTCATCGATTAGGATCAGATCGGGATTGGTCATCAGCGCACGCCCTATGGTCAGCATCTGCTGCTCGCCGCCGGACAATTGATGCCCACCGTTGGTGCGCCGCGCGTGCAATCGCGGAAACAGCTCGTAGATCTTCTCCAGCGTCCATATCTTGCGCCCATCAATGCCGGGGCGTGCGGCCATCACGAGATTTTCGACCACCGACAGCGAGCCGAATACGCCGCGGCCCTCCGGCACCAGCGCCACGCCCGCGCGTGCGATGGTCTCGGGCGCTGCCCGCATGATGTCGCGGCCGTTGAGGATGATCTGTCCGCGCCGGTCAGCGACCAACCCCATCAAGGAGCGCAACAGCGTCGTCTTGCCCATCCCGTTGCGGCCGAGCAGCGCCACCTGTTCGCCGCGCGCGATCGAAAGTCCGATGCCGTGCAGCACCTGGCCCGCGCCATAAAACGCTTCGAGTTTTTGGACATCGAGCAACGCGCTCATGCCGCGTCCTCCTCAACGCCGAGATAGGCCAGCCGCACGGCCGGATCGACGCGGACATTCTGCGGCAGGCCGCTGGCGATCACATGGCCGTCCGCCATCACCGTGAGACGATCCGCCAGTTCGAACACCGCATCCATGTCGTGCTCAACCACCAGCACCGCGCGGCCCTTCTTCAGCGATGCGATCAGATCGACCACCTTGCGCGCCTCGGACTGCCCCATCCCGGCCAGCGGCTCGTCGAGCAGGATGATGCGCGGCTGCGTCGCCAGCACCATGGCGATCTCGAGCTGGCGCTGCTCGCCATGCGACAGATGCGTCGCCGTCATCTGTGCGCGCGATGCAAGCCCCGCCTGCTCCAGCGCCTCGCGGGTGCGGCGGTTGACATCCGCGTCGGAAAACACGTTGCCGAACATTTTCAGCGGTGATGCGGCATGGGCCTGCGCGGCCAACCGCACATTTTCCTGCGCGGTGAACTGCGGGAAGATCGTGGTCTTCTGATACGAGCGGCCCAAGCCCGCGCGCGCACGGCGATCCGGCGCCAGCCGCGTGATGTCATTGCCTCCGAGCATGATTTCGCCGGCGCTCGGCGTCAGATCGCCGGACAACAGATTGATCAGCGTCGATTTGCCAGCGCCGTTCGGCCCGATCACGGCGTGAATCTCGCCGGTGTGAACATCGAGCGACACATCGGAGACGGCGGTGAGACCGCCGAAATGTTTTTTCAGGCCGACGGCGCGGAGCGCGATATCTGCGTTAGCCATGACCGGCCTCCGTCACCGCCTTTGTCTTCGCACGGGGCTGCGGGCGCTCGTCGGACGATCCCAGCACCATCTTCAGCAGATCGCGAACACCATTGGGCAGCAAGAGCACGATCAGAATCACGGCCAGGCCTTCCGCGAGCTTCCAGTGTTCCGTCGTCGCCTTCAGCACTTCCTCAAGCCCGATCAGCACCAGCGCGCCGACCAAGGGACCCGCGACCGAGCGCTGACCGCCGATCAGCACCATGACCAGCACTGTTGCCGACAGATGCCAGCCCAGCATCTGCGGCGCGACGAAGCCGAACTGCGCGGCGGCGAAATATCCGGCGATGCCCGCAATCGCACCCGAGATCACGAACGCCGTCAGCCGCACGCGAAACACCGGAAAGCCGAGGGCGCGGGCGCGTCGCTCGTTGTCGCGGGCGGCGGCCAGCGCGTGACCGAATGGCGAGCGGACGATCATGGTCAGAAGGGCGATCACCGCCACCAGCACCGCCAGCACCACGAAATAATAGGTCAGCGGCTTTTCGAGATCGAGCAGCGTGATGTTCCCGAGCATCATCGACGGCTTGTTGTAAATGAAAGCGCCGTCCGAGCCGCCAGCGAATTTCGAATCGTGAAACAGAAAGAACAGCATTTCGCCGAATGCCAGCGTCACCATGATGAAATAGATGCCGCGCGTGCGCAGCGCGAGCGAACCGATCACTGCGGCAGCGGCGGCGGATGCGGCCACCGCGAGCGGCAGCGTCCACCACAGCGAGGCCGGATCGTATTTCGGCGAAGCCAGCGCCAGCACATAACCCGCGATGCCGAAGAACGCGGCGTGGCACAGGCTCACCAGCCCGCCATAGCCGACCACGAGATTGAGCGACATCGCAAGGATGCCCATGATCAGCGCCTTGCTGAGGAACTGCACGTAGTAGGTCGGTGCGACGAACGGCAGCGCAATCGCCAGCGCCAGAAGTGCGCCGGGCACCAGCCATACGCGCGGATCGTGTTGCGTGCTCATGTTACAATTCCCGCCGGCCGAGAATGCCGTTCGGACGCCACAACAGCACCGCCGCCATCAGCACATAGATCAGAACGCTGGAGACGCTCGGAAAAAATACCTTGCCGAACGTATCCGTGAGACCGATCAAGAGCGCGCCGATCGCTGCGCCGCCGATCGAGCCGATGCCGCCGAGCACCACGACAACGAATGAAAGGATCAGCATGCTGTCGCCCATGCCGGGATAGACAGTCGACACCGGCGCCACGACGATGCCGCCCAGTGCGGCCAGCGCAATGCCGACCGCGAACACGTAATGGTTGACGGTGTCGAAGTTGATGCCGAGTGTGCGCGTCATCTCGCGGTTTTCGGCGCCGGCGCGCACAATCATGCCGATCTTGGTGCGCGTGATAACGAGATAAATGATCGCGGCCGCGACAAGACAGAACGCGCAAATCGCGAGGCGATAGACCGGATAGGACAGGTTGTCGGTGAGTTGGATCGCGCCGCGCAGTCCTTCCGGCGGCAGCACCGAATGCACGTCCTTGCCGAACAGCAATTGCCGGATTTCATCGATGACAAGGATCAGGCCGAACGAAAGCAGCACCTGCGCCAGATGATCGCGGCCATAGAGCCTGCGGATGAATACGTTCTCCAGCAGCAAACCGACGACGAAGGCGATGGCCACACCCGCGACCACCGCGATCCAGAAGCTGCCGGTATAGGCCGCGATCCAGTAGGCGAGATAGGCACCGAGCATATAGAATGCGCCGTGCGCTAGATTAATCACGCCGAGAATGCCGAACACCAGCGTCAGCCCGCTGGCGACGAGAAACAGGACCATCCCATACTGAATGGCATTCAGAAGCTGAACGCCGAGGGTTACGAGGTCCATTGCGAGAGTCCCGGCATAGTCATCATCAGGGCATGAGGCTTTCAACAATAATAGCTTGTCATTGCCGGGCTTGACCCGGCAATCCATCCTTGGCGAACTTTTCTCTTTAGATGGATGGCCGGGTCAAGCCCGGCCATGACACATCGTGCGTAGATCGAACTGGTTATCTACGTCGGAAGCTGTCTTACGCCATCTTGCAGCCGCGCGCCGGGTCGTCGACAGCGGCCTGCGCGATCGAGACCAGTTCGTTGCGGCCGTTGCGCACCTCACGCAGATAGATGTTCTGGATCGGGTTGTGCGCCTTGTTGAACGACAACGGCCCGCGCGGGGAATCGATCTTCGCCGCGCCCATCGCCGCAATCATCTTGTCCTGCGCCTTGGCATCGCCGCCGACCGCCGTGAGACCGATATCGAACAACGCCGCGGCGTCATAGCCCTGCACGGCATAGATATCGCCATCGAGGCCGGTCTTGGCCTTGAACGCTTTCAGGAAGGCGAGGTTGGCCGGGTTGTCGAGATTGTCGGCGTAATGCAGCGTGGTCTTGATGCCGTTGGCCGCCTCGCCCTGTGCCGCAATGGTGCCGTCGGTGAGGAAGCCCGCGCCGTACAGCGGAATGGTCTTGTTGAGGCCCGCCGCCGCGTAATCCTTGACGAATTTCACCGCGCCGCCGCCGGCGAAGAACGAGAACACCGCGTCGGGCTTCAACGTGGCGATGCGCGTGATGAGCGCCTGGAATTCCACCTCGGGGAATGGCAGCGTCAGGTCCTCGACGATCTTGCCGCCGGACTTGGTGAAATTCTCCGAAAAGCCGCTGATCATTTCCGCGCCGGCGGTGTAGCGCCAGGTGATGGTGACGACATTCTTGATGCCCGCGTCGAACATCACCTTGCCGGCGGGGAACGTCGCCTGCCAGTTCGAGAACGAGGTGCGGAACACGTTTGGCGCACACAGCGCGCCGGTGGCGTCGTTGGCGCCTGCGTTCGGAATGATGAGCATCGTTTTGGTGTCGCGGGCCACCTTGACCATCGCCATGGCGACGCCGGAATGCACCGTGCCGACCACAACGTCGACCTTCTCGCGTCCGACGAGGCGGTTCATGTTGTCGGTCGCCGCTTCCGGCTTGGATTCGTCGTCCACCTTGATGAACTGCACCTCGCGGCCGCCGAGCTTGAGGCCCTTCTGCTGATAGTAAAGCTCAAAGCCGTTATCGATGAACTGGCCGAGCTTCGCGAAGGTGCCGGTATAGGGCAGCATCAGGCCGACCTTCAGCGGCGCGTTCTGCGCGATCGCGGGACTGAACAGGCGCGGTGTCACGGCGAGCGTCGCGGCTCCCGCCGCGCCGGACAACAGCGTCCTGCGGCTCACCTTCAGAATTTTTGACATTGGCGTCTCCCTCTCGTTTTTATGTTTGAATCCGATTGCAGCATGCATGGCCCACCGGTTTCAAGATCGACCTTTTGTGCCCATCAGGCCGGGCATCCGATCCAGTCGCCGCATCCATCGTCATCGAGCCGTTTGAGATCCGCGGCGCGGCGCGACAGCACCGCGCGCTGGTTGATGTAACCCTTGTCGGTGATCTCGCCGCCGTCGACCGACGGCAGCTCCGCCAGCAGCAATGCGCGGGTGGCGAAGCTCGAGGAGCCGCCACCCTTCGCTTTCAGGCGTGCAAGCCCCTGCGCCGCCGCATCGCGAACGGCGGGCGAACGCAGCACCTCCGCAACATCGGCATCGGGCAATTTCGCCAGCGCGCGGCAGGCCGGAATGTTTGGAAACACCAGGAAGCGCACTTCATTGGCGTCATGGCCGCTGACCACGATGTCCTGCGCCAGCGGAGCAAGCGCGGCGATGCCGGCGATGCGCAGCGCGCCGACACTGACCCAGGTACCGGAGGTGAGCTTGAAATCCTCGGCAACGCGGCCGTCGAAAAACAATCCGAGTTCAGGACGCGCGCTGTCGGCGAAGATCATCGCATCGCCCATCAGATAGAAGCCGTCCGCATCGAACGCCTTCGCGGTCTGCTCCGGCGCTTTCCAGTATCCCGGGGTCACGTTCGGGCCGCGCACCCGCGCTTCGAGCTTGCCGCCTACCGGCACCAGTTTGATTTCCGTTCCGGGGATCGGCACGCCGATATTACCCGAGCGCGGCGCCTGAAAGTGACAGTCGGTCGCCAGCGGCGCAGTCTCGGTCGAGCCCCATGACGACACCATCGGCACGGCATGACCGACGGTTGCGATCGACAGAGTCTCCAGCGCCTCCCAGAGATTCTGCGGCAGCGCTGCCCCTGCATAGAACAACAGCTTCACCTGCGAGAAGAAGCGCCGGCGCAGCTCGTCGTCCTCGCGCAATGCTGCGATCAGCATGTCGTAACCGCGCGGCACGTTGAAATACACCGTCGGAATCACATCGCACAGATTGGCGAGCGACAGCGCGAACAGGCCGGGCGCGGGCTTGCCGCTGTCGATGTACAGCGTGCCGCCATTACGCAGCACGCAGTTGAAGTTGTGATTGGCGCCGAACGTGTGGCTCCATGGCAGCCAGTCGAGCGTGGTGAGATTTGGTTCGCCGAGAAACGGCCAGGTCTGAATCTTCGCCGCCTGATTGGACGTCAGCATGCGCTGGGTGTTGATGACGGCCTTCGGCGTTCCGGTCGAACCCGAGGTGAACAGAAATTTCGCGATGGTATCGTGACCGACGGCGGAGAAAGCGCGCGCGACATCCGGCGTTTCTGCCGCTGCGGTCAGAGACGAAAACGCGATCGCGTTGTCGAACCCATCCGGATCTCCGGCGACCACGATCGCGGTGTGCAACGGCGCGATGGCGTTGAGCGCCGGCGCAAACGTCTTCGCGCTGGAGACATAGATCGCGCCGGGATCGAGCAGCGCGATCATGCTTTTCAGCTTGTCGAAATCCTTCGACACCAGCGAATAGGCCGGCGACACCGACGCCGCCGGCACGCCGACATGCATCGCCGCCAGCATAAACACGGCATGGTCGATCGAATTGTCGGACAGGATTGCGAGCGGACGTTCCGTGCTCATGCCCTGCGCCAGAATCCAGGCGCCAGCGGCACGCACCCGGCGCAGCGTTTCGCGATAGGTCAGCTTGGTCCACGGCGCGTCGGCGCTGCTGCGCTCCGCAAGGAAAACTTTGTCGGGCGTGTCGCGCGCCCACTGCTCCAGCCAGTCGCCGACACAGCGCGCGAACGGCTGCAACGGCGTGGCCGATTTCAACCAGATGCTGCCATCGGCTTTGCGCTCGGCGACGATATTCGGATTGGCGAACAGCGCCTGCGCACTGGCCTGACGATGGGCGGCTGCCGCCGTCATGGCTGTGCCCGGAGCGCGCCAGCCGGCATTTCTTCCGCCGCAGGTACTGCGAACGCAGGCATTGGCTTCCCTCCCCTCGGCGACTGCATGCTTTAGAATAATAATGCAGTTCTTCCTGCCGCTCTTCGGCGACTAATGCAATATAATGCAGATTGTTTAGAACGTGTCAATCGCCGTCAGCGCTCTGCGGCTGCGGCAGCATGCCGCCTAAAATTTAGTCTGCCGGAATGGCCCGCACATTGTTTTCGCCACCCAAGGGGTCCGGTCAGTTCGCATCAACCTGTTGTTTCAGATCGGCAATCGGTCATCCCCGCGGCTGCCTCGCGCCTTGTACACAATGGCACACCGCTTGCTTCGTTGAGACCGACAAATGGGGTGACGGCGATGCTGCCAATCAAAAATTTGCTCGCGGCCGAGCCGGCGGAATCTCCAACCAAAACGACAGGAAGCGATTTGTGACCGAGACTGTTGCCGAAATCGTCGCCGCGCATCGCGCAGGGATAACTTCACCTGCCAAGACTGTTGCACGCAGCTTTCAGCGCATCCGCGACTATGGCGATCCCGCGATCTTCATCAGCCTGCGCATCGAGGCCGAGGCGATTGCCGAAGCCGAAGCGCTCGCGGCGAAGGGCGACACCTCGCTGCCGCTCTACGGGGTGCCCGTTGCAGTGAAGGACAACATCGACGTCGCAGGCCTTCCGACCACTGCCGCCTGCCCGGCGTTCTCGTATAGGCCCACGCAGGACGCCAACACCGTGGCGCGGCTGCGCGCCGCCGGCGCGATTGTGATCGGCAAGACCAATCTCGATCAGTTCGCGACAGGGCTGGTCGGTGTGCGCTCGCCCTACGGCATTCCGAAGAACGCAGTGAACGGCGACCTCGTGCCCGGTGGATCAAGTTCGGGATCGGCAGTTGCGGTCTCCGCCGGTCTTGTGCCGCTGTCGCTCGGCACCGACACTGCGGGCTCGGGCCGCGTGCCGGCGATGCTCAACAACATCGTTGGCCTGAAACCGTCGCTCGGGCTGATGTCGACCTTCGGCGTGCTGCCTGCGTGCCGGACGCTCGACTGCGTCTCGATTTTCTCGCTCAATGTCGACGATGCCATGATCGCGCTCAATGTCATGGCCGGATACGATGCTGCCGACCCTTATTCGCGCGACCGCTTTGTCGGCCCCGTGACCGGCTTTCCGCCCGGCATCAGGATTGGCATCCCGCGCAAGGGACAATTGAAGTTCTTTGGCGATGCCGTTTCGGAAAAAAGTTACGACGCCGCAGTGGCGCGGCTGATCGCGCTCGGCGCGACACCGGTCGAATTCGATCTCGAGCCGTTCTACGAGACCGCGCGGCTGCTCTATGAAGGCCCGTGGGTGGCGGAACGCTATCTGGTGATCCGCGACCTGCTCGCGACCAATCCCGATGCGGTCCATCCGGTCACGCGCGAGATCACGCTGAAGGGCGCAAACATCACCGCCGCCGACACGTTCGCGGCGCTCTACAAGTTAGAGGCAATGCGGCAGATCAGCCGCAGGACGTTCGAGACCATTGATGCGATGGTGCTGCCGACCGCACCGACCGCCTATACGGTCGAGCAAGTGCTCGCGAACCCCATCGAACTGAACAGCCGCAACGGCACCTACACCAACTTCGTCAACCTGCTGGACATGTGCGGCCTCGCCGTGCCTGCCGCGATGCGCGCGGACGGCATTCCGTTCGGCATCACGCTGCTCGCGCCCGCGGGGCGTGACGCGCAACTCGCCAGTATCGGACGCGTGTTTCACGCCGACACGAAGCTCAAAGCTGGCGCGAAGGGCGTGGCGCAACCGCCGCTCACACCGGTGTCGAAGGAGCCGGGCAAGGATGAGGTGGCTATTGTCGCGGTCGGCGCACATCTGTCAGGTATGGCGCTGAATCACGAACTGCTGTCGCTCGGCGGACGCCTGATCGAGACGACGTCGACCACACCAGACTACAAGCTCTATGCGCTGAAAGGCACCGTGCCGCCCAAGCCCGGCATGCTGCGTGTCGACCCCGGCACCGGTGCGGCCATCGCTGTCGAAGTGTGGGCGTTGCCGACAAAGGCGTTCGGCGCATTCGTCGCCGCGATCCCCTCACCGCTGTCGATCGGCACCGTGCGTCTCACCGACGGCTCCGCCGCGAAGGGCTTTCTGGTCGAGGCCGCGGCGGTCGAAGGCGCGTGCGACATCACCTCGTTCGGCGGCTGGCGCGCATTCATGGCGGCGCAGGCGAAGTCGGCTTAAGAGCTACGCCGGCGTAGCGGCCCTATAGCTCGGCCCACTGCCGAAGCATGTTGTGATAGAAGCCCGTCAACGACACAATCGACGGATGATTGGGCACGTCCTGGTTGAGCCGGATGATCGCCATGTCGAGATCGAACAGCATCGCGCGATGGCTGACGTCGCGGATCATGCTCTGGGTCCAGAAGAATGACGCGATGCGCGAGCCGCGCGTGATCGGCGTCACATGATGCACGCTGGTCGCGGGATAGATGATGGCGTCGCCCGCAGGCAGTTTGACGCTGTGGCTGCCGTAGGTGTCTTCGACAACCAGTTCGCCGCCGTCGTAGTCCTCCGGCGATGAAATAAACAGCGTCGTCGACACGTCGGTGCGGATACGGATCGGCTGCTGCGGATGGGTGCGGATCGCATTATCTATATGCGATCCGAACGTCATGCCGGCATCGTAGCGATTGAACAGCGGCGGAAAGATCTGCATCGGCAGCACCGCCGACATGAACAGTGGGTTACGCGACAGCGCGCCGCGCACCATGTCGCCCAGCTCGCGCGCCTCGGCGGATTCTTCAGGCAATTGCAGATTGAACTTGACCTTGCCCGACTGATGACCGGCGGTGACATTTCCGTCGACCCACGCGGCCCTGGTCATGACCTCCTTGCAGCGCGCGACCTGCTCGGGCGTCAGCACATTTGGGATGTGCAGCATCATGGCGTCGGCTCCTTCATTGACGCGACTTCGTTAGCGCCGAAACACGTTTCGTCCAAGCCCATTCGCGAGGACCGGCCGTCCGCAAAACAAACGGCCGCTCCGAACCGGGCGGCCGCATTGCAGGCATAACAGCATGCGCCGTTTACTTGACGACGACCGCGGCAGGCGGCGGTTCGAACCGGTAGCGATAGGTCAGCGAGGCCCAGCGCCCCGAGGCGGGCACTGCGTGACCGGAGTAGTACTGGGCATAGTACATCGCATCCCCGATATTGTAGACGTTCAACTGCAACGTCGAATTTCGCGTGACCTTGTAGGCCGCCATCGCGTCAAACTTCCAGAACGACGGCACATACGACGTGTTGGTTGTGTTCGCGAACGCGTCGTCCTGATATTGCACGCCGCCGCCGATGGTGAGGTCCGGCGTGACGGCATAGGACGTCCACAGGTTGAAATTGTTATGCGGCGTGCTGGGCAGAGCGCGGCCCCGTTCAGCACCGTTGGTGGTGTTGAGGATTTCCGACTGAAGATAACTGTAGCCTGCGAAAATCTGCCACTTGTCGGTCAACGCACCTGCGACGCCGAATTCGACGCCATCGACGCGGGCGAGACCATCGAGGACGAGCACTTGATTGGTACTGGCAGCTTCCGGATTGAGAGGAATGCGCAGGTTGGTCTTCTCGATGCGGAAGATCGCGCCGGTGACGCTCAGTTTGTTGTTGAGGAAATCTGCCTTGGCTCCAACCTCGATGGTGTTGTTCTTTTCCGGTGCGAGCAGCAGATTCGCGGTGCTGTTCGGGGCACTTGAGAGCACGCCAAACTCCGCCGATGGATTGAAAGACACGCCGTAGGCTGCGTAAACGCTCGAATTCTTGGTCGGATGGAACACACCACCGACGCGCCAGCTTGTCATATCGTCAGTACGGGACAGGTCGCGATTGGCGGGCGTTGCGTTACCCGGGTCACCGAACTTAGCCACGTAGTGGTCTTGCCGGATTGAGCCGAGCACCTCGAAGTATTCGTTGATCTTGATCTGATCGAAGGCGTAGGCCGCGATCGTGGTGGCTTCCGTCGAGAGCGACGTATTCCAGCCGCCAAAAAATCCGCCGAATGACGTATCGACAGGATAATAAGCGCTTGTCCGGCAAGCTGGCTGGGTGGGTTCACAAAGATTGGTGGCGCTTCCTGATGGTCCGACGCCCCGCGCGCGCTGCTGATAACGAGTTTCACGAGTCGCCTCAAAACCGGCCGAGAATGTATGCAGCAGCGAGCCTGTGTAGAACTTGCCGCCGATGTCGGTCTGGTTCGTCAGCAGCGTATTGTTGGTCTCAATCTGGAAGTGCTGCCTTCCGATGGTCATCTGATCCACCGGGTAATTGTACTGACCGGCTGGCAACGGATTCGCGAATGCAGTGTTTGTGTTATCGCCAAGCGAGCGCGGCGCAGTGTTGATCGCAAAGCGATCATTGCTGACGTAACGTGTCGCGTTGCTGATCTTGAGGTCAGGCGCGAGGTCGCGCTCGACCTTGATCGTACCGATATGGGTATCGGTACGCACGATGTCAGCCAGCGGACCGCTCTTGACGCCGTACCACGTATTGCGCGGCACCGGGATCGGCGGCGTCGCCTGACCGTTGCCGTAATAGCCCTGGCTTGTCAGCGCACCAGCTGAATTCCGCACTGGGGCAGGAAGATACGGCACGCCGTAATCCGGAACGCTTTCCTCGCCCTGATAGATGTAGCTGATGATCGCCCGCGTTTCCGGATTCAGATCGACCTTGATCGACGGCGCGACACCCCAGCGCTTGACGCCGACATTGTCGCGACCCGGGGTCGGCATGTCCTGATACATCGCGGCGATACGTCCGGAGACGTTGTCCTTCTTGCCGCTGGCATCGAGTTCGGTGCGATAGCCGCCCGCAGTGGTTCCGGTGACGAAGCCTTCGATATAAGGCACACCGGTCGGCAGCTTGGTGACGAGGTTGATCGCGCCGCCGGTCGAGCCGCGCCCGAACGCGAACGCCGATGGCCCTTTGTACACTTCGACACGATCAGTGTTGAACAGATCACGCGTGTACCAGCCTGGATCGCGGATGCCATCGCGGAAGATATCGCCCCGCGCGGCGAAGCCACGGATAATCGGGGTGTCGCCCTGATTGCCGCCCTCGCCCGCAGCGAAGGTGATACCCGGCACCGTGCGCAGCGCGTCTTCCATGCTGGTGAGGCGCTGTTCTTGCAGCACCTGCTGGGTGACGACGTTGACCGTCTGCGGCGTGTTGAGCAGCGGCGTCGGAATGCGCGAAACCTGCGGAGCGGAGGCCTGATACCCGCCGCCGCCGTTGCCTGCGGTTTCCTGCACGTCGATGGTCGGGAGTGCTTCCTGCGCCATCGCGTTGGTCGCCATCATCACCGACGCGAGGCCGAGCATCGCAGGTCCGGGCTTGCGCACCGACGCGCGGATGAAGGGCGACGATGCAGGCAATGCGGCTTCGGTCTGCAGCGCGACGACGATGTCGTGCTTCTGGCTCTTCTTCGATCTGATTTTATTGAACCTGTTCCGACGCATCGTCTTGCCCCACCACTCAAATTGCCGCGCGTTCACGAGAACGGCGAATTCAAGGCCGCCTTTAGAAAAAGTCGGGAGGACAAGAAAGCCTTTGAGATTAGAACGTCTTCAAACTGGCGGCATCCAAGTGAATAGGAATTGCGACAATATGCGCTGTGCGACTAGAAGAAGCAGGCGTTCGCGCTTCTGATTGGCCCGCCTTAGAATCTCTCCAAATTCACTGAGTTAGAAGCAGTCTAAATGCCAGCAGCACCTTCGGCACACCGGCGCGGATCTCTGAAGCGGCTCTGGCGCAACATTCATCTGTGGCTCGGCATCGGCCTGTTCATTCTGCTCGTGCCGGTTGCGCTGTCCGGCGCGATCCTCGTCTATCACGACGACATCGGCGAGTTCATGAGCACCCCGCGCGGCGCGGTTGCGCCGTCGAAACCGACGGACATCGCGCTCGCTGCCGATAATGCGCGCAAGGCTGCCGGCGACGGCTTCACGCCAATGTCGATCAGTTTCCCCGAAGACAACCGCGTACCGCTGACGATCGCGTTGCGCGGGCCCGCGGCGAAGGGCGAGCGTCCGGTGCGGCTGACCGCGACCATCGATCGTCACGATGCGCGCGTGCTCAGCGTGGTCAACTTCCGCAACACGTTCTTCGGCTTCATGCATGTGTTCCATGAAAACCTGACGATTCCCGACTACGGCCGCAGCACTGTCGGATGGACCGGCGTTGCGATGCTGACGCTCGCGCTCACCGGCCTTTACCTGTGGTGGCCGCGGCATGGCCAATGGTCGCGCGCTTTCGTATGGCGGCGCAGCCCGGCGACATCGTCGAATCTGCATTACATGACCGGCTTCTGGATCTGCTTTCCGCTGGCGCTGATCTCGCTCACCGGAATTTATCTGGCGTGGCCGCAACAAGGACGCGACCTGCTGTCATCGGTGGCGCCAATGACGCCGCAACAGCAGCGCGGCGGACCGGGAGGCCAGGTCATAGACAAGCCGACGCGTTCGCCGTCGGCGATTTACGCAACCGCAGCCGCGCGGCCGAACTCGGCCGTCGACGCAATCTTCTATCCCAATCCGCAGACCGGCGCATGGCGTGTCAGGCTTCGCGAGGACGGCAAGGCCGAACCGGTGACGATCATGATCAACGACCGCAGCGGCGAGGTCAGCGTCGTCCAGCCGCTGTCGGGAGACCGGACCGCGTCATGGATCCGCTGGCTGCATGAAGGCAGTCATTCCGGCGAAGTCTGGCGCTTTGTCGTGTTCCTGAGCGGCATCATGCCGGCCGTGCTCGGCGTCACCGGCATTCTGGTCTGGCTGCGCCAGCGCCGCCAGCGCGCGCTGATGAACGCTTCCCATGGCCCGGCGAAGACGCCGTCAGCCGTCGGCGACGCCGCACCCGCGGAATAGTCGCAATCATCTAAGACCTCTGGTTTTTCGTTGCTACCTGCGGCGCCGCGGGGCCGCTGATTCAGGTCGCTTATGGCCAGCGCGATGCGATCTCGGGGCGCCGAAGTCGCAGCCCAGTTCGACGTGACACCGCTCGGCGACGGCATGTTCGGCGTCGACGGACAGTATGGCATTGTGCGTGCAACCTTCACCGACGGAACCAACGTGCCGCGTATCGCGCCGATGCGCGCTGGCGGCGGCGTATGGTGGCCCAACGCCGAATGGTACACGCGGGTGGGGCTGCTGCATGCCTTCGCGCAGAACGACGTGGTGCTCAACGAGACGCCCACCGACGGCTACAATCTGCTCAACGAGCGGATTCGCAATCACATTTTCTTCAAGAAAGCTGAGGTTTTACAGCCCGGGCTCGGCGCGCGGCTGTTCACGAATGTGAAATTCTGAAGGTCGATCAATCTGGAATTGTTCCAGTTTCGGCAGAATCTAGGTCCCCGGTGGCGACAAGGACATCGCAGTGCATTATTCTGTAGGTACACCTTGCCTCTCAACGAATGGCTATGGCCGCAGTGCCTCGCTGCGGATTCATCGACGAGAGCTTCGGACCCAAACTACAAGACGGCGAAAACTGCAAAACAGCTATCAAATCCGACGTTCCCCCGATGTCGGCTGCAAACGCAATTTGAAGAAGCGGAGAGCATATGACCAACCCCAAGAAGGCTGCCGGATCACTGGTCTTGCTTGCCGCTGCAACGTCTTTGATGATCGCGCAGGCTTTCGCGCAAACTCCCGCGTCGCCAACGCCACCTGCACAGACACCGGCTGCGCAAGCACCTGTCGCGCAACCGCCGGCGCCGACACCAGCCGCTCCGGCGATCACGGCGCCCGCTGTGCAAGCCCCCGCCGCCCAGACTCCCATCGTTGGGCAGACTGCAAAAAATCCCAACCTTCCGCACAACCTGTCCCCGTGGGGCATGTTCATGGGAGCGGACATCGTCGTCAAAGCCGTGATGATCGGATTGGCTTTCGCCTCGCTCATTACCTGGACGATCTGCGTCGCGAAGCTTCTCGAACTCCGCCACGAGACCAGGCGTGCGAAGAAGCGCATTAAGGTTCTCGCCAACGACATTTCTCTCGCCGAAGCCGAGCGTGACGCCCGCAGCGGCAAGGATGCCGTATCGCGGCTGGTGCAATCCGCAGCAGCGGAAGCGGCGCTGTCGGACACCGTCAACGACGAAGGCTTCAAGGATCGCGTCGAACTGCGGCTCAGCCGCGTCGAGGCGGCGATGTCGCGGCGGATTTCCCGCGGCACCGGCATGCTCGCCACCATCGGCGCGACCGCGCCGTTCGTTGGCCTGTTCGGCACGGTGTGGGGCATCATGAATTCGTTCATCGGCATTTCCGAAGCGCACACCACCAACCTTGCCGTGGTCGCGCCCGGCATCGCCGAAGCGCTGCTCGCGACCGCGATGGGCCTGATCGCCGCGATCCCGGCAGTCGTGATCTACAATCATCTTGTCCGCATGATCACCGCCTATCGCGCGCTGCTTGGCGATGCGACCGCGCAGGTGATGCTGCTCATCAGCCGCGATCAGGGCCGCCGCTCATTACGCATCGCGCGCGCAGCGGAGTAAAGTCATGGGCGCTCGCCTGGGTGGAAAAGTCGAAGCAGATGACGATCTGTCCGAGACACACGAAATCAATGTCACGCCGTTCATCGACGTGATGCTGGTTCTCCTCATCATCTTCATGGTTGCCGCACCGCTGGCCACCGTCGATATTGGCGTCGAGCTTCCGGCATCGACGGCGACGCCGCCGCCACGGCCCGACAAGCCGGTCTTCATCACCGTGAAGCCTGACCTTTCGGTTGCAGTCGGCGAGAACGTCGTTCCGCGCACGACGCTGATCGGCACGCTCGACGCGGCCACCAGCGGTAAGAAGTCCGATCCGGTCTTCCTGCGCGCCGACAAGACCGTCCCGTACGGTGAACTGATGGACGTCATGAACCTGCTGCGCAACGCCGGCTACCTCAAGGTGGCGCTGGTCGGGCTCGACGCAAGAAACTAGTGTCCTGAATCCGAAGTTCGCCTCGTTTTCGCGGCGCGCTCCATAGCGAACTTCGGATTCAAAAGGACACTAGAAATTATAATTTCAGTGTGGTTTTGGTTCGCAAGTCCGCAAATGTAAGGTGCCGAGAAAATGTTGCGGACTTGCGAACCACCACACTGACGGCAGAGAGCCTCGCTGCAATGAACACACTCGTCCTGCACGGACCGCCCGACATATCCGACGTCCGCCGCTGGGGTCTCGCGGCGGCGCTGGTGGTGGCGACGCATGTGGCGCTGGTCGCGGGATTTGTCCTGTACACGCCGTCGATGCCGGACGCGATCGGCACGGCGTCCGAACCGATCATGCTCGATCTGGAACCCGCGCCGCAAACGCCTGACCCGGTGCAGCAGGACATCGCGCCCGGCCCGCAGATGCAGGAGGCCGAACCTCCCGCCCCCGAGCCTGAAAAACAGCCGGATGTCGTCGAGGAGCAGATCGCACCGACGCCGGTACAGGAAAAGGCCGAGGTCGTCGCACCTCCCGAAAAGCCAAAGCCCAAGCCGGAGCCGGTGAAGCAGAAGCCGAAGCCTGTCGTCGAGAAGCCGAAGAAGCCCACCGAGAATCCCGCGCCGCAGACCACGGCAACGCCGCGCGCCGCGCAGGCCGCCCGCGCGAGCTATAACGGCATCCTCTCGGCGCATCTCCAGCGCTACAAGCAGTATCCGTCGGGCGCGAAGGCGGCCGGCGAGCAGGGCGTCGCGATGCTGAGCTTCACCGTCAGCCGCACCGGCGGCGTGCTGAGTGCGCGACTTGCCAAATCGTCCGGCTCGTCGGCTTTGGATGGCGAAACCATGGCGATGATCCGCCGCGCGCAGCCATTGCCGTCGTTCCCGCCGGAAATGACGCAAAGCTCCGCGAGTTTCACCGTGCCGGTGCGCTTCTTCATGCGTTGACGGCATCCACCGCCGTGTGATCGCCCCTCGCGCCTGTGTCACGAACACGTGACGCCGCGCGCCGGTAACATCGCAGCTTGCCTCCCCGAAGATTCCCCCGAACCCATCTTGCGGCAGCCGCGTCATGCGCGGCCGCCTGGACTTTCGGCGGACCCGGATCGTGCTCAATCTTGTTCTCGCGGCGCTGGCCGGCGTCGTCACCATCGCAGCACCCTGCACATTGCCGGTGCTGCCGATTCTGCTTGGCGCGTCGGCCGGACAGACCAGCCCGCTCCGCCCGGCGTTCATCGCCGCCGGTTTCGTGGTCGCGTTCTCGATCGTCGCACTGGCGCTCACTGCGCTGACGCGTCTGTTCGATTTCGATCCGAGTGTCCTGCGTGACGGCGCGGCCGTTCTGCTTGCGATCTTCGGACTGCTGATGATCTGGCCCGCGCCGTTCGAGTGGCTCTCGATCCGGTTTGCCGGACTGACGCAACAGACCGCCACACCGCGCGACCGTCAGGGCCTGCTCGGCGGATTCATTCTCGGCACGACGCTGGGACTGGTGTGGACGCCGTGCGCCGGACCGGTGCTCGGATCGATCCTCACCGTCGTCGCAACCTCCAAGGACACCGCATGGGCCTCGCTGCTGCTGGTGACCTATGCCATCGGCGCTGCGATCCCGATGCTCGTGATCGCCTATGGCGGACAGGCCGTGACCGCGCGTGTGCGCAGTCTCGCGCGGATCGGGCCGCGATTGCAGCAAGGCTTCGGCGTGATCGTAATCGCCTTCGCCGCCGCCACCTATTTTCAGTACGACACGCTCGCGGTGGCGTGGCTGACCCAGTTTTATCCGAACGGCCAGATCGGCCTGTAACTCAAGGAGAGATCCATGCGAAACTTCACCAGGATGCTTTCGGTGGCCGCGCTCGCGCTCATGGCCTCGACATTGCCCGGCCGCAGCAATGAGGCCGCAGCGGCCGGCAGCGCGGTTCAAGTCGCGGAAATCACGACCACGGCCCCCGAATTCACCGGTCTCGGCAACTGGTTCAACTCACAGCCGCTGACGCTCGCGAGCCTGCGCGGCAAGGTCGTGCTTGTGAATTTCTGGACCTACGGCTGCGTCAACTGCGTCAACACCCTGCCACACGTCACGCAGCTCTATGCCAAGTACAAGGACAAGGGCTTCGTCGTCGTCGGCATCCATACGCCGGAATTTCCGTTCGAGCATTCAGCGAACAACGTGCAGGCCGCATTGAAGCGGCACGGCATCACCTATCCCGTCGCGCAGGACAACAAGTCTGCGACCTGGAATGCTTACCGCAATCAGTATTGGCCGGCGCAGTACATCGTCGATCAATCCGGCAAGATCGTCTACAGCCACGCCGGCGAGGGCGCCTACGATGAAATCGACCGCACCGTCGGCAAGCTGTTGAACGCCAGCAGCTAAATGCCGCAGGCGCGATTGCGCCTGAGCCATGCAACTTTGTGCATCGCGGCGATTATCAACATCGCGGAGCACATGCTATAGCACTTCCGGATTGGACATGCCGGAGGTCCGCGATGTTCGACGGTTTCGACGCCATTACCCTGGCGCGCTTGCAGTTTTCGTTCACGATGAGCTTTCACATCGTGTTTCCGGCCTTCTCCATCGGCCTTGCAAGCTATCTCGCCGTCCTCGAAGCGCTGTGGCTATGGACCGGCCGCGAAGTCTTCATCAACCTTTTCAATTATTGGCTGAAAATTTTCGCCGTCGCCTTCGGCATGGGCGTCGTCTCCGGCATCGTGATGTCCTACCAGTTCGGCACCAACTGGGCGGTGTTCTCGGACAAGACCGGACCGATCATCGGCCCGCTGATGGCTTACGAGGTGCTGACCGCCTTCTTTCTTGAAGCGGGCTTTCTCGGCGTCATGCTGTTCGGGCTCAACCGTGTCGGCCACAAGCTGCATTTCGTCGCGACCCTCATGGTCGCCATCGGCACATTGATCTCGGCGTTCTGGATCCTGTCGGCCAACTCGTGGATGCAGACGCCGACAGGCTTTGCGATGAACTCGCAGGGCCAGTTCGTCGCCGCCGACTGGTGGAAGGTGATCTTCAATCCATCCTTTCCCTATCGCCTCGTCCACATGGTGCTGGCGGCATATCTCACCACCGCCTTCGTGGTCGGCGCCGTCGGCGCCTATCATCTTCTGAAGAGCACGCGGCTGGAAGGCGCCCGCGTGATGTTCTCGATGGCGATGTGGATGGCCGCGCTGGTGGCGCCGATCCAGATCTTCGCCGGAGACCAGCACGGCCTCAACACGCTCGAGCATCAGCCGGTTAAGGTGATGGCGATGGAAGGGCACTTCCAGAGCCATCCAAATGGCGCACCATTGATCCTGTTCGGCATTCCCGATCAGGACGAAGCGAAGGTGAAATACTCCATCGAAATCCCGAAGGCATCGTCGCTGATCCTCAAGCATTCGCTCGATGCGCCGCTGAAAGGCCTCGATACCGTGCCGCGCGAAAACTGGCCCAAGGTCGGGCTGGTGTTCTGGTCGTTCCGCATCATGGTCGGAATCGGATTCCTGATGCTCGGCGTCGGCCTCTTCAGTCTTTACGCGCGCTGGCGCGGCATCCTTTATGAGTCGCGCTGGCTGCATCGCTATGCGCTCGCGATGGGCCCGGCGGGATTCATTGCTGTGCTGGCCGGCTGGGTGACGACAGAAGCCGGACGTCAGCCGTTCACGGTTTACGGGCTGTTGCGCACGGTGGATTCGGCGTCACCGCTCGACGCGCCTGCGGTTGCGACCTCGCTGCTCGCCTTCATCGTGGTTTACTTCATCGTCTTCGGCATGGGCGTGTTCTACATTCTGCGATTGATGCATGAGCCGCCGCATCATGGCGAAGAAGGTCCGCGCGCGGACGCGCCGGCTCGCGCCGCGGGCATCACGCCCGCGCAGGCCGCTCACGCAGGACAGAGGTAAACGCCATGGCCGAATTCACATTCGACATCGCAACGCTCTGGGCCTTCATCATCGCCTTTGCCGTCTTCATGTACATCGTGATGGACGGCTTCGATCTCGGCCTCGGCATGCTGTTTCCTTTCTTTCCGAAGAAGGAAGACCGCAACGTCATCATGAATACGGTCGCCCCGGTGTGGGACGGCAACGAGACCTGGCTGGTGCTCGGCGGCGGCGGCTTGATGGCGGCATTTCCATTGGCCTATGCGATCCTGATGCCGGCGCTCTATACGCCGATCATCGCCATGCTGATCGGACTTATATTTCGCGGCGTTGCCTTTGAATTCCGCTGGCGCACCCGGAGCGAGCGCAACCGCTGGGACATCGCCTTTGCAGGCGGCTCGCTAATCGCGGCGATGGCGCAAGGCATCGCGCTCGGCGCGATCTTGCAAGGCATTCACGTCGAAGGCAGGCACTATGCAGGCGGATGGTGGGACTGGTTGACGCCATTCAGCATTCTAACAGGCTGCGCAGTTGTCGCCGGTTACGGTTTGCTCGGCGCAACGTGGCTTGTCATGAAGACCACCGGCGAGTTACGCGACCACGCTTATCGGCTGAGCTGGTATCTATTGGTCGCCACACTGATCGCCATTGTCGCCGTCAGCCTCGCGACGCCATTCCTTCAGGCCGACTACTGGCGGCGCTGGTTTGAGTGGCCGAACATCCTGTTCACCGCACCGATTCCGATCGCGGTGGCGGCGATCACGCTGTTGCTGCTGAAGAGTCTCGCCAACAAGCAGGACTACCGGCCGTTTGTTCTCTCGCTGGTGTTGTTCGCGATCACTTACGTTGGCCTCGGCGTCAGCATGTATCCCTACATCGTGCCGCAGAGCATCACCATCTGGCAGGCGGCCGCACCGGCCAACAGCCTCAACTTCATGATCTTCGGCGTCGCGATCCTGGTGCCGATCATCCTCGCCTATACCGCGTGGGCCTATTGGGTGTTCCGCGGCAAGGTCGATGCTTCCAGCGGCTATCATTAAGGTGAGTATGACCTCGCCGCCCGAACAGCCTCGGCCCCTGACGCAGCGCCTGCTGTGGTTCGCAGCGCTGTGGCTGCTGGGCACAGGCACCGTTGCCGCTTTCGCCTATATCCTGCGGCTCTGGATCGCTCCGCACTGACCCCGGACGATCGCCAATTTTCAGATATATTTTAAGGATTTACGACGCATGGCGGCCCGCCTTGAAGCGCGTGTCACTTGCCAGCCGAGCACGGCTAAGGTTTGATGCGCATGGGGCACGAATTAACGCGGGATTCTCGACATGAACATCATCCGCTCTCTCGCTCTGGCGGCGGTCGCGGCCAGCCTGCTGTTCGCAGCGCCTCACGCCTTCGCGCAGGGCCGCGAGATGAACATCGGCGATCAGCCGGGATACATTCCCGACGACGAAGAAACTGCGCCGGAATTCAAGCGTACCGCAGTTTTCTTCCGCACAACGGAAGCACCGGGCACCATCATCATCAGCACGTCCGAGCGCTTCCTCTATCTGGTGCAGGGCAACGGCCGCGCGCTTCGCTACGGCATCGGCGTTGGCCGCGAAGGATTCCAGTGGCAGGGGCTGCAGAAAATCTCCCGCAAGCAGGAATGGCCGGACTGGACGCCGCCGCCGGAGATGATCGCACGCCAGCCCTACCTGCCGCGCTTCATGGCCGGTGGACCGGGCAATCCGATGGGCGCGCGCGCACTTTATCTCGGCGCCACGGTCTATCGCATTCACGGCACCAACCAGCCGCAGACCATCGGCAGCGCCGTGTCGTCCGGATGCTTCCGCCTCGTCAACGCCGACGTGACCGATCTCTACGAGCGTATCCCCGTCGGCACCAAGGTCATCATCCGCCAGCGTCCCGAAATCTGATCTCCAAATAACGCTCTCTCCCTTTTCGCACGCATACTTAGAAGCGAGATTCATTCATGTCTCTTTTTCCGCGCACCTTTGCCTCCGGTCTCACGCTCGGAGTTGTCATCGCTGTTGCCGTCGCCGCCGCCGCGATCGCCTATGAGCGATACGATACGCGGACGCTGAAGCGGACGGTGAAGCGCGACGCCGTGATGTGCGGCGTCAACACCGGATTGCCCGGCTTCTCGATTCCCGACGACAAGGGCAACTGGTCCGGCTTCGATGTTGATATCTGCCGGGCGGTCGCCGCCGCGATCTTCAACGATCCGAACAAGGTGAAGTTCATTCCCCTCGACGCCAGCGAGCGCTTCAAGGAATTGCGCAATCGCAAGGTCGACATCCTGTCGCGCAACTCCACCTGGAGCATGTCGCGCGAAACCGAGTATGGCCTGAATTTCGCGGCGGTCGCCTATTATGACGGCGAAGGCTTCATGGTGCGCCAGTCGCGCAACATCACGTCCGGCCTTGAACTCGACGGCAGCAAGGTTTGCGTCCAGGCCGGCACCACGACACAGCTCAATCTCGCGGACTACTTCCGCGCCAACAACATCAAGTATCAGGAACTAAACTTCCCGAGCCTCGACGATGTTCTCAAGGCGTATGATTCCGGCCAGTGCGATGTGTTGACCACCGACGTGTCGCAGCTCTATGCGCTGCGGCTGCGGCTGACCAAACCCGGCGAACACGCTATCCTGCCGGATGTGATCTCGAAGGAGCCGCTGGCGCCGGTGGTGCGGCAGCGCGACGACGAGTGGCTACTGATCGTGAAGTGGACGCTTTACGCCATGATCAACGCGGAAGAACTCGGCGTCACATCCAAGAACATCGACGACGCGCTGAAGTCAAAGAAGCCCGACGTCATGCGTCTCGTGGGGACCGAAGGCGCCTACGGCGAGGAAATGGATCTCACGCGGGACTGGGCCGCGCGCATCATCCGCCATGTCGGCAACTACGGCGAAGTCTACGACCGCAACGTCGGCGAAGGATCGAAGCTCAAGATTCCACGCGGCCTCAACCAGTTGTGGAGCGCCGGTGGCATCCAGTATGCACCGCCGATCCGGTAACGCGCACTCATCTCAATCAGGATTGTGATGGCCGGGCTCGCCCCGGCCATTTTCTTTTGAGCGATCTGCTCAGTAACCCTTCATCCGGGCCAGTTGCTCGGCGTGGTAGGCGCTGTCGCCGAACAGCTCCTGACACACCCGCGCACGCTTCATGAAGAAGCCGATGTCGAAGGCGTCCGTCATGCCGACGCCGCCATGCATCTGCACGGCTTCCTGAACCGCCAGGGTCGTGGTCGATCCGGCTTTCGCCTTGGCGACGGCGACCGCAGCGCCCGCCGCATCGAAATCGCTGTCCAGCGTCTGCAACGCCTTCATCACGGCGGCCTTGGTGATTTCGATCTCGGTGTAGAGATGCGCGGCGCGGTGTTGCAACGCCTGGAATTCGCCGATCAATTTGCCGAACTGCTTGCGTTCCTTGAGGTACGTCACGGTGCGCGTGAAAGCTTCCTCGCTGACGCCCACCATCTCCGACGCCACGGCGGCACGGCCAACGTTGAGAATACCTTCCAGCAGCACACCGCCCTGATCGACCTCACCAAGCACGCCGTCCGCCGTCACCTCGGCATCGTTGAACACGATGCGCGCGGCGTTGTGCGCATCGACCATCGCGGTGCGTTCGATCTCGATGCCTTTGCTCTTGGGATTGACCAGAAACAGCGTCAGCCCTTCGCGATCGCCGCTCTCGCCTGCGGTGCGGGCCGCGACGATCACCAGATCGGAGGCGTGACCATCCACCACGAACGCCTTCGCGCCCTTGAGTTTAAAGCCGTTGCCGGAGCGCACGGCTTTCATCGCCGTCTTTGCAGGACGATGCTTGGCGCCCTCGTCTACCGCGAGCGAGGCAATCAGGTCGCCCTTGGCAATCTTGGTCAGATATTCCGACTTCTGCGCGCCATTGCCGCCGCGCGTCAGCGCGGCCGCCGCGACCACGCCGGTCGACAAGAACGGCGACGGCATCAGCGTGTGGCCGATTTCTTCCATCACCACGCCGGCCTCGACGTAGCCAAGCCCGCTGCCGCCGAACTCTTCCGGCACCAGCAGGCCTGCGAAACCCATCTCGGCGAAGGTCTTCCACAGGTCACGCGAGAAACCGGTTTCGTCCCTGGTGTCGCGCAGCTTGCGCAGATGCGCCACCGGCGCCTTGTCGCTGATGATACCGCGCGCACTATCGCGCAGCATTGACTGTTCTTCGTTGAGGACGAGAGCCATTTTGTAAAAATCCGATCAAGAGTGTCGCGAATTATTTGTTTCGTCATTCCGGGACGCGCCACTTGGCGCGGACCCGGAATCCAGAAGTTCGAGATTCCGGGCTCGCTCGCTCACGCTCGCGCCCCGGAATGACGTGCTAGGCTACGCCCCCGGCAAATCGAGAATGCGCTTGGCGACGATGCCGAGCATCACCTCGCTGGTGCCACCCTCGATCGAATTCGCCTTGGTGCGCAGCCAGGTCCGCGCCGTCAGCCCTTCACGGGAGCGTTCGCTTTCCCATTCCAGCGCATCGACGCCGCCAGCCGACATCAGGATTTCATACCGGCGCTTGTTGAGTTCGGTGCCGTAGTACTTCAATGCCGATGAATAAGCCGGATGCCCCTGCCCTGCTTTCGCAAGATCGACGGCGCGCTCGGAAGCGCAGGCCATTGCAGCTTCGTCGACATCGAAGGCCGCGATCTGACCGCGCAACATGGGATCGTCCAGTTGCCCGTGCTCGTCGACGCCGATGGAATTCGCCGCCACCTGACCCATGGGACGGGCGCCGCGGCGCTCGCCGACTTCGCTGATCATGGAGCGCTCGTGCTGGAGCAGATACTTCGCGACGTCCCAGCCGCGATTGACGGTGCCGACCACATGCGACCGCGGCACGCGGACGTTGTCGAAGAAGGTTTCGCAGAACGGTGATTTGCCCGAGATCAGCAGGATCGGCTTGGTCGAGACGCCCTTCGAGGTCATGTCGAACAAGATGAAGCTGATGCCATCATGCTTCTTGGCGCTGAAGTCGGTCCGCACCAGACAGAAAATCCAGTCGGCGAAATTCGCCATCGAGGTCCAGATCTTCTGACCGTTGATGATGTAGTCGTCGCCATCAACATCGGCACGGGTCTGCAACGACGCCAAATCCGAACCCGCATTCGGTTCCGAATAGCCCTGACACCAGCGGATCAGGCCGGCGGCGATCTTCGGCAGATGCTCGCGCTTCTGTTCTTCATTGCCGTATTTCAGCAGCGCGGGCCCAAGCATCCAGATGCCAAAGCTCGACAGCGGAAGCCGCGCGCCGATCGCCGACATTTCCTGACGCAGGATTTTCGTTTCCTCGAGCCCGAGGCCGCCCCCGCCATACTCCTTGGGCCATTCCGGCACGGTCCAGCCCTTGTCGCGCATGCGCTCGAACCAGAGGCGCTGCGGCTCCGACGAGAACGTGGTGTTGCGGCCGCCCCAGAATACGTCGGCCTCGTTCGTCACCGGCTTGCGCATCTCCGGCGGGCAATTCGCCTCCAGCCAGGCGCGCGTCTCAGTGCGGAAATTTTCCATATCGGCCATTCGATGTCCCTCGGGCTGATGGACCGCGGCGCGATGCGCGCGGCTTTGTTCATTTTCTGGGCCGGACTGTACTGTCCGCTTGGCGGATTTCAATATCTCGCTGACGCGAAAGCCTCACTCGGTGCGATATGGTAGCCATGCACGGCGACCCGGACCGCATCCCGGCACGCCCGCCACGTTTAAAACAAAGGAAGCTGCCATGCGCCTGAAACCGCTTTCGCCTAGCGAAATGAGCGCCGAACAGAAGAGCATCTTCGAGGAATCGGTTTCCAGCAAACGCGGCACCGTCACGCCGCCGCTGCGTGCATGGATTTATGCGCCCGAAGTCGCGCGGCACGCCAGCCGGCTCGGCGCGTTCCTGCGTTACGACACCACGCTCGGGCCACGGCTGTCGGAGCTGGCCATCCTCGTGACCGCGCGGCACTGGAACGCGCAGTACGAATGGTATGCGCACAAGAAGATGGCGCTCGCGGCGGGGCTCGATCCGAACATCATCGCCGCCATCAATCATCGTCACGTTCCGGATTTCAACGACCGGAAGGCGCAACTTGTCTACGAGTTCAGCGAGTCGCTGCACGAAAATCACACCGTGCCAAAGCTGCTTTACAAAGAGGCCATCGAGATGCTCGGCGAGACCGGCGTGGTCGAACTGGTCGGCTTGCTCGGCTATTACGCGCTGGTGTCGATGACGCTCAACACCTTCGAAGTCGAATTACCCGAGGGCGAGACCTCCGACCTTGTGCCATGAGAGAGGCGCTCATACATCGATGAGAGCAATGCATCGATGTCATCGGAGAGGCCAGGCATGTCCGGGGAAATCACCAAGGCGGTATCGATGTCTTTCAGACCGATTGCAGCGGGCACACGGATCGGCCACGTCCATTTGAAAGTCGCGGACCTCGACCGCGCACTGGGCTTTTACCAGGACGTGCTCGGGTTCGAGCTGATGCAGCGTTACGGCGATCAGGCCGCGTTCATTTCCGCAGGCGGCTATCACCACCACATCGGGCTCAACACCTGGCACAGCAAGGGTGGCAAGCCGCCGCCGGAAGGCACCACCGGTTTGTTTCACACCGCGATCCTTTATCCGACACGCGCTGCGCTGGCCGACGCGCTGCATCGGGTGCTGTCCGCCGGCATCGCGCTGGATGGCGCAAGTGATCACGGTGTCAGCGAGGCGCTTTATCTGCGCGATCCCGACGAGAATGGCGTGGAGCTTTACCGCGACCGGCCCGAGGCCGAGTGGCCGCGCCATCCCGACGGGACGCTGGCGATGTTCACGCGCCGCCTCGACGTCGAGGCCTTGCTGCGCGAGCGCGAGGGCTGATCAAATCGTCTTCGGCGTCTTCGCGCGAACCAGCACAATCGCCGCGGCGGTCAGCTGGAGCGCTACACAGGCATAGAACGGCACGGTGTAACTGCCGAACGCATCGCGCAGCAGCCCTATAATTCCCGGACCGAACGCATAGGTGAACTGGCAGATCGCCGTCACCAGGCTGACCAGCACGCCGAAGGCGACTGCGCTGAACTCCCGCTGCACGATAATCGACGGCAGCGTGATCATGTTGCCGACCGAGAAGCCGAACACCGCGCTGGCCGCGAACAGCGCGGCTTCGTTCCGGGTGTTGATCATCACAATCAGCGCGAGCGCCTGGCTGACCGCCGAGACAGCGGCAGCCTTGCGCTGGTCCATCCGGTCGACGACGAGACCAAACAGGACCCGTCCGATCACCGCCATCGCGGTCATCAACGCTACTGCGATGCTGGCGCGCTCGCGGCCCATGATCGGATCGAGAAACGAAATCTGATGCACGATGAATCCGACCTGCGCGACCAGCAGCAGCGAGAACGGCACGGTGATGGTCCAGAACGAGAGGCTGCCGAATGCCGCCTGGCGTATCTGTGCAATCGACCGCACCGCCGGCGCAGGCTCGGCGGCAAACACGTCTGCCGGTGGCAACGTGCGCTTCGGCGGCCGTCCCACCCAGATGAGAATGATCGGCACCGCGAGTCCGACAATCACCAGCGCCGCACCGATCGACGTTGCAGGGAAGCCGAATTTGCCGATGGCGCCGACCAGCAGCGGCACGCCGAGCACACCGCCGCAGCTCGCGCCATTCAAGGCAAGGCTGATCGCCATGCCGCGCTTCTTGTCGAACCACAGTCCTAATGTGTTGTTGATCGCAGCAAGGCTGGTCCCTGCCCAGCCGAATGCGATCAGCGCATAGGCCACGTACAATTGCCACGGCGATGTAATCTGCCCGACCATCGCGGTGCCTACGGCAATGGTGAGAATGCCGCCGATCAGAAGGCGGCGTGGCCCCAGCGTGCGGATCGCCTCACTGACGAACACGACCAGAACCGCGCTGAACAGGTAGTAACAGGTGGTCGCGGTCGAAATCAGCGAGGCCGGCCAGCCGTGAAAGCGTTGTAGTTCGGCGAGATAAACGCCCTGACCGTAAAAGCCGGCGGCCCAGGCGAACGTCGCAACCAGAAAGCAGACCCCGACGACCGGCCAGCCCTCATAGCGGATCGATGCCTCGTCGACGATCTTCTCATCCGCGGTGGGGTCCGCGTGAGGTGCATTCATATTCCGGCGTTTCCCTGAAGGAGCTTGATGCTCTTCTTTTCTACCGATTCTAGTGGAGTGGATTTGACATTCGCTACCGAACGAACAGCGAGTTCGCAATGCGAATGTCAAATCCAAACTCCACTAGGAACTTGTATTTGCTAGTGGTCCGTCATCTGTCAGGATGCAGATCGCGGCGTCAAGCGAGACATCGTCATCGCCCGCATGACGACCAGTCATGTCAGCACAGCGAGGGCTTATACCTTCGCGGCGTTATAGAAGAACCGCTCACGGAAGATTTTGTCGCCGCGCCATTCCTGCATAGCGATTTCATCGACATGGCGGATTTTGCCGTCGAGCCCCACAAGATCGAAGTTCCAGTGAATCATGACGTGATCGCCCTCCACCACCGACACCAGCGCCTTGGAGTGGACCTCTTTCATTTGCTTAAGGATGTCGCGCTCATGCGCCACCAGCCCGTCGCGGCCGACCCGCGGCGGCGCGGTGTTCTCCTGCATGCTGGCATCTTCGGTGTAGTAGCGCTCGATGGCGCCGGCGTGATCGCCGCTCTCGACCACTGCAATGAATTCGTCAACGCGTGCGCGTGTCGGCATCTGTGTTCCCCGGTTTATCAGCCGGGAACATTTAAGCACGCGACGCGCGAAACGCTACGGGGCGATCTGTTGCAGTTTTGCGTGCATCAGCGGATAATGGCGCCGGGCCAACAGCCTACTTGTATAAATACCCGACCGGCTGCCCTTCGGTACGCAGAGGACGAACGTCCCTCCCCGTGATGATTTGACCGGCCAGGCCATCAATCTCGTCGCGCTGCATCGGCGTCCAACTGCAAAGATTCTCCATACCCTTCAGCAGGCCGAGCCGGAGGACTTGCGTATTTTCGCCCACACCGATGAGCGTGATCGTGTTCTTGCTCGCGGTCACCACATCGCCGGCCGCAAGCTCGAAAATCTTCCCCCCGCTATCCTTGAATTCGGCTGTGCCGCGAATGACACGATAGATCACAACCTCGCCTTTCGCAAAAGAAGCAGCATCCGCTGTTGCCGAGGTGCTCTTCGGCAAGAGCGAGTGGCCACGCGGGTCGGTTGCGATGATGTGGCCGGTGACGAGATGACCGCTCGGAATCTCGATTCCGATATCGCGGACATAAACCGGCATCGCCGACTTGATGACACCGTCTACCGCGCCAGCCGGCAGCGGCTTGAAGAGCGCATCCAGCGCCAGTGGATCCTGAAGCCAGAAGCCTGCATCGGACGGGCGATCATGCAGAGGGTGGCTCCAGGCCACACGCGGCGTTTCGTCTTCGTTGATCTGATCCGGACCCACAATCGTCGGGTTGGGAAATGTCGTCGGATCGGCGATGAAGGCTTCAAGAAATTTTCCTGAGTAGCCCATCGAGATCGGATCCGGCGCCACCGTCTGCGGCGTCTTCAGATTCTCTTCAGTCGACAATCCCGACCAGGTGTAGAAAAGCTGGCGATGCACGATCGCGCTTTGCAGCATCACCGCGCCGGGGCCGACATTATAGAAGCGTCCGTCGTAATCGAAGGTGAACATGCCCGATGTGACCAACACGAGCTGGAAACCGCCCGGCGGAAGATGAAGATGGAAATCGGTGGGGCCTGTATCCGGGAGGTAAATTGGCAGATTTGTCGCGACCTCATGAAGGAGGAAGGCTTCGTTGTTCGTATGAAAGCCTTCGTCCGCGCGGCTGTAGAGCGCCTGCGGGCGATACGTCGCCTCGTATGTCGTATCCTTGTGCCGATCGATAGCTACGAAATTCTGAGTGTTCAGACGAATGGGAGCGCCGTTCGGGCGCGTGAGACCGGACGATTTTGAATCGACCGCAGCATGTACATTCATAGCATCCTCCAATCCGGGCGACTGGCGCCGGCGCAGTTGCTTCTGCAATGCATCATGCGAATTCCACGCCAGCGAACGCATTGCGAGCGGTCCCGGCCTGACGAAGTTTTGCGCAGTAGAGGATGTGGTTGAGTCCGTGGAGGATTCACACTGGCTGCGTCATGACGGCGGCTGCCGCGCGACATGCGGATCGCCCGCCGCGCCTCGTCCGCCCACACAGAAGCCGGCCAGGCCCCGCAGGACCGGCCCAGCGATCAGGCAGTTGCGCGCGACCGTTGCCTAATATTCCACCTCAAGCTCTTCGATTTCCGCCGGCTCCTGCCGTGCGGCCTCGACCCACTCCTGCATTTCGGGAAGGCTCATCACCCGTTTTGCATAGCTCGCCAGCGACGGGCCGATCTGAACGTCGTAGGTCAGGAAGCGCGTGACCACGGGTGCATACATCGCGTCCGCCATCGACCGATGTCCGAACAGGAACGGGCCGCCGGACTTTTCCAGACAGTCGCTCCAGATCGCGCAGACCCTGTCGATGTCCGCCTGCGCCCGCGACCAGATTTTGAAGCCGGGAAAGTGCCCCTTGATGTTCACCGGCAGCGATGAGCGCAGCGTCGTGAAGCCGGAATGGATCTCGCCGCAGATCGAGCGGCAATGCGCGCGCGGGATGCGCTCCGACGGCAATAAACCCGCTTCAGGCATGAGATCGTTGAGATATTCGCCGATCGCCAGTGTGTCCCAGACGGTCGCGCCCTCATGGCGCAGACACGGCACCAGGATCGATGATGACAGCAAAAGGATTTCGGCCCGCGCCGACGGATCATCCGCCGCAGTGATGATCTCGTCGAATTCGAGCCCCGAGAACTTGGTCAGCAGCCAGCCGCGCAGCGACCATGACGAGTAGTTCTTGCTGCTGATGGTCAATGTGGCCTTGGCCATGGTCGCTCTCCTCACGCCTGCACATCAAAGAGGCGGATCGACTTTTCCCGCCCGGTCACGCCCGCGCCTGCCTGTTGTTTAAGCGCTTGCTCCTTTTACACACAGCAAACGACATGCCAGTCCGAATGGCGGATTGACGCGGCTCTGGCGTCAAGTTTGCATGGCACAAAGCAAGGGAATGTGCCGGATGTCGCCAATGATGTACCAGACCTATCAGAACACCATGGACATGACGGCCCCGTGGCGAAACGGGGCTTCAACGGCGCTATCCTATCTGAAAATGCTTCCCGAGGGTTTTTCGGACAAGGTGTTCGGCCGCCTCGCCGCCACACTGGAGCTGATGTCGCGCAGCTCGCTGACCTACAAACGGCCGGAATATGACATCAAGCCGGTCGCGGTCGGCAACCGGGAATGGCCCGTGATCGAGGAAGTCCCGTTCGCCACGCCGTTCGGCTCGCTGCTGCATTTCAAGAAGGACGGCGCGCCGGACCAGCCGAAGGTTCTGCTGGTCGCGCCGATGTCAGGTCATTTCGCGACACTCCTGCGCGGTACGGTGCAGACGCTGCTGCAGGATCACGACGTCTACATCACCGATTGGCACAATCCGCGGGACATTCCACTCGATCAGGGCAAGTTCGGCCTCGACGAATATACCGAACATCTCATCACCTTCATGGATCAGCTCGGTCCGAAGTCTCACATGGTGGCGGTGTGTCAGCCGTCGGTGTCGGCGCTGGCGGCCTGCGCGATCATGTCGGAAGACAATCATCGTGCGCGCCCGGCGAGCCTCACCCTGATGGCGGGGCCAATCGATACCCGCATTCAGCCGACCAAGGTCAACGAGTTCGCGACCTCGAAGCCGCTGAAGTGGTTCGAGGACAATCTGATCAATTACGTGTCGATGCAGTGCAAGGGCGCGTTCCGCAAGGTGTATCCCGGCTTCATTCAGGTCACCGCGTTCGTGTCGATGAATCTCGAACGGCACGTCAAATCGCATAAAGATTTGCTCGAGCACCTCGCGAAGGGCGAAGTCGAGAAGGCCGACACCATCAAGACTTTCTACGATGAATATTTCGCGGTGATGGATCTGCCGGCGGATTTCTACATCGACACCATTCGCGATGTGTTTCAGGAGCACCTGCTGCCGCAAGGCAAGCTCACCTACAAGGGACGCGCGGTGAATCCCGCCTCCATCAAGAAGATGGGCCTGATGACGGTGGAAGGCGAGAAGGACGACATCTGTTCGATCGGGCAGACGCTCGCCGCACAGGACCTCTGCACCGGCGTGCGCGCCTACCGCAAGGTGCATTATATGCAGGCCGGCGTGGGGCACTACGGCGTGTTCAGCGGCCGCAAGTGGAACACCGAAATCTATCCGCTGCTGCGGGATTTCATTCACGTCAATTCGTGACGGCTCCGCCGGAGTTGCGCGCCCACGCTACTCCGCGAGTGCCTTCATCTCCTTATAGAGATCGGATTTGCCCTCGAAGCCGATGCCCGGCAGATCCGGCATGGTGATGTGGCCGTTCTCGACGCGCACGCCGTCAGGGAATCCGCCATAGGGCTGGAACAGATCCGGATAGCTTTCATTGCCGCCGAGGCCCAAACCGGCCGCGATGTTCAGCGACATCTGATGCCCGCCATGCGGGATGCAGCGCGACGGCGACCAGCCGTGAGTCTTCAAGACATCGAGCGTGCGCAGATACTCGCAGAGCCCATACGATAAGGCGCAGTCGAACTGCAGCCAGTCGCGATCCGGCCGCATGCCGCCGTAACGAATGAGATTGCGCGCATCCTGATGGCTAAACAGATTTTCGCCGGTGGCCATCGGGCCGGGATAGAATTCGGCGAGCGCCGCCTGCAATTGGAAGTCGAGCGGATCGCCGACTTCCTCGTACCAGAACAACGGATAGTCGCGCAGCATCTTGGCATAGGCGATGCCGGTCTCCAGATCGAAGCGTCCGTTGGCGTCGACCGCAAGCTGCGCCTGATTGCCGATCTCCTTCAGTACCGCCTCGATGCGTTCCTGGTCTTCCGCAATGGACGCGCCGCCGATCTTCATCTTCACGACATTGTAGCCGCGATCGAGATAGCCACGCATCTCGCCGCGCAGCGCCGACAAATCCTTGCCGGGATAATAGTAGCCGCCCGCGGCATAGACGAAGACACGTGGATCGGCGGCCCGGTTGTGACGTTCGGCCAGCAGACGAAATAGCGGCTTGCCCGCGATCTTCGCCACCGCATCCCAGATCGCCATATCGATGGTGCCGACCGCGACCGAACGCTCGCCGTGGCCGCCGGGTTTCTCGTTCGACATCAGCGTCGCCCACGCCTTGCCGGGATCGATGTTGTCGCCGGACGAATCCAGCAGCGTCTTCGGATCGACTTCCAGCAGCCGCGGCGCGAAGCGCTCGCGAATCAGCCCGCTCTGCCCGTAACGGCCGTTGGAATTGAATCCGTAACCGACCACGCGCTTGCCGTCGCGAACCGCATCCGTGACCACGGCGACGAGACTCGTCGTCATCTTGGTGAAGTCGATGTAGGCGTTGCGGATCGGGGACGAGATCGGTTTGGTGATCTCGCGAACATCGACGATACGGACGGACATGGACGGCTGACTCCCGGTGTTTGCCTTCACACTCTTGCGCGCGATGTCTACGCCTCAGCGCTAAAAGTTCAAGCGAAACAGCGATTTTTTGCCACAGCCGGGCTCTTTTCCGCGGTTCCGCACGTATGGTAGACAACCTGCCGAAAGCCCGGAGACATCTCGTGCGCACCATGCTGCGTTCCCTGCTGATCCTCTTTGCAATGCTGAGCGCGGCGCAGTTATCCGCAACTGCCGCGCAGGCCGACAAGCGCGTGGCGCTGGTGCTCGGCATCTCCGCCTATCAGCATGTCGCCAAGCTGCCGAACCCGTCGAATGACGCGGATGCCATGGCTGCGCTATTTCGAAAATCCGGATTCGATGTGGTCGAGACCAAGCGCGATGTCGGCATCGCCGATTTGCGCCGCGCGGTCGGCGACTTCTCGGACAAGGCGCAGGATGCCGATGTCGCCGTGGTGTTCTTCGCCGGTCATGGCATCGAGGTCGACGGCACCAATTATCTGGTGCCGGCGGATGCGAAACTCGCGCGCGATTTTGACATCGAGGACGAAGCGCTGTCGCTCGACAGATGCTGAAGGCGATCGAGCCCGCCAAACGTCTGCGGCTGGTGATGCTTGATGCCTGCCGCGACAATCCTTTCGCCAAGACCATGAAGCGCACGGTGGCGTCGCGCTCGATCGGACGCGGCCTTGCCAAGATCGAGCCGACGGTTTCGGACACCCTGATCGCATTCGCCGCGAAAGCAGGTTCAGTGGCACTCGACGGCGACAACAGCAACAGCCCCTTCACCACAGCATTGCTTGAACATATCGCAACGCCGGGGGTCGATCTGCGCATCGCGTTCGGCCGGGTGCGGGATTCGGTGCTCACCACCACTGACCGCAAACAGGAGCCTTATGTTTATGGCTCACTCGGCGGCAACACGGTTGCAATTGTCGATGCGCCGGCAGCAACAGCTAAAGTTGCAGCGGGCGCCCCACCGGCCGCGCAAGTCGCGTCAACCGATCCAACCGCAGGACCCCGCGCAATTACAGTCGCGCCCGCCCCCGCGCCATCCTCCAACGAGATCGCGGAAGCCTGGCGCGCGGTCTCCACCACCACAAGCCCCACCGTCCTCGAAGCCTTCGTGCGCCGCTTCGGCGACAGCATCTATGGCGACCTCGCCCGGGCGCGCTTGCAGGATCTGAAGGCATCGGAGACAAAAATCGCCGCGAAGCCGGATGAACGCTCGCTGCATCCGGCACCGAATGTCACCGCGCCCGTCGCTTCATCGTCGCCCGCCGTGGCGACTGCGGCTGCGAACGGTTATCTCGGATGCTTCAGGGATCAAGGCAAGCGCGACCTCGACGGCTACACCTTCTACGATGGCAAGATGACCACGCAACTGTGTGTGTCCACATGCCGGGACAAGGGCTTCAGCCATGCCGGGACGCAGTATGCCGGCCATTGCTTCTGCGGCAACAAATACGGCTCCGCCGGCACTGCAACGAACTGCGATACGAAATGCACCGGCAACCGCGATGAAATCTGCGGCGGCACATGGGCTAATTCGATTTACAAGGTGAATTGATCGGCAGCGCCCATCGGGACTAACGGCTCAGCGAGCTACTCGCAGAACCGCTTGCCATTCGTGTAGAAACAGAACGGCGAGCTGTCCGTCGCGGGTGTGATTTCCCTGGCGATGTTCCGGCGATTCCAGATTGCAGCCCGCTGATATTTATTGAGACGCGGAGCCGGCGCCGTGCAGCGGCTGCTGAGCTTTTCGTCGGTCACATTGGTCCAAACGGCTTTGGCGCCATCCACGGTGCAGGTTTGCATCATGGCTTTCTGCACACAGACGTTCGCGCCTTCGCTGTATTTCCTGTTGTTGTAAACGCACATGAGCGCGGCAGGCTTCGGCTCGGCCGGCGTCTTTTGCTCGACCGCAGGCTTCTGCTCCGGCGGCGTTTGCGCAGCGGCAGGAACAGCGAGCAGAACAAGCAGGCAGAGCGAGAGGGTGCGGATCATTCTCTCTCTTTAGCGCGGAGCGGCCCTGCAAAGAAGGCGATCGGCGCGAAAATGCTTAAAGAAACCAGCTTCAAATATCGTCAATTGAACGATCGCGGCGGCATCCGGCCCGGCAGCATGCCGGACCGGATATCGCATTCATGCTTACTTGGTCAGCGGGCAGCCTGAGTCCTTCGCCGACGGGAACGCCTTGTCGCCCGGCACCACCGCCAGCTCCTTGTAATAATCCCAGGGCTTCTTGGACTCGGACGGCTTCTTGACCTCGAACAGGTAGAGGTCGTGAACCATGCGGCCGTTTTCGAGAACCTTGCCGCCCTGCGCGAAGTCGTCATCGACCGGAAGTTCCTTCAGCTTCTTGGCCACGGCCTCGGTGTCCTTGGTGCCCGCGGCCTTCACGGCCTTCAGATACGACAAGGTCGCGGAATAGGTGCCGGCCTGGATCATGTTCGGCATCCGGCCGGTGCGCTTGAAGAACTTCTCACCGAAGTTGCGCGACCGTGCGTCGCGATCCCAGTAGTAGCCTTCCGTCAGCACCAGGCCCTGCGCGGCCTCAAGACCGAGGCCGTGAACTTCAGCCGCCGTCAGCAGAAGACCAGCGAGCTTCTGGCCGCCCTTGACGATACCGAACTCCGCCGCCTGCTTGATCGAGTTGGTGGTGTCGAGACCGGCGTTGGCGAGCCCGATGATCTTCGCTTTCGAGCTTTGCGCCTGCAACAGGAACGAGGAGAAGTCGGCGGTGTTCAGAGGAATGCGAACCGCGCCCACGACCTTGCCGCCCTGTTGGGTGACGAAGTCGCCGGTGTCTTTTTCAAGCGCATGGCCGAACGCGTAATCGGCGGTCATGAAGAACCATGTATCGCCGCCGGCCTTCACCAGCGCACCGCCGGTGCCGTAGGCAAGCGCGCGGGTGTCATAGGCCCAGTGGAAGCCGTAGGGCTGACATGCATCGCCGCTCAGACGCGAGGTCGCAGCGCCGACCACGATATCGATCTTCTTCATCTGCTTGGAGAGATCGTGAACCGCGAGCGCGACCGACGACGTGGTCAGCTCGGTGATCATGTCGACGTTCTCAACTTCATACCAGCGGCGCGCGATGCTGACGCCGAGGTCCGGCTTGTTCTGGTGATCAGCCGAGACGACTTCAATCTTCTGGCCAAGCACCGAGCCGCCGAATTCTTCGACCGCCATCTTGGCTGCTTCAAAGGACCACTTGCCGCCGTAGTCGGCATAGACGCCGGACTGATCGTTGAGAATGCCGATCTTGACGCCCTGCTGTGCGGAGGCCGGCAGTGCCGTCGTGAGGCTGAACGCCGCGACCGCTGCGGCGAGAAACTTCGATGTCATATTGCGCTCCCAGTTATTCTTGTTTGAGACGCCTTTATAGCGGTATCGGGTTTGCGCGGGGCATTGAACTTTCGCATCGGCTCTGTGCGAGGCATGCAAAAGATTTTGCGGCGCACAAGGAATATTCGAGGCGCTGGGATTTAGCGCCGGAACCGGCCGGCAGAGAGCTTGCGAAAACGCACTCCCTTTCCATCCGCAAGCCGGGTCGCCTCATAACCCCCGTCACGGATCGCGTCCCGTTGCGGGCGGGCATTTTCGGGGTTGCGCTCCTTCTCCCACCATGACGCCCGCTGCGACGCGCGCGGCAGCGCGAACCCCAGCAGATCTTCGATCTCCTCGAAGGTCAGCACGAGTTCGGCCTTGGTCTGATGCGAGAGATACTCGCGGAGTGGATCGTAATCGCCCAAACGCGGGGGCTCCGTCATTGAAAACCGGTGTGTGAGCCGATAGGTACGTCGCATCGCCTCTCTTGAACAGGGCTTTTCGTGAATCTGTTTATCTTCGGCCTGGGCTTCAGCGGCAGAACCATCACTGAGCGCCGTCTCGCACGCGGCGACACCGTGACCGGTACGGTGCGGTCGCGCGAGAAGGCGGCGGCATTGTCCGCCGCCGGCATCACCGCCCGCGTGTTCGGACCGGACGGCCGCGACGACACCATCGATGCCGATATCGCGGGGAGCGATGCGCTGCTGATTTCAGTGCCGCCGGGTACTGGCGGAGATCCTGTGCTTGCCGCTTACGCCAGGCAGATCGCTGCCGCGCCGAATCTGCGCTGGATCGGCTATCTCTCGACCATCGGCGTTTACGGCGATCACGGCGGTGCGTGGGTCGATGAACGAACCCCGGCAACGCCGACCAATGCGCGCTCGATTGAGCGCGCCAATGCCGAACAGGCGTGGCTCGCCTTCGGGGCTGCGAACAGCATTGCCGTACAGATTTTCCGGCTCGCGGGCATCTACGGTCCCGGCCAGAGCCAGCTTGTGCAACTGGCGCGGGGAACTGCACGCCGGATCATCAAGCCCGGACAGGTATTCAACCGCATCCATGTCGACGATATCGCGCGCGCGGTGGATGCTTCGCTCGACCGGCCACGTTCGGGCGCAATCTACAACGTCACCGACAACGAACCCGCGCCGCCGCAGGACGTGGTCACCTTCGCGGCCTCGCTTTGCGGCGTCGAACCACCGCGCGAGATCAGCCTCGAAGACGCCGGCCTGACCGAGATGGGCCGCTCGTTCTATGCCGAGAGCAAGCGCGTGCGAAACGATCTGCTGCGCAACGAGCTTGGTGTCACGCTGGCCTATCCGACCTATCGCGAAGGACTGACCGCATTGCGCGCGGCCGGCGAAGGGCCGCGCTGAGCGGCGTGTTCACCGCCGCTCAGGATCGGGCCGCCTTTATGCAGCTTCAGCGCGGGTAAGTGTGACACCGGTCAATTGCTCGGACACCGTCCACAGCCTGCGCCACACATTCTGATCAAACGCGGACGGCACGATCTTCGCCTTGCGAGGCGATCCCTTCATTTCATAAAAGCCGTCGGGCCCGTAGAGCTTGCCGCCCTCCGCAGCAGAAGCCGTCGCCGCATAGAGCGTCGGCAACGCACCGGCCGCCGCGGACTGCGCTACGTATGGCGCGAGGACTTTCGTAATCCGCTCAAAGAAGCTCGGCCGGTCGAGGCCCATGCTTGGACCCGCACTTTGCAGCCCCGTGGTGGCAAAGCCCGGATGCGCAGCGATGCTGACCAGCGGCCAGTTGTCCACGCGTGCCCGGCGCTCAAGCTCCATGCTGAACAGCAATGTCGCCAGCTTCGACTGGCAGTAAGCCGCCCACGGCGCGTAACGGCCCTCGAATTGGAGGTCGTCGAAATTGATCCGGCCGGAGCGATGGGCAAGGCTGCTCAGGGTCACGACGCGGGGCCGGGGCGCTGCAAGCAGCCGCGGCAGAAGGCGCAGCGTGAGCGCAAAGTGACCGAGATAGTTTGCGCCGAGCTGCATCTCGAAACCATCGACGGTCACGTGACGCGTCGGGATCGCCATCACGCCCGCATTGTTGATCAGCAGATCGATGCGGGGCAGCGTCCGTGACAGCCGGTCCGCGCAAGCCGCGACAGAGGTAAGACTTGAAAGATCCAGCGACTCGAAACTGACATTAGCGCCGGGATGAGACGCGCGGATGCGCGCAAGCATCTCTGCACCCTTCGCCTCATTGCGCGAAGCCAGCACCACATGTGCCCCGGCTCCGGCAAGGGCCAACGCAGCTTCATAACCGATCCCGCTGGTCGCGCCCGTGACTACGGCCACGCGTCCGGTTTGGTCCGGCATGTTCTCGGTAGTCCAGCCAGTCATGACGATTTTCCTTTTCAGATTCATCGGGCCGGCTCGCGGCAATCTGACGCGCAGCCGGCCTTGATTAAGCCTCAAGCCGCGAACATATTTGCACTTACTGCAAAATTGCAATAGATACAAAAAAGCAACAGATGCATATTTTACCGGCGCCCGTCCGGGCGGCGGCTGATCCCAACACCATGACCGGAGCCAACCGATGACGAACGCGACCACGAATGAATGCGCTGATTTGTTTCGCTTTTTCTGGTCATGGACCAGCGACCCGCTGCGGGTCGCGGCCATTGCGCCGTCGGGAGAATCACTCGCTCGTGTAATGACGCGCGAGATCGGCCCTTCCGACGGGCCGGTGCTCGAACTGGGCGCAGGAACCGGCGCATTCACCAGAGCGCTGCTGGCTCAGGGCGTCCGCGAAACCGACCTCACGCTGGTCGAGTACGGATCGAATTTCATGCGCATGCTCCAGTTGCGATTCCCGCAGGCACGCGTGCTGTGGATGGATGCGTCGCAGCTCGGTCAGTACAAATTGTTTCCCGAAGCCAATGTCGGAGCCGTTGTCAGCGGACTGCCGCTGCTATCGATGTCGCCGCGCAAGGTGATGTCGATTCTCAACGGCGCATTCGGTTATCTGAAGCCGACCGGCGCGTTCTATCAGTTCACCTATGGGCCGCGCTGTCCGGTGCCGCGACCGATTCTGGACCGGCTCGGTCTCAAGGCCACGCGTGTCGGCGGAACCGTCCGCAATTTGCCGCCAGCCGCCGTCTATCGCATTACCCGCCGTCAGCCGTTTGGAGCCGTGCGGCGCACATCCGATCTTGCACCCGCCGATTGATGGCGGATGCATCGCATGCCGGGGCGCGAAAGCCCTTGCCTCGGCATGCCGCCAATGATGTATCTGAGCATATGGAGAAGAAGGTCAGCAAAGCGGCAGAAGGACTGCGCGAGCGCAAACGCCGGCAGACACGCGAGCGCATCGCGCAGGCCGCGATGACGCTTTTTCTCAAGCAGGGCTTCGAGGCGACCACAGTGGACCAGATCGCCGAGGCCGCCGACGTTTCCAAGCGCGGCTTCTTCGACTATTTCCCAACCAAGGAAGATGTCGTCACCGCATGGCAGGACGAATTCGCCCAAATGCTGCTGGCGGAAGTCGCAGCACGTCCGGCCAAGGAGCCCTTGGCCAGGGTCGCAGAAGAGGCCCTTATTTCCACGATCGTCAATGCGATCAATCCGCAAACACTGGCTATCGGCAGGCTGATCGGCAACACACCGGCGCTGCGCGCCCGCGATCACCTGAAGTACGCCAAGTTAGAGCAGAAACTGGCGGAGGCGCTCGCTGCACGCGCCAAAGGAAAGCCGGATCAACTGAAGATACGGCTTCTTGCCATGAGTACGATCGGCGCGCTGCGCGTGGCCGGACAGACCTGGAATCCTGATCAGCTCATGACCAAGTCGCCGGCATATATTCGCAAGATCGCCAAAACCCTTTGGTCGACGCTCGGCGAACTGGGAGCCGAGGGCAAAGGCAAATAGTATCTGCCTCTGCCCCGGTGATCACGCCGCCCTGTCGCTCTTCGCGGCGCGGATCGCATCCCAGATTTTCACCGGCGTCAGCGGCGTCTGCAGCGACGTAATGCCAAGATCGCTGAGCGCATCCATCACACCGTTGACGATACAGGGCGGACCACCGATCGCGCCGGATTCGCCGCAGCCTTTCGCGCCGAGTGGATTGGTCTTGCACGGCGCGGAATCGTCGAGCGTCACCTCGATATGGGGCATATCGCTGGCGCGCGGGATGCAATAGTCCTGATAGCTCGCCGTGAGCAGTTGTCCCGAGGAATCGTAGACGACGCCTTCGTAAAGCGCCTGCCCGATGCCTTGCGCGACGCCGCCATGCACCTGACCGGTGACCAGCATCGGATTGATGGCGACACCGACGTCATCCACCGTGGTGTAACGCACCACGCGGGTCACGCCGGTTTCCGGATCGATTTCGACTTCGCAGATGTGCGTGCCGTTCGGCCAAGTCGGCCCGTCCACCTCGCCCTTGCTCTCGACGCTGAGGCGCGAGTCCTTCTCATCCTTGGCGAGATCGAACAGGCTGACACGCCGGTCGGTGCCGACCACTGCCAAAACGCCGTCGCCATACTCGATATCGCCAACGGAAGCTTCGAGCACATGCGAGGCCTTCTCGCGCGCCTTCTGGATCAGATCGCCGGCCGACACGACGGTCGCGGTGCCTCCGACGAACAGCGAACGCGAACCGACGCTGCCGCCGCCCGTTGCCTTGTCCGTGTCACCCTGGATGACGTCGATGCGGTCGAGCGGAATGCCAAGCGCGCCAGCCACCATCTGCGAGTAGCTGGTCTGAAGTCCCTGCCCCATTGCCTGGGTGCCCGACTGCAGCACCACGCGGCCCTCGGCCGTCGCCGATAGCGTCACCTTTTCAGTGTGCACGCGGCCGCCGGTCCACTCGATGTAACTGGTGAGACCGCGCCCGTAGAGCAGGCCCTTCTTCTTCGCGGCTTTCTTGCGTGCGTTGAATCCGTCCCAATCAGCCAGCTTCGAAGCACGCTCCATCATGTGCGCGAAAGCACCGCTGTCGTAAATTTCGCCGACCGCGTTCTTGTAGGGCAACTGCGAGGGCTTGATATAATTGACCTTGCGGATCTGGCGTGGGTCCATGCCGATCTGCCGCGCGGCGGCATCCATCAACCGCTCGACAATGAACACCGCTTCCGGCCGTCCGGCGCCGCGATAAGGCCCGGTCGGCGCAGTGTGCGTCAGCACCGCCTTGATGTCGAAGTGAATGAGCGGGAGATCATAGACGCCGGTCGCGACGAATGGCCCGAGCACCAGCGGAATGATCACACCGGCGCCGGTGAGATACGCACCGGTGCCGCCGAGCGAGCGCACGCGGAACGCCAGCACGCGGCCTTTCTCGTCGAGCGCGAATTCGCCGGTCGAGGTGAGATCGCGGCCGTGCGATCCACCGATGAAATCGTCGATGCGATCGCCGCGCCAGCGCACGGTGCGCTTCAGCTTGGTGGCCGCATAAGCGACGATACCGTCTTCGGGGTAGAGATTGACCTTGTGGCCAAAGCCGCCGCCGATGTCGCCGACCAGCACATGAACGCTGTCTTTGGGACGCTTGAGGACAACATCCGAGAGAATGTCGCGCGTCGCGGTCGGTGTCTGGCTCTGAACATGCAGTGTAAGACGGCCGGCTTTCTTGTCGACCTCCGCCATGGTGCTACGCGGCTCCATCGCGGACGGCACCAGCCGCTGGCTGGCGATGTCGAGCGAGACAATATGCTTGGCTTTCGCGAACGCCGCTTCCGTCGCGACCGCATCGCCATAGCTCATGGCGGCGGCGATATTGTCCGGCGCATCCGGCCAGACCACAGGCGCACCGGACGCCAGCGCATCGGCGGGACTGACGGTCGCCGGCAGAACCTCGTAATCAACGACGATGGCCTCTGCCGCCGTCTGCGCATCAGCCCGCGATGGGGCGAGTACGACCGCGACCGGCTCGCCTGCAAACCGGACAACGTCATGCGCCAGCAAACGCCGCGGCGGCGCGGCCATCGGCGAGCCATCCGGCCGCTTGAAGATCGGCAAGGTCGGGATGGTGCCGATATCGTCCACGATCAGATCGGCTCCCGTATAGACGGCGGCAACGCCCGGCATGGCCATCGCCGCGCTGGTATCGATCGCCGTGATCCTGGCGTGGGCGTGCGGAGAGCGCAGCACGTAGAGCCACAACGCGCCGTCCTGCGCCTTGTCGTCGATGAAATGTCCCTGCCCTGTGAGAAGCCGCTGATCTTCGAGACGCTTGACGGATTGTCCCGCGCCGAAGCGCAGGTTGGAGGGCAGAATGTTCATCGGTGTTCCTTCAAACCAGACTGGACGCGAACGAAGCCGCCGGACAGGCGGCACCCCGGTCCCGATGCGGGTTCCGCTTAGCACAATCAGGCATGAGGAGTTGAGTCCGCGGAATGATTTTCCGCCATGCGCCGGAAGTGGGGCTTTGATAAGCCTACAGGCCAGCCCTGACCTTGCATGTCCCCCGGCGCAGATTAAGGTCGGTGCAATGAATGAAATGCTCCGCCCCAAATCCATGCCGCTCAGGGTCGCCGCGACCGCCTGTCCGCACGATTGCCCCTCGACCTGCGCACTGGAAGTCGACGTGCTCGACGAGCGCACCATCGGCCGCGTGCGCGGCGCGCGGGACAACGGCTACACTGCGGGGGTGATCTGCGCCAAGGTCGCCCGCTATGCCGAACGGATCCATCATCCCGACCGCCTGACGAACCCGCTGATCCGCACCGGAGCAAAAGGCTCCGGCACCTTTGCACCGATTTCATGGGACAATGCGCTGGACCTGGTCGCCGAGAAATTCCTGAAGGCCGAAGCGCGTTACGGCTCCGAGGCGGTGTGGCCGTATCAGTATGCGGGCACCATGGGCCTTGTGATGCGCGACGGCATCCATCGCCTGCGCCATGCCAAGAAATACTCCGGCTTCCATTCCACCATCTGCGTCAATCCGGCCTGGACCGGATTCGTCGCCGGCACCGGCAAGCTCGCCGGTCCCGACCCGCGCGAGATCGCGAAGTCGGACTGCGTCGTGATCTGGGGCACCAACGCAGTGAGTACGCAGGTCAACGTCATGACCCATGCGACGCGGGCGCGGAAGGAACGCCGCGCGAAGATCGTCGCCGTCGACGTCTACATGAACGGCACCATGGAGCAGGCCGATCTCGCCGTTCTGGTGCGGCCGGGCACCGACGGCGCCCTCGCCTGCGCGCTGATGCATTGCCTGTTCCGCGACGGCAAGGCGGATCGCGATTTTCTCGCCCAGCATACCGATGCACCGGTTGAGCTTGAGCAGCATCTGCAAAGCCGCGGTCCGGAATGGGCTTCACAAATCACCGGCTGTCCGGTCGAGACCATCGAGGAATTCGCAGCGCTGGTGGGCAATACCCCACGCACCTATTTCCGGCTCGGCTACGGTTTTTCCCGCTCGCGCAACGGCGCAGCCAACATGCATGCCGCGAGCTGCATCGCAGCCGTGACCGGCGCATGGCGTCATGAGGGCGGCGGCGCATTCCACAATAACGGCGCGATCTATCACTGGGACCGCTCGCTGATCGAGGGACACGACGTGATCGATCCGTCGATCCGCATGCTCGACCAGTCGCAGATCGGCGCGATCCTGTGCGGCGACGCGGACACGCTGTTCGGCGGACCGCCGGTGACGGCGATGCTGATCCAGAACACCAACCCAGTGTCGGTCGCGCCGGACCAGACCCGCGTCAAGCGAGGCTTCGCGCGCGAGGATTTGTTCGTCTGTGTGCACGAACAGTTCATGACCGAGACGGCGAAAGTCGCCGACCTCGTGCTGCCGGCCACGATGTTCATGGAGCACGACGACGTTTATCAGGGCGGCGGGCATCAATACATTATCGCAGGACCGAAACTGATCGAGCCGCCCGGCGAATGCCGCTCCAACCATGATGTGATTGTCAGCCTCGCCAAGCGCCTCGGCGCCGAGCATCGCGGCTTCGACATGACGCCGCGCGAGATCATCGACTGGACGCTGCAAAAATCCGGCTGGGGCACGCTGGAAAACCTCGAGCGCGAACGCTGGATCGACTGCCAGCCTGATTTCGCGACCGCGCATTACACCAAGGGTTTTGCGTGGCCCGACGGCAAATTCCGTTTCAAGCCGGACTGGCCGACGGTGCCGTTCCGCAGCCCGGGACTTTCGGGGCCGGTCGACGGTCTGCCGCAATTGCCGGATCATTGGACGGTGATCGAGGAAGCGGATGAGCGTCATGCATTTCGTCTTGCCACGTCCCCGGCACGCAACTTCCTCAACACCACCTTCAACGAAACGCCAACCTCGCTCAGCCGCGAACAGCGGCCCACGGTGATGATCCATCCCGACGACGCGGCGGAACTATCGATCGCCGACGGCGACAAGGTGACCCTCGGCAACGAACGCGGCGAAGTGCGCCTTCATGCCAAGTGTTTCGATGGCGTACGCCGCGGCGTGCTGATCGCGGAATCGATCTGGCCGAACCATGCATATGAGGACGGCCGCGGCATTAATACGTTGACGGGTGCCGACCCGATTGCGCCCTATGGCGGCGCGGTGTTTCATGACAACCGCGTCTGGATCAAACGCGCCGCTTAAGCCGGCTCATCGTTACATCCAGCTTCGGATCAGCATGTAGATCGCGACGCAGGAAATAGCGGCCACGAAGGTGTCGTTGAGCAGCGTCCGCCTGCCGGCAAGCAGATGCGCTGATTTCACGCCGATATAGCCGCCGGCCAGACCGCCGATGATAAAGACTGCGGTCAACGGCCAGTTCACCAGACCGGAGAACGCGTAGCTCGTCGCCGTGGTGAGGCCGAAAGCCAATACGGCCACCAGCGATGAACTCACCGCGTAAACCAGCGGCATATCGGTCGCAAACACCAGCGCCGGCACGATCAGGAAGCCGCCGCCAATACCGAAGAAACCGGAGAGCATGCCGGTGGCAAGCCCGACACCGGCGAGCGCCGGCGCATTGGCCCGGCTCAACTGGACAGACTTGTTGCCGTCGTGATCGCGGCGCCGCCGCATCAGGACGGCGACCACCAGCATCAGAAGCGCAAACATCGTCAGCAGGCGTTGCCCATCGACCATCTTGCCGACCAGTGAGCCAAGAAACGCTCCGATCACGCCCGCGCCGGCGAGCACCGATGCGCAGCCCCACTTCACCGTGCCCGCCCGCGCGTGGATGAGGAGACCGAACGCCGCGCTCGCGGCAACGGCGAGCGAGCTGGTGCCGATCGCCACATGGGCGTTCGGCACACCGACCAGATACACCATCAGGGGCACCGCGAGAATCGAGCCCCCGCCGCCGATGACACCAAGCGAGAAGCCGACAAGCGAACCCGATGCCGCTCCGAGCAAGCCCTGCGCCAAGGACATCATTGGTCGCCCCCCGTCGCCAGCGGTTCGCTCCGCTGTTGTTCCGTTAAGGGCAGCATGACACGATTTCAGAACAGCACCACCGGCAACGGTGGGATTCGGCAGCTTTCAACAGGTCCGCGAGGCTTGGGCGCGCGACCGCCGCGCTACGCGGACGGCCGATTCTCCCAATAGGGATCGCGCAGCTTGCGCTTGAAGATCTTGCCGCTGGCCTCGCGCGGCAGTGCATCGAGGAAGTTGATGTCTTTCGGCACCTTGAAGTTCGCCAGCCGCTTGCGCAGATAATCCTGCACATCCTTCGGCGTCAGCGCGGCGCCGGTCTCCGGCTCGATGCAGGCGCACAATCGCTCGCCGAATTCTTCGTCCGGAATCCCGAACACGGCGCAGTCGCGCACGCCCTCCATGCCGATCAGCGTGTTCTCGATCTCTGCCGGGTAAATGTTGACGCCGCCCGAGATCACCATGTCGCGCTTGCGATCGCACAAGAACAGATAGCCGTCCTCATCGAGGTAGCCGACATCGCCGACGCTGACCAGGCCCTCACGGCCGGCCTCCTCGCGCGCACCAGACTTGCGGTGATAATGGAAATCCGGAATTGCGGTCTGCCGCATGAAAATTTCGCCGATCTCGTTCACTCCGCACGGCTCGCCGTTCGGGCCGAAGATCTTGACGATGCCGCCTTCGATGGCGCGCCCGACCGTGCCGGGTTTCGCCAGCGCTTCCTGCGCGGAATGCCAGATCGGAATCCCGGTTTCGGTCGAGCCGAAATACTCGTGAACCACCGGCCCCCACCACGCGATCATCGCCTGCTTGACCGGAATGGGACAAGACGCAGCGCCATGCACCACGAAACGCAGCGACGACAGATCGTACCGCGCCTTCACCTCGTCAGGAAGCCGCAACAGCCGCACAAACATGGTCGGCACCATGTGCATGTGCGTGATCTTGTGCCGCTCGATAAGCTGCAGCAGATCCTCGGGATCGAAGCGCGGCTCCAGAACGATGGTGCAGTCATGGCGAAATGCGAGCATGCCGTATGAATTAGGCGCCGAATGATACATCGGGCCGTTCATCAGAATGACCTGATCCTCGTTTGGCTTTAAGCCGTAGGTGATGGCGCTGACGCGCTCGGCCGCGACCATCTGTTCGGGCAGCATCGGCAGACGCCGCACGCCCTTCGGCCGGCCTGTGGTGCCGGACGTATAGAACATCGGCGATGCGCGGCCCGGTGCTTCCCGGGACGGCGCATAACCGTCACGCCAGACATTCCAATCCACCAGCCCCTCGGGCACACGCGCCAGTTCGGGCGGCACGCCGAATGCATCGGCGATTTCCGGCGGCGTTTTCACGACCAGCAGCGGCAATCGCTTCGGCAATCCGTCCTTGATCTGCGGCAGCATATCCGCGTGGCACACGAGGCTGTGCGCGCCGCTGTCGGCCAGAATGTAGGCGACCTCTTCCGCCTTCAAGTGCCAGTTGATCGGCACCACCGGCGAACCGAGCATCGCTGCGGCCGCCGACGCTTCGAAAAGCGCGAAATCGTTGCGCAGCATCAGTCCGACAGGCGTGCCGTCACGCAAGCCGAGCGCCTTGAAGCCATTGGCGGCCCGCGCGATGCGCTCTTGGATTTCAGGAGTGCTGATCTGACGGTCGCCGCTGATAATCATGGTGTCGTTCCGGCTGAAGAAGGAGAACAGGCGCGCAGCGGCATTCGCAGCGCGCCCTGGTTACGTTTATTGATCGTCGAGAACCTTGCCGAATCCGACCCAGCTCTTACCGTCGAAGCGGCGCAGCAGCAGTTGCTGGAACGGCAGGTAGTCGTCGGGACCGGTGTTCACCGTGATGCCCGGCAACAGCAACGGCAGCTCGACATTCTTGAGCGACGCAGCCTGACGCTTGATGTTCTCGGGGCTGAAATCGTCTTTACACGCTTTGAGCACAGCGACCATCAACTGAGCGTAATGATATCCCGCCGAATAGTTGGAGTTGTTGAGATCAGCGTTCGGCATGTACTGCTTCATGAAGGTGAAAAACTCCTTCACGCCGGGATCGTTCGCCCACTGCACGTCATTGACGTCCTTCTGGTTGCTGGACGAGATCATGCCAACGGCATTCTCCAGTCCCGCCGGCGCGAGAAACGAGATCGACGCGGCGGATGTCGGCAGGAATGTCATGTCGGGCTTCCAGCCCAGTTCGGCGATACCCTTGATCAACTGCGAGGTGAACTTTCCAAGCACCACGCCGTACAGCACATTCGCCCCTGACGCTTTGAGAGTCGCGATCTGCGAACTGATGGTTGGCGCGCTGGTTTCATAGTTCGCCTCGGCGACAATCATCGTCGCCGCCTTGGCGCCGAGCGCACGCTTGAAGCCGTTGACATAGTCGCGGCCGAAATCGTCGTTCTGCGCCAGGATTGCGATCTTGGCATCCGGCTTGGTTTGCAGGATGTACTTGGCGTAGATCACGCCTTCGGACTCGTAGGCAGCCATTCCCGGCATCGTATAGGGGAAGTTTTTCGGGTCGGCCCACTTGGTCGCGCCGCTCAGCACGAAGAGCTGAGGAATCTTCTTGCCATTCAAATAGCGATGCACGGCGTTGTTGGTCGCGGTGCCGAGCGATGCGAACATCACCTGAACTTCGTCCTGCTCGACCAGCTTGCGCGTGTGCTCGACTGTCTTCGGCGGCGAATAGGCGTCGTCCATGCTGATGAACTTCACCTTGCGTCCGTTGATGCCGCCTTCCGCATTGATCTTTTCGAAGTAAGCTTCCTGGGTTCGGCCGATAATACCGAAGCCGGACAGCGGGCCGCTGTAAGGCAGCGTCTGTCCGATTCGGATTTCGCCCTTGGTATCTGCATGCGCCTGCGTGATTCCGCAGGCGGCAAGCGTCAGCATGGCCGTCGCAAGACGTGATAAGGCCTTCATGGTGTTTCCTCCCTGATTTGTTTGTTTTCTTGTGGTGGACCGCGCTTATGCGCGCGTACCCAAATTTTCCGTCAGGCGCTTGCGCGCATCAGGAAATCTCCTCGCGCTTCGGCGAATTCGGTCTTGAGGCGCTCGACCAGTTCCGCCACCGGCGGCACGTCGGTAATCTGGCCGATGCCCTGTCCTGAACCCCAGATATCGCGCCAGGCCTTGACCTTCATGTTGCCGCCGGAGCCGAAGTTCATCTTGGTCTTGTCGGCGACCGGCAGATTATCAGGATCGAGGCCGGCTGCGGCGATCGACGGGCCGAGGTAATTGCCATGAATGCCGGTGAACAGGTTGGTGTAGACCGTGTCGTGCGCGGCATAATCGGTCAGCGCCTTCTTGTAGGCGGGATCGGCGTTGGCCTCGACGGTCGCGATGAAGCGCGTGCCCATGTAGGCCATGTCCGCGCCGAGTGCGAGCGCCGACGCGATGCCCCAGCCATCGGAGATCGCGCCCGAGAGCAGAATCGTGCCCTTGAACCACTGCTTCACTTCGCGCACCAGCGCGAACGGTGACAGCGTCCCGGCGTGGCCGCCTGCGCCTGCGCAGACGAGAATGAGACCATCGACGCCCTGCTCCGCGGCCTTGCGTGCGTGCTTGACGTTGATGACGTCGTGGAACACCACGCCGCCATAGGAATGCGCGGCATCGACGATCTCGGACGGCGGACGCAGCGAGGTAATGATGACTGGAACCTTGTGCTTCACGCAGGTCTCCATGTCCTTCATCAGACGGTCGTTGGAGGCGTGGCAGATCTGGTTGACCGCGTAGGGCGCGACCTTCTTGTCCGGGTTCAACGCCTGGTATTCGCCGAGTTCGTCTTCGATCTGGGTCAGCCATTCGCCGAGCTTCTCGACCGGCCGCGCATTCAGCGCCGGAAACGAGCCGACGATGCCGGCCTTGCATTGCGCGATCACCAGTTCGGGACCCGACACGATAAAGAGCGGCGAGCCGAGAACGGGCAGTTCAAGCGTACCATTGAGCGAGGCTGGAAGCGGCATCGGGGGTTCCCTGTTCTGAATGTGAGCAACGATAACATCTTGACCGGCGCCCCGAATGTCCAATATTGAACAGTTACAGCTTCAGGATTGAACAGATGGATTGGGATCTTTGCCGGACCTTTATCGCTGTCGCCGAATCCGGCAGCTATCTCGGCGCAGCCCGCCGTTTGCGTTCAAGCCATCCGACGGTCGGCCGCGAGATCGCGGCGCTGGAAGCGCAGCTCGGGACCAAACTGTTCGTCCGCTCCAATGACGGACTGGCGCTGACGGCGCAGGGCCGCCGCTTCCGCGAACACACTGCAGCAATGGAAGCGGCCGCGTTGCGGGCCGAAGCCGCGGTGTCAGCCACCGGCGCCAAAGCACGCGGCCTTGTTAAATTCTCGATCGGCCCGACGCTGACCGCCTACTGGCTGATGCCGCATATGGCATCCTTCATCGAGAGCCACCCCGACGTTCAGATCGAATTCGTCACGCACCCGTTCCCCGTCAGCGTCCGCAAGCGCGAGGCCGATATCGTGCTGCGCATCTATCAAAGCGGCGACGAGAACCTGGTCGGCCGCAAGATCGCGCGGCTCGGCGTCGGCTTCTATGCCTCGCGGGACTATGCGGCGCGCCATTCCCTGCCCAAGCACCGTGACGACTGGAAACATCACAACATCGTCGGCTTCGCGGACCGCGCCTCAAACGCCGAACTCGGACGCTGGAGCGATCATGTCGCACGAGAGGCGACCGTGGTGATGCGCTGTTCGTCGCAGGCTGACATGCTGGCGGCGGTCCGCGCCGGCGTCGGGATTTGCGCGATGTCCTGCATCGTCGCCGACGCCCACGACGACCTGATCCGGGTCGCACCGCACAAGCTGGCGGGCATTTCCGACATCTGGCTGCTGGCGCATCCCGACCTGATCGATCTGCCGGCTGTTCGCGCGGTCATCGATTTCGTCACGCAGCGCTCGCGAGCGGACCGCGTGCTGCTCAGCGGCGCGGCGAAGGCGTGAGACTCTTACACTTCCCGTCTGATCTCGAGCTCCGACCAGATGCGGTTGAAGTACTCGTTGTAGAGCGGGTTGGTACGAATGGTCACCGGATCGCGCTCGGTGGCCGACAATTCGATGGTATGCAGGCTGCGCACGGTTGCGGGCCGGTTGGTCATGACGACAATGCGGTCAGCCATCGTGATCGCTTCGCCGATGTCATGCGTCACCAGAATCACGCTCTTGCCGCGCTCACGAATGATCCGCTGCACCTCGCCTTGCAGCAAAAGGCGGGTCTGAAAATCCAGCGCCGAGAAAGGCTCGTCCAGCAGGATCACGTCGGGATCGAACGCCAGCGTCCGCATGAAGGCCACGCGCTGACGCATACCGCCGGACAATGTTGCGGGTTTCGCCTTCTCGAATCCACCCAGGCCATAGGATGTGATCAACCGGTGCGCGATTTCCTCGGCTTCGGCGCGCGCCACACCACGCACTTCCAGACCCAGCGTCACGTTGTCCAGCACGCTGCGCCATGGCAGCAGCATGTCCTTCTGCAGCATGTAGCCGACGTGGCCCTTGGCGCCTGCCACCTGCACGCCGTTGACCGACACACTTCCCATGGTTGGCGAAATCAGCCCCGCAATAATATTGAACAGAGTGGTCTTGCCGCAGCCTGATGGTCCGACGATGGCGAGTACCTCGCGCTTGCGCAGACCGAAGGAGATGTTGCCAAGCGCACGAACCGGATTCGCGCTTTCGGCATTGAAGACCATGCCCACCTCATGGGCGGTCAGAACGTCTCCGTCGGCAGCGGCCGCATCGTTCATCAGGCGATCTCCGGATAGGTCAATTCTGGCGCCTGCCATTTGCGTCCGGCAATCACGGCGTCGAGATACGACAGCACGACGGCGTTGAACTGATCCGGCAACACCACCGACACGGCGTGACCGCCGGTCTCGAAATAGAAGGTGTCGGCCTTCGGCATCAGCTTTGCCATCCGCTCCGAGTAAAATAGCGGTGTCAGATGATCGTCTTTGGAACAGGTGATGAGGCACGGGCATGTGATCTGTCGCAGCGCTTCGCCCGGCGAGTACGAACAGATCGCTTCGATGCGGCTCAGCATGATGTCCGTCGGCGCCAGCGCCGCGGCCGCAGCGGGCTCCTCCGCTTCAAGGCGAGCGATGTTCGCGCTGACCCACCAGGGCGGATTGAGAAACAGCGGCGTGGTCTTGACATAATGCAGCGGGCCACTTGTCTGCAGGACACGCTTGCGGACCTCGAAGCACCGCCTGAAATAGGCGTCGGACGTCGCCCATCCGGCATAAAGCACCGCACTCTTGATCCGCGACGGAAAGCGCAGCGCCATGTCGTGTGCCATCGCCGCGCCGGTTGAATGACCGACAATGTGCGCCGCTTCGATCCCCAGTTCGTCCATCAGCGCGATCATGTCATCGGTCATTTGCGGTACCGAATAAATGATGCGGTCCTGACGCGAGCCGCCGGTGCCGCGATGATCGTGCAGCACAACCTGATGCTTCGCCGCGATGGCCTCGATATTCGGCTTGAAATAGCTTCCCGCGCCGCCGATGCCGGCGACCAGCAGGACAGGCTCGCCGTTGCCGATCACCTCGTTAAGCGATCTCCGTTCCGTTCACCTGTGCTACCGGCATCAAACTCTCCGTTATTCTTGCAAGCGTCTTGTCGTGAGGCGCGGCATCAGTAGCTGAGCCACCGTTCGAGCAGCGTGACGCTGTAGTCGAGCACCAGCGCGAGCAGCATCAGTGCGAACAGGCCCACCCAGACCGCGTTGAGGTCGTAAAGCGTGCCGGCGTAATAGACGAGAAAACCGAGCCCCTGCTTGGCGGCGATATATTCGCCGACCACCGCGCCGATCAGGGCAAACCCGACATTCAGCCGCAGACCCGAGATGATCCAGGGCATGGTCGCCGGCGCTACAATCTTCCGGAAAGTCTGCCACCGGGTCGCGCCGAGAGAACGCATCAGCCGGATCAGATCCTGATCGACTTCCTGCGAGCCGCTATAGGCGGTCATCAGCGACACAATGAATGTGATGATAGCTGCGATAGCGATCTTGGATTCGATGCCGATGCCGAACCAGACAATGATCAGCGGCGCCAGCGCGATCTTGGGCAGGCCGTTGATGGCGACAATGAATGGCCGCAGCATGAGTGCAAGACGCGGGGTCAGCCACAGTCCGAGACCCGCGACACTGCCGAAAAAGCAACCGATAACAAACCCGATCAGGGATTCGAGACCGGTCACCAGGGTGGACTGCAACAGCGTTCCGTCGGCCAGCAGCGTGACGAACTTCTTCGCGATGCCGCTCGGCTGGCCATAGAGATAGACGGGCAGCCATTCGGCCCGGATGGCGATCTCCCACAACCCGAGGAAGCCGACCGTCAGCGCGATCTGTCCGAGCAGGATCAGCAGCCACGGCGATATCAAGAGGCCGCGCTGTTGTGCCTGTTCCGTCATACTCAGCGGGCCTTGGGCAGATGCGCGATGGACGCGATTTCCACGAGGAATTCGGGTTTGACGAGATCCGCGCGAATGCAGTAGCGCGCCGGAAATTCGCTCGGAAAGAACTCCTTGTAGACCGCATTCATGGCGGCATAGTCACCGAGATCCTTGAGGAAGATTGAGTTCATGGTCACGTCAGCCATCGTGCCGCCGGCAGCCTCGACGATGCTCTTGATCGACTCCAGGACGGCGCGGGTCTGCGCCGTCGCATCGCCAACACCCACCGTCTTGCCGCTGGCGTCCATGGCCAGAACGCCAGAGACATAGAGGATGTTGTCCGCAACCACACCCGGCGAATAGGGCGCCATCGGAGGCGGCGAGCCAGCGGGAATGACAGGTTTACGGGGCATATCGGGCTCCTCGGGTTCTTGGCGAATCGTTATGATTGATGGGACAGAAAACGTCAGCGGTTGGTCAAGCTTCGCAGTTCGCTGACCGTAGTGGTCCAGCCGAAAAATGTTTCGACATTGTAGACCGTGGCCTCCTGCAAGGAGACCGGACCAGCCTGAAGCGTGGCGTCCTTCACCATGATCGGGAAGTATTCCAGGAAATAGGCGTCGCGGATGGTGGATTCCACGCAGACATTGCTGGCAACCCCCACCACCAGCAAATTGCGGATCCGCCGGGCCCGCAGCATGCCGTCGAGCTGGGTTCCGGAGAATCCACTGTAACGCGGCTTCGGCAAAACAATCTCGCCGGGCAACGGCTTGATCTTCTCGACCAGTTCGTAGTCCCAGGTTCCGCGCGTGATGAGCTGGCCGTCGAGTTCGGGCCGCGCACGCATCGTCTTCAGCGCGTTCGACTTCCACCAGTTTGGAGAGTCCGGTGTGCCGGCTTCCTGTTTTTCCGCATCCCAGCCGTTCTGGAAAAAGACGATGGTGAGGCCGAGCTTGCGCGAGATTTCGATCGTCTCCGCCACCGCGGCGATGACCGGCTTGGTGCCGGTCACGTCGAAACCGGCAAGGTCGAGATAACCGCCCGGCGAAGCGTAGGCATTTTGCATATCGACAACGATCAGCGCAGTCTCATCAGTCGAGAGAGGGAATTCTTCCGGCTTGGCGCCCAGCACAAGGCTATTGTCGTGACGCGGCAACGTCTGAGGCAGGTTCATGATCATGTTCGCTTTTGAGGTCAGCTTTTCAGGCCGAAGTCAGACGCCGCCTTGGCGGCGAACGCCGTATCGACCATTTCTTCGTAGGGCAGTGTCTTCTTGAGCGTGCCCGCACCGCTTTCGTGCTTCATGATCGCATCCCAATCTTCCTTGGTGATGACCGGGTTGCGCGGCACCACGTTCTTCGTGGTCATGAAGTTCTTCGCGCCGAGCTTGACGACATCGGGCGCGACGGTTGGAAATTCCAACCGGCTGACTTCCTCGAAGGTGTTCGGATCGGTGTGCAGCAGCTTCATCGCTTCCGCGAGCGCGTTAGTGAATTTCTGAACCGTTTCGCCATTGCTCTTGAGATACGGCTCGGTGACAAACACGGACGAGAAGGCGATCGGCCCGAGAATGTCGGCGAACGAGTAGACCACCTCCAGCCCGAACTGGGTGACGCCGATGCTGGCGTCCCAGTCGAACGCAATGGCGAGATCGGCGCGACCATCCTTGACAGCAGCGGCCTGCGCACCGGGGGGCAATTCGAGGAAGTTCACGCCTGCGTCCTTCGGATCGAACCCGCCGACGCTGCGCATCAAGTAGGTCGGCGTCGAAATCGTGTTGGACGGGAATCGCAGCGTGGCGATGGTCTTGCCCTTGAGATCGGCCAGCGATTTGATCTTGAGACCGGGCTTTGCGATCGCGAAAAGTGAAATGCCGCCCGCGACCTTGGCGATGCACTTCATCTTGCCGCCTTCGAGGGTGGAGTTGACCGACATGCCGGTGCCGGTCAGCGCGAACTGCGCCCGGTTGGCGAGTAGCACCGAAACAGGCACTGCTATACCGCCCGCGGTGGAGAGTTCAACGTCGAGGCCCTGTCTCGCGAACATATCCTTGCGCATCGCGACATAGAGCGGGGTATAGAGCGCGATATGAATCGCCTCGGACACGATCACCTTGGTCCGGCCTTGCGCGATGCCCGGCATGGGAAATGCCGCCGTCATGCCGAGTGCACCGGTCCCTATCAGCAAACTCCGGCGGGTCGGCATTGCGAGCGATGTCGCTTCAGGTTTGGGCGAGGTCATGTTCCATGGTCTCCTGATAGGATGGCCGCGCCGGCAACCGCGACGGGAAATGAGTTCTCTTCGGGAGATCGATTTTCCAATCCACGTCTACAGAACCGAATCTTCTGCCCCCAAAGTTCGCTCACGCAGGCTATGGAGCATTTATCGTTCTTTAAAGTCGAGAATCTGTCATGCGATCCTGCAAAAAAGGCAACACCTCTTATTTGCGGGTTTTCGCCTTGGATGCCCTGATTGTCGTGGTCAGCAGCTTGAGAAACTCCTGCGCCGCGTGAGAGAGCGGCCTGTCCCGATGCACACTGATGCTCGATCGTGCGGCCGCGAGTTCAGCATCGGCCACCGGGATCGCGCGAAGCTGGCCTGATCCGAGCTGCGTGATCACCGCCAGCGCCGGTTTGAATGCAATGAACTGACCGGTCACGGCCATCGTATTGGTCAGTTCCAGCGAGTTGGTGGTGACCAGCACCCGCGGATTCAGTTTATGTTTTGCAACAGTCCGCTCGAACGACTGCCGGATACCGAAGCTGTGATCGGGAAGCGCCAGAGGCTCCTTGCAGATTTCATCCAGACTGAGGCTCTTGCGATTTGCGTACTTGTGATCACGGGCGACCAGACAGGAAACCGGTTCTGGAAATTCCGCGATGGTTTCGATTTCGGCGCGCGGTGAGGCGTTGAACGTGATGCCGATATCGGCCTCGTCTTCCAGCAAAGCCTCGGTGATCCGATCGGTCGACGCGGTTTGAACCTTGAAGGCGACGGCCGGGTAACGGCGCTGGAAGTCGGCGAGGAGATTGGGCAGCAAGCCCGTGACGAAACCTTCGATCACCCAAAGGCTGACGTCGCCGCGGCGCAGGCCCCGAAGATCATCGATCCCGGCACGCGCGCGATCAAGATCGCGGAAGATGCGATGACTCTGCCGAGCGAGAACCTCGCCGGCCGCGGTGAGCCGGACACCACTCTTGGAGCGCTCGAAAAGGATGGCATCAAGCTCATGCTCAAGCTGCGCGATCTGTCTGCTGACCGCTGACGGCGCGACATGAAGCCGGTCAGCCGCTTTCCGGATCGAGCCGAGCTTTGCAACCGCATTAAAGTATCGCAGCGTCAGAAAACGCATCGGCCCTCCGCAAGACGCGTCCGAAAATCACCCATGTAGCCGCGGCAGCCAAACATTTATATTTGAATCCCCTCATTGCCTGCGGGCTTCAATCCATAGCAAAGTGCGCCGGTTGCCGTCAGCATGAAGCAGCAAGCGGCCTTTTAACAAGCATCTAAATCGTCACGGGAGGTCATTATGGGTTTCGAGGGACTTCAGCTTCGCTCCTTGATCAAGAAAAGCGGCGAACTCGAACTGTCGCTGGTCAAGGTCAAGATTCCGGAGCCGGCGGCCGACGAGGTTATCGTCCGGGTCGAGGGCTCGCCGATCAACCCTTCCGATCTCGGTCTGCTTGTGGGCACCGCCGACATGACGACGGCCAAATCGTCCGGCGCTGGCGACGGTGTCGTCGTGACCGCATCCGTCCCCGAGCCGCTGATGAAAGCCATGGCGGGACGGCTTGATGAATCAATGCCCGTCGGCAACGAAGGCGCGGGCGTCGTCGTTGCGGCTGGAAGCTCCGGCAGGGCACAGGCCATGATGGGCAAGATGGTCGCGATGATCGGCGGCGCCATGTACGCACAATACCGTTGCATCAAGGCCGCCGACTGCATGGTGCTTCCCGACGGAACGACAGCCGCGGAAGGCGCGTCGAGCTTCGTCAATCCGCTGACAGCGCTGGGCATGACCGAAACCATGCGGCGGGAGGGACACAAGGCGCTCGTACATACGGCAGCGGCGTCAAATCTCGGTCAGATGCTCAACAAGATTTGCCTCGCGGACGGCATCGGCCTCGTCAACATCGTGCGCAATGCCGAACAGGAAGAGATTCTCCGCAAGATCGGCGCGACCCACATCTGCAATTCCACCGCCGCGACGTTCATGGACGATCTGACTCAAGCGCTGGTGGAAACCGGCGCGACGCTGGCGTTCGATGCCATCGGCGGAGGCAAGCTCCCGGGCCAGATCCTGAGTTGCATGGAAGTTGCCGCCAACAAGACTGCGAAGGTCTACAGCCGTTACGGGTCGGCTGTTCACAAGCAGGTCTACATCTATGGCGGTCTCGATATGCGCCCGACGGAGCTCAACAGAAACTTCGGAATGGCCTGGGGCCTCGGCGGCTGGCTGCTGTTTCCGTTCCTGCAGAAAGTCGGACCCGCTGAGGCGCAGAAGCTGCGCGAACGCGTTGCCGCCGAACTCAAGACCACGTTTGCCAGCCATTACACGCAAGTCGTATCGCTTCAGGAAGCGCTGCAGCTCTCAAACATCGCCGTGTACGGCAAGCGCGCAACGGGTGAGAAGTTTCTTATCAACCCAAATAAAGTCTGATCGATCATCCGCATCTCAACAAAAAAGGCCCCGGGAAACCGGGGCCTTAAGTTTGTCTGGAGAAAACTTATTAGTACTTCGCGACGACCGGACCACCCCAGTTGAAGCGGTAGTTGACGCCAACCTTCACGGTGTGGAGGTCGTCCGTGTAGGAGAGTGCGCGAGCGCCAGCGTTGGTGTAGGCCACGTTGGTGGTGTCGAAGTTGTAGTA
>JAFVHU010000001.1 GCA_017474385.1 Afipia sp. | reverse complement strand
TCAATCGCGGATCGCACTGCGCAAAGGGCGCTTCGGTACGTGAACTGGTACACGGCGATCGCCGCCTGAAGTACCCGATGAAGCTGGTCAACGGCGAGTGGCAGAAGATCGAATGGGATCAGGCCATCAACGAGATCGGCGACAAGATGCTCGAGATCCGCGCCAAGTCCGGCGCCGACTCGGTCTATCTGCTTGGTTCGGCGAAGTTCTCCAACGAAGGCGGCTATCTGTTCCGCAAGTTCGCGGCGTTCTGGGGCACCAATTCGATCGACCACCAGGCGCGCATCTGTCACTCGACCACGGTCGCGGGTGTTGCAAACACCTGGGGCTATGGCGCGATGACGAACTCCTACAACGACATCCGCAACTCGAAGACCATCGTCTTCATGGGATCGAATGCCGCCGAAGCGCACCCTGTTTCGCTTCAGCACATCCTGACGGGCAAGGAAATCAACCGGGCCAACGTCTTCGTGCTCGATCCGCGCTTCACGCGCACGGCCGCGCACGCGACCGAGTATGTGAGATTCCGCGGCGGCACCGACATCGCGGTGATCTGGGGCATGCTGCACCACATCTTCAACAACGGCTGGGAAGACAAGCAGTTCATCGCCCAGCGCGTTTACGGCATGGATCAGATCCGTGCCGAAGTCGCCAAATGGACGCCTGAAGAGGTCGAGCGCGTCAGCGGCATTCCCGGCGAGCAATTGAAGAAGGTCGCCGAGACGTTCGCCAAACAGAAGCCGTCTACGTTCATCTGGTGCATGGGCGGCACGCAGCACACCGTCGGCACCGCCAACGTCCGCGCCTACTGCAATCTTTTGCTCGCGACCGGCAACGTCGGCTCTTACGGGACGGGCGCAAACATCTTCCGGGGCCACTGCAACGTGCAGGGTGCGACCGATATCGGCCTCGATATCACGTCGTTGCCGCTCTACTACGGTCTCGTCGAAGGCGCGTGGAAGCATTGGGCCCGCGTCTGGGAAGTCGATTACGATTACTTGCAGGCGCGCTTCGACGAAGTGCCGGCAAAGGCCGGCCGTCCGGCCCGCACACGCAAGCAGAACATGGAATTGCCGGGCATCCCGTGGACCCGATGGTTCGATGCGACGCTTGCTAAGCCCGATGACGTCGATCAGCGGGATACCGTGAAGGGCGTGGTCATCATGGGTCATGGTGGCAACACCATCCCGCGCATGACCGAAATGGTGAAAGGCCTTGAAGCGCTCGAATTGCTCGTGGTCGCCGATCCGCATCCGACGACGTTCGCCGCGATCTCGGACCGCAAGAACGGCACTTACCTGCTGCCGGCCTGTACCCAGTTCGAGACATCGGGCTCACGCACGGCGTCCAACCGCTCGCTGCAGTGGGGTGAGCAGATCGTCAAGCCGATCTTCGAGTCGAAGGATGACTACGAGATTATCTATCGGCTTTCGAAGAAGCTTGGCTTCGCCGATCTGATGTTCAAGAACATCAAGGTGGAGAACAATCGTCCGGTTCCTGAAGACCTTCTGCGCGAAATCAATCGCGGCGGTTTCTCGACCGGTTATTCCGGCCAGTCGCCGGAGCGGCTGAAAGCGCACATGAAAAACCAGGGCAAGTTCGATCTGGTGACGCTGCGCGCCAAGAAAGACGAGCCCGAAATCGGCGGCGACTATTACGGGCTGCCGTGGCCGTGCTGGGGCACGCCCCAGATCAAGCACCCGGGAACGCATACGCTCTACAACACCAACCTTCATGTGAAGGACGGCGGCGGCACATTCCGCGCGCGCTTCGGTGTGGTGTACGAGGAGAAGCAACCCGATGGTTCGGTGAAGAACGTCAATCTTCTGGCCGAAGGCTCCTATAGCGTGGGCTCGGAGCTGACCGATGGTTATCCTGAATTCACCTATGGCGTGCTGAAGAAGCTCGGCTGGGACAAGGATCTCACCGAGGCAGAACTCGCCACCATCAACAAGATCGGCGGCAACAATCCGGACGGCGTGGGCTGGGCAGTCGATCTGTCCGGCGGCATCATCCGCGTCACGCTGGAGCATGGTGTGATGGCCTATGGCAACGGCAAGGCCCGCGCGGTGGCGTGGAATCTGCCCGACCCGGTGCCGGTCCACCGCGAACCGATCTACACGGCGCGGCCTGATCTGGTCGCGAAGTATCCGACGCGGCCTGACGGGCGTCAGTTCCGCATGGCCAACCTCGGCTTCTCGATTCAGAAGGCGGCGGTGGACAAGGGACTGGCCAAGCAGTTCCCGATCATCCTCACCTCCGGACGTCTTGTGGAATACGAAGGCGGCGGCGAAGAAACGCGGTCGAACCGCTGGCTTGCCGAATTGCAGCAGGACATGTTTGTCGAAGTGAATACGTCCGATGCCGCAGAGCGCGGCATCAAGGATGGCGGTTGGGTTTGGGTCACAGGACCGGAAAACGGATCGAAGGCGCGCGTCAAAGCGCTCGTCACCGATCGCGTCGGCAAGGGCGTGGCGTTTATGCCCTTCCACTTCTCCGGCTGGTTCCAAGGCGTCGATCAGCGCTCCAAATATCCGAAGGGAGCCGACCCGATTGTGCTCGGCGAAAGCGTGAACACGATCACGTCCTACGGCTACGACCCGGTCACAGGTATGCACGAGGGTAAAGTGACCCTGTGCCAGATCCAAACGGCGTGAGAGGAGAATAAACGATGGCTCGCGTCAAATTTCTTTGTGATGCCGACCGTTGCATTGAGTGCAACGCCTGCGTGACGGCCTGCAAGAACGAACATGAAGTGCCTTGGGGCATCAATCGCCGCCGCGTCGTCACTATCAATGACGGCAAGCCCGGCGAGCGCTCGGTGTCCATGGCCTGCATGCATTGCACCGACGCGCCTTGCGCGGCGGTCTGCCCGGTGTCGTGCTTCTACACCACGGCAGATGGCGTGGTGCTCCACTCTAAGGACCTCTGCATCGGTTGCGGATATTGCTTCTATGCGTGTCCGTTCGGCGCGCCTCAGTATCCGAAGGTCGGAAACTTCGGCTCGCGCGGCAAGATGGACAAGTGCACCTACTGTGCGGGTGGTCCGGAAGCTGACAACTCGCCGGCCGAATACGCCAAATATGGCGCCAACCGTCTTGCCCAAGGCAAGCTGCCGATCTGTGCCGAGATGTGCTCGACCAAATCGTTGCTGGCCGGCGATGGCGCCATCATTGCCGAAATCTACAAGGAGCGCGTGATGAAGCGCGGCTACGGTTCGGGCATGTGGGGCTGGAAGACAGCCTACAGCGACTCACCGACAGGCTAGGGCGCGCTGCCGAAGGCCTCAGCGGCCTTCTGGCAACGTGTTCGAAGTTGCTCTTGATTGAAAACTGGAAGGTCGTGCCGATGTCGATCTCGCTCTCAACCCTCAAGGCCATATGTGCCGCCATCGCGTTGCTGTTTGTGCTGGCGCAGCCAGCCGCCGCGCAACTGTCCTTCAAGCCCACCGCCGATGCTGTGCATGAAGACCAGCTTCTCAAGGCGCTGAAGGAAGGCGACAAGATCACCGGGCGGATCACCATTCCCGATCCGATGGCCTCAAGCCTGATTCAGCCTGCTGGAAAGGACTGGCGCGATTTCCAGCGCCACTCGCTTCCCATCATTGGCGGCGTCGCCATCATTGGCATGCTCGCGTTGCTCACCGTCTTTCTCATGGTCCGTGGCCGCGTTCGTGTCGAGCATGGCTTTTCCGGTATCAAGATTCTCCGCTTTGCCAGCTTCGAGCGATTCACGCATTGGCTGACGGCGAGCTGCTTTATCATTCTGGCGCTGTCGGGCCTGAATATCAGCTTCGGCCGCGTGCTAATCCTTCCGATATTCGGTGCGGAAGCATTTTCCACGCTGACGGCGTGGGGCAAGATCGCGCACAACTATCTCGCATTCCCGTTCATGTTTGGCCTCGTGATCATGTTCCTGATCTGGGTCAAGGATAACATCCCCGGAAAGCTTGATCTCGTGTGGATCAGGAAGGGTGGGGGCATGCTCAAGAACGGCGAACGCCCGCCGGCCAAGCGTTTCAATGCCGGCCAGAAGGGTATCTTCTGGATCGTGATTATCGGCGGCGCGCTGATGTCACTGTCAGGCTGGTTCCTGCTGTTCCCCTACATCCCGGCGAATGTCACTGCGCTGCAGTTCTGGACCGTGATCCATGCCGTGATCGCCATGCTGTTTATCGCAGCGATGCTTGCGCACATCTATATCGGCACGGTCGGTATGGAAGGCGCGTTCGACGCCATGGGCAGCGGCGAGGTGGACCTCAACTGGGCCAAGGAGCATCATTCGCTCTGGGTTGAGGAGGAGCAGAGCAAGGGCCGGACGCCCGACACCGGCAGCCCGCGGGCCATGCCGGCCGAATAATTCCATCTATCGACAAAGCTCATACCTATATAAAGGACTGTCCGGTGCGGCCGGGCGGTCCTTTTGAGTTTCGGAGCAGGGTATGAAGGTGATTGGTCTTTCGGGATGGAGTGGCGCGGGCAAAACGACCCTGCTGACGCGCTTGATTCCGCATCTTACCGCCGAGGGCCTGCGTGTCTCGACGGTGAAACACGCCCACAGCAATTTTGATGTCGATATTCCTGGCAAGGATTCGTGGCTGCATCGGCAGGCGGGTGCGACCGAAGTCCTGATTTCCTCGGGACGCCGCTGGGCATTGATGCATGAACTGCGAGGCGCGCCGGAACCGCACCTGGCCGAGTTGCTGGCAAAGATGTCACCCGTGGATTTGCTGATCGTCGAGGGCTTCAAGGCTGACCACCACCCCAAAATCGAAGTGCATCGCGCCGCGAATGGCAAACCGCTGATGTTTCCCAAAGACCCGACCATCATCGGCATCGCTGCGGATATCGCGGTGAATACGGTTCTGCCGTCCGCGCATCTCGATGACATTCCGGCTATCTCGCGCATCATACGGGCGGCCGCGGTGCGGATCGAGGATGTGCTTGCCCGTGAGGCTGCGGGAGCCTGATCGCCGATGGCACAACTCTCGGACGACTGCTTCGCGTTCGGCGGCCCGATGATGTCGGTCGATGAGGCCGTCTCGATGATCGCGAGCCGTGTCGAGGCTGTGACGGACACGGAATGGGTCGATTTGACTGAGGCCGACGGCCGAATTCTCAGCGCCGACATTAGAGCACCGCTGGCGCTGCCGCCGTTCACCAATTCCGCTGTCGATGGATATGCCGTACGCAGCGCCGATTTACCGCGCGATAAAGAGCAATCGTTTCCAGTGTCCGGCCGCATCCAGGCGGGATCGTCAGCTTCAGGCGCAATAGCAGCGGGAGAAGCAATCCGCATTTTTACCGGCGCGCCGATGCCCGCGGGCGCGGACACTGTGTTCATGCAGGAAGATGTGCGTCTCGATGAAGCGGGCAAGGTGGTGCTGCCGCCGGGCCTCAAGGCTGGAGCGAACGTGCGCCCTGTGGGCGAGGATATTGCCGAAGGTCATGCCGCGCTGCCGGCCGGCCGCCGATTGAGACCGCAAGACATCGCACTCATCGCCGCATTTGGATTGATGCGCATCGAGGTCAGGCGGCGGCTGCGGATCGCCGTCTTTTCGACCGGCAATGAAGTGGTTTCGCCCGGCGCTCCGCGCGCTGCCGCGCAGTTGTTCGATTCCAACCGCTTCATGCTGACTGCGCTGCTGAAGCGGCTCGGCTGCGAGGTTAGCGACCTCGGCATTTTGCGAGACGATCGCGACTCTCTTGCCGCGGCGCTGAAAGACGCATCAACCTGTCACGATCTGATCCTCACATCTGGTGGCGTGTCCACGGGGGAGGAGGATCACGTCAAGGCCGCGGTCGAGAGCGTCGGCACGCTGGTGCTGTGGCGGATGGCGATCAAGCCGGGGCGCCCGGTGGCGATGGGCGTTATCAGCGGCACGCCGTTTATCGGGCTGCCGGGGAATCCTGTGGCGAGCTTTGTGACGTTTACTTACGTCGTTCGTCCGACTGTCTTGGCGCTTGCCGGTACAGCACAGAAAAATCCTGTGCCGATGCCTGTGCGCTCCGCTTTTGCCTACACCAAGAAAATCGGACGCCGCGAATATGTCCGGGTCAACCTGCGCATGGCTGCCGACGGCGTGCTGGAGGCAGTGAAATTTCCGCGCGAGGGTGCGGGGCTTCTATCTTCGCTGGTGGATACCGACGGCCTCGTTCAGCTCGGCGAAGACGTCACGTCCGTGAAGCCCGGCCAGACGGTTGGCCTTCTGGATTATTCAAGTCTGATCTAGGCGATTAGCTCGGCCCGATCAGATTACGGCCGGGATCGCCGACGCGGGCTCCGCTGGTCGTAAACGCGACGTAGCCGGGCTCCTGAAACTTATTGAGGAGCATCGACACCGCAGCGGCGGAGAGTCCTGCGAAAACCAAAGCGACGATAAAGATTTTCATGACGTTCCCCAGCAAATCACTTGTTCCGGCTGCATTTTGTGCCCCGGAACCGGGCAAAGCAAGCAGCCTGTTGTCGCGCTTTCGTCGCACGTCAGGATCAAGAAAACGTGCAATAAACTCATCGAAAATGATGCGCTGCAAGAAGTAGCATTCGTCATCGTTGACGTCGGATAGAGCCTCCGCCATTGAGAAGCATGACCATGACCAAGCTCGATCTGACAGGACTCAAGTGCCCACTGCCGGTGCTGAAGACGCGCAAGGCGCTAAGGGCGCTGACCGCGGGCGACCGGCTGGAAGTGCATTGCACCGACCCATTGTCCGTCATCGATATTCCCAATCTGATCCGGGAAACCGGTGATCGTGTCGAGATCATCGAACGCGCCGAAAAGCGCATCGTGTTCATGATCGAAAAGACGGACGGGGCAGTCGCTTGAGCGAGCCCGCCGCCGCGTGGCCGGTGGAAATCCGGCTTGCCAAGGACAGGCGTTCGCTGAGCATTGCGTTCGACGACGGCAAAACCTTCAGTTTGTCTGCCGAATTGCTTCGCGTAACCAGCCCGTCTGCGGAGGTACAGGGTCACTCGGAGGCGGAGCGGAAAACGGTCGGCGGCAAGCGCAACGTTGCCATTCTTTCCGTCGATCCCGTCGGAAACTATGCGGTGCGAATCGGCTTCGACGACATGCACAATACCGGGATCTACTCCTGGGCATTCCTGCATGATCTCGGGGCCAACGCAGATCTGCGTCTTCAAAGCTATCTCGACGATCTGGCCGCCAAGGGCCTGAATCGCGACAAGCCCGGCATCCGTTAGTCTCGGCCGTCTGCGAGACGGATCTCGCCCGGCCCATCCGCCACTGGAACTACGCTTCATATTGCAACGAGCCGCCGTAATCGGCTGTCTTGGGCATAAGCGATTGGAATAATTCTTGGCATACTGAATGCCAGAGGCTATCGTTCGGACTCAAAGCACCGGAAATGAGATATTCGAATGAGCCATAACGTCCTGAAAGTTCAGCCATTCGATCATCCTGGCGAGGGCCGGCGGCGGGCCAAGGCGACCCAGAAGGGCAGGCAGATCGATCCGACGGCGGCGCATGAGATCGAGCTTCTGCTGGGGGACCGGCCGAGGCGGCGCGATCTGTTGATCGAGTACCTTCATCTTATTCAGGACAAGTACCACCAGATTTCCGCGGCTCATCTCGCAGCTCTCGCGGATGAGATGAAACTGGCCTTCGCCGAAGTGTTTGAGACCGCGACCTTCTACGCGCATTTCGACGTGGTCAAAGAGGGGCAGCCCGATCTTCCGCCGCTGACGATCCGGGTTTGCGATTCTCTGACTTGTGCAATGATGGGCGCGGAGGCGCTGCTGAGCGAGTTGAAGAACAGCGCCGGGCCCGGCGTGCGCGTCGTGCGTGCGCCGTGCGTCGGCCGCTGCGACACCGCGCCGGCCGCCGACGTGGGACATCATTTCGTCGACCACGCGAGCGTCGAGAGCGTACTGGCCGCGGCGAAAAGCGGCGACACCCATGCGCATCTGCCGAAGTACGTCAATTACGACGCCTATGTCGCCAAGGGCGGCTATGCGCTTCTGAACAAGTTGCGCTCCGGCGCGATGACGAAAGAAGATTTGCTGAAAGCGCTCGATAGCGCCTCGCTGCGCGGGCTTGGCGGAGCGGGTTTTCCGACCGGGCGCAAATGGCGCGCGGTGTTGGGTGAGCCGGGTCCACGGCTGATGGCGATCAACGGCGACGAAGGCGAGCCGGGGACGTTCAAGGATCGCTACTATCTCGAAACCGATCCGCATCGCTTTATCGAAGGCATGCTGGTCGGCGCGTATGTCGTTGAGGCGCCTGATGTCTACATCTATCTGCGCGACGAATATCCGGCATCACGTGAGATCATCGAACGCGAAATTGAAAAACTGCCACCGGGCGGCCCAAATCTGCATTTGCGCCGGGGCGCCGGGGCGTACATTTGCGGCGAAGAATCCGCGCTGCTCGAGAGCATCGAAGGCAAGCGCGGATTGCCGCGCCACAAGCCGCCGTATCCGTTCCAGGTCGGCCTGTTCGGCCTGCCGACCTTGATCAACAACATCGAGACGCTGTGGTGGGTGCGCGATATCGTGGAGAAGGGCGCGGACTGGTGGAAGTCGCAGGGCCGTAATGAACGTCAGGGCCTGCGCAGCTATTCTGTCTCGGGCCGCGTGAAAAATCCGGGCATGAAGCTCGCACCTGCCGGTGTGACGGTGCGTGAACTGATCGACGAATTCTGCGGCGGTATGGCCGATGGACATACATTCCATGCCTATCTGCCGGGCGGCGCGTCGGGCGGCATTCTGCCGGCGTCAATGGACAACATCCCGCTCGATTTCGGGACGCTGGAAAAGTACGACTGCTTCATTGGCTCTGCGGCGGTGGTCATCCTGTCCGACAAGGACAAGGTCAAGGACGCCGCGCTGAACCTGATGCGGTTCTTTGAGGACGAGAGTTGCGGCCAGTGCACGCCATGCCGCGTCGGCACGCAAAAGGCCGCGACGCTGATGGAACAGCGCGTCTGGAACCGTGACCTGCTCGACGAATTGAGTCAGGCGATGCGCGATGCATCGATTTGCGGTCTGGGGCAGGCGGCTTCGAATCCGCTGACCACCGTCATCAAATATTTTCCCGAGGAATTCGCGCCCAAGGAAGCCGCAGAATGACCAAGATTCAATTCGAGCTCGACGGGAAAATGGTCGAGGCGCAGCCGGGCGAATCGATCTGGCAAGTAGCCAAGCGCGAAGGCACCGAGATTCCGCATCTGTGCTATTCGCCGGAACCGGATTACCGTGCCGACGGCAACTGCCGCGCCTGCATGGTGGAGATCGAGGGCGAACGCGTGCTGGCAGCGTCCTGCAAGCGCATGCCCAACGTCGGAATGAAGGTGAAGTCTGCGAGCGCGCGCGCCACCTCCGCACAGAAGATGGTGATGGAGCTTTTGGTCGCCGATCAACCCGCGCGCGAGACCTCACACGATCCGGATTCAAAATTCTGGAACTGGGCGGAGAAAACGGGCGTCACCGAAAGCCGCTTTCCGGCGAACGATCGCTGGTCGAGCGACACCAGCCATCCGGCAATGAGCGTCAATCTCGATGCCTGCATCCAGTGCGGACTGTGCGTGCGCGCCTGCCGCGAGGTTCAGGTCAACGACGTCATCGGCATGGCCTACCGCAACCATGATGCCAAGATCGTGTTCGACTTCGATGATCCGATGGGCGAATCCACCTGCGTCGCTTGCGGTGAATGCGTCCAGGCGTGTCCCACAGGCGCGCTGATGCCGTCGGCATATCTCGATGCAAACCAGACCCGCACGGTTTATCCGGACAAGAAGGTCGATTCACTCTGTCCGTTCTGCGGCGTCGGTTGCCAGGTGACTTATGAGGTCAAGGACGAAGAGATTGTCTATGCCGAGGGCCGCGATGGTCCCGCCAACCACAATCGCCTTTGCGTCAAGGGCCGCTTCGGCTTCGACTACATTCATCATCCGCACCGCATTACCAAGCCGCTGGTGCGTTTGCCGAACGCCAAGAAGAGTTCGACCGATCAGGTCGATCCCGCCAATCCATTCACGCATTTCCGCGAAGCGTCGTGGGACGAAGCACTAGATATTGCTGCAAAGGGTCTGGTGAAAATCCGCGACGAGAAGGGCGTCAAGGCGCTGGCCGGCTTCGGATCGGCGAAAGGCTCCAACGAGGAAGCCTATCTGTTCCAGAAACTGGTGCGTACCGGCTTCGGCTCGAACAACGTCGATCATTGCACGCGGCTATGCCATGCATCGTCGGTCGCAGCGCTGATGGAAGGCTTGAACTCGGGCGCGGTGTCGGCGCCGTTTGCGGCGGCGGCAGATGCCGAAGTGATCATCGTGATCGGCGCCAATCCGACGGTCAATCATCCCGTCGCGGCGACCTTCATCAAGAACGCGGCGAAGAAGGGCGCAAAGCTGATCGTGATGGATCCGCGCCGGCAAACGCTGTCGCGCCACGCCACCCAGCATTTGCAGTTCAAGCCCGGCAGCGATGTCGCGATGCTCAACGCGATGCTGCATACGATCATCACCGAAGGTCTGACCGACGAGCAGTACATCGCCGGCTACACCGAGGGGTTTGACGACCTCAAGGAGAAGATCAAGGAATTCCCGCCAGAGAAGATGGAGCCGATCTGCGGTGTTCCCGCCGAGACGCTGCGCGAAGTTGCTCGCATGTATGCGACGGCAAAGTCGTCGCTCATTTTCTGGGGCATGGGCATCAGCCAGCACGTCCACGGCACCGACAATGCGCGCTGCCTGATCGCGCTGGCATTGATCACCGGCCAGGTCGGCCGTCCCGGCACCGGCCTTCATCCGCTCCGCGGACAGAACAACGTGCAGGGCGCCTCGGACGCGGGCCTGATTCCGATGTTCCTGCCGGACTATCAGCCGGTCGGACGCACTGATCTGCGCGACCCGTTCGAACATCTGTGGCGGCACGAGATCGATCTGGTGCGCGGGTTGACCGTGGTCGAGATCATGGACGCGATCCACGCCGGCGACATTACCGGCATGTATATCGAGGGTGAGAATCCCGCGATGTCGGATCCGGATTTGCAGCACGCGCGTCAGGCGCTGGCCATGCTCGACCATCTGGTGGTGCAGGACCTGTTCGTCACCGAGACCGCGTTTCATGCCGACGTGATCTTGCCGGCCTCCGCGTTCGCCGAGAAGGTCGGCTCATTTACCAATACAGACCGCCGCGTGCAGATCGCGCGGCAGGTGGTCAAGCCGCCCGGCGACGCGCGTCAGGACTTGTGGATCATTCAAGAGATCGCGAAGCGCATGGGGCTCGACTGGAATTACAGCGGTCCTGCCGATGTATTCCACGAGATGACGCAGTTGATGCCATCGCTGAAGAACATCACCTGGGAGCGCCTGGAACGCGAAGGCGCGGTGACCTATCCGGTCGACGATCCTTTCAAGCCGGGCAACGAGATCATCTTTACCACGGGGTTCCCGACCGAGAGCGGCCGCGGCAAGATCGTGCCGGCGCGCGTCACTGCGCCGGACGAAATACCCGATGACGAGTACCCCATGGTGCTTTCGACCGGCCGCGTGCTCGAACACTGGCACACAGGCTCCATGACGCGCCGGTCCGACGTGCTGGATAGCATCGAACCGGAAGCCGTCGCCTTCATGTCGCCGAAGGACATGCGGCGTCTGAACGTGTGGCCCGGCGATTTCATACGGTTGGAAACGCGGCGTGGCGCCATCGAGGTCAAGGTTCGCTCCGACCGCGACGTGCCGGAGAACATGGTGTTCATGCCGTTCTGCTACGCCGAGGCGGCCGCGAACCTTCTGACCAATCCCGCGCTCGATCCGTTCGGTAAAATTCCGGAATTCAAGTTTTGCGCTGTGCGGGCAGAGCGTGCCGAGATGCGCACCGCGGCCGAGTGAGAAGCCGTCTCACGCGCGGGCGTCGCCGAACAATGTTCGGCGCACAGCCGGGCCAGGCGTGCGCCGGACGCAATACTATTTGTCATTGGCGCTGATGGAAATGAGAAGCCTTCGGATTGAACCGCTTCATGCCCGCAGTACATCGATTGGTTCAAAGGCTATTGCGAAAGCTTCAACGGCAAGCTGCGCGATGAACTGTTCAACGGCGAGATATTCTACACATTGAAGGAGGCCCAGATCGTGATCGAAAACTGGCGACGTCACTACAACACGGTGCGTCCACACTCATCGCTTGGATATCAACCACCGGCACCCGAGGCTCTCGTCTGGCCTGCACCAAAGGAGATAGTCAAAATGCAATCCCTAAACTAACATTCCAAACGGGCCACTCAGTGGGGGCCGGTCACATGGTCTGGCATGGTTTCGTTACATAAGATCAGTGTTAGGTGGCCGGTCTCGCGTTGATCGGAAGTGTGGAGGTGGGTAAGGCGAAGGTCAGTGCCCAACACAGCACCAGCATGACAGCCGAGCCGACAAGGCATCCCGTCATTCCAGCGATCTGGTAGAGCAAGCCAGACAACGTAATGCCAAGAAGTCGGCCCGCAGCATTGGCTGCATAGTAGAAGCCGACGTCCTCGGCAGATTTCTCGGATCCTGCATATGCGAGGATGAGATACGAATGCAATGAGGAGTTCACAGCGAAAGGAAGACCGAACAGAGCGAGCCCCGCGACCACCAGGAGATCGGGCCGTCCAACGTCAACGGTGTGCATAAAAACAGCCAGCGCGATCGGGACGGCTGCAAGGATAAGCGCCCACATCCGCGCCGCTGGAACCTCCCGACTTAATCCATCCGCGCTTCGCGTAACTAACGAGGGCGCAATCGCCTGGATCCCGCCGTAGGCGATTGTCCATGCGGCGAGAAAGCCGCCGACCTCAAGAAAGCGCCAGCCGTTCGCATACAGGAAGACGGATAAACCGACGACAAACCAGACGTCGCGCGCGCCAAACATGAAGATGCGTGCTGCTGCCAGCAGGTTGACGCCCCTTGTCTTGCCGAAAAGCTCTTTTATCGTCTTGGATGATTTGGCTTTGCCAAGCTGCCGCGGCAGAAGGAACAGTCCCGCTAAAAAGATGACGGCGAGTAGAGCGGCCATCGCCCAAAGCGCGGGTCTGAAGCCGATGACGTCGAGGAGTAGGCCGCCTACGAAGAAGCCCACACCCTTCATTGCATTCTTCGATCCTGTGAACCAAGCAACCCACCGGAAAAGTTGGCCGCTTCCTTCGGACGAAGTCGCTTTGATTGCAGATTTAGAGGCGGTCTTGGTCAGATCCTTGGCGACACCGGCCACTCCTTGCGCCGCAACGACCCACGCAACGGAAAATGCAGCGCTCCACTGCGGATCGAGGAACGACAGCATGATCAGCCCGGCAATCTGCAGAATCTGCCCGGCTGCGAGCATGCGGGGAATTCCGTACTTGGAAGCGAAATAGCCGCCGGCAAGATTTGCCGCGATGCCGGCCGCTTCGTAGAGCAGGAACAGGAAAGCCAACGTGAAGGGCGTGTATCCGAGGCGAAAGAAGTGAAACAGCACCAGCATGCGCAGCGCGCCGTCGACGAGGGTGAATCCCCAATACGACGCTGTTACGATCAGGAGTTTCTTGCGGTCGCTGTCATGCGCCAGCCCTCGCGATGATGTTCGCCAAATCCACCATGCGGCAGACATACCCGATCTCGTTGTCGTACCAAGCATAGACCTTCAAGAGCGTCTCGTCAGTCACCATGGTGCTAAGTGCGTCTACGATGGAACTGCGCGAGTCGTTATTGTAGTCAGCCGAAACAAGTGCGCGGCTCTCAACGCCGAGAATGCCCGCAAGAACGCTTTGCGATGCTGATTTGAATAGGGCATTGACCTCGTCGACAGTCGTGGAGCGTTTCAGTTCGAACACGCAATCCGTCAGGCTGGCATTGAGAACCGGAACCCGCACAGCGTGGCCATTCAACTTGCCCTTAAGCTCGGGATAGATGAGTGATATGGCGGTTGCACTTCCGGTGGTTGTGGGCTGCATTGACGGCATTGCGGATCGCGCGCGCCGCAGGTCCTTATGGGGCGCATCGATCACGACGTTCGTGTTGGTAGGGTTATGGATGGTGGTGATTTGTCCATGCCGGATGCCGATTGCTTCGTGAATCACCTTTACGACCGGCGCCAGGCAATTGGTTGTGCATGACGCAGCAGTGAGCAAACGATGCTTCGCGGGATCATAGAGGTGGTCATTCACGCCAACCACGATATTGAGCGCCGCCTCATCTTTGACAGGCGCCGCCACGATGACCCTTTTCACACCCCGATCAAAATAGGCTTTTAGCTGGTCTGGTTTTAGAAACTTGCCGGTGCATTCGAGCACGACGTGGCAGCCGAGATCGCCCCAAGCAACGTCACCCGGATTTCCAAACTCGCTGAATCCGATTTGCGCTCGACCAATGGTAATCGATTTCTCATTCTCAACTTCGATCGGTACATTCCAACGCCCATGTATGCTGTCGAATTCGAGCAGGTGAGCGGTTGCTTCAATTCCACCTTTGACTTCGTTGATGTGAACGATGTCGAGACGATTTTGTGATCGAGGATCGCTTTCCGGACGATGAATGCCGCCAAACGCTGCGCGCAGCACCAGCCGCCCCATGCGGCCCATGCCATTGATTCCAACCTTCATAAATGCTCCTTTTAAGGTGATACACGCGTCGTGTCGCCGATTTCATCCAGTCTCGCTTTCAGCGCCATGCGGTCGAGCACGGCGAACGGCAGGCTGACGAAAATTTCGATGCGGCGCCGGATCATTGCGTATAATTCGTTCAAGAGCGTGGTCCGCTCCGAGTCCGAGCCGGTGAACTGCGCAGGGTCGGGAAGGGGCCATGCACCGGTGACAAACTTCTTTCCGAGATCGGGACAGAATTGACCTTGCGGCGTATCGCAAAGTGCGATGACGAAATCCATCCGAGGTGCTTCCGATCCCGAGAACTCGTCCCATGACTTGCATCGCAGATGAGCGATGTCGTGGCCCAGGTGGGTCAACCGATCCAGTACCTCTTGCATGGGTGATTCCGCCGGATCTGACCCTGCGGAATAGACGTTGAAGCGTCCTTTACCGATCTTCGACAGAAGCGCTTCAGCCATTATCGACCGTGCGGAGTTGTGCGTGCAGAGGAACAGCACGTTGAATGCGGGCGCCACCACGTCTGGCTGGGTCTCAGTCTTCTCGATCGAGGTCAGGCTCGTATCCGGAAGAATGCCGCATAGTTCCGGCTTCCCGTTACAGCAGTCACGCGCCAGAAAATCGATCAGTCCGCGGAAGCCGGTGACATCGGCTCGGTAGTTCACCGTCCGGCCATCCTTCTCTGCGGCAATCAGGCCGGCGCGCGTGAGAATCGCAAGATGGTTCGACATGGTGTTGTGAGGGACCTCGCATCGCCGTGCGATATCTCCCGCAGCGACGCTCTCAGGATATGCTGCAAGTAGCAGCCGCAGTGCCTGGAGCCTGGTCGGTTGATCTTCACCAGTTCTTCCATGACATCGACGATGCGATCGTAGTAGGGCGAAGGCCTCATGCGGCCTGCGTCGTCAAATTGCTCGTATGCTTTGGCGACGGACGACTGGTTAGGTATCGTGATCATGCGCATCCAGCGGCCCAGAACACGGAGTGATTGATCGCATTGAATGACTGAGAGCCGCCGCTCACCTGCATGACAGCGAGGGTTTTCCCTTGGGTCGGCCGTACCGCGCCGATTGTTAAAGGAATCCAGTCGATCTGTGCCTTCATGATGCCGGTCATTGCGCCGTGACGCTCTGGACTGCACCATATCTGGCCTTCCGACCGTGCTGACAGATCGCGCAACTCCTTGACCTTCGGATGATCTGCCGGGGCATCGTCCGGCAGCGGCAGGCCCGTGGGATTGAATATCCGGGTCTCGGCGCCGAACGCTTGCAACAGCCGGGCGGCTTCAAAGGTCGCAAAGCGGCTGAACGATCGCTCGCGGAACGATCCGTATAGCAACAAGATACGCGGGGCGTGCGCGGGCTCCGGTGCCCGCAGTCCTGCCGGATCAGGCGGTTCAAAGGCATTTGGGTCGATGTTAGGGAGGTCCAAAAACTCAGATTGCATTGACGATCTCGCCATCTTCTTTGACGAACCTCCCGATATGCGGGTTCGGCAGAATATCAAGGACGGTTTCGGACGGCCGGCAGAGCTTGATGCCTTTCGGTGTGACCACCACCGGCCGATTGATCAGGATCGGATGCGCCAGCATCAAATCGATCAATTCGTCGTCCGTCCATTTAGCGTCATCAAGGCCAAGCTCAGCATAGGGTGTGCCTTTCTGCCGGAGCAGCGCGCGCACAGAAATCCCCATCGCTGCAATCAGCTCCCGCAATCGGGTTCGGGTGGGCGGGGTTTTTAGATATTCAATAACCGTCGGCTCAACGCCGCTTTGGCGGATCATGGCAAGCGTGTTGCGGGACGTCCCGCAGTCGGGGTTGTGATAGATGGTTATGCTCACGACTGCGCCTCGGCTTTCGAGACCGCAGGCGACGACGAACCGGACTCGTACCACCCGCGCGTTGCTTTCACGATTTTGACGACAGACAGCATCACCGGGACTTCCACAAGAACTCCGACAACGGTCGCAAGCGCCGCGCCGGAATTGAGACCGAACAGGCTAATGGCGGCGGCAACTGCTAACTCGAAAAAGTTGCTGGCTCCGATAAGCGCCGCCGGCGCGGCCACACACCATGCGACCCCGAAGCGTCGGCTGAGCCAATAGGCGAGGCCTGCGTTGAGGTAAACCTGAATCAAGATCGGCACGGCTAGGATGAGAATGACCAAGGGTTGCGCCAGGATTTGCTCGCCCTGAAATGCGAACAGCAGCACCAAGGTTGCGAGCAACGCCACCAAAGACACCGGCTGTAACCGGTGCATCACCCGATCGAAAGCCATGGTCCCGTCGGCCAGAAGCCAACGGCGCCATAGCTGCGCGATGACGACCGGCACGACGATGTAGAGCAGGACCGACAGAAGCAGGGTGGCCCAAGGCACCGAGATCGAGGCAACGCCAAGCAAAAGGCCAACCAAAGGTGCAAACAAAAAGATCATCAGCACGTCGTTGAGAGCGACCTGGCTCAGCGTGAAATGCGGTTCGCCCTCGCACAGGTTTGACCAGACGAACACCATTGCCGTGCACGGTGCGGCCGCCAGCAGAATAAGGCCGGCGATATAGGACGAGATATGTCCGGCGGGGAGCATGGACGCGAACACGTGTCCGATAAAAAATGTCCCGAGCAGAGCCATCGAGAACGGCTTCACCGCCCAGTTGATGAACAGGGTCACGCCAACGCCGCGCCAATGTTCCTTGACTTGCCCGAGCGCTCCAAAGTCGATTTTCAGCAACATCGGAATGATCATCAGCCAGATCAGCACCGCGACCGGCAGATTGACCCTTGCGACTTCCGCGCCGGCAATCGTCGCAAACACCCCGGGCATGATATGACCCAGTGCGACACCGGCCACGATGCAGAGTGCGACCCAAACGGATAGATAACGCTCAAAAACATTCATCGTTTAGGTTTTCCCTTTGGTGGACAACAGGGCTGGAGGTTGGCCACCAGCGGTTCGCACAGATCAGCCCGCCCACCGCAACAGTCCTGGATCATGAAGAGAGTGAGTTCCTGAAACGCCGCGATCTTCGCGCGATAAAGGATGGTCCGGCTCTGTCGTTCGCCTTCGATCAGGCCTGCCCGTACCAAGATAGCCAGGTGTGCCGACATCGTATTTTGCGGGACACCAGCCCGGCGGGCTAATTCTCCGGCCGGAATACCTTCTGGTTCGTGCTTCACAAGCAGGCGGAAAGTATCCAGCCGCGTCGCTTGGGCGAGCGCGGCAAGCGCATCGATTGCTTCCAAATTTTTCATATATCCAGATTAATGGATCTATTGGAGTCCTGTCAATCGAGACTTGGGTTTGCCTAGATTATTTCGAATATTCTAGAAGCACGGTTGACATCGCTCGGCGGACGGAGCATCGTTGGTGTCATGAAAATTGAAGACGCCGCAGCCCGCTTAGAAGCTCTGGGCAACCCGACGAGACTGAAGATTTACCGAACGCTGGTCCGCGCCGGCCAAGCGGGCATGGCGGTCGGGCGTTTGCAGGACAAGCTGAAGGTCGCACCGTCAACGCTGTCCCACCACATCAAGTCGCTGGTTTCCGTTGGCCTTGTCTCGCAGGTTCGTGAATCCACCACGCTCGTCTGTCACGCCAACTACGACCTGATGCAGGGCCTGGTCGATTTTCTGGTCGCCGAATGTTGTGCCGACGAAAAGTGCGGCGAGGCAAAGTCCGCGGCATGATTCTTCGTGTTCTTAAATTCGATAATTCTAGAAGTACAGGAGAAAAGAAATGAACAAAACCGTTGCAGTCATCGGAGCGGGTCCCGTCGGCCTGGCCGCTGCGGCTCACGTGATGGAGCGTGGCATGTATCCCGTCGTGCTGGAGGCGGGCACCGCCGCCGGGCATGCCATCCGACAGTGGAAGCACGTCCAGTTGTTCTCGCCCTGGGAGTACAACGTCGACAAGGCGGCGGCGAGGCTGCTCTCTGCAACGGGCTGGAATTCTCCGGATCCGCACGTCTACCCAACCGGTGCCGAGCTGCTCGAGCAGTATCTCGACCCGCTCGCGACTCGCACGCCACTTGCGGACTTGATCCGCACGTCGAGCCACGTGACGGCGATCAGCCGCTTCGGCTTCGATAAGGCCAAGACCAAGGGCCGCGACCTCGCGCCCTTCGAAATCCGTTATCAGAACGGAAAGGGCCCTGAGGTGTTGCGCGTCGACGCGGTGATTGATACCTCGGGAACATGGTCTTCTCCCAATCCTGCTGGCGCGAGCGGTCTCCCGGCGATCGGAGAGGGTGAATTTTCTGATCGCATTGCGTACGCCATGCCCGATATCCGCGGCGCCGATCGCCATCGGTATGCCGGCAAGACCGTTGCTGTGCTCGGAGCCGGTCATTCCGCGATCGGCACGCTGACCGAACTGGCGCGGCTTCGTGATGAGGCACCGGGGACCGAAGTCGTCTGGCTCCTGCGCGGCTCCGATCCAGCCAAGGCTTTCGGCGGAGGAGCTAACGACAAGCTCGCGGCGCGCGGTGAGCTCGGTGCGGCCTTCGCCGAGCTCGTCGCGGCCGGAAAAATCCATGTCGAACCCGGGTTCGGCGTGACGCACCTGACGACCTCCGGCGATCGCATGCGCATTGGTGCCGGTTCGTCGTCTTGCGGTTGACATGTCGTTGTGGATGAACTCATCGTCGCCACAGGTTTCCGGCCGGATCTCGGTTTCTTAAACGAATTACGTCTCCGGCTTGATCCGGCGATCGAAGCGCCGGTCGCGCTTGCACCATTGATCGATCCCAATGAACATAGCTGCGGGACGGTCCGTCCCCATGGCGCGCGTGAACTTGCGCAGGATGAACCAGGACTTTACCTCGCTGGCATGAAGTCTTATGGCCGCGCACCGACTTTTCTGATGATCACCGGATACGAACAGGTCAGGTCGATCGCTGCCGATCTTGCTGGTGATCGTGAAGCGGCAGAGCGCGTCGAACTGGAACTTCCCGAGACGGGCGTGTGCACGCGTGGTGGCGTTGAGGGCGGGGCGGCAGCGGCGGGATGTTGTGGCGGACCTGCCCCCTTGGGAACGGACGCTTGCTGCATAGAGGATAGCATCGCGAAGGATAATGGTAAGACCGGATGCGGTTGCGGCAGCAAGGCCTAAAGTGAAAATCATGACACTAGATGGACGGTCCGTCGTCGCGGCGATGTGTGTGGGGCAGCTTGGCAGTTTACTCCCGCATGTCGTCGTGCCATCCATCCTGGCAGCGTTTCTCATACCGGAATGGCACCTGACCGGCGCCCAGGCCGGCCTGCTGGCCGGTGCCGATGCGGCAGGCTACATGCTGACCGTTCCTCTATTGGCTGCGCTGACCGACAGAGTTGACGCGCGCAAGATCCTGATTGCAGGTTCGGCATTGAATGCGCTCGGCACTTTGCTGTTCGGTGTGTTTGCTTCAGGTCTTTGGTCTGGTGTGTTCTTCAATGCGATTGTCGGGATTGGCTTTGCGGGAGCCTATATGCCGGGTCTCAAAGCATTGACCGACCGTTTGCCGCCGGGCGATTCATCCCGAGCTGTCACGCTGTACACTTCCAGCTTTTCATTGGGGGTCGGCTTGTCCTTTCTGGTTTCCCAACTTGTCGCGGAAAGTTGGGGTTGGCGATCCGCTTTCCTTGTGACGGCTGTCGGTCCAGTCGTGATGCTTCTGGTTTGTCTCCTGTTACCGCCGGTCGAACCACAGCCTGCGCAAGGACGGCTACTCGACTTTGCACCAGTGCTCCAGAATAAAACAGCAATGGGGTTCGTTCTCGGTTATGGCGCTCACTGTTTTGAGCTCTACGGAATTAGAACCTGGCTGGTTGCGTTTTGGACGTTCATTGTGTTGCGGCATGGAGAAGCGTCTATCTTCACGCCAATTGTCGTCAGTGTTGTCTTCTCTCTGCTCGCGATGCCCGCAAGCATTATCGGCAATGAACTGGCGTTGAAATTCGGGCGACATCGCGCGATCACCGCCGTTATGCTGAGTTCTGCCGTCGTGGCGCTTCTGATCGGAGTGTCTGCCGACAAGTCCCCGTGGCTCTTGCTACCCTTATTGCTGGTTTATGCTCTCACGGTTCCGGCCGATTCCGGCGCGCTGACTTCTGGCATGACGATGTCTGCCGACCCGCGTTATCGCGGCGCAACCATGGCGATGCATTCGACCGTAGGTTTTAGCCTGTCCGCCCTTGGTGCGTGGGGAATTGGCATCACCTTGGACTTTGCCGGGGGGCCATCGAATCCGAGCGCGTGGATGGCTGCATTCATAGTTTTGGCTATGGGAATCCTGTTGGGGCCATTGGCACTGTACTGGTCTAGAGCAAAGGCTCCGCAAGTATGAGTCAGCGGCAGCTGCCAATTATCGTTGCATTGGGCACAGCGCAAACGCTCGCCTGGGCGTCGAGCTATTATTTGCCGGCGATCCTTGCAGATGCGATCGCGCGCGATCTCGGCATTTCAAGCAACTGGTTCTTTGCGGCGTTCTCCGCGTCGCTGGTGATTTCGGGCCTGCTCGGACCTCGCGTAGGCCGTCAAATCGATCGCGTCGGTGGACGGCAGGTGCTCTCGGCCTCGAATATCATCTTTGCGGGCGGTCTTGCATTGTTGGGGGCGTCGACCACGCTGTGGATGCTAGGTGCAGCCTGGCTGCTGCTCGGTATAGGCATGGGATTGGGCTTGTATGATGCGGCTTTCGGCACCCTTGGACGAATCTACGGCGACAAGGCCCGGCGAGCCATCACTGGGATTACATTGATCGCAGGCTTTGCGAGCACTGTGGGCTGGCCGCTTAGTGCTCTCGGGCTCGAAACGATCGGATGGCGGGGTACCTGCTATGCGTGGGCCGGCGCACACATTCTGATCGGACTTCCACTGAATCTCCTTTTCCTGCCGCAGACCGATCGCGCGCAACTGGTCGAGGGGCCCGTCGTCAAACCGCATATTCGTATCGATCGCACGATGGTGCTATTGTCATTTGCGTTCGCTGCCGCCTGGGCGGTAACCTCCGCCATGGCAGCGCATCTGCCGCGCATCGTCGAGGCGTTCGGTGCTACGCCCGCGCAAGCTGTGTTCGCTGGCATGATGATTGGGCCCGCGCAGGTAGCTGCACGCGTTCTTGAGGCAAGCACTCTGAGCAGGTTTCATCCGTTGTTCTCCACGCGGCTCGCCTGCATTACGCATCCGATCGGAGCCTGCATTATTGGACTCTTCGGAGGTGGCGCCGCAGCCGCGTTCGCTCTCCTGCATGGCGCCGGCAATGGCATTCTCACAATCGCGCGGGGCACTCTGCCGTTGGCGATCTTTGGTCCGAAAAATTATGCCTATCGGCTCGGCATCATCGGAGCTCCATCGCGCATTGCACAGGCGCTGGCGCCTCTTGGATTTGGATTGCTCATTGAACCGATGGGCAGGGGAGTGGTCGTGGTTTCATCGCTTTTGAGCCTGGCCGCTCTTGTGGCACTACTTTTTTTACCATGGGCGGATCGCCTCCGCTCTCAAACCACCTCGGCGGCAGAGTAAGCGGATTTCCGCGCAACGTCCTATGGCAGCCGGTGCGTGTTTTTCGCGTTGTGCAGGTTTTACCGCTCGACATAAGTCCGGCATGGGACATCACATCGCGTCGAGAACCTCCGAGAAGAACTTCTTCGCGCGCACACTGCCGTAGTCCGTCGTCCGTGAAGAATTCTCAAGTCGTTGATTTGGAATCCGGAAACGGGATGCTGCTGCGCTCGAGTTTGCCGGGAATCGGGTCTTTTGAAGGGGATTCCTTGCAAACTTAATTTGTGATTCTCTCGTTTGGGAACGATTT
>JAFVHU010000043.1 GCA_017474385.1 Afipia sp. | reverse complement strand
GCAACCTTCATCTATAAGCGCGGCCTCAATCCGAATTCTGGAGAGCCCCCGCCCGGCGGGTGAGCCTTGATTTAGAGGACGACGATCCCATGGCCGTTCCACGCAGGAAAACCTCGCCGTCACGCCGCGGCATGCGCCGCTCGGCGGACGCGCTCAAGAAGCCGACATATGTCGAGGACAAGGATTCGGGCGAACTTCGCCGTCCGCATCATCTCGATCTCAAGACCGGCATGTACAAGGGCCGCCAGGTCCTGAAGGTCAAGAAAGACTGACGTCCGTATCGCGGCGCGCTGCTTTCAGGCAGCGCGTTTGCCCGCGATGCTGGCGGAGGCGCGCGAACGCGGCTTCACAAGAACGCCATAGACGCATGTGATGACCAGTGCATCACAGGATATTTCTTCAGAGAGAGCCTGCCGACGATGATCGGTTTTCCGCTGCTTCTGATTCCGTTCGCGATCTACAACATCTTCGTGTTCCTGATGCCGGGCGTGACGTTCACCGCGCCGGTCACGACTGTTCCGTTGATGTCGGGCGTGCAGTGGGCGCCGACATTCGGCGATGCGCTGCTGGCGCTTACAGCGCTTCTCCTGATGTTCGAAGTCATCAAGGCCGCGCGTCCCGGCGCGCGATACCTGACCGATCATTTGCTGTCGCTGGTTGTGTCAGGCGCTGCGGTGGCGGAGTTTCTGCTGCTTGTGCCGTTCGGCACGTCGACTTTCTTTCTGCTGACCGTGCTGATGGTCGTGGAGTTTATCGCAGAGGTCTCGATCGGCTTCCGCAACCGGAAGCGGCGCGTGCCCGCCGTCGTCGAGCCTGCACCCGTGCCAGCCAGTCCTGCGCCGGTCAGTCCTGCACCTGCCAATCTCGCGCCAACCGAACCATCCTTCGATCGTCCACACCAGGATCTGAAGCCGGCTGAACCGGTGTTCCCACCGTCCCAGCATGCGGAGGCAGAGCCTGCGCCGAAACCGGTGCCGACCCTCGCCGTGATCCGCAATTCCGACGGCGTAACGCCTGCTGCGGATCGCAAGGTTTCGGACTGGAATGTCAGTGATCTTGTGTCGGACAGTACGCCGGATGGCGCGGTCAAAACGCCACCGAAGCCCTGATCGGCCTCAAGCGATCTGCGATAACGCTTTCCCGTAACAATTTGCACGCGGTGCCGTGGCGCGGTCATAGACCGCGCGCGCGTCGGCAGGAGTCGCGCGCCGCAAGGTGCGGGTCTGAGGCGTCTGATCGGCCATCGCAATCAGGTGGGTCACGAACGATGCGTCGGGGCGTGCCGGGCGCAGCGCAGGCATCCGGGCTGGAGGTTCAACGGGCACCAGAGCCCGGCTCGGAACAGGCTCCGCGGCGGCGGGGTTCGCTGCCGCCGCAGCTTGCCTTGCCGGTGAGCTTGATCCGGTGGTCGACGCGATCCTGGATACGATCATAGCCTGGCTGCCTGTCTCATTTTGGGACGCAAAGCGCCTCCTCCATAAGACATCGCAAGGGCCATGCCGGATGCGGTTGGCATGGGGTTACCTGCTTCGGAGCATTGATAATCAAGCGATTTGTCGGATTGTTCAGGAAGTTGGCCTAGGCTGATGGGCGTTGGACGATTTAATCTTGGTCGTCGAATCACCCCGCCGTCCCGGAACGAGGCACCTTTGAAAGCTACGACGTTTCAAGCCTCGCTAAATCCCGGACCTGCTATTGCACCCGGCGATCCCCCCTTTTTGCACAGCGTTCTTCCGGCTCCGGGCCCGGATATTCTCGTCACCCTTGGGCAAGCGAGCTTTTCCTGGGACATCGCCGGCGACACGCTGCACTGGAGCGACAACGTCCAGTCCGTGCTTCGCGATATCCCGCAATCGTCATTGTCGAAGGCTAGCGAGTTCTCGAAGCTGATCGAGCCGATGCGTGCCATCCGCAACGACGCGGTATTGAACTCAACGGCCGCTGACAGCGGCGAGGGCGTGCCGTACCAGATCGAATACGGGCTGCGAGTCAGCACGTCGTCGCCGATACTCTGGATCGACGAATGCGGCCGCTGGTTTGCCGGCGCCGATGGAAGGCCGTCCCGCGCGCAGGGAATCATTCGCATCAACAACGAGCGCCATGCCCGGGATGAGCAGCTTCTGAAGCTTTCGCAGGACGATCCGCTGACCGGCGAATTCAATCGCGCGCGTCTGATAGCCGCGTTGGCCGAGGCGATCGAAGAGGCCGGCCGATTCCGCTCATCCTTCGCTTTCATGCTGGTTGGCATCGATCACCTTGCACAGATCAACGATGCCTTCGGCTATGAGGTTGCCGACGAAGTTATCGTCGAAGTCGCGAAGCGTATTCGTGCGCGGCTGCGCGGCGGCGATGTGCTCGGCCGGTTTTCCGGCAACAAGTTCGGCCTGATCCTGAAGAACTGCTCTGTCGATGACATGCATGTCGCGGCCGAGCGTTTTCTTGCGGGAATCCGGGATGAAATCGTGCCGACGCGCTCCGGCCCGGTGGCACTGACCGCGTCGATCGGCGCGATCAACGCGCTCCGGCACGCCAGCACCGTCGAGGAGGCGATGAGCCGGACCCAGGAGGCGCTCGATCTCGCCAAGGCGCGGCGCCGGGGTTCGCTGATGGTCTGGCGCCCGAATGTCGAGCGCGATGCCCAGCGCCGGGTCAACATCCGGGTCACCGATGAAATCGTCACGGCGCTGAACGAGCGCCGTATCGTCATGGCTTACGAGCCGGTTGTGGCCACGGTCTCGCGGCAGCCTGCATTCCATGAGTGCCTGGTGCGGATGCGTCAGGAGGACGGCGAGTATTCGCTGTCGCCGGACATTGTCCCGGTTGCTGAGAAACTCGGCCTGATCCGGCTTGTCGATCACCGGGTGCTCGAACTCGTCGTCGCCGAGCTGGCGGATGCGCCTCACGCCCAGCTCAGTCTCAACATCTCGCCCGACACGACCATGGACCCGGACTGGTGGGCCAGCATCGAATCGCTGATGCGAGCGCATCCCGGCGTCGCCGAGCGGCTGATCGTCGAAATCACCGAAACCGTCGCGATCCAGGATCTGGACGATGTGCGCGGTTTCGTCACACGGCTGAAGAACTTCGGCAGCCGGATTGCGATCGATGATTTCGGCGCGGGTTACACGTCGTTCCGCAACCTGCGAAAGCTCGGCGTCGACATTGTGAAGATCGACGGCGCGTTCGTGCAGAATATCGCGCGATCATCGGATGACCGGGCTTTCGTGCAGACCCTGATCGACCTCGCCCATCGGCTCGGTATCGAGACGGTCGCCGAATGGGTGCAGGATGAGGAGTCGGCCAAGCTGTTGCAGGGTTGGGGCTGCGACTACATTCAGGGGCGGCTGACGGGACTGGCGTCACTGAAGAAACCATGGACCATGGCTGCACAGCCAGCCGCGGCGATAGGCGCTAACTGACTTCACCGCATCGGCGGCAGAACCTGCCGCCGCGACGAGTTACAAGAGCGGCTTCGATCAGCCCTTGTTCTCTGATTCTTTCGACATCCGCTCGAGACGATCCTGCATCTCTTTCATTTGACGCTTGAGATCGTCGATGTCGGCCTCCGGGGCCTCGTTCGCGGTCGGCGGGGATTCGGCGGACGGAGTTTGATTCCGCACCGGCGCGCCGAACGGCTTGAACATCGCGAACGTGCGCTCGAACATTTCCATGTTGCGGCGGACATGTTCCTCAAGCGGCGCGAACGGCGTGTTGCTGAACGTGTTCGTCATCTGCTTGCGGAACTTTTCCTGTTCGCGCGTCAGCGTATCGATGGATTGTTCGAGATACTTCGGCACCACCATCTGCATGCTGTCGCCGTAGAAGCGGATCAACTGGCGCAGGAACGTGGTCGGCAGCAGGTTCTGGCCGGCCTTGTTTTCCTGTTCGAAGATGATCTGGGCCAGCACAGAGCGGGTGATGTCGTCACCCGTCTTTGCATCGTAGACGAGGAAGTCCTCGCCCTCCTTCACCATGGCCGCGAGGTCTTCAAGCGTCACATAGGTGCTGGTGCCGGTGTTGTAGAGGCGCCGATTGGCGTACTTCTTGATGGTAATTGGCTGATCGGATTTTGCCATGGACTCACACATACCTAGCGAAAAGAGGAACCGGCGAATGTCGCCGAGGGCAGTGCAAACAATGCATCGCAATAAACTAAGCACTTTCAGAAAGGTACGGCTACCGTTTTGTGCAGGACGGTTAATGTCCGGGCATGGGAGGGACGGCGGAACAGCCCAGCAAGCCGCCAGAATGCCTTTGGCTCATTGACACGAAACGGCTAGGTTAACAGGATAGCGCGAGAGCCAGCCCCAAGCCTTCCGGCGGCTTCCCTCGCGCCCTCACGTCTTTCGACTTCAAAAAAGCAGGAGATGCCCATGTCCGACGATGTCGTCATCGTCAGCGCTGCCCGCACCCCGGTCGGCACATTCAACGGCGCGTTCGCCAACACCCCCGCCCACGAGCTGGGTGCAGTCGCCATCAAGGCTGCGCTCGAGCGGGCCGGTATTGAGCCAGCGCGCGTTTCCGAAGTCATCATGGGCCAGATCCTGACCGCCGCTCAGGGGCAGAACCCGGCCCGGCAGGCCGCCATGAAGGCCGGCATTCCCGCGGAAAGCCCGTCCTGGGGCGTCAACATGCTGTGCGGTTCGGGATTGCGCACGGTGGCATTGGGCTATCAGGCGCTAATGAACGGCGATTCCGAGATCGTGGTCGCCGGCGGCCAGGAATCCATGAGCATGTCGCCACATGCGCAGCATCTGCGCGGTGGCGTGAAAATGGGTGCTCTCGATTTCGTCGACACCATGATCAAGGACGGCCTCTGGGACGCCTTCAACGGCTACCACATGGGCAACACCGCCGAAAACGTCGCGCGTCAGTTCCAGATCACCCGGCAGCAGCAGGATGAGTTCGCCGTCGGTTCGCAGAATAAGGCCGAGGCCGCTCAGAAGGCCGGCAAGTTCAAGGATGAAATCGTCCCGTTCACAGTGAAGACCCGTAAGGGCGACATTGTTGTGGAAGCGGATGAAGGTCCGCGTCACGGCGCGTCGATGGATGCGATGGCCAAGCTCAAGCCGGCCTTCGAAAAGGAAGGCACGGTGACCGCCGGTAATGCATCTGGCATCAATGACGGCGCCGCGGCGCTGGTGCTGATGACCGCAAAGCAGGCTGCCAAGGAAGGCAAGACACCGCTCGCGCGCATCGTCTCGTGGGCGCAGGCGGGCGTCGATCCGTCGATCATGGGCACCGGGCCGATTCCGGCGTCTCGCGCCGCGCTCAAGAAGGCAGGCTGGAAGCCAAGCGACCTCGATCTGATCGAGGCCAATGAGGCTTTCGCCGCGCAGGCTTCCGCTGTGAACAAGGAAATCGGCTGGGATCCTGCCAAGGTCAATGTCAACGGCGGTGCAATTGCCATCGGTCATCCGATCGGTGCATCGGGTGCGCGCGTGCTTGTCACGCTGCTGCATGAAATGCAGAAGCGCGATGCCAAGAAGGGCCTTGCAACACTTTGCATCGGCGGCGGCATGGGCATTGCATTGTGTGTTGAACGATAAAATTCTCTGAACGCACTGCACAATACAAAATCAAAATGCCCGGCAGTTTGCCGGGCATTTTTTCTTGCTGTTATCGCAATTGGCCTGAATACT
>JAFVHU010000042.1 GCA_017474385.1 Afipia sp. | reverse complement strand
TTCACCCACTTGGCGGACTTCCAGAGGTAGAGGTGCGGAACCAGAAGACGCGCCGGCCCTCCATGATCGCGCGGCAGCGGCTTGCCCGCATAGTTGACGGCAACCATCGCCTTCCCTGAGAGCAGGTCGGCAAGCGGCACGTTTGTCGAATAACCATCGTAGGAATGCGCCAGGACGAAATCGGTGGGCCGATCGAGCCCGGCATCGCCAAGGATGTCTTCGACGAGCACGCCCTCCCACGCGGTATCCAGCTTGGACCAGGACGTGACGCAGTGGATGTCCCGGGTGACCTTGGTCTTCGGCAGGGCGTTGAACTCGCTCCAATTCCACACTTTGACGGGCTTCGGACCGATTTTGACGGTAAATTTCCAATCTGAGGGCTCCACGTGCGGCGTGGGCCCGGCTGTCAGGACGGGGAAATCCTCCACGAGATGCTGACCTGGTGGTATCCGATTTGTTTGGTCGCCGCCTGAGCCGCGGCCGGTGAATCCTCTGGTGACCATGGCGAACCCCCTTGCTTGGCACGACAGACCGTAAATGGCTTCATTTCAGATTCTGTAAAAGACCTTTGCACGCACAACCGCCGAACTGGCCCGTTGACTGAAAATCAGAATACCGGATGATCTATCAGTATAGAAATGTGCTGAACCTCTTCGAGTCGTGATTATTGAATGTAGACTATGGCGTCAGGCCAGTATGATTTCCCAATACCCTATAGCTATAGTTTTGATAGCTTCACAGCAGTATTGCAGGCGCATTCTCATCAGCGGATTTCGAGCGGACGCCGTCCGCTTGCCAAACATACCACGTCGCCGACGTGGGCGTTTGAATCGATGTCCGCTTTGCGTCAGAAGCGACCGTTCCGTAACCATCAATACGCGAATCAAGCTCTGTGCCACGAGGGACGCGCTTGAAAGCTCTTGAACACCATCTGCAAAAGCAGTAGAAGGAACCTACGACGTTGATGGATCATCCGTCGTATCCCGTCAGTTCCGCAAGGACCTTGTAGTCTCGATTGTCGGCGATGCCTGCGATCGATGTTTTGAGAGCAATTCTCAAGACTGCGTCATGGATTTTTCCATTACGCGACCAGTGACCTGACCTCCCCTTCATCAAGCATTGACGCACGGCTTCGCCGCTGCGGAGGAGGCCTCATGGCAAACATCGTTTTGGTTCCTATCAACAAACTCAAGCCCAACCCGCTGAACGCACGCACGCATTCGAAAAAGCAGATCAAGCAGATTGCCGCGAGCATCAAAGCGTTTGGCTTCAGGTTTCCGATCTTGGCAGATGACGACGACGTCATCATCGCTGGCCATGGGCGCCTGGAAGCCGCGAAACTGCTCGGCTTGAGCGAGGTTCCCGCTATCCGCGCTGGCGATTTGTCGGACGCATCCAAGCGTGCGCTGATGATCGCCGCCAACGCCATCGCCACCAAAGCAGGCTGGGATCGTGAGCGTCTCGCGATTGAGCTGCCTGCCCTTACGCCGCTTTTGCTGGCAGAAAACATCGAGATTTCGATCACCGGCTTCGAGATTCCGGAGATCGACCAGCTTCTCGTAGATTTCGAGGAGTCCTCGCAGGATCCCGCTGACGAAGCTCCTGGACTGACGTCTGGCCGGCCCGTGAGCTCCATTGGCGATATCTGGATCCTCGGCAATCATCGTCTCGGCTGCGGAAATGCTCGTTTGGCGGCGGACGTTGACCGCCTCATGAACGGCGAAATGGCGGCCATGTGCTTCCTGGACCCGCCCTATAACGTCGCAGTCGCCGGCGTAGTTGGGCGCGGCAAGATCAAGCACCGCGAGTTTGCAGAAGCATCGGGGGAAATGTCTTCCGAGGCTTTCGTGGAATTCCTCAAGGGCACCTTGGGCAACGCGGCGCGCGTGTCTCGCGCCGGCGCTTTGAACTATGTGTGCATGGATTGGCGGCACATGGGCGAACTGCTCGAGGCCAGCAAAGCGACCTACGATGGGCACATCAATACCTGCATCTGGACGAAAACCAATGCTGGTCAGGGCAGCTTCTACCGGAGCGCCCATGAGCAGATCGCTGTGTTTCGCGTCGGGCCTGGTTCTCATTTGAACAATGTTGAGCTTGGCCGTCATGGCCGCTCTCGCTCGAATGTCTGGCCCTATGCCGGAGTCAACACGTTCCGTGCTGGTCGCCTGACTGATCTCGCTTCGCATCCCACGGTTAAACCCATCGCGTTGGTGAGCGATGCGATGCGCGACTGCACCAAACGCGACGATATCGTGCTCGACCTCTTCTGCGGTTCCGGAACCACACTTCTCGCTGCCGAGAAAGTTGGTCGGCGTGGCTACGGTCTCGAAATCGATCCCGCCTATGTCGATGTCGCCATCCGTAGGTGGCAGCAGATGACCGGGAAAGATGCTGTTCATTCTGACACCAAACGCACGTTTGATGACATTGAGACAGCATCGACCGCTGCTCGCGAAGCCTGAGGTCGCAAACCATGGCACGTAAGAGCCCGAAAAAGCCCAATCCGAACTTTCATCGGGAGAGTGTCGGCGACTATCCCAATGGCTACGGGAAACCTCCCGTAGAAACGCGATTTAAGCCTGGAGTGTCCCCAAATCCCAAAGGGCGTCCCAAGGGATCAAAAAATAAGACCCCTCCACTGAATGATTTTGCTAAAATGCTCATTGAGGAGGGAATGCTGCCGCTTGAGCTCACTGACGGTCGCGGCAAAAAGAAAGCAATCACGACATCGAGAGCGATTGCGCGCTCCACCAATCGCAGTGCTGTAAATGGTAACGTTCGTGCACAAAAGCTCGCGATGGAACTGCTTCACAAAGCAGAGAGCGAACTTCACGCCCAGCGTGACAAGCTCTTTACCGCAGCTTTCGAATACAAAAAATGGTGGCGCGAGGATAGCGCGCAGAGAAAGCTTGAGGGACGTCCGGAGCCCCACGTTTATCCACATCCTGATGATTTGTTGCTGAACTTTGAAACCGGCGAGGTCACAATCGCGGCGCTTACGGCTGATGAATTAGCGCGTTTCAGCTGGCTGATCGATGCAAAGAAATTCTACGAAACATCGATGCTGGATCTTCTGTCAGAAGATATCGGCAGTGAGGACGCACCTATTATCTGGCACGACCTCAGGTTTTGCGTCGATATGTTGCGGATTATTTACAAAGGTCTTCACCTCGAATGGGCGGAAAATTTCAGAAAACCACCGGATATGGACCGCTTGCGGACATTGGCTAAAAAAGTTAAAAAAACGCCACAGAAAAACGATGGGCCGGCAAGTTAGATATATCGCCAAGAGGCGGCACCGGGAAAATTGGTTATCGAGTGCGTTGAGGGACCAGCCCGCCAAAGTCGATTGTGCGTACTTGAAAATTACGCACAGCAGAAATGGGCCGCGTCTAACGCGGCCCATTTCTATTGCGCGAAGTAATTGCGGTTCAATTCTTTGAACCATCGGCGGGGATTTTCTTGAACGCAAATACCGGCCCCCATACCGATGCCCCACGCCCACTCGGCAGTGTAATCCGAACCTTCCAAGGATTCCCATCACTTGTAGATTGGATCTGCTCTATAACTGTGACCGGCACGCCTTCCATAACCTTCACGCAGTCCAGACTTCTAACCCACGCTATGTCGCCGCTGATAAGCGCTTTCAAGGCTTCCCTCAAATCGGAAAAGCGTACGCAAAGCACTCCTTCTCCTGACGTGACATACTTTTCGGCGTCCTGTGCTTGAGCGCAGTGGCCAAAAGCTAAAATAGACAACAAGACGATAGCAATTTTCATAGCTTGCCTCTCCAATGTAAGGCCCAAGCCATAACTCGTTTTCATCCAACTATCCAGTTTTGGGATAATCCATTTATGGGATCAAATTGTGCGCCGCCGATTCACGGCTCGGGCGGCACATGCAGAAGTCCCTCAAATCCGCGGAGTACTCCCGCCTGATCGACCTGCTTGTCGCAGTGCGGAAAGGCGCAGATGTGCGACAAGAGACGCTGGCCAAAAAACTGGGAAAGCCCCAGTCGTTCATCGCCAAGTATGAGAATGGCGAGCGCAGGCTTGATGTTGTTGAATTTATCACCATCGCCCGCGCGCTCGGCGCCGATCCCACAAAGCTGTTCAAAGATTACGTTGGCGGAAAAGGTGCAGCTAAAACCGCCCCGAAGCGTCAGGCCAAGTAAGCTATTCGGCCCCAATTTCAGCGACGATCATTTCGTGATCCAGACGGGCTGATAAGAGCCACTAGATTGCTGCGTTTCCGCTCGACTTCCCCAGCACGTGGAGCGTCACTGTCGCCGTAAATCGGAGACAGAATGATGGACCGCAAAATTACAGAACAGGCAATTGGGCTGATCCTCACCGAGATCGGCATTCGGCTTGGCGAGGCTGCGCGGATTGCCAAGGCTGCTGAGGCCTGCGCTCTGGCCGGCAGCGTCAGTGAAGGCGTGAGGGTCTCGATGGATCTCGAACAGATCTTCTACGAGACCAGCCGCTTGCAGGATGCGGCTTCGCTGCTCAACCGGTTGTCGAGCGACTAAGAACTCTCTCCAACCGAAAGGTTCATTGCCCGTCGGCAACCGACGGGCCGCGGCAGTGGCGGCACAGGATGCTGTCATGCACGCAGGAGAACCGAAATGCCCACCAGCAATCGAAAGCCCCCTCGCAAGACCGGGCGTAAATCCACGACGGCAGCAAAGCGACCGACGAAACCCGCCGGGAAGGTTCTGCCGCCGGTGGCGCCGAAGAAGCCGGTCATGCTGAAGGCGCCGAACGTGGCCGTGTCCAAGCAGGACAAAATCCTTGAGATGCTGCGCGCCCCGTCCGGCACCACCATCGCCGCCATCATGAAGGCAACGGCGTGGCAGCAACATTCGGTGCGCGGCTTCTTTGCAGGCACCGTGCGCAAGAAGCTCAAGCTGAACTTGACTTCGATTAAAACCGATGGCCAGCGCGTGTACCGGGTCGCAAAGCAGGCCGTCACGAAATGACCAAAGCCCCCTCCTCCATGACGCCGCTCAATCCAGCCATAGAAGCCGAGCTGGATCGGCTGGCGACAGCCCCCATCGTCGTACTCCGTAAGCGATACCGGGAGGTGCTTCGAACGGATCCACCAAAGGCTTTTGGGCCGGACCTGCTGCGCCGGAGCATTGCCCATCGGATACAGGAAAAGGCCTATGGCGGGTTGTCCGGTCCGACCAAGCGCCTGCTCGACCAGCTTGTGAAAGCCATGGCCGCCAAGCCTAACGGGCGGCTGGAGCTTCCGCGCCGGATCAAGTCCGGCTCGGAACTGGTCCGCACATGGAAGGGAAAAACCTACCGCGTCGTGGTCCGGCCGGACGGCTTCGCCTATGACGGCAAGACCTATGCGGGCCTCTCCGAGATCGCCTCGCTGATTGCCGGCACCAATTGGAATGGGCCGCGCTTCTTCGGGTTGCGGTCAAAGACTCAAGGTGCGACCGATGGCAAGTAGCGCTCCCAAGCCCCTGCGCTGCGCCATCTACACCCGCAAGTCGACCGAACACGGCCTTGAGTTGGAATTCAACTCGCTCGATGCCCAGCGCGAGGCTTGCGAGGCATATATCAAGAGCCAAGCCTCGCTCGGCTGGAAGGTGCTGGCGCAGCCCTACGACGATCCTGCATTCTCCGGCGGCAATCTTGACCGTCCTGCCCTCCAGAGACTTCTGAAGGATATCGACGCCGGCAAGGTCGATGTTGTCGTGGTCTATAAGATCGACCGCCTCACCCGGTCGCTGGCGGACTTCGCCAAACTGGTTGAGGCATTTGACGCCCGATCAATCTCGTTTGTGGCCGTCACCCAGCAGTTCAATACCACCACGTCGATGGGGCGGCTCACCTTAAACGTCCTGCTATCCTTTGCTCAGTTCGAGCGCGAACTGTCGTCCGAGCGCGTCCGGGACAAGGTGGCCGCATCGCGCCGCAAGGGGAAATGGACCGGTGGCACGGTGCCACTTGGTTATGAAGCTCGAGACAAGAAACTCGTCATCAGCCCCACCGAGGCAAAAACTGTCCGGACCATCTTTCGGCGTTACGTTGAGCTTCAATCGTTTGGCCGGCTGGTAGTCGATCTCGACAAGCGCGGCATTGTCACCAAGCGGCGGAACACCAAGGTCAAGAAGTTCAACGGCGGGATTCCATTCACCTACGGCCCTCTTGCTCATTTCCTGAAAAACAGGATCTACATTGGCGAGACCGGTCACGGCGGCAAATGGTACCCCGGCGAGCACAAGGCCATTGTTGACCGAAAAACCTTCAACAAGGCGCAGGAGTTGCTCGCGGCTGGCACCCACAAAAGGAAGATCAAACGATCGGAAAGCGGCGCGCTCCTGATGGGCAAACTGTTCGATGATCGTGGTAACGCAATGAGCCCGAGCTTTTCGTCGAAGAACGGCGCCCGCTATCGTTTCTATGTCAGCTCGGCAATTCTGCGCGGTCGCAAAACCGAAGCCGGATCGGTCGCACGTGTCTCGGCTGCCGATATCGAACGGACGCTGATCAATGCTCTGCGGCAACGGCTGAAGATTGATCAAGCTGTGTTGGATGCAGATATTATTGGCACTTACGTCGAACGCGCCGACCTTAGCAGCCGCGCTGTCAAAATCTCAACTACACCTGCGGCGAAAATTCGATCGAACCAACTCCCGATCCCTTGGCAGGTGCGCCAACCGGATTCGGCAACTATCATTGAGGCAGACGAACGCCAGCCTAATGCAAAACTGGTTCAGGCCACTGTTCGAGCCCATGCGTGGCTGCGTGACCTAAAGAATAACAAATTTGACACTGTCGAAGCGCTGGCCACCTTGGTCAAACTGCATCCGAAGCTGTTGCGGCAAGAACTGCGCTATGCGTTTATGGCACCCTGTATTACAGCGGCCATTCTAAGCGGCGACCAGCCCGCAACTTTATCCTTGGCGCAAATTCCGAAAACGCTACCCTTGGCATGGTCCAACCAAGGCAACGCCTTACGATTCTGAAACCCGGAAGACCCAATGGAAATGGCCTAAGCAGGGCGCGGGCTCGAAAACTCCGCCAATGTAGATAGTTCAGTTTGTCGGTTGGGCAGGAGCTTTTGCAACGTCATCCAACACAAACTGAAACACGGTGCAAATAAAAGATGACAGCATGTAACCCCCGTGTTCCGAAAGCGCGTTGTCAAAAGCCCGCACATTCCAGAATGGATCATTTGCCCTGGTAATGGGCGCCATCCCGGGGCTCAAGAAACTATGTACGATGTTTGCAGACGGCTTCGCATCCTGACCGCTTGGTAGAGGCTCGAGTTTACTGCTGTCCCAGAGCGTTCCGTTCGAACTACGATTTAAATTTCGCGCACGCCACAACCAACTTGTCGCGCTAGGACACGACGCTGATTGATCGCGTCCGATATCACCATAGAAGACCGGTGTTTCACTATTCCGATCGCGATCGCCCACTAACTCATGCGTAGTACCGAAAGGCCGAATTGGTAGAGTTACACGTTCGGCAAGTGTGTCGGTAGATGGTCTCTGTGGGTTTAGATGGCCAATTGTGTGAGTCTGCTCTCGATCTGTGTTCATAAATGGAGCGTTGCGCAAGAAAGATGCTAATAGCGCAATTGGCCTTGCCAATAGCTTCCAGAACCCCGACGCTTTTTCTGTAGGCTGAACCGATCTGGATGCTGGACAAGCTCCCGATTCAATTGCCTGACGTGCCGCCATTCGGTCTGCGATGCGCTGAACAGTCAAGGCAACAGGCCGAAAATCAAACTTGAATAGGGGAAACAGATCGTGAGTTGCCCAATCGTAATTTACATCGGTGACGTAAACACTGCGATTGCTTTCAATCAACGGTAGTATTTTTGCTTTTGCTTCTGCTTCATTTTTATTTCGAGCAGGCATGCGCAGCCAATCGCAATCTTGCGGCCAGATCCCTGATGGCGGCCATGATCTTGCAGCCGTTATCGACATGAGGACTGGTGGTTGTTCCTGCTTAAACAAACCGTGCCCGTCGCCAACCGTACTCGTGGCGTTTGCTTCCGACGCACGGAAAGCAACACGGTGCCACACGGCTCGCTGCAGCGCGGTCCAATGCCCTGCTTCGGAAGCTGGATTGAGCAACACTACCATGTCGCCGACGGGCGACTCGAATGGCGCACCTTTGTCGTGTCGAATAATGTTCTTCGTTAGCTGATCTTTGAGGGCAGTCATCATCATGTTGCCACCTAAGCTATGACCCAAAACAATCATTCTTTGATCATTGCTCAGCGATCCAGCTGGCATATCCGTTGATGGCGCGGCCGGGGATTTTTTGCTGTCAAGAATGCGGTCCAAGCCACGAAGCGCAGTGACTGCCGAGGGTCCGATTTCCTCGCTAATCGGCTTTCGATCAAACAACGTGATCCACATTGTTGCATTTGCCAACAGACCGCCAATTTGATGGCCAAATGTTTGTTTGATGCGAACCTCGTCGACTCTGGCTCCGCGCCAACCGATATAAATTGCAGTAACAGTCGTGCCGCAGAATCGGCCCTCTTTATTGCAACGTTCCGCCAGAAATCTGGCGGCATGCGCCGCGTAATGCCGCAAATCGGAGACGTTATCATTGCCAATTTTTGCATCGTGACGCCAGCCGTGAGCGAAGGCGATCACAAAGTTGGAAGGGGTGCTCAGCAGATGGCGCTGCAGCAACGCGTACTGCGACAGCTCTGCTGAACCTGCAGGTCTGCCTTCGAGTGGCTGCGGGCTTCCATCTTCCATAAACTCGAGAAAGGCGAGATTGAACTTCAAGCGCTCCTGACTTGTACTGTCGCCACTCGCCGTCGGAACAGAGTGCGTCTGGATTGCGCAGCGTAGTTTCCTTTGCCAAGACGGATCACGCTCGATTGCGAGCAACTCATTGTTTTGAGATTCCGCGAGTACAGACCAGTCCGAAGAATTCGCGCAATCGGCATGCTGCGGATGAAGGTTACGGTGCGCTTCATTGCGCTTCGTCGCGAATACAACATTCCCCATAACGAGAATTACGACGTACCCCGCTGCCAGCGAGATCACACCGATGAACATCCATTTTACGATTTTCAGCGTGGACCACACGAGCACCGCGCCGGTGCGCAAGAGAAATGATATTACCCTCATAATGGCTTGCCCCATTCCATCCGAAAATATGTACGGCGGTGATGTCGGTCATAATTCCGCATCGATCAAATAAGAAAGCGCACGCCATGTCGTGGCTAAAAAAACTCGCAATCGCAAATGCAGCTCGCGAATGCGCTTGGTAGCGCCCGACCCACATAACTCGCGAGTTGTACAGGGCGATCGCGTTCAGAGTGACTGACGGATGCTATGCTCGCTTTAGGCAACTGCTAGCGATTTGTATCGGATCATCGCGCGAATCGGTCAACGACAAATAAATGTTAGTCGAACTCACGAAATTCCGCCAATTCAGGCAGCTCCTCGTAGACGGCAAAGCTAGATCTATCTCCGTTTATTGGAGAAATGCCACGAGTTGCCAACCCGATATTATGGAATGATCAGGCCCACTAAGAGCCTATCACCTTTCGAATGAAATTTAGTTTCCCCTGCTTGACGATGGCGGCCTGATGGCAAGCATCGCAGCAAGCCACTCGGCTTTGACTAAGCCTAGCATCGGCAAAGACCCATTCCATAATTCGCGTGGCTATGCTTTTTCGCACAGGCTTCTCAGGCCCTTTGAAATAGCCGACCAACGCCGCGCGGAAGCAGGTATTGTAGCCGGCCATTTTAGCCATGGCAGCGATTTGATTATGTTTGTATCGCAACGCTAAGGCCGCCGAATCATCGCTCAGGCCCGCCCCGTTGATCGCGCGTTGAGCCATGTATCGCAGCAGTCCGATATCTTCCCTCGCCTCGCCTTCTCCCTGCAGCAGAACGGCGATCGACGGCGCGCCGTCGCGACCGGCGCGGCCGAATTCCTGGAGGTAGTCTTCAATTGAGGCAGGGTGCTGCCAATGAACCACCATGCGCACATTCGGCACATCGAGACCCATCCCGAAAGCACTTGTGCAGATAATTCGGTCAACGACAGGCCGACTATCGCCAACGAAGCGCTTAAGTAACTGTTCTCGCTCCCAGCCATTGCCGAGCTGCGAATGATAGAACGGCGTCTCAAGCCCCTCACCAGCCAGATGGGCCTGCAGTGCTTCACCAATTTTGCGGGTCGGCACGAAAATCATCAGCTTACCGTTGCTCGGCAAAGAAAGCCGGCAAATATCTGCGATGATCACCGGTCTTTTGTCGATGGACGCCCGCCAACGCAGCAATGCAATGTTAGGCCTATCGACGCCGCGAACAAACACCTGTGCGTCAGGAATACCGAGAGAGTGAAGAATGCGCTGTTGCATCTCCGTACCGGCGGTAGCAGTGAATGCAAGGATCGGAGGGGATCCTAACGCCTCCCTTACTTCCTTAAGCCGGCCGTATTCGGGCCGAAAATCCCGCCCCCATTGATCGACGCAATGAGCCTCATCAATCACCAAAAAGCTGGGTCGCATCGTGCGCAGCACTTGCTGCTCGGCCTGGCTCCTTACGAAAAACCGCTCAGGCGCTGCATACAGAAGCTTAAAGCTGCCTTTTGATAAAAGCTGATAACGAAGACGTTTCTCGCTTGGGTCGAGATCGCTATTAATGAAGCTCGCCGGAATCTTACGGCGAAGGAGCGAGGACACCTGCTCTCCCATCAACGCCTTTAGCGGGGATACGACAATACTGACGCTTTTTCTGACGACAGCAGGCAGTTGGAAACACAAGGTCTTGCCGAACCCCGTCGGACTTACGACCAACAATGAACGTCCTGTCAAAGCCGCTTGGATAATCGGCAGTTGGCCTTCTTTGAACCGGTCGAGACCGAAAAGTCGGAGCAATGGACCAAAGGCCTGGCTCTCGGGGACTACTTCTCCTTCTCGGTCCAGCCAGCGTGCCAAACGAACGGCCCAGCACTCCATAGCGCGCCGAGCGAGACTGCCTGCAAGCTTTGGGTGGTGCGCGGCGTGGCAGCCGTCACACAGAGTGACAAGATTTGATGGGTCGTCGGCACCACCCGCTGACCGCGGCAGCAAATGATGCACATCAACGTCTTCGCTTTCGGCGGGAATACCGCACTCCACACATGTGGAGTTATCCCGCTGAATAACCTGCGCGCGAACAAGCTTCCACTCGGTTGATGAGAGGGACATCAACGGACCCGAGTGTTGATTGCCGGCCGGCACACCTGCAAAGATTGAAGCAGCCCTTGGAAAGGTCTGGCGACCAGTTCAATATGATAAATATTCCACATAAAGTGCTGTGCTTCATTACGGATTGCTAATTCTATGACTGTATCAAATTCCGAACTCGACGCCATGGCGCAAAAGCTCGCCCTCTCCCCAGACTATCGCGTTCTTCGTCGACTGAAACCACGAGAAGTCCGCGCGCAAGATATGTGTGCCGGCACTCGGATTGGTTTGGCGCTCGACGTTGAGACGACCGGTCTCGACCCAAGTAAGGACGAGATCATTGAATTGGGATGGTGAAATTCGCCTATCTTCCGTCCGGTGAAATCACACATGTCACCGCAGTTTTTGAGGAGTTTAACGAACCTTCTGCGCCGATACCGTCCGAGATTGTAGAGCTAACCATTACCGATGCACTAGTAGCTGGTCACAAGATTTCGACCGATGACGTCAATAACTTTGTTGCAGATGCAGCAATCATCATTGCTCACAATGCGGCATTCGACCGGCAGTTTAGCGAGCGATATTGGCCAGCCTTTGAGCACAAATACTGGGCCTGCTCGGCAACCCAAGTGGAATGGCGAAAGCTAGGTTTTGAAGGATCCCGCTTGGCCTACCTTTTAGCCGGATGCGGTTACTTTCATCATTCACATCGAGCAGCCGACGATTGCAAGGCGCTGCTGGAAATTATGTCGATGAAGCCTAACGGAAGTGAGAACACGGCACTTGCGTTACTGCTTGAATCGGCTCGAAAGCCGACTGTGCGCATATGGGCCGAGCAATCCCCTTTTGACCTCCGTGAGATACTAAAAAAGCGCAAGTATCGCTGGAATGATGGATCCGACGGCCGGCCGAAAGCTTGGTATGTTGATGTCGCCGAAGCCAGCCACGCTGAGGAGCTCAAGTTCTTACGCGATGAGATTTACCGGCGCGAGGTTGACCTTCTCGCCAATCGGATCACCGCTGCGCAGAGATTTTCAAAGCGGGTCTGACGTTCGAAGTTAATGGGCGTCGGAATCGCTGAACCGATGTTATGGAACGTATCGACTTGGTGCGGATGGCGGGAAACCACTAGCCAATCCTAGCGGCTTTACAGGATCAAGCCTCTTTAGAGCTATTCAGCGCGACATCGAACTATTCGGAAAAGATGCATTCACTAAATTTGACGAACCAAATGAATGATCTTAGCGAGATTAAAGCCATCCGTTGTTTGGATCGCGTCCTCCTTTTCCGCGATTGAATTTGGCCCATTCCTTTATCGACTTTAGCGGCGGGAAGTCCTTTGGCGGCTCGGGATGAACATACTCACTGCCTCGAAGCCAACGTCCGTTGAAGGCGTTCCAAAATTGTATGGCGTCTAGCTGCCTTTCGAATTCATAAACGCACCATATTCCTCCCTCTCCGATTTTTTCTCCCGTCGCATTGAATGGAAGCCCATTCAGCTTGCAGAGTGCATTGATTTCGTCCCAATTGGCTCGGACGTACAAATCCTCCAATGCGACATGGTATGGACGGCTCGCCTTCCATCGCACGCCTTCTCCGCGCGGCTCGAAGCCCTTCCGTTGCGTCAAAAATTCGGGAAGACGCGCAATTGCTTTTGCGATGCGCCGCGCTTCGTCCCGCGTTGGAAAGAGACTGCTCGCATCCCTCCACTTCGCAGCGCTTAGCGCCTCATCGCAATACACCGTCGCTAATCGAAAGCCCGTAGCATCTTGAACATCGTACCCATGCTCTTGGAATTTTACCTTCCAAGGCGGTGGAAATCGGCGTTTTGGCTCTCTTGACTCCATGAGAACAAAATAAGAACATCATAGTCAGGCGGTCAACACGGAACAGCGGCATGTCGGCACTTCCACAACCAAATCCACAGACGGAATTGGAGCGGCTAGACGCTGCTGTCGATCAAGCAATAGCTGCTTGCGATGGTGATACGCGCGCTGCTATCCGGGCGCTGATCGTGGCCAATGAGTTTCTTGAGGTCAGCACCTCGAAAGGTTTCGTTCGTGGCTATAAGTTGGGAAGATTCCAAACTTATTCGGGCTGAAGACGTTTTCCCGCTTCCGTTACTTTCTGCTGGCCTTCAAACTTTTGGTTATCAGATCGAAATTTGTGAGAGGCTTATCTTTCAAAGCATCGGAATTCGCGAAAAGCTCTGCCTGTTTTGGAAAGAATTCAACGGGCTGCTCAAGCGTTTCCAAAACGAGCCTATCACCCATCTTTTTGATCTTGAAGGTCGCATAGACCGTCTCCTTCCCTTCGATATAATCAAATGCATAAGCCTGAAGCTCCCCACCGCGCAATTCTCCGCCTAGCAAAATAACAGGATGGATCGAGTTGCTTAGTCCATCAGACCATATTTCTCCGTCAATTTTTTTGCTGTAAACGCGCATGCTCAAAGCCATCGGCATCGCTATCGTTGAAATGATATCTCCCTCATTGGTCCACGCGCCGGTGAACTCTACATTGAGGTTCCACCACGTCGCGACGTCACTCCTCGCAGCTGGCAAAGTCTCGAAAAACGAATGGACCTTTTGAGGCAACTCCAAAACGCCAATAAAAAGAGCCGCAATCCAGCCCGACACCAGCAGCAAATATTTTCCAGCCCTCAACCACATCACTGTTCCCTCGGAATTGCCTATCAGCAAAACTTACTTGGACGGCAACATTCGTGCAGTCTCAATGCGCATACTGGCCGCGAGCGTCAGCACGATATTCAAGTTCTCAATGAACCGGCTCGCATAAAGCTGGCTCGGCTTTCCATTGTAGCAGATCAGCATCTGCCTGAGGGATTGCGGCTGATGAGCCTCAAGGTAAAGGCAACAGACCCTGTAACTCGCCTCCAAACTTAGCGCCCCAAAAAGGAGCGCGGAATTTCGTCGCCCAAAGCAGAACCGCCAGAATTGGAACGATACCTGCGAATGGCCAATAGTAATCCTCGGCTCAGATCGGCCAATGAAGATCAGCACCGCAGAGTAGAGAAGCTCCATCACCCGAACGACCGGCCCACGAAAGGTTCTCTCGGTTAGTATAAAAGCTATCGCGTAAGGATTGATCGAGCCACCTGCACTAATCCGACGCAACAGTGGACGCGCTGTTTGTATCGTCATTGGACTCCTCCTTATAAGGCTGAGGAATAAGTGCGGGATCGGTGTATCGCGTCGTAACGGCCCACGTTGCCGCAGATACCACGAAGATATTTATGAAAATGTCCACATAGGCGTAGTCCAGTAGCCCCCAAAGCGTGCCCAACACACCAAGTGTGTTGAGATTTTCTGCCGCCCAACCGTAAGATTTCGTTGTGCCCCTTAAGATCAACAACAGATAGCCAACATAAATTACGCAAAGAAATAAAAACGAATTACTTCTCTCAACAAACCACGCATTTGCTCGTAATTCATACAACGCCCTCGCAATCAAGAGCGTCTTCACTATCATCAAAAACCATACAAACTCCAAAAACTGATCGCGCGGCAAGTAAAGAGCCGCAAGAAATCCACAGACCCACGGCGCGAACACAGCTGCGAGCAACATCGATATTATCGCGTGACGCCTGATGCGATTCCTAAGAGATATCTTTTGTTTGGGTGTCATAGACGCGCCAACCCAGTAAACATCGTCCTCATTAAAATACTGGGCATATAGCTTGTCCGAATGGCCCAAGGGGAAGAACATGAAATAGATGGGAACGTAAGCCTTTCGGGTCAATCGCCGAACAATCGCTTGAGCATCGAACAAAAGATAAGTCAGAAGAACGGGAAATACGGAAAGTTTATAGCTCCACATGTGTGCTAAAAATTCCCCCACCACATTCATTGAAAATTCCTCTCGGAAACCTTTTGATCAGGCGAAAAGCCGCCTCAAGATTTGGTACATAGTCGTGCTGGTTGGATAGGACAGGACAGAAAAGCCTGCGAGATAAAGAATGGGAAAGCAAATCTATGCTGTATTTCTCAGCCTCAGCGTGGAACGTCCCCACACTACGCGTAACGCCCTGATTTGCGCACGCAGAATTCTCGCGACTTTCTCAGCATGAATATTGCCATTCCCAGAATGGATATCGACATCCTCAACACCTTCGATACTCCTATCAGATATCTGTCGTGTTACTCCCTCAAAGAGAAGCTCCAGCTCCGACGGATAAGCGATTTTCTTAAGGGGCGGCCACCAGCGTATCGCCTCCTCCTCGCCCGTGTTCACGAGATAATCATTTGCCACTGCAGTGACTAGCAGCGCTGTACGAGCTGAGGTTACGAACGGCCTCTCAGTTTCGATATACGATTGCGCGCTACCGTAAGCTTTAACCTCCCGAGGACACGCGAGAGTGAAAAAGAATGAAGCTCCTCCAAGGAGAACCAATCCAAAATAAGTCGTGACAAGCCTGTTTACCGTCAACACTTGGCTGGTCGATGCACCATGATCGTTTCCGCCTAACCACCGCGTCGACACCTCAGGCGACATGGCAAGAACATCGATGACGTACTGATTGAATAATATTAGCGTTCCTAAAAATGGAATTAGCATGGTGAGGGCCAGCAAACGTGACTGCCCCAAAGTCCGAAGTGCCGACCAACAGGCAGGACGGATTGCACTATCTTGATCATAAGAATTCCATGCTAGTCAAAGATTGGTCCAAGGTTGAAATCGTACTTGATTGTATTGAGCTGCAACGTGTTCATCGAAAGCACTTCAATTTTCCCTTCCGCGATAGGACGCCCAAATAAAGCATAGTTGATCGCGGGACTTTGATCATCATCTCCCATCACGCGCGTGAAGAAACTGTTGTAGATAATGCCATCTGCTCCCGTCTCATCGCGCAACATTTTTACAATACGTCTACAGTGTCGATAGGCGCGAGAATCTGACGACGCAAGCAGTCCATTGAAGAACCAACTAAGATCATCAAAGGGGTCGACGTCCTGAGGTTGATCAAAATTACCCGTGAAATCGATCAAGTTTAGCTGCCTAGTGGGCCGGATCGTCGCTACATAAACGTCATCACCAAAAGTAACTCTGCACTCGTGCACACAGACTTTTAAACTCGGTGATCCATACAGCACCGGTGCGTTTGAATAATCGAAGCGACCAAATCCTCGTCTGCGGAGAGGTGGGCTGTCAAACTGTACGAGGTCGAAGCGCTTACTCTGATCAATATTGAGGCGGATTCTAAAGAACACGTCTGTATTGCCCAGAGCTCGGCTTCTTAGTCTCGGTAGGATTTCATCAGAAATCATTTCTTTCGTAAGGCTGCCGTTTGGGCCGTCAAGGTGGTTAGTCACACCGAAGTAGAACAGTCGCGGCGCGGAATATCCTAAATTGCCTCCAACTAACTGTTGAATTAAGTGCCAATCACGCCATGTTTCCGGGCGCAGCTTCTCGACTTGATCTGCAGTATCTTGTTCAATTCGCAACGCAACCAACCGCATGTTCGATTTGTGAGGAGCCGTTGCAAGCGAGAAGAACTCATTTTGCAATTCCTCGACGTCGTTCTTTGTGAGTTTTTTGCCAAAGGCGTCTCTGCACCTTGGGCACGCTGATTGGTCCGTGCGTCCGAGCATCATTGCTTCAAGACGCAATCCCATATCCTCAAAGCAATTGGAGCAAGCAACGGTGCTTTCGGGTGACCACCCTAAGGCAATACGGCGAAATGTTTTCAGCAACCACTCGCCCCGCATGGACCTTCTCTGATCTGGCTATGCAATTTGGAATCGCAGGGATTCCAAAACGCTCGTTGTAAACAATCGAATCGCTGGTTCTCTTTTGGTACACGCGCCCCTATTTGCCGATTTAGACCTCAACAGATAGCAACGTCTCCTTCCTGTTGAGGCTCTCTGACACTGCCAACCCTACCGCGCAGTGGTTTTATTCTTTTGTCTCTAAGGCGAGTCTCCAGAAAACGGGAATTTCCCAATGTATACCGGGAGACTTCCGGGATTTTTCGGAGGAGCTGGGGCGAACATCGGTCTCTGTGGAGATTCCAAATGCCTAAAAAGCCCGCTAATTGCGAGCATTTCTCGCCTCAAAGTAAGAAAATCTCCAAAAGCCGGACTGGCTGGCTGGGGCGGGAGGATTCGAACCTCCGCATGGGGGAATCAAAATCCCCTGCCTTACCACTTGGCGACGCCCCAATAGCGCTGAACGGTTCGCGGCGGGATCGGGTCTCGCCGTCTCGCGCCGCTCGTTGTCGGAAGGTGGCCCGGCCCGGCTCCCTTCCGGAAGTCCTGAGCCGCACCGATTCACCGTGGCTGCGGAGGTCTTAGAGCATTTTCCGGCAAAGTGGAAACCCGGTTTTCGGCGAGAAAATGCTGCCAAACGAGGAAAATCAGCCCCGATTCCGGTGACCGGACCCGCATCCGTTTCGCGCGGAATGATGGGAACGGCGGCGGATCAAGGCAGGCCTCGGCAATTCCAGCCGGAACGGGCCGCGTGGCATACCTGAGATCCGCCTGCGCCGCAGTTGAGGGCCGGCCTTTTTCATGGGAAGACAAAGGGCGCCAGGCGGACCCCTACAAGAACCGCAAGCGCGAGGAAAAGACCGCCGAACAACGATTTATGAGAACAAGACTTGCGCGCTCATCCACTGCGGGAACGAGTGCCGAGGCCAGCCGAACAGCGAGATCATGCCATGACCTACCGCGCACCGATCAACGACATCCTGCTTTCCCTCAATCACGGCGCAGGCCTTTTGGCCGCCGTGGAAGCCGGACATTATAATGGCTACGATCCGGAGTTCTCCGCCGCGGTCGTCGAGGAAGCGGGCAAGTTCGCCACCGACGTGCTCGAACCACTCAATCAGACCGGCGACCGCGAAGGCATCAAGCTCACCGACAAGGGCGTGGTCACGGCAACGGGCTGGCCGGATGCCTACAAGCGCTGGTGCGACGGCGGCTGGAATGCCGTGTCCGGTTCCGAGGAATTCGGCGGACAGGGTCTGCCGCTCGCGGTGCATTCCGCCGTCAACGAAATCTGGAGCGCCTCGAACCTCGCGTTCGGTCTCTGCCCGCTGCTGACCTTGAGCGCGATCGACGCGCTCGATGCCCACGGCAGCAAGGAACTGAAAGACATCTATCTCGGCAAACTGATCTCCGGCGAATGGCCCGGCACCATGCAGCTCACCGAGCCGCAGGCCGGCACCGATGTCGGCGCGCTGCGCACGCGCGCGGAAATTCAGGCCGACGGAAGCTATCGGCTGTTCGGTTCGAAGATCTTCATCACCTACGGCGACCACGACATGAGCGACAACATCGTTCATTTCATTCTGGCGCGCCTGCCCGGCTCGCCTGCGGGCTCGAAAGGCATCACGCTGTTTCTGGCGCCGAAGTATCTCGTCAACGCCGACGGCTCGCTCGGTGCACGCAACGATATTCACGCCAGCGGCGTCGAGCACAAGCTCGGCATTCATGCCTCTCCCACCTGCACCATGACCATGGGCGACAAGGGCGGCGCTGTGGCCTATCTCGTCGGCAAGGAAAACGGCGGCATGGCCGCAATGTTCACCATGATGAATCAGGCCCGCCTCGGCGTCGGCCTTCAGGGCGTCGGCATCGCGGACCGGGCGTATCAGCGCGCGCTGGCCTATGCGCAGGAGCGCAAGCAGGGCAAGGCGCTCGGCAGCCAGAACACCGGCTCCGATCCGATCATCATGTATCCCGACGTGAAGCGTAACCTGATGCTGATGCGCGGCATGACCGCGGCCGCACGCACCATTTGCTACGCAACGGCGGTCGCCATCGATGTGTCGCATCGCGCCACCGATCCGAAGGCGAAGGCGAAGGCCGCCGCACGCGGCGCATTGCTGACGCCGATGGCGAAGGCGTTCTCCACCGACATCGGCAACGAGGTCGCGGCCATCGGCGTGCAGGTGCACGGCGGCATGGGTTTCATAGAAGAAACCGGCGCCGCGCAATACGTTCGCGATGCGCGCATCCTCACCATCTATGAAGGCACCAACGGCGTGCAGGCCAACGACCTCTTGATGCGCAAGCTCGGCACGTCCGGCGGCGAAGCGGTGTGGGATCTGCTCGGCGAGTTGTCGGCGATCGTCAAGAAGGTCGAAGCCTCCAACGATCCGGCCTTCGGCACCACCGGCGAAAAGCTGCGCGACGCGGTTGCATCGGTGGAGCGCACCAGCAAGTGGCTGCTGGAAAAGATCGTAAGCTCGCCGGCGGAAGCGCTCGCAGGCGCGACACCTTATCTGCGCATGTTCTCGACCACGCTCGGCGGCTGCATGCTGGCGAACGAGGCGCTGGCGGCGCGCACCGACGAGGCGCTCCACAACGACGCGCAGCGTTATGTCGCGCTGGCGCGCTTCTTCGCGGAGAACGTCACCGTGCAGTCCGGCGCGCTGGAGCGCACGATCATGGACGCAGCGACGGCGACCACCGGCGCGGACGTCGTGCTGGTAACGTAAACGCCGAGAGTTTGGGCCGGACGCACACCACCCACGACGTCGTCCCCGCGAAGGCGGGGACCCATAACCACCGGCCTAACCGTTTACGAAAACTGTTGAAGCTCCTCGTCAAACTTCACCGACAGGGAGTATGGGTCCCCGCCTTCGCGGGGACGACACAAACTATGTAGCGAGCTTTCGCAACCTTTTACGAAGGAGACGGACTCACGCCAGCGGCTTCAACCCCGCCTCAATCGCCTTGCGACGGGCTTCGAGGAACGGCGGCAGCGCCAGCTTCTCGCCGAGTGTTTCCATCGGCTCGTCGGTGGCGAAGCCCGGCCCGTCGGTTGCGATCTCGAACAGGATGCCGTTCGGCTCGCGGAAATACAGACTGCGGAAATAAAAGCGATCGATCTCGCCGCTGGAGTGAACGCCGAACTCCGCGAGCCGCGCCGTCCAGGCATGATACTGCTCTTCATCGGGCGTGCGGAACGCGACGTGATGCACGCCTCCGGCGCCCTGACGCGCAGCGGGCAAATCCTTCTGCTCAAGCACATGCAGTTCCGCCGCCGGGCCGCCCTCGCCCATCCTGTAAACATTGATGCGATGCTCGCCGTCGGGTGAGGCGTAGTCGCGGACACGCGTCATGTTCATGACGTCGGTCAGGATTCGTTCGGTGCGCGTCAGATCGGGTACGTTCAGCACGATCGGGCCGAGACCGCGGATCTGGTGTTCGGCCGGTACCGGACTTTTCTCCCACGGATGCGCTTCGCCGCGGCCGCCGTCATCGACCAGCACCAGCCGTTGGCCTTCGGGGTCTTCAAGCGGCAGCGTCAGGCGGCCATCGACTTCGGTCACCTTCCCGACATGGACGCCGAGCTTGATCAGCCGGTCCTGCCAGAAGGCCAGCGACTTTTCGCCGTTGACCCGCAAGCCGGTGCGCGACACGCTGCGGGTGCCGCGATGTTCCCGCGCTGCCGGCCAGTCGAAGAAGGTCAGGTCGGTTCCCGGGTTGGCCTTCCCGTCGGCATAAAACAAGTGGTAGGCGCTGACATCGTCCTGATTGACGGTCTTTTTGACCAGCCGCAGGCCCAGCACACCGGTATAAAACGCCAGGTTTCCCTTGGCGTTTGCGGAAATAGCCGTCAGATGATGGATGCCGGTGAGTTGCATGGCAGTATCCCTTTATACCGGAGGGGCGGGAATCGAATGGCCATTATTCCGTTTCTGGCCAATGATGTAGGATGAACCAACCGGCAGCGCCAGCCGCCCCATGTTGCAGTGCTTTCGCCATTTCAGGAAACACCCATGACCGACCACGTAATTGTCACCGACGAAGACAACGCGCGCATCATCACCATGCGCCGTCCGGACAAGAAGAACGCGCTGACGCAGGGCATGTACATTGCGATGGCCGACGCGATCAAATCCGCGCAGAACGATCCGGACATCCGCAGCATCGTGATCTCCGGCGGCTCGGGCGTGTTCACCGCCGGCAACGATATCGAGGATTTCGCCAAGGCCAACACCGCGAATGACGACAGTTCGCGCCCCATGGCGGCGACCCAGTTTCTCAAGGCGCTCGCCTACAACGAGAAGCCGCTGATCGGCGCGGTCGATGGCATCGCCGTGGGCGTCGGCACCACCATGCTGTTTCACTGCGACTATGTTCTCGCCTCCACCACCGCGACGTTCTCGACGCCGTTCATTCATCTCGGCCTCGTTCCGGAGGCCGCCTCCAGCCTGCTCGCCCCGCGCACCATGGGACACCACCGCGCGTTCTCGATGCTGGTGATGGGCCGGACCGTCACCGCGGACGAAGCCCGCGAAGCCGGCTTCGTCAATGCGGTGGTTGCGCCCGGGCATACCGAAGTCGAGGCGCGCAAGGTCGCACGCGAGATCGGCGCGCTGCCGAAGGATGCCGTGGCGCTGACCCGCAAGCTGCTGAAACCCGCGCGGGAAGACGTGCTGCGCCGGATGGATGAAGAATCGCATCATTTCGGCGAACGGCTGAAATCGGACGAGGCGCGGAACGCGTTCAGCGCCTTCTTTGCGCGCAAGAAGAAAGCCTGATTAAATAGGGCCATCGCCGACAACGGAAAGATCGATCCGTCCATGCCGACACTCTATTATCATCATTCCGCGGGCCTCAACCACGTCACGGCCCCCGGCCATCCCGAACGGCCGGATCGTCTGCGTGCGATCGAGCAGGGATTGTCGGCAGAACCCTTCACATCGCTGGTGCGCGTCGAAGCGCCGGAAGCCGATCTCGACGTGGTCGCGCTGTGCCACAGCAACGAGTACATCGACGAACTGCGCCATATCGCGCCGAAGGACGGCATGGTTTATCTTGACGGCGACACATCGATGTCGCCGGGTACGTGGGAAGCGGCGCTGCGCGCCACCGGCGGCGCGGTCGCTGCCGTCGATGCGGTGATGAAAAACAAGCGGACCAACGCCTTCGTCGGCACCCGTCCGCCGGGACATCACGCCGAAACCTCGCGGCCGATGGGCTTCTGCTTCTTCGACAGCGCCGCAATCGCGGCGCGCTACGCGCAGCGCAAGTACGGCATCGCGCGCGCCTGCGTGGTCGACTTCGATGTTCATCACGGCAACGGCAGCCAGGAGATCTTCTGGTCCGATCCGAGCGTGATGTATGCCTCGACCCATCAGATGCCGCTGTTTCCCGGCACCGGCGCCACGCAGGAACGCGGCGATCAGGACACCGTAGTCAACGCGCCGCTCAGTCCCGGCAATGGCAGCCGCGAATTCCGCGAAGCATTCAACCTTGCGATCCTGCCGCGGCTGGAAGCGTTCGCGCCCGAACTGATCGTGATTTCGGCGGGATTCGACGCGCACTGGCGCGATCCGCTCGGCAGTCTCGAACTGCGCGAAGAAGACTTCGCCTGGGTCACGCGCAAGCTGATGGAGATCGCCGACAAGTCCGCCGAGGGGCGCATCGTTTCCGTGCTGGAAGGCGGCTATGACCTGCAAGGCTTGCGGGATTCGGTCGCCGTGCACGTCGCCGCGCTGATGAACAACTAGCGTAATCGTCACCCTGAGGTGCGCGCTCTTGCGCGCCTCGAAGGGCAACGGCGACGGATCGCACATCCTTCGAGGCTCGCCGCAAATGCGGCTCGCACCTCAGGATGACGCTGTGCGAACCACTTCCCCCACACCTGCAAATCGCGTTACATTGCCGCCATATTGCGCCCGCAAATCGTTCCTAGATTCTGCGGCGCTATCATCGATTCAGGACTCGGAAAACGACCATGGCCGATACTCCCCATGCGGACGTCAAGCAGCTCAGCTTCGAACGCGCGATCGAGGAATTGGAATCCATCGTCAAGCGCCTCGAGGACGGCAAGGTGCCGCTCGAGGAATCGGTCGCGATCTATGAGCGCGGCGAGAGCCTGAAGCGCCGCTGCGAAGAACTGCTGCGCCAGGCCGAAGCGCGCGTCGACAAGATCACCACCGACGCGTCCGGTCACGCTGTCGGCACCGAGCCGCTCGACGTTCAGTAACTGTTCCGGGCATAATTCGGTCGTCGTCCCCGCGAAGGCGGGGACCCATACTCCCTGTAGTTAGATTTTACAGACGATATCAAACGCCCATTTTTGACAGGTCGCTTGGTGGTTATGGGTCCCCGCCTTCGCGGGGACGACATCGCGGATGTGACCACGACAGCGCCAATCCGAACTGCCCCCGGGGTTCCGGCTTTTTATGCCCAAAACGTGAGACTTATGGCCACCGCCCAGCGGATTGGCATGACTTTGGAATTGGTATAAGCCACGGGACCGTTTCGGACCTTTCTGGGCATCTTTCCATGCCGGGCCGGGCGGCCCAAATCATTGCGGATAAATTCAAGTGTCAAATTCGAGCAAGACTCCCCTCCTCGACGCTGCGCCGACTCCGGACCTGCTGCGCAAGCTCAAGCCCGAGCAGCTCCGCCAGTTTGCCGATGAACTGCGGCTGGAGACCATCGACACGGTGTCGGTGACGGGCGGCCATTTCGGCGCCGGCCTCGGCGTGGTCGAACTGACCACCGCGCTTCACTACGTCTTCAACACCCCGGACGACCGCATCATCTGGGACGTCGGCCATCAGGCCTATCCGCACAAGATTCTCACCGGCCGCCGCGACCGCATCCGCACGCTGCGCACGGGCAACGGCCTGTCCGGATTCACCAAGCGCGCCGAGAGCGAATACGATCCGTTCGGCGCGGCGCACTCCTCGACGTCGATTTCCGCCGGCCTCGGCATGGCGGTCGCGCGCGATCTCACCGGCGGCAAGAACAACGTGATTGCCGTGATCGGCGACGGATCGATGTCCGCCGGCATGGCCTATGAGGCGATGAACAATGCGGGCGCGATGCAT
>JAFVHU010000041.1 GCA_017474385.1 Afipia sp. | reverse complement strand
CGAAGGCTCGATGCTGCTGTGGGTGTCGATCCTGGCGCTGTTCGGCGGCCTCGTCGCCGCGTTCGGCAACAATCTGCCGCTGTCGCTGCGCGCCAATGTGCTGGCGGTGCAGGGCTGGATAGCCAGCGCCTTCTATCTGTTTATGCTGATGACCTCGAACCCCTTTTTGCGGCTCGCCAATCCTCCGCTGGAGGGCCGCGATCTCAACCCGGTGCTGCAGGACATCGGCCTCGCGATCCATCCGCCGATGCTTTATCTCGGCTATGTTGGTTTCTCGATTTCGTTCTCCTTTGCCGTTGCGGCCTTGATGGAAGGCCGCATCGATGCGGCCTGGGCGCGCTGGGTGCGGCCATGGACGCTGGTGGCGTGGATATTTCTTACGCTGGGCATCGCGATGGGCTCCTACTGGGCCTACTACGAACTCGGTTGGGGCGGCTGGTGGTTCTGGGATCCGGTGGAAAACGCCTCGCTGATGCCGTGGCTCGCGGGTACCGCGCTGCTGCATTCCGCCGTGGTGATGGAGAAGCGCAATGCGCTGAAGGTCTGGACCATTCTGCTGGCGATCCTGACGTTCTCGCTGTCGCTGCTCGGCACTTTCCTGGTGCGCTCTGGCGTGCTGACCTCGGTGCATGCCTTCGCGACTGATCCGACGCGCGGCGTGTTTATCTTGATGATCTTGTGTTTCTTCATTGGAGGCAGCCTGACGCTATACATGTGGCGGGCGTCCGCGCTGAAGCAAGGCGGGCTGTTCGCGCCGATCTCGCGCGAGGGCGCGCTGGTGCTGAACAACCTGTTCCTCACCACGGCGTGTGCCACCGTGTTCATCGGCACGCTGTATCCGCTGGCGCTGGAAGTGATCACCGGCGACAAGATCTCGGTCGGCGCGCCGTTCTTCAATCTCACCTTCGGGCCGCTATTCGTGCCACTGCTGCTGGCGGTGCCGTTCGGGCCGCTGCTGGCGTGGAAGCGCGGCGACCTGGTCGGCGCAGCCCAGCGCTTGATAGCGGCGGGCATCGCCGCGCTCATTGCCACTGCGATAGTGTGGGCGTGGACCTCCGGCGGCGCGGCCCTGGCGCCGCTGGCGATCGGGCTCGCGGTATTCGTCATTGGCGGGGCCATCATCGACATCGTCGAGCGCACGCAATTGTTTCGCGCTCCGTTCGGCACGGCGCTGCGCCGTGCCCGCGGCCTGCCGCGCTCGACATGGGGCACGGTTTTCGCGCATGCCGGCGTCGGCGTGGCGCTGATCGGCATCGTCTGCGAAACCACCTGGAACAGCGAATATATCGGCACCCTGAAGCCGAATGACGTGGCGAAGCTGGCCGACTATCAGCTGAAGCTCGACGATGTCACGCAGCTCCAGGGCCAGAATTTTCGCGAGATGCTGGCAAAATTCACCATCAACCGTGACGGCGAGAAAATCGGCGAACTGACGCCGTCGAAGCGCAATTTTACCGCGCGGCAGTCGTCGACCACGGAGGCGGCATTGTTATCGCGCGGCTTCAGTCAGCTCTACATCTCGCTGGGCGAGACCGCCGCGGATGGCGGCATCGCGGTGCGCATGTATCACAAGCCGATGGTGCTGCTGATCTGGTGCGGCCCGATCCTGATGGCCTTTGGCGGCGTGCTGTCGCTGTCGGACAGGCGTCTGCGCGTCGGCGCGCCAAAGCCGGCCAAGGTGCCGCGGGCGATGCGGGCGGCGGAGTGATGGTTTTGAACCGCGTTCTTTCCCGCCTTGTGGCGATTGCGCTGATCATCGGCGCGTCGACGGCGTACGCCGTGCAGCCTGACGAAATCATGGCCAACGCCGTGCAGGAATCCCGTGCGCGCGAACTGTCGCGGGAGTTGCGCTGCATGGTGTGCCAGAACCAGTCGATCGATGACTCCGATGCACCATTGGCGCGCGACTTGCGGCTTCTGGTGCGCGAACGGATCGCGTCTGGAGAAAGCAACAGCCAGGTGATCGAATTTTTGGTAGCGCGCTACGGAGACTTCGTGCTGCTGAGGCCGCGCCTCATCGGTGTAACGCTGTTGCTGTGGTTTCTGCCGCCGCTGTTCTTGTCAGGCGGAGGTTTGGCGCTTTGGCTCAATAGCCGTCGGCACATTCGGCTGTCTGACGGTGGCAGTCCTGGCCCACTCGAATTGAGCGAAGAGGAGAAGGCTCGGCTCGAGCGCCTTATAGGCGGACCCGCATAAAGGAGGTATGGCGCGCAGGCGTGCCGAATGTTCGCAAGTAGATAGCACCTCGCAGAGCTCTCTTGCGGGGATCAAATGGGAAATAGTTGGCTCGCTCACAGGCTGCGCGAGCTGTCAAAGATCTGAATTATCCTAGCGTCACTTTGTAGAGTGCCGCGGATATTGGAAAGGAGAACTGTATGCGAGGACTGTGGATGGTGGCTCTATTCGCCGCTTGTTCGGGTGAAGCCGGTGCGCAGGACGCCGCGGCGGGAGAGAAAATCTTCGTCGTTTGCAAAACTTGCCATCAGATAGGAGAAGGCGCGAAGAGCAGCATTGGTCCATCGCTCAACGGCGTAATCGGCCGCAAAGCCGGCACTCTCCAAGGCTATTCCTACTCGGCAGCCAACATTAAGTCCGGCCTCACGTGGGATGAGGCGACGTTCCGCGAATACATCAAGGATCCTAAAGCGAAGGTTCCCGGCACCAAGATGTTCTACGCGGGATTGAAGGACGAACAGAAGACAAGCGATCTGATCGCCTTTCTCAAACAGTTCGATGCCGATGGCAAGAAAAAGTAGGTGTCGCCGAACGGGCGCGCTTCTGTAGAGAATGCGTGTCCCCACATGTTTCAGACGGCTCTCTGCCGGGTTCGCCTGTCGATCGCGCCGCGTGGTTTTACATCGAGACTGCGCGATGGCCAGGCCGAACTCATCGATCGGAGACGTTATCGGGATGAAAAACTTGCCGCAGGCGCCAACTCCCGGTCTTGACCGACTGCTGAGGCAAGCGAACGCTTATTCACGACATCGGTTAAGCCGACCTCTTCTAGCCGCGGTCCACATTTAACGGTAGTTCGGCGTCAAACTGAGCTGCGCGTGAGCAACTCGCCTGTGTCAATTCATATCTGGCCGGCCGGAATCAAGGCCCGGCGAACGGGTGTCGTGTATTGGTTTTGCAACGATCCTAGGAGGTCTCATGCGCTTTTTTTTTAACATTCAAGACAAGCTCAAGATCGAAGACGAGGTGGGACGCGAATTTGACCTGGCGTCAGAAGCGGTCGTGTTCGCCGAGCAACTTGCCGCGGACATTCGCTGCCTTGAAACGACCGTTAGGCCCGCGCTTGCGATTGAAGTGGTCGCCGAAAACGCTGAGTGCATTCATCGGGAAGCGGTCTTTGAATGAACAGTGCGGAGGCCGCGCAGGTTGGACAACGCGGGCGCGCTTCTGTGGAGCATGCTCAGGAAGGGCTGATCGGCTCATTGGGGGTCTGGTGAGACGCGCTACTCAAGCATGGCACCCCATGCCTGAAGACACGCCAATGCGGTCGTACGACTCTTGCAGAATGGCCATCGGTGCCCGGCGATGCCGCGACAACCGAACGACGCGGTGTAGGAGAATGACACTGTTCGTCCTCGCTTATGCGGCTGGTCTGCTGACGGTCGCATGGCCATGCATGTTCCCGATCTGACCTGACCTGGGTTTCTTGGACCAAGCTTTGTGAGAAACTGAGCTTGGAAAGGAGCTTTGGTGATGCCGAAGAAGAGGTTCAGCGCGGAGCAGATAGTGGTGCTGCTTCGTCAGATTGAAGTGTTGATGTCGCAGGGCAAGGGTGCGCCGGTGGCGTGCCGGGAAGCCGGCATTTCGCAGCAGAGTTACTATCGCTGGCGGAAGGAATACGGTGGGCTTGAGCTTGATCAGGCCAAACGGATGAAGGACTTGGAGCGGGAGAACGTTCGTCTGAAACGCCTCGTTGCGGATCTCTGGCTTGAGAAACAAGTGCTCAAGGATGTTGCGTCGGGAAACTTGTAAGCCCCGAGCGGCGCCGGCAGGCGGTTGAAGGCATTCGGAAGAAGTACGATCTCTCGGAGCGCCATGCCTGCCGGATCGTCGGCCAGCCACGCGGAACGCAGCGATATACCGTCATTGTACGTGCGGACGAGGATGCGTTGACGAGCGCGATTGTCTCTCTCGCATCCCAATACGGACGGTACCGTCATTGCCTGATGTCTCAGATTGGGATGCGTATGAAGCTGCCCGACAGAAGCTTATTCCCAATCTGTCTCTACGCGTGCCTGCCAATCGGTATCAATTGATTCCTGCGGCTTAGGATTAGTTGAACGGTCACATACATTTTGAAAAGGGATACACAAAATGACTCAAAGTAAAAAAGTGCAGTACACCGGCAAAACTCACACGACCGGCGGTCGTGACGGTGCATCCAGGAGCTCTGACGGCCGACTCGACATCAAGCTTTCGTCGCCGGGCACGTCAGGCATTGGCACGAACCCTGAGCAGCTTTTTGCCGCTGGCTGGTCTGCCTGTTTCGAAGGAGCGATGGGGCTTGCTGCTCGCAAACACAAGGTAATGCTTCCGACCAATCTCGCCATCGATGCGGAAGTGGATCTCTGCGTGGATGATGGCGCGTACTCCCTTCAAGCACGGCTCAATGTTAGCTTGTCTGGGATCGAGCGCGAGGTCGCTCAGATGCTGATGGAGGAAGCGCACCAAACGTGCCCGTATTCGAAGGCGACCCGAGGCAATATCGATGTCGAGCTCAATCTCGTCTAACGCGTTTGAACACGGCCTGCCAATGCTTTGGCAGGCCGTGTTCAATTTGAAAGACCGGACACTGAGAGCACCGCCGGGCATTGCGTGCATCTAAGCTTGGCAGCGGGAGCTTTATGGGATCGGAACCGGGCTGGTCACGTTCTGGACGTCGTGTCACTTGATGGAGAAGCCTTTATTTTCACGCGAAATGTCCTCAGTGTTGTCTTCTCTCTGCTGGCAATGTCCGCAAATATTGTCGAAAACGAATTGGCGTTGAAATTCGGGCGATATCGCGCGATGCAAAGTTCTGCCCTTGTGGAGCTTCGGATCGGTTTTCTGCCGACAAGTCCTCGTGGCTCTTGCTGTCCCTATTAGTGGTTTGTGCTCTGACCGTCCCCGCCGATTCCGGGGCGCTGACTTCTAGCATGGCGATAGTACGGTCCGTTGGCCGCTCAGATCGCTGGGCTTGAAACAATTGGACGACTGGAACGTGCTATGCTTGGGCAGCCGTACACGTCGACCACGTTGTATCCCGCAGCCATTTGATCGAGCGCTTTAAGCTGCCGTTATCGCTTTGGATTGTATGGACCGCGGGTTATGGCATTCGTCCTGAACGTTCATGGAAGGTGTGGCCGCGCCTTAGCCAAACGTAAACGCGAAAGTTTCGACGCCCGAGTCAAGGAATTCCACTTCCACCGTCCGCTCGTCAATGACGCCTGGCTGTCGGATCAATTGATAAAGTTGCGGCTTCGTCACGGTACCGTAACCCTGTTCATCCACATCGAGGCCATGCGCGTCGCCGGGCGGTTTACCATTGATCGTGACGCGGAAGCGCACCGGCGCTGCTGAGGCTGGCGGGCTCATGACGAGATTGACGTCGCGGGCGTGAAATCGGGTCACAAGTACGCCCCTTGATACGTTTAGCACGGAGGCGTCGTTGCGCACCGTCCAGTCGCCGGCGAGCGCCCACTCATTTGTCCGCAGACGCGCGGGCTGCTCATAAGCTTTGCGCTGGTTGCGCGCAGCGCCGCCCGGTGAGGCGAAATTTTCCGTGCGAACGTATCCTAGATAGTTCTCAGGAGACTTAAGCGTCGCCGAGTCGGCAGCAACTTCAAAGCCGCGAGGATCGACCGCGACGAGGTTGCGATCGATGTCGGCGGCTCCTGCCTCGGCCAGAAGCTTTTGAATGAACCTCTCGGACTCCTCGTACGAGCCTTCGCCGAAATGGTGGTGGCGGACGCGTCCCTCTACATCGACGAAGTAGAGCGCGGGCCAGTAGTTGTTGTCGAAGCCGCGCCAGATCGCATGGTTATTATCCACGGCGACTGGATAGGCGATCCCCAGTTTCTTCACGGCCCGTCGCACGTTGTCGATATCCTTTTCGAATGCGAACTCCGGCGAATGGACGCCGATCACCACCAGCCCCTGATCCCCATACTTCTGTGCCCACGCCCGGACGTAGGGCGCGGTTCGCAGCCAGTTGATGCAGGTGTAGGTCCAGAAATCGATCAGGACGACCTTGCCGCGTAGCGCTTCCGGCGTCAGCGGCTGCGAATTTAGCCATTCATTCGCTCCCTTGAGGGAAGTCAATTCCGACTGGCCGGCGGTCGCACGAGCCGACGCCCGCTCAAACCATGATGTGCTTGCTAGCGGCATGGACTTGCTCCAGAAGAAATCGGCGAGGGGCGTCGTAATCGCGATGGCGAGAACTGCAGCTGTCAGTCGTTTACGGATGCTCATGATTTTTCTTTCGTGAGAGGAAAGTGTTGGATACTTAGTTACGCCGCAGCCGCGGATCGGTATCGCTTCGGTACTGAGCTGAGCGAAAGGTTTGGCATGAGCTTCTGTCGCGCCAATTCGTAATCGGCCCAGTCCGCCGCATCTGGAAGGGAGGGGATGGTGACGACCTCACCCTGATCGAAGCCGGCGAGCGCCGCGCTCACCAGGTCATCCGAGGTCATGACGATGTTGGACGGCAAATTGTCGACGGTGCCACCAGCCGCGTCCCAGAAGTTGGTCGCTGTCGCGCCGGGCAGGACGGTCTGGATACGCACGTTCTTGTCTGCCAGCTCCTTGTGAAGCGACTGGCCCAAGGCGAGCACGAATGCTTTCGTTCCGCCATAAACACCGTTCAGGACTTCCGGCGCGATGGCGACCACCGAGGCAATGTTGATAATTGCCCCACCTTGACGGGCGACGAGCGCGGGAGCCGCGGCGTAGGTAAGCCGCATCAGCGCCGTCACATTGAGATTGACCATTTCTTCCATGGCATCAACATCGGATTGCAAAAGCGGCTCTAGGCCGCCGACGCCTGCATTATTGACTAACATGGTGATACTTGGGTCGGTGGCGACGATCGTCTCGATCCGCCTCAGGTCCGCCTTGTTGTTCAAGTCCGCGGCAACAGTCCTGACCATACGGCCCGTGGCGCCCGCGATGTTGGTCGCCAGCTGGTCGAGCCGGGCCTGGTTGCGTGCGACAAGAATGAGGTCGTAGCCCCGGCGAGCCAATCGGTCGGCATAAACCGCGCCGATTCCGGCGGACGCACCTGTGATGACTGCGACACCTTTGAGAGAGACGGACATGGCATTCTCCTAGTATTGCGCTACTGGCGCGGGGGTTGGGTGCTTTGGGCTGTTCACCGAAATGCGGCGCGAACCTCGTCCACCGTTTGCTTGGGATTTTGTAGGTGAGGGTAGTGCCCGATACCGGGAAGCAGCGTCAGCTCGGCGCCAATTCTGCCGGCGAGTTCGATCCCCATTTCTTTCTTGATGTAGAGATCCTTCTCGCCCCACACGATCTTCACCGGAGTTTCGAGCCGCTTCAGATTCGACTCGAAGTGGTTTTGGTCCCGCGTAAAGTTCGCGTAGTAGTGCGAGAAGGCATCCGCCGTTGTTATTGTGCCGTGACCCCAGGCGCATGACATGTCGTCCTGAAATTCGCGCGGCACATCAAACTGCGCTTCCGTGGGCAGGCCTCTTCTGAACGCGTTTTTGAGGATGTCGTCGCGATTCCTGTTAAGTTGCTTGCGGGCCTGATCCATCGATGGTCCGGCCTTCAGGCTCTGCAGGCTATCGTACATATACTGAGGCCTGTCGAAGGGGGCGAAATCGCCGACGATGATCGACGTCGCAATGCCGGGCTTCTCCTGGGCCAGTAAAAGAGCCGGCAGAGCGCCGATGTCAGTCGCGTAGATAGTCAGCTTCGATGAATCAATGCCTGCCTTGCGTATGTAGTCGTGCAGAACGCGCGCGTAGTCCCTGGGGGCGTACGAAAACCTTGCGACCGTCGGCCGCGACGAAAGCCCGAAGCCCGGCCAGTCGAAAGCGTGGACTTCATAGTCGCCAGCGAGGGTAAGAGCGATATCTTTCCAGGCGTACAGCGTCTCGGGAAATCCATGCAGAAAGAGAACGGTCCCCTTCGGATTCGCGTTGTGGACCACCATTCTCCGGAGCGTGATGTCCTTGTCGATCTCAAGGAAGCTGATATCGGCCTTATGCTCTTGCGTGGATAGCGTTTGTGCGTGTGCCCGCCCACCGAAAAGGTCGGATACTGGAACGGCTAGCGCCGTGACAGCAGCGATTGCTATCGCGACGCCGCCGTGACATCGGCGACGATTGTTATTTCTCACCGAGCTGTTGCTCATGGTCTGTCTCCCGAATTCGAATGTCGCGTGGTTCACAGTTGCGATGCGGCTGCCTAGCGTTCTCGAACTGCTCACTCGTTTAGCTTCAGAAGCGGTTTGCCTTTTTCAACGATGTAGGTGGCAAGCTCGACGGCCTTGACAGAACCGGCGTTCTTCGCCGAATGCGGTGTTCCGTACGGAATGAAGATCACTTCTCCGGCCTTGACGGTCAGCGGCGGCCTGCCGTCGAGCTTGTACTCGATGGCACCTTCGGTCACGTAGACCAATTCTTCACCGGGATGCGAGTGCCTGACGGCGCTCACGCCTGGAGCGAACTCAACGAGCACCTGAATGACCTCGCGTCCGGCAACACTGAGATCGTTGCGGAGCAGATTGGTGCGCTTGATGTCGCCCAGACTCACTTCGTCGGCTTGCGCCACAGGCAAGGTCGAGCCGGTGCCGATGAGCAATGCCGCAGCGGCGGCGATAGTGCGGAGTGTTTTCATTTGAGTCTCGTCCTCTTTCAGGTTGGAGTTTTGCTGCGATTCATATTTCTGGTTTAGTGTTGACGTAGCGGGCGAAACGCCGCGGCGACTTCCCGGGAGAAAAGTTCGGGCTGTTCCCAGGCTGCGAAGTGTCCACCCTTGTCGACCTCGTTGAAGTAGCTGAGGTTGCAATAAGCGCGGCGGGCCCAGCTTTCCGGAGCGCGATACACTTCGTCCGGGAAGACGGAGATCGCGACGGGAAGTGAGATTTCGGCTGTCTTCTGCGCGGCGGAGAGGATGACGCTTTGGCCGCTGGTTTCCCAATAGATGCGAGCCGAGGAAGTGGCGGTGTTCGTCAGCCAGTACAGCGTGACATCGTCAAGCATCTCGTCGCGGGTGAGCAGGCGCAGCGGCTCGGCGTTGTTGTAGTCGAGCATCCAGGCCGCAAGCCCCGCGGGGGAGTCAGTCAACGCGTAACCAATGGTTTGTGGCCGCGTGCCCATCATTGCGGCGTAGGCCCGGTACCTCTTGTAGAAGATGGTGAGTGCGTCGAACGCCGCACGTTCCTTCGACGAGAGATCCTGCGGAGCGGGAGCGCCGGTGGCGAGCAGCGCTGAGATTTCAGACGGCACAGCCGCCGGCAGGTTGATGTGAATACCGAGCAGCCCTGCGGGAGCCTGTCGCGCCATCGCGCTTGAGATTGGCGCGCCCCAGTCGCCGCCTTGGGCGACGTATCGGCTGTGACCGAGGCGATTCATAAGTTCAGCCCAAGCTCGTGCAATGCGCTCCGGGCCCCATCCCGTGCCTCTGGGCTGGCCGGAAAAGCCGAAGCCGGGGATCGACGGCAGGACAAGATGGAATGCGTCTTCTGCGCGTCCACCGTGGTTCGTCGGATCGGTCAGAGGGCCAACGGTCTTGAGCAGCTCGAATACTGAGCCCGGCCAGCCGTGCGTCATGATCAGCGGCAGGGCGTTTTCATGACGCGAGCGCACGTAAATGAAGTGGATGTCTATGCCGTCGATCGTCGTTGTAAACTGCGGCAAGGCGTTGAGCCTGGCTTCAGCTCTACGCCAGTCGTATCCCGCGGCCCAGTAGCGCATAAGTTCGCTGAACGTAGCGAGCTGCAGGCCTTGCGATCCGTCATCAACCGTCTCCCGGTCGGGCCAGCGTGTCGCCGCCACGCGTCGGCGAAGGTCAATTAGTGCCTCCGTTGGGACATCGATGCGAAATGGGCGAATTGCGTCATTCGGCTCAGCCTGAGCGCGGTGCAAAGGAAACAGGCCAGCGGTGCCCGCAATTGCGATGCCCATTACAGCGCTGCCCAGCAGTGCGCGACGATCCTGATTGATAACTTCGGAAGCCTGCGACCGGTGCATCTTGCTCTCCGTTGCCTGAGCGGCATCGACCAATCTGGTCGCACACCGCGTCTGGCTTGAATGTCGCCGGAGAACCGGAAAATTGCTCGTTAGGTGTTGTTAAGCGCTGTTACCGATTGCTTACATTGGAGAAAGTCGCTGTGCGCCACCACCTGCCGGCGAAGGGCAGGATCCACGACCGGGTGGGGTAGCGGAAATTGGGCATGGTCGAATGGGAGAATTCGCCCGGATCAGCGGTCTTCGAAGCTCCTTATTCCTCCAATACAGTCTTTACAGGCGGCAGGCCGTGCGGCTACTTCTCCACGCAGAGCCTTTTGGCGGCGAATGCGCCACAGTAAGCTTCGCCGGCCACAGCGATAAGGGTGAGCGCAGGTGACCGGGCTTGAAACAACGAACGGTTCTCGCGCGAGCCCCGAGAAGGCGCCGCACGATTCACATATCGCCTCCTTCGGGCCGTTCTCCCTTCACGACAAGGCGCGGCTGCTTGAACGGGATGGAGTGCCAGTCAAGCTGGGCAGCCGCGCGCTGGATATTCTGCGGCTGTTAGTCAGCCGTGCGGGCGATGTCGTATCGAAGAACGAGCTATTGGCCCACGCATGGCCGGGCCTTGTCGTCGAAGAGATCAATTTGCGCGTGCATATCGCCGAGGTCCGTAAGGCGCTCGGTGACGGCAAGGAGGGCGCGCGCTACGTCACGAACATTCCAAGCCGCGGTTATTGCTTCGTCGCACCGGTGCAGCGCATCGCAGACGCGCCTCCGGCGGCTTCACTTCCTGTTCAGGCCCCGGGCGTCCCTGAGATGCCTGCGCCTGTCCTGCCTCATCGCCTGGAGCGGATGATCGGACGGGATGACGTTGTGCGGGAAGTGTCGCAGCGGTTGCTGAGCGAACGCTTCATCACTCTTAGGGGGCCTGGTGGAATCGGCAAGACGACCGTTGCGATCGCGCTGGCCCACGAACTCTCGGCACAATTTGACGGTCAGGTTCGCTTTCTCGACTTCAGCATGGTTAGGGATGCGGCGCTTGTTGCTGGCACGATCGCGTGGGCCCTCGGGCTCGTGGTGCACCATTCTGATCCGACCGACAGCATCGTCGGTTACCTGCGCAACCGTCGCCTGCTGCTGGTGCTCGACAGTTGCGAGCATGTCGTCGAGGTCATCGCCGGGATTGCCGAGCGCATCCACCAGCAGGCGCCCGGAGTCAGCGTCCTGGTCACCAGCCGAGAGTCGCTGCTTGTGGAAGGCGAGCAGATTTTCGAGCTCGGCGCGCTTGAGGGGCCACCGCAGGGTGCAGGGCTGAGCGCAGTCGAGATGCTAGCCTATCCGGCTGCGCGCCTGTTCACGGAGCGAGCCGCCGCAGCGGGCCATCGCTCGGAAATTGCCGACGAGGATGCCGAGGTTCTTGCTGAAATATGCAGCAAGCTCGATGGCATTGCGCTGGCGATCGAACTCGCCGCCGTGCGGGTCGGCACGCATGGCTTGCGCGAGATGGTGACGTTGCTTGACGGCCGGCTTAAGCTGGAGTGGCGTGGCCGACGGACGGCGCCCCCGCGTCAACAAACCCTCGGTGCAACGCTCGACTGGAGCTATGGTCTGATCAGCGAGAGCGAGCGGATCGCTCTCCGTCGCCTAGCCATCTTCGCCGCTCCCTTCACGTTGCAGGGGGCGACCATGGTCGCAGGCGAGGATGATCGAGCCGAGCGTATCGTGGATTCGTTGGAGCAACTCGTCGCAAAGTCGCTGATTGCGGTGCGGCCTGACGGCGCTGTGACGCGCTATCGGCTTCTTGACACGACCAGGGCTTATGCGGCGCAAAAGCTTGCCGACAGCGGGGAAGCGACGAGCATCGCGCGTCGGCATGCCCATTACGTACAACACGCGCTGGAGATGACGGCAGCGGACGCAGGGGATGGCGACCAGGCTTCGCGTTCGCGGGCTCGGACGCTGCTGTTTTCGGACGCGCGTGCCGCGCTGAAGTGGGCTTTCGCCAATGACGAGGGTGCCGAACTGCGCGTGCCATTGGCCGGTGCCTGCGCCAGGCTTTTTGTCGAGCTCAATCTGCTGGACGAAGGACGCTTGTGGTCGAGCCGCGCGCTCACGATGCTCGATGATTCGACCCGCGGCAGCGCTTGGGAATTGGAGCTGCAGGCAACCCTCGGGCACGCTTTCATGTTTACCGAGCGTAACAGCGATCAAGCTGAAACGGCGCTGCGCCGCGGCCTCGAAATTGCGGAGGCATTGGGCGACCGTCCCAACAAATTCCGTTTGCTGGCACGATTGAACATGTTCTATCGGCGGACCGGTGACTTTCAGGAACTGCTGCCGATTGCGTTTGAAGCCGAACGTGTTGCGCGCGAGATCGGCGACAAGGCGGGTCTTGCAGGAGCGAAAGCGCTGGTCGGTGTTTCCTATCATTTGATGGGTGATCAGGCGGCCGCGCAATTCCATCTGGCGGAAGGCGTTTTGGGCTTAGGTGCGCTCCGCGGCGCACAGCCAGGTCATTTTGCGTGCGCGCGAATGCCGCAGATTCCGCTCGCGCGCGTGTTGTGGCTGCGCGGGTTTCCCGATCAGGCGGTCGACTGTGTCCGCCCGCTCACTGGTGCTGCGACACCGCAGGACGCGGTGATGCACTGCATCGCTTTGAGCTGGTCTGCGTCGCTTTATGGCTGGGTTGGCGACTGGTCTTTGGTCGAACAAATGGCCGGTCGTCTTTCGACTCATGCTGCCAGCCACGCGCTGGCACCCTATCAGGCGGTAGCCACCGGCTTTCGCGCGCAGACGATGATCGCGCGCGGTGAACTTAAGGAGGGAATCGAAACGCTGCAGGCCGTGCTGCCACGGCTCCACGCGGATCGTTACGAGCTGTATGCCTCCGCTTTCATTTCCGACCTTTCACAGGGGTTGGCTGAATTGGGCCAACTGGCAGCGGGACTGCGCATCTTGCACGAGGCGATTGCCCGCATCGAGTCAGCCGGCGAAGCTTTTGACGGACCGGAGCTTCTGCGCCTGCGCGGTGAACTTGAGGCGCGCGGCGGAGACGTGAAGGCGGCGGAAGCAAGCTTTGCGGCCTCGATCGCGCTGGCTGAGAAGCAGGGCGCGCTGTCGTGGCGGCTGCGAACGGAAACTTCGCTGGCCCGCTTTCGACGCAAGCAACGCAAGGCGAAGCCGCTGGACGGACTGGCCGAGACTTACGCCCGCTTCACGGAAGGTTTCGAAACGGCTGATCTCCAGGCTGCCCGCGAAGTGCTGGACACGGTTTCAAAGTAGCCGCTGCTTCAGCCGAAGCGGAAGTCGGAAAGGTCGATCGACACCATCAACGTATCGAGCATCGGCTTCATGTCGTCAGCGCGCAGATAGGCCCTGCGCCGGGTAGGAATCCAGATGCCATCCACATTGACAGGGTCGGAGACGTACTGCGCCGCCGGGAAGCTGCCGGCAATATCCACGTGATAGTCGTGCCGGCGGATGAGCATGTCCTCGCCAAAATAAAAGTCCTGCTTAGAGCTGTGACTGACGATCTCCGCCAGAAAAGTGGCCCTTAAGCCGCGCCAGGTTTCCGCCCCCTCGCGCCAAGGCTCGATTTCCTCGACCTTGAAACCATCCATGGCGAGCAGGAACGGTGTGGTGAGGTAAGTCCAAAGCGCATATCCGTTGAAATAAGCGCGATGCAGCGGGTCCCAACTCGTCCGCAGGTCGTGCCGCGCAAATGAATGGCGGGGATTGAATCGTTCGGCGACCACGCTGCCGTCGGCCGCAAGAATGGCGATGCGATCGGATGTGAAGTCGGTATGCCTACCGCTTCCGAACGGCGCAACCGAGGCCCATTGCCGATGCAAATCGACCTGCATTGTTCGCGCGGTCGGATCTTGCGGGACGCCCTTGAGTGCCCAAAGGTCGCCGCCGCTGACGATGGTCGCCATGAGCGTGTGGTGAGATTTCCAGCGGTCCAGGCCCCCATGGGCCTCGATCGCGTCGGTGAGCAGAGGGATCATGTTGGGTCTTTCGACGTTCGCCCTGGTGGCCGCCAGACAATCGCGCAAAAGCCTCTAGTTGGCCCGTTAGGTGTTGTTAATCGCTGTTGGAGGGCCGAGAGAATAACAAAACTCTCTTGTCTCAATGCCTTGCTGGACGCCCACGCCCGAGCTTTCAGGTCGCGAGGACGAACCACCGGGCCGCATTGCCTGCGCGCAATTCCCGTCGCGGCGAGGTCGCGATGACAATGTCTAACAACGCTTAACGAGCCAACATCCCCGATCCGGTGCATATCGCTTCCAACGAGGCCGATGTCGTTCGCCCACGCCTCTGAGGGAGCAAGACCATGCACAAGGACGCCAACCAGACGCGCCGCGAGTTCTTTGGCGCTGCTGCTGCGCTCGCAACCGGCATTGGATTGACCGGCCCTGCAGCCGCGTACCTGAGCGTGGCCCGAGTTACAGATGCAACGACACGAGCACTGGTGACTAGTGCGTCTCTTGGGCATCTAAAGCAGATCAATGCCGGCCTTCTGAACGTCGGATATACCGAAAGCGGACCCGCTAGCGGGTCAGCCATCTTACTGCTGCACGGCTGGCCCTACGACATCGACAGCTTTGCAGAAGTCGTGCCTCGTCTGACCGCCCAAGGTTATCGCGTCATCGTGCCTTACCTGCGCGGCTACGGTACGACCCGGTTCGTGTCTAGCGAGACCTTTCGAAATGGTCAGCAATCGGCGCTTGCAGTTGACATCATCGCGATGATGGACGCGCTGAAGATCGAGAAGGCGGTCGTCGGGGGCTTCGACTGGGGCGCGCGCACGGCCAACATCATGGCTGCGCTCTGGCCACAGCGCGTCAGCGCGATGGTCTCCGTCAGCGGCTACCTGATCGGCAACCAGCAGGCCGGCAAGGCGCCGCTGCCGCCGAAGGCTGAGCTTGAGTGGTGGTATCAATACTATTTCGCCACCGAGCGCGGCCGCATCGGCTACGAAAAGAATCGACGTGAGTTCGCGAAGCTGATCTGGAAGCTCGCATCGCCGAAGTGGAATTTCGACGATGCCACCTTCGAGCGCAGTGCGCAGGCCTTCGACAATCCCGATCACGTCGCAATCGTGATTCACAATTATCGCTGGCGACTTGGATTGGCCAATGGCGAAGAAGCCTACGACGAGCTTGAGGCGCAACTAGCCGTGGGGCCAACCATCGGGGTGCCGACCGTCACCATGGAAAGCGACGCCAACGGCGCGCCCCATCCCGATCCCACCATCTACGCGAAGAAATTCACCGGCAGGTACGAGCACCGGCATATCTCCGGCGGCATCGGCCACAATCTTCCGCAGGAAGCGCCGAGCGCATTCGCGCAAGCCATTCTCGACGTCGCCGCGCAAGTGTGACAGCGGCGCCCGTATTCACCCAGCACACAACAGGAGAGAATCATGACAGTAACGATCAATCCTGCCAACGTCCGTTTGGCCGACATGAAGTTCGAAATCGCCGTCATCCCGGTCTCGGATGTTGCGCGCGCCAAAGAGTTCTACGCCGGCCTTGGCTGGCGGTTTGACGCAGAATTCACCAATGGCAGCGACTTCCACGTAATTCAGTTCACGCCGCCGGGCTCCGGCGCGTCAGTGATCTTCGGCAAGAACGTCACGCCGGCGAAGCCGGGCTCCTCCCAGGGCTTGTACTTGATTGTGTCCGACATCGAGGCCGCTCGGAAGGAGCTGCTTGCACGCGGCGTCAAGGTCAGTGAGGTCTTCCACGGTGGCGACAACGTCTACACCGGTACCGACGAGCCCTACCTGTTCGGAAGTGTCCGGGTGAGCGGCCTGGATCCGCAACGCCGTACCTACCACTCGTTCGCGTCGTTCAGCGATCCGGACGGCAATGGCTGGGTGCTGCAGGAAGTCACCAACCGTCTGCCTGGCCGGGTCGAGGGCGACACAACTTTCAAGTCGGTCTCCGACCTAGCGACGACGCTTCGCCGCGCGGCGTCAGCCCACGGCGAGCATGAGAAGCTGACCGGCGAGCACGACGTGAACTGGTCGGATTGGTACGCCGAGTACATCGTCAACGAGCAGGCCGGCAAGCAGCTGCCGAAGTAACCATCATCATGTGCGGTTCGCCATTGCCCGGCGAACCGCACTTCTTAAAAAGTCAGATGCGGAGGACACATGGGTAACCGAATCCTGATCTTCTACGGCTCCTATCGCTCCGATCGGACGGGTATCCGGCTTGCCGACTATGTTGTCGACCAGTTGCGCCAAAGAGGTGACGACGCCGAGCTGATCGACGCCAAGGCGATCAACCTTCCGATTCTCGACCGCATGTACAAGGAGTACCCAAAGGGCCAGGCGCCCGAGACGCTCGAGCAACTTGCGCAGAAGATCAAGGCGGCGGACGGGTTCATCTTCGTCACCGGCGAATACAACTGGGGCGTCCAGCCCGGACTAAAGAACCTCACTGACCACTTCCTCGAGGAGTGGTTCTGGCGGCCCGCCGCGATCGTCAGCTATTCGGCCGGTCGCCTGTCCGGAGCACGCGCCGCTGTCGCCTGGCACGGCACGCTGTCCGAAATGGGCATGGTGGTGATCTCGACCACGATCGCAGTTGGGCCGATTGGGCAGACCTTATCGGCCGAGGGTTTGCCGACCGGCGAGGGCGGCAAGGCGCTCGCTCAGTCCTTCCCACGCTTTGCCGATGACCTGACGTGGTGGGTCGAGGCCAGCAAGGCACAGAGGCAGCGCAAGCAACCACCGTATTAATCACAGGGAAGCCGTCCATCAAACACAACGGAGGAATTTATGAGCAGTCAACAGAAGGTCGTCATTGTCACAGGCGCAAGCCAAGGCATCGGCGCGGAGCTCATCAAGGCATTTCATGATCGCAACTACCGCGTGATCGCAAACTCGCGCTCGATCAAGCCGTCATCGGACGCGGACGTTTTGAATATCGCTGGTGACATTGCCATTCCGGCGACGGCGGATCGCATCGTTTCGGAGGGGCTCGCTCGCTTTGGCCGCATTGACACCCTTATCAACAATGCGGGTATTTTCATCTCTAAACCCTTCGTCGATTACACGGAGGAGGACTATACGGCCATCGTTGCGACCAATCTTGGTGGTTTTTTCCGTCTCACGAAGCGCGTGGCCGCCGAAATGTTGAAGCAAGGTTCAGGGCACATCGTGCAGATCACGACCTCCCTTGTCGATCATCCCAACAGCAGCGTGCCGGCAGGCCTTGCCGCAATGACCAAGGGTGGCCTCAATGCCGCAACGCGGTCGCTCGCAATTGAGTACGCCTCGCGCAAGATCAGGGTCAACGCTGTCTCGCCGGGTGTCATCAAGACGCCGATGCATGCGGCGGAAACGCACGAGTTCCTGTCGAAGCTGCATCCGGTCGGCAGGATGGGAGAGCCGCGGGACATCGTTGACGCCGTACTGTACCTGGAGAGCGCGCCCTTCGTCACGGGCGAGATTCTGCACGTCGACGGCGGTCAAAGCGCCGGTCATTAACGTACCTAAACCGGCAAAGCTCTCAGAGGACATTATCATGCCTATCGTGACAATACAGGTGACACGTGAGGGCACGCTCAGCGGATCCCAATCGCTTACTGCGACTGAAAAAGCCGCTCTGATCAAGGGCGCAAGTCAGCTGCTGCTCGATGTGCTCAACAAGCCTCCTGAAGCGACGTTCGTGGTCATCGACGAAATCGATCCAAGTAATTGGGGCTGGGGAGGGCTTCCTGTCCTGGAGTATCGCAAAAAGCTCGCAAGTGAGCATTGGCAACCGCACGAAGAGCCCGAACGGTAATGTTTATGGGGAGCTGGTCGATACCGTATTCGTCGAGCCAAATATTAAAATGCAAGAGGCGAACCGTTTCTGCATGGAGGGTCATCATGCAGTGCTGAAAACAGATCGCTGCTCGTGACCGCTGTGTGCGAGCCTGCTAGGGTAGAAAAATGCGGGATTTTAGCGAGTATCTGCGAGCCTACCTGGCTCATGTCCGGAAGCATGGCTGGATGAAGGCGTTGGGATTCGCCTTGCTCTGGGTGGCTGGCATGTTCCTTCCGGCCGGAGCACGAACCTTTGTTCAATTGCCGGATTGGCTTGCATTTTCGTGGATGTTTGGCTGGGCGATTGGCGGCTACATTCTCGCACCATACGGAATGTGGAAACAGCAGCGCGCCGCGGCTATCAACTCAGTTTCGCGGAATCGGAACTAGTCCGAACACCAGGTGCCGGGCTCAAACTACTCCTGCTCGGGCGGCTTCACTTCAGCACGTGGACCTGAACAAGAAACATCTTAACTGTATTTGCGCCGCGCTCGCAGTCGTGACCCGCTCTGACGAGCTGCCTCGCCACCAGCATGGAGCGGGCAATCAGCGCCGGAAGCATCTCTAAGTCGACTGACGAGCCCGGCATTTCCGGATGAAATGGACACGATCGGCTCGCTACCTAAGCAAACAAGTGGCAAGAAATGGACGCTTACTTCTGCTTCTCACTATTGGCTGTTAACGCTACTGAATTCCCTGATTCATCAATTACATTTCCCTGTTGGTCTACATAGGGAATTCTCAAAAAGTCGCTGCGGGGCAGGGACTTTTGGCCAATCAAGCCCTCTCTCAGGGGCCTAAATCGCAAAATTCCCTGTAAAATTCCCTGTTTGCAGGGAATTAGGGCCGAGACTGGCGCGATCACCACTGCGTCGCCAGCCATCCAGTGCGTGATTTACAGAACTTCTCTGTTAGTTGCGAAAAAGGGCCGCCAATGGCGGGCTTTTCACGCGAGGTCATTCTCTACAGAGACGGCTTTTTTCCATCGTGCGGCTGTAATCGACCAGTATTCTCCGGGCGTCTAACAAAATACTCCCGTTTTCAGGGGACCTATGCCAGAGACAGGTTCGATAGCACTGCGTGCTGGCCAGAACGGTCAGAAATTTTCGGCTCAAGTGCGTTTCCCGGAGTGTCAGGCCCTAGTCCGGCTTGCGGGCGTCACGAAACTGATAGACGCAACAAGCTTAAGTCATCGAGTGCTCCCGGCCGCCCATTCACGTTCCATGAAGCGGCAATCAAAGTTCGTGAGCCAGGCCAGGTGGCCGGTCGAATCGTTCCGGGCCGCGCGATAGGGGGCACCTTAACGCTCAATGGTTTGGAAGCTGATATTGTTGTGGTTCTTGATGCCAAACCCATAACGCTAGGAACTTATATGTTGACCATGACGCGCGGCGCAAAGCGGTTAGTGATATGCAGTCGTGAGCCGGTGTTCAAATCCGCGGGTTGATTGGGCATGCGATACGAACGCCATGGTGGGGCCCCCGATCTTCAAGACGCGTTCCGGCACTTTATAACTATGCGGCTCAACGGCCGCTGTCTCGACGACGACCGCGATACTGAGGCAAAACAGGGCAAGTTCCCTGACTTCGCGTGTTTCAGAGATCTTGTGTTGTTCGAGATGAAGAAATGCATTGCCGGCTGCGATGGCGTCGATGCCACATAGGCGCATCTCCTTCACCAGCCGGTCCTGCAGCGTGCCGTGGGCACGCTCGACCCGGCCCTTGGCCTGCGAGGAGTTGGCGCAGATGATATCGATGTTCAGCGCATGCAGAGCCCGGCCGAACTGCGTCATGCCATCGCCGGAGGCCGCATCCTTCCTGTTGACCCGGAACACGCCGTG
>JAFVHU010000040.1 GCA_017474385.1 Afipia sp. | reverse complement strand
GGGTTAACCAAGAGGACGGCGCGTGCCCGTGGCCAGGCGCGCGCCGTTGATCGGTTCGGTCAGTACGACGTCCGGCCGGTGGTCAGCGCGGAGGCCAGCGACTGATACTCGGCGCTGTCGCGGCCTGCGAGCGCTTCGATCCTGGCAAGGTGGTGCTTCGCCTGTTCGCGGTTGCCCTGTTCGACCTGCCACAGGCCGTAGTACTGCCAGGTGCGGACGTGGTTCGGATCCGCCTTCAGTGCGCGCTCATACCAGACGCTGGCAAGCTCGTAGTTGCCGAGCTTGCGATACGAGTATCCGATCAGGTTGGCGACATCGGCGCGGTCGTCCTGACCGAGCGCCTTGAATTGTTCAATCGCGGCGGCGTACTGGCTTCGCTCGTAGATCGTCGCATAGGCGGCGCGATAACCCTGGAGGAAAGCAGGGCTGTCGATCGACGACTTCCTGTCGTCCTTCTTTTTCTTGTCCTTGGGCTGCGATTTGGTGTCGGAGGCTGGAGGCGAGGGGGTGTCCGAGGGAGCTGCCTGCACGAGGCTGATTGAAGGTGCCGTAACGAACGCCGAGAGAAGAAATGCCAGAGATATCTGCTTGATGGTCGAGTTCATGCCAAGCCTCCGTTGATCTGCAAACACGATCCTATTCCTGTTTGTACGTCTTAAACACCCGCCGGGTTCAAACATTCCTGCAAGCGCCCGTCATAATTCCGGCGATTTTCAACCGGTCCGGCACGTCGAGACATAACCAAATTGTCATCCAGATGAACGAAAGCCATTGGTGCGCTTCAGACTGAGTTCAGCGCAGCAGTCCTAGCGTTGTTGCGACGATTGGTAACCCGGCCATCCGACCGGCCATCCCCGATCGCATAACGACAGGAGAGACCCATGCTGAAGATCATTTCTGCCGCCCTTGTTGCGGGTTCGATGATTGTCGCGCCTGCCATGGCCGCCACCGTCATGAAGACCGAAACGGCGCCCGCCGCCAAGTCCCAAACCCTGAAGCCATCGGTTGCGAACGCGAATGCCAAAGTGAAGGCGAAGAAGATCAAGCATCACAAGGCGCACAAGAAGACCAGTGCTGTCGTGAGCAAGAAGCACATCTCGTCCACGGTGCCGGCGAAGCCCATCGCCGTGCAGAAGAAGGGCTGATCCCTTCCGACGTTTCGATATTTCCGTGGGACGCTATTGCATAGCCCCCGCATCGAAGCGGCTCATGGAAAGAAGAACGGCCTGCAGATCATCGGTCATGCGATGACTGCAGGCCGGGCTTGTTAGGAGGTTCAGCGAGTGAAGGGTGCGCTAGCCATACGAATTCCGCCGAAAACGCCGAAGCCCGGACGAAGATAGCCATCCGGATTGACGTACTGCTGGTTGAGGAGATTGTCGATCCGTGCGAACGCCGTCACACCTTCGGCGACTTTGTAATTGGCCGCGATGTTGACCACGGTATATCCGGGGGTCGTCACGTTGACTGCGCCAAATCGCGGGACATCCAGAAAGCTGCTGAAGGTAATAGCGGTAGCAGTCAACGTCAGATCGTCGATCGGGGTCCAGATCGCAGAATAGCTCATTTTGTGGCGAGGCCTGCGGGTCAATTCAACTCCCGTAATCGCATCTACGGCATCGGTGTAGGTGTGATCGAAGCGCACCTTGAAGCGATCATTGAACGTAATCGCTGCAAACGTTTCGAAGCCGGATGTCTTGGCGGACTGCACATTGAAATACTTGGTGTTTGGAAAGGTGCCCGCTGTATTGATCAGATTCGTGATGTCGTTGTTGAAGTAGGTCGTGCCAAACCGGATGCGGTCGTTTGCGATCGGCTGCTCAAATCCAACATCATAGCCTCTGCTTTCTTCGGGCTTCAGGTTCGGATTAGCGAGACCGAATGACGTGTCATAAAGTTGGGTCAGCGTAGGTGCCTTGAAGCCCGTTCCGTAGCTCGCCTTCAGTTTTGTCTCGGTGCCCGGCACAATGAGCGCGGGCGCAACGCGATAGGTCGTATGATCGCCGAAAGCATCATTGTCGTCGACGCGGACGTTGCTCACCACGAAGAATCTCTCTGCGAATTGCGATTGCAATTCGACATAAGCGCCGCGATTGCTGTTTTCTTTTTTCGTGACCGAAGTTGAATCGAAGCGTTCGATGTCGTAGTCGGCGCCGACAACGAGCGTTTGTCCCGGCACGAACGCCGCGACACTGCGCCAATCGTATTTATTCCGCTCGCCATGATTTGTCGTAAAGGGCAATGGAACGAAATTGACGAAATCGAAGCCATTCGGGTCGAAGTTGCCGCGTGTCATGTCTGTGAAATTGACGCCGAAATAGTTTTTCCAGCGGCCGTCAAAGAACGATGTCACTGCTTCGCTGCGTGTATACAGTTGCCGCGTTTTCGTATTGCTTTGCTGGGCGGCAGGAGCGCCAAACGGGAAGGCCGGATCGAATGCCGCATATCCGGTAAAATCGAGTGATGCTTCGGTATAACGTCCTGTAAAATTCAGCGTCAGATTTTCGGAAAGATCCACTCCCACCTTCGTGGAATAGGTCTTGTTGTCATAAGCGTCGTTGTTTCTTATTTGACCCGGAGGCAGGGTATTGAGCGGTGTTACGGGAACGCTTCCCGAATGGAATTGGGTCACGTTGAAAGCATAGCTGACCGGGCCCTGCGATCCGCTTACGCCTGCCGCGCTGTTGATCGTGCCGAAGCTGCCGCCTTCGATACGAGCGGTGAACTTCGCCGGCCCTTGGCCTTTCTTGGTAGTGATGGAAATAACACCGCCGATCGCGTCGGAGCCATAAAGACCACTCTGAGGGCCGCGAAGAACTTCTATTCGCTCGATATCGCCGGTTAGAAGATTTCCGAAATCATAGGCGCCGTTCGGCGTGCTCGGATCGCTGACATCAATGCCGTCAATCAGAACCTTGGTGTGATTTGAGTTTGTGCCGCGCATAAAGACGGAGGCTTGATTTCCAGGGCCCCCGCTTTGCACGATGTTTAGCCCGGGGACCGTCTGGAGCGCGTCCACGATGGTGCGCCGCTGATCGCGCTCGAGGTCTGCTGCCGTAATTACGGTGATCGAACTTGCGATCTGATTGATGGGGGTCGGAACCGTTGTTGGCGATGTTACCTCGATCGGCGGCAGAGCGCCGCCGCTATCCTGCGCCAGGGCAGGGCTCACAAGCGCGGTGCCTGCAAGGCATGCCGCTGTGAACGCCGCTTTTGGAAAGAAAGATTTAGAAGAAAGAATCACGTTGAAGCCCCGCCGATGCATGTGATCGCGGAGGCGCGGTGAAAACGCGCAATCATGACGGCTGGCGGCAGATTGCTGCCTCCAAACGTTCCGTCCTGACTGAGGAAACAGGCCATCGGCCGAACCTCCGCAACAGTTACGTCACGTCACCGCTGCGGAACGCCGCCCCTTCGCACGCCCCGTGCGACGGAAGGATGACCGGTACAGGCAGGTCTCCTGGCTCGCG
>JAFVHU010000004.1 GCA_017474385.1 Afipia sp. | reverse complement strand
CTCTGCGGTCAGGCGATGGACGCTGCCGGATACCAGCCCGAAAACATCGCCCGGCAGATGAAAGGCGCCGATTTGACGTCGGCCATCGGAGAGCAGTTTGTAGGTGCGAACAGCTCCGCAGACTACCTGATAAACGTAATCCGCCGGCTCATCCTCCCCGTAGATTTCCTCGTCCCGTCCGTAATAGAATTCGGTCGCAACAAGGTTGGCGTGACCGGCGATAATGCCAAACTGGTCCGTGGCTGGCACCGCGCGGATGACCGCTTGGCTGTTGACGATTGCATCGGCGGATTGGGTGAGCATGGCCATCTCCTTCGGCGGCAGATGGTTGTTTTTACAGGGGACAATGCCCGCTGGATATTTCGCGCGATATCTTAGGGGCTGGACCCTAAGTAGTTTACCGGAGGCGCTGGCCGGCGTGGCTGTTCCGTTGAACCGCGGCACGGATCTGGGAGGCTAGACTCTCCTCTGCATCCGGTTTGAAGAGGACCAGATTAATTCCGGCAACTGTTGCGTTTGTCCGGATACTTTCGTCCGGGTAGCCCGTGATCAGAATAATTGGAGCAGACACGTTCCGGTCCCGTAGTCTGTTCGCGATAGCTATGCCGCTCATGTTGGGCATCTTGAAATCGAGAACGAAGCAGTCGAACTGCTCAGTGACCGCAGCGTCCAGCATCGCCGCGCCGCTTCTGAACGTCCGGACATCGAAACCTTCCGTTTCAAGAAGGAATCGAAGCGAACTGAGGACGTCGAGGTCGTCATCGACCACGCAAATCCTGGATTTTGTAACAGGTGAGGCCATCGTGAGGGGCCCTGAAAAGTACGAGTGACGCATGCTCAAAACATAGCGGTGCGCCGAAAGACCGTCTTGACCTGTCTCAATCCTTCAGGATGCCGCCCCGCATCGCCAGCCGGACCAGTTCCGAGATGCTGCTCGCCTGCATCTTCGTCATGACATTTGCCCGATAAACCTCGATAGTCCGGGGACTGATACTGTAGTCGCGGGCGATCAGCTTATTGGAGAGCCCCGCGATAAGGCCATCCATCACCTGCCTCTCACGCGGACTAAGCGAGGCAATCCGTGATGCGATGTCCGCGCTAATCGACTCGTTTTTCGAGCTATCGGTCTGGCTCAGGGCAGCGCTGATCATGAGGACGAGCCGCTCGTCATCGAATGGCTTTTCAAGAAAATCGATCGCGCCGAGTTTCATTGCTTCCACAGCGAGGGGAATATCGCCATGCCCCGTCATCATGACGGTGGGCAGCGCCTTCGGTTCCTTCTTGAGCCGGCGCAGCAGGTCAATCCCGTCCATGCCGGGCATCCGCACGTCGGAGATAACACAGCCGAACGCTAGGTCGGACAACGTTTCGAGAAATGTCAGCGCGCTATCGTAAAGCCTCACATTGAAGCCCGCCGAGCCGAGCAAAAAATCGAGAGAATCCCGCATAGCAGGATCGTCGTCGATGACATACACATTTCCCTTATGCGGCATCATTCCAGACTCTCGCTTGATTTGGCCGGCAGCGTGAAGCGGAATGTCGCGCCGCCCGAGGGGTTGCTTTCAACGGACATGCGGCCGCCATGCGCCTCCACGATTGACCGACTGATCGAGAGTCCCACGCCCATTCCTGTCTCCTTGGTCGTAAAGAACGTCTGAAACAGCTTTGCCCGCACGTCGTCGCTGAATCCGTGTCCCGTATCGGATACCTCGACTTCGATCATGTCTTCGGGAGCCCTGGTATTCGTCACCACCAGTTCGCGCCGATCAGCGTCGACCATGGCTTCAAGCGCATTCCAAAACAGATTGACCAGAACCTGCTGGATTTGGACTCGATCAACGAATACCAGATCGCAGTCGGGGTTCAGATTGAAGCGCAACAAGATACCCTGTTCCCTGGCGCCCGTTAGGCCAAGCGCGCCGGCTTCTTCAATCAGCTTCGAAAGGCTTTCGACGCGCCTTTCGGATTCTCCGCGCTTCACGAAATCGCGAAGACGCCGTATAATCTGTCCCGCACGAAGAGCTTGTTCCGCTGCGCGATCCATGGCTGTGGCGATTTTGACAGCATTCGGGTCTTCACTCGAGGTCAACAGGCGGCGTGAGCCCTTCATGTAATTGCTGATGGCTGCCAGCGGCTGGTTCAGTTCGTGTGCGAGTGCAGATGCCATCTCTCCCATCGCGCTCAAGCGCGAAACGTGAGCGATTTCGGATTGAAGTTCCTGAAGCCGCGCCTGGGTTTGCTGATATTCGGTCAGATCGCGGACGAATCCTGTAAAGTACGGTTGTCCACCGGATTCCATTTCGCCAACGGAGAGATGCATCGGAAACGTTGTTCCGTCTTTGCGCTGACCGGTCACGATCCGACCGATACCGATGATATGCCGCTCGCCCGTTGACTGGTAGCGGGCAAGGTATCCGTCATGACGCCGCCTGTCGGGGTTGGGCATCAGCACACTGACGTTCTGGCCGATAGCCTCCTGTTCGGTATAGCCAAACTGCCTTTCGGCGGCGCTGCTGAAGAACTGCATGATGCCGCGGCCGTCAATAACGATCATCGCATCGGGAATCGTCTCTAGGATGGATCGAAGGTGGCCTTCTCGCGTCCTCAATGCTTCTTCGGTTTGCTTTTGATCGTCAATTTCGAGAATGATCCCGGTCAGATGAAGAGGTGTGCCGTCATTGCCTTTGACAACGCTGGCACGGGTCCGCACCCAATGACTACGTTCGTGCGTTCCGCGTACCCGATACTGAATATCCAGGTTGCAGCCGGTCTCGACAGATTGCATCACGGCGAGTTCGGTGCGCTCGCGATCCTGAGGTTCAAGTAGCGAGAGAAAAAATTCGTAACTCACAGGCTGATCGTTTGAAACGCCGAGTAGGCTTCGTGCCGCAGCGGACCAGATCAATTTGCGGGTTGAAATGTCGAGATCCCAAGTGCCGATACCAGCCCCGTCGATACCATGCCACAAATGTTCATCACGAAAGGGCCCGTCGGGCGTTGCCTCATCGGTTCTGGTCAAGATCCATCGCCTCTAGGTCCCGGGCCGGGTCTCATGCCTTAACAAGAGGAAAATCGCCGCACCCGTCAAGCCGAGTATTGGCCCAGTTAGAGACATTGCTCAAGTCCGAACCGAGGTTTAGCCGTCAAATTCAGCGGAGGCCTAGAGAGCGGTTTGCGGGTTAGGGCTATTCCTGAGGGTGCTCTCCGTGAAACGCCGCAAGCACAAGGCCGGATGAGGCGTCGAAAACCTCATGGCCGTGCGCGATGAGATGCTCGTAGTCCTCCTGCAGCTGATCTAGCTGACGGTGACCGCAGTCCCGGACCGCGGTCGCGATGTCTTTGACAGAATGAGCCCCCGCAATTCTCGAAATACAGTCCTGGGTGATGTTCACCCGCGAGCGGGCATAATCCAGCGCGTCTTGGCTGACCCGGAGGATTTCGTGCAGAGCCAGTCTCTGTGCACCGAGAGAAAACCGCGTTCCCCGACCGGCAATCTCGGTTAACTGCGAGGAAACATCATTCTGCTGTTGCGCGGTATTTGCATTCACTTGACTGTCAATATTCGGCATAACTGTTCTCCCACGTTAGCGCTTAAATATCCGATGAGCGCCGATGGTCGTTGAGTGACATCAATCATTCTGGCATTGGCGCGGGGCTAGTTCTGCCAGCGCACTCGCCGGAAAGAGGTTCACTTGCCTTCAAGCTGAATTTCCAGATGTGTCGACGAGTAGTTCAGCATCTTTGGCGGCCGCGACCTTAGGCAGACCGCCAGTCTCAAACATGCATGCGGTGGCTCTCTGGGCGAAGAAACGTTAACTCGCGTCATGGTTGTCGACGTTGATCTCGACCCATCGGATCTGGGAGTTCTGGTCGCCGAATCCACCTAGTTTGTCCTTCGGGTCTCTCCGATTGCTTGCGATTGATCCGGATCAAGCCCCTTTCCCGAATTCGCGGTCAAAGTATCTGATGGCAGCGCAAGCCGCCTTTGATCACTCTGTCGCCGCAAATTTCAGGGATACTCTCATTGTCCACATTTCTTGAGGAAACAGCTGCTGATTGCATGACGCGCTCCGTGAAAACGGTGACGCGTGACCTGACCATGCCAGCGTTAATGCTGCTGTTCGAACGTGATGATTTTAATGCTTATCCAGTTGTCGAGGGTGCCCACGTTGTGGGGTTAGTTACCAAGTTGGATTTCCTGAGGTGCTTTGCCTTTACGCCAGCGCAAATGGTGCCACGTTACGACGACCTCATGAGAACGGTCGTTGCTGATGTCATGACGCCAACGTTCATATATGCAGGCGCAGAAACAAAGCTCACGCGAATTCTGCAGCTTATGGTCGAGCATCGCGTCAGAAGCATCCCCGTGATCGATGCCGAGAAACTTATCGGCATCGTTTCACGGGAGGACGTCATGAAATCGTTAAAGCGATGCAGCGGCGAGGTATAGACTGTCAGCTCTAAAGCGGAACAACCGATACGACGCGATAGGTATGAGTGCCGCCCTCTTCCGTGATGGAGACGTACTCTCCCGGCTCAAATTTTTCCTCTGCGAAATGGTATCCCGTCTCATCGTCGTGTTCGCCGGAAATGTCGTAGTGGAATGCCCAGTGTCCGCCGGTGCGGTGAATGAGGTGGCCAAGATCATCGGGCTTTCCGGGCCGAAACCGCGCGACCCGGGAGGCTTCGCGATGTTGCCGCCACATCTTCGGATCGAGCAAGCCTTCGGAATCCAGAGGCCCGATGAAGACGTAAGCTATTCCCGAATCGCCAAGGGGATGCTCGGCCTCCCGCGCCAGTTCGAGCCTGATCTGACGAAAGCTCGATGGTAGGCTTGAATTCAAAATTCGCCGGGGCTTTGCTTGGCTCATAGCGCGGGGTTCTCCATCTGCTGTCCCTGTAGTTTCGTTTGCGGGGCAAGGCGGTCGGATTTCTATTCGAGGCTCTTCATGAACGCGAGAAGGTCGTTGATCTGGTCTGGATCGAGTTGAAAGGCGGGCATAGTGGGGTGACCGGTATAGATTCCCTCCGCAAAGGCCTCTGCGAGCATCTCGACTTTGTAGCGCAGATGGAGGTCGCGGAACGGGGGAGCAATCTTCAGTGGGCTCGGATTGAACCGGTCTATGGCGTGACAGCGCGCACAGTTTGTCTTCGCGAAAACGAAACCGCGCCGCTCGCCGGGTGATGCCGCTTCACCCGGTGTCGCCAGGATGATTGCGATCGCCATGCAGCCGTAAAGATATCGCATCGTCGATGTTTCGGTGTGAGCGCGCGTTTGCGGGTCGATCTTGCGGGAATCGTCCCCTCTCGCATTGATTTGCATCAACCCATCATCGTCAAAGTCGTTATGGTATCGTGAAAACGATCACTTTGTGATCCGGCAAATCGCGAAGGCAAGTTCGAGATGTCTCATAGTGGATCAGGTCGTCTGGACAGTAAAATCGCAGGCTGCCTTCTGTGTGTCATACGATCGCTCAGCGTCTGCGGTGCGCTGGATGAAGAAGAGCTTCGGGAGTTGGCAAGGCTGTCGCAACGCGTGCGCTTTGGTTCCAAGATGCCGTTGTTCGCGGAGGGAGACCATTCCGATGCGGTTTACAATGTGTCGGAAGGAACGGTGCGCCTTTCCAAGTTGCTACCTGACGGCAGGCGGCAAATCGTCGGATTCTCGCTCCCGGGCGATTTCATTGGAGTTGCGCCGGGTGGTTTTTACGGCATCTCAGCGGATACGATCGAACCGGCGATGGTATGCCGGTTCATGAAAGACCATTTTGCCCGCTTTGTAGAGAGCAAACCGCATATGTTGCAGCGGATGAACGATTTTGCGCAGCAGGAGCTCATACAGGCTCAGGATCACATGGTCTCGCTTGGACGGCGATCTGCCGAAAAAAGAGTCGCGGTATTTCTTATCGGCTGGAGGAACCGGTTGCGGGTGATCGGCCGCGCGGCCAAGACGGTCTACCTGCCGATGAGCCGGCAGGATATCGCGGACTATCTTGGTCTGACCGTTGAGACAGTCAGCCGGGCACTGACAAAGCTGGAGCGCGACGGTGTCATCGTCATCGTTCCCGGAGGGGTTCGTCTGATGGATGCGAGACGGGCCGAAGCGCTGGCCGCAGCCTGATCCCTCACTGTCTCACGTTCGATTGCTCCGACTAATCCAATTCAGCCGGGCTGACGCGATTTGATCCGCATCAAAGACCGCGTTTGTCTGGTAGTGCACACTGTTCCCAGACAAAAGGGAGACTGATTATGCCCGTCAATGCGATGATTGTGTCCGCGATTATCGTGGTCATGTTTGTAATGTTTGGTACTGTCCTTATGTGGGCGGACTTTCAGACCAGGCCTCATCGCTTGAAGGGCGATAGCCCAAAGCCCCGGCGAAGGGCGTTCTGAGCGGCCAGCAACGAAAGCTTGCTGCGATTCTACGCGATTCGGTAATCCGCGAAAGAATCTGGCTCAGATGCAGAAGGAAACGATGGAGCGATGAACGGGACGTTCCGAAGTGTTCCGATGATTGGTCATGTCGTCTCGTGGTCCAAGAGACTCTCGCTTCGATTTGGCCAGTCAGATGAACTGCGGAAGCTGGATCCTGAAGGAATCGACAGGATTGCTAGAGACTTCGTAACATCCGTCTCTGCGTTTTCAGCGCGAAAGTGGCGTCGGTGTGCAGGAGCTTCTGAAGCAGCGCTTGCTTAAATACTTCAGTTCGAAGGTCTCCTGCAAACAAGCATTCCAAGGAGTTAGGCGGCTTCAAATAGCACGGCAACATAAGTCGATTGCAGTGACCGGTACTCTCGTTACAATTGGGCAAGCACCACAGAGTCAGGGTAATATTGTCAAGATATCGTCTGCGAGCCGCTCGATGACGGGTAAAGTTTGCCGCAGGTGTATCCCCCAGTACGCATGCGGGATCGGTGGCAAGTCATTTCTTTGAAACAGGTCGCTCGCAGCATTCGATCGTAGAAGCGCCATGCATCCCAACCCTCGGCGTACAGCAGCAATTGCCCCATCGATATGTGCCGCCTGGAATGTGACGCGGTACTTTATGTTAGCGTCTTCAAGACTCGACAGCATTAGGTTTCGCACGATGCTTCCGTCAGGATGAGCTACGATCAAGACCGGATTTCCGAGGGTGTGCTCTTCATCCGGCCTGCTCACCCAGACCACGTCCTCTTGGTAAGTCCGAACAGTGGTTGGGGGAGGGGTAGCGGTGACCGCGGGGCAAATGTCGAGATCACCATGTTTCAGCTCATTCAACAGCGAGGTCGATGATCCGCGCCGCAGTTGAAATTCGAGTTCCGGGTGACTTTTCTGAACCTCAGCAAGCAATGGCACCAAGAGCCAGCAGCGCAATTCATGAGGAACGCCGATTCTAATTGTTGTACGATCGGGCGTGGCACTTCTTGATTGCTGTATCTGCTCGATCAAACGATCGTGGCTGTTCACAATGTCCTTTGCCGTTTCAACAACGATTGCACCTTCGGTGCTCAATCGAACCCCCGGTACGCTTGTATCAAAGAGCTTCACGCCGAGTTGGTCTTGCAGCCGGCGGAGATGGCCGCTCACCGCGGGCGGGGACAGGTGCAGATGAGCGGCCGCTCGCTTATGGCTGCGCAGTTCGCTGACCGCGAGGAAAGTGCGAAATAGCTCCACCCCGATGTTTTCAGCTTGCATGCGATCCTCCGGCATCAATGCGAGCATCCGTTAACCTATGGTTAACCATCTGAAATCACAATCTTAGTTCACGATTCGCGAACTAGAATAACGAAATGCAAATGTCCATTTAGGTACGAGACGACAAATGGCGAGTGTTGGGTCTGGTGACTATTGTGCGGCTGGCTCTCCCATCCCTAGACGATTCCATGGCTCGTTGTCTGCGTGCGGTCAGCCCATTCCTGTCATTCTCGGGCAGCATCCTGAAATTGTTCGCAGATTTCACAAGATTAGATCCCATTATCTAAACCTAGGCCAGGCACGGCAACCAAACGGAAGAAAGATCAGACATCGGAACCTGACCGCAAGGTCTGTGCTGCCGGCGCTTCGATCAAGACAGTTCCCGGAGCTGAAAGAGCTAATCACCCGCTTCATCGGAAGACCTCGTTTCACCGCAACTCTTGGCCGGGAACTCGGGAGGCACGTCATTAACCAAGCAAGAATTTGCCCCGAACCGCCTAGGAAATCACACGGGCGCGCCAGTGGAGTTGTCGAGCCAATTACAACGATGAATCCGCAGATTATCGAGATTGGGAATTTGACCCTATCGAGCGATTGCTTTTGCGTCGTTGCTCAAATGCAGAGTGCAGAGGTTCAATTGCCTTCGACTTAACGCGCCGATTAACAGCCAATCCTATTTCAATTGTTGGGGCAATTATGGAAAAACTGATCACCATTCTCGACATTGACCCGGAAGCCATGCGCAACGCCGAGGCGATCTGGTCGCTCGTCGAACATCGTGCCGTCGACGTTATCGGAGATTTCTACGCCAGTGTGCGGAAATCAGACGTTGATCTGGTGTTAAGCGATCAAACGATTGAATGCCTGACGATAGAACAGAGAATGCACTGGAACTCGCTTTTTAGGAGCCGGTTTGACCAGAAGTATTTCAACAGCGCATCACTCATCGGCATCAAGCACCGTGAAATAGGCCTTGATGCAAAATGGTACATCGCCGGATACACGAAAATCAAAATTGACTTCTCGCAGGTGGTGCTCAACGCGCCCTTGTCGTTGCCGGTCAAGGCGGGTTTTGTTTCGACGCTCGACAAGTACGTCGCGCTTGATATGGCCTTGGCGGTTTCATCCTACACGTCCTGGCTAGTTGACTAAAGCGTGGTCTCACAAAGCATGAGCCGCATTTCAGTAATGCATTGCGAGACAACGATTGAATTGTGCCTCGTTTGATTGGCCACCGCAGATCCTTCCCCAAACCGAATTAGAAAAAAGAGGATGTTATCAGATGTTTCAGCGGTCCCCCAGCAAGGGTGAGTTTGCACGATCGATTGCCGCGGATTTCGTGACTGCCAACGTGATGGTCGTGGATGCAAACCTGACGATCATTTATATGAACAAGGCTGTCATAGAGCTTCTGAAGGGGGCGGAGTCCGACATTCGTAAAGATCTGCCCCGCTTCAGCACTGCCACCCTGATCGGAAGCAACATCGACGTGTTTCATAAAGATCCGAACCATCAGCGCCGGATCTTGGAGAACCTCAATACGACGCACAGGGCAACAATCCAGATTGGAGGCCGGAACTTCGATCTCGTTGCAACACCGCTTAAGGACAAGGCCGACCACTGCGCGGGCATTGTGATCGAGTGGGCCGATGCAACACTCCGGCTACAAAATCTGGAGTTTGCAGCCCAGGCAGCAGCGATCGGCAGGGCGCAAGCGGTGATCGAATTCAACATGGATGGCACTGTCCTGACGGCCAATGAGAATTTCCTGAACGCATTCGGCTATTCGCTGGCGGAGATTCAGGGCAAGCCCCACAGCATGTTCGTCGAACCGACGGTACGTGACAGCGTGGAGTATGGGGAATTCTGGGCCCGTCTTCATCGGGGCGAATGCCAGGCGGCGGAGTACAAGCGCATCGGGAAGGGCGGCAAGGACATCTGGATACTTGCCTCCTACAATCCTGTCCTCGACCAGAATGGGAAGTCGTTCAAGGTCGTGAAGCTGGCAACCGACATCACCGAGCAGAAGTTGCACAATGTCGATCTGGCAAGTCAGGTCGCGGCAATCGATAAATCGCAGGCGGTGATCGAATTCAACATGGATGGCACTGTCCTGACGGCGAACGACAATTTCCTTCGTGCCCTCGGCTATTCGCTTCGCGAAATTGAGGGACGGCATCACAGCATGTTCGTTGATCCTTCCGAACGCGCCGGCGACGCATATCGCGAGTTCTGGGCTGGTCTCAACCGGGGCGACTATCAGGCGGCGGAATACAAGCGCATGGACAAGGGTGGCAAGGATGTCTGGATTCAGGCGTCCTATAATCCCATCATCGACCTGAACGGCAAGCCGTTCAAGGTGGTCAAATATGCGACGGATACGACAGCGCAAGTGATCGCGCGGATGAAGAGCGAGCGAGTCCGTTCCATGATGGAGTCGGTCGCCGCAGGGGCCGAGGAGCTAAATGCCTCGGTGTCAGAGATTTCGGAGGCAATGGTCAAGTCGAAGGAAACTGCATCCCTGGCGGTAGTTCGCGTCGACGCCGCTGACGAGAAGGCACAGCGTCTCAGCATGGCGGCTCAGTCGATGGGCGGCATTGTCGAAATGATCGGAGATATCACCGGGCAGATCAACCTGCTGGCTCTCAACGCCACCATCGAGTCGGCTCGCGCGGGCGAAGCGGGCAGAGGTTTTGCGGTCGTCGCATCCGAAGTCAAGAAGCTTGCCAGTCAGGTCAAGGACGCCGCCGACAAGATCTCGGAAGAGATCGCGGCACTGAACGCCATTTCGGGAGATGTCGTCGGTGCGCTCAACGTGATCAAGCAAGCGATTCAGAACGTCAGCGAGTATGTGACATCAACCGCGGCAGCGGTCGAGGAGCAGAGCACGGTGACGAGCGAGATGTCGTTGAGCATGCAGCGCGCGGCTGCTGAGGCCGCCAGTATTGGACGGTAGGTAATCGCGTGGAACAGAGGCGGCGTAGGAACGGGTTCCAATCGAAAGCAGAAGCTTCTCGATATGATTGCTTGCGAGTACGGCGATCCGGATTTCTGTACGTGTCGCGGGTTTGAAGAGTCTCTTTGGCGAGACTTTCATCAGCACACAGATGACACGTCGTCACACAGATAACACGTTTTTGTAAGCCGGGCGTAAGAACGACAACAATCCAACTAATCGCCGGACCTGTTTACTGCGGGGCCAGCCATGGGGAAGAAAATCAGATGGAAATACTTCGCTTGAATATCCGGGGCCGACTGATCCTTGGCTTCAGTATCCTGTGCATGCTGCTTGCTGCCGTGGTCGGTACGACCATCATGAAAGTCGTGTCGGTGAGCAACGCCACTGACCGAACCGTAAATCTTCGTGTTCCAACGGCGATGACCGCAAGCGACGTCGTATCGAGTGTGTATGCCTCTCTCGCATCGCTGCGAGGCTGGTTGCTCACTGGAAATCAGGCTTTCAAAGCGGAACGCGCGGCCCTCTGGAAGGACATTGATGCCCGTGGCTCCGAGATGGATCGCCTGTCGACTCACTGGACCGTTGAAGAGAACAAACAGGAGTGGAAGCAGGCGAAGCCGTTGCTCGATGAACTGCGGAAAGCGCAGGACAAGGCCGAGGCCATCGCACATACGCTGGAGGAGCAACCGGCAGCAAAGGTCCTGGCGACGGAGGCTGCGCCTCTCGCTTCTCTCATGCTGCAGAAAGCGACTACGATCATCAACGAAGAAGGCAAAATCGCATCAACGGATCAGCGCAAAAGCTTGCTGATCGACTTTGCTGATCTGCGCGGCAGCATGGCAATGGCGATCGGGACGATTCGTGCTTATTTGCTGACCGCAGATGTGAATTTCAAGAAGGAATTTGAGGAACTCTGGGCACTCAACCAGAAGAAGTTCGATGCGGTCGAGAAACGTCGAACCGAGATGACACCCGATCAGCAAATCTCATTTGATTCATTGGTCGAAGCTCGTGCCAAATTTGCACCATTACCCCAGAAGATGTTTGAAATTCGAGCCTCGGATCGCTGGAACATGGCGCAATGGTTTCTGACCAACGAAGCAGCGCCCCGCGCCAACAAACTTCTGGATATCTTTGCAGGGGCTAGAAACGCCGATGGCGCGCGTGCCGGTGGGATGGTTGCCCGACAGCAGGACAATCTGAGAACGGATGGCGCCGCCGTTCTTAGCGAAACCAGTTTCTTGATGATACTGCTTTGGGTGCTCTTGGGCGCGGGCATCGGTGTCGCCGTCACGGTCGTCTATCTGACCAACCGTTCCATCGTGCCGCCCATACTCAGAATGGTAGCGGCAATGGGCAAGCTTGCCGGCGGCGATCACACTGTCGAGATACCTGAAACCGACAAGAAGGATGAGATCGGTCTCATGGCCAGGGCAGTATTGATCTTCAAGGAAAACATGATCAAGGCCAAGGAACTTGCTGCAAAGGAGGCGGCGGCAATCAGCGAGCGCGTGGCTCGCGCGACGCGGGTGAACGATCTGACCCAACAATTCGACTCGGATATCTCGATGGTGTTGAAGTCCGTCGCCTCAGCTTCAACGGAACTGCAGACAACCGCCGCGTCGATGACTGCGACCGCCGAAGAAACTAGCAACCAAGCGAATGCGGTTGCGGCGGCGACGGAGGAAGCATCCTCGAACGTGCAAACAGTTGCTGCCGCATCGGAGGAGTTAGCCAGCTCCGTTGCCGAGATCAGCCGCCAGGTGGCGCAATCAGCCGCAATAGCTCAGAAAGCGGTCGCTGAAGCAGGACGTACAAACAAAACGGTTCAAGGCCTCTCAAACGAAGCTGCTAACATCGGCGATGTAGTCAAACTGATCAACGAAATTGCCGGCCAGACCAATCTTCTGGCACTCAACGCGACGATTGAGGCGGCACGCGCCGGCGATGCTGGCAGGGGATTTGCCGTAGTGGCGTCCGAGGTCAAGAGTCTCGCTGAGCAAACCGCGAAAGCAACCGATCAAATCAGCGCCCAAATTTCTTCTATCCAGACTTCTTCCAGCGAAGCGGTAAGAGCGATTGAGGGTATCAGTACCACCATCAACGAGATGAATGAGGTCGCGTCCGCGATTGCCAGCGCCGTCGAAGAACAAGGGTCGGCCACCCAGGAGATCGCTCGTAATGTTCAACAAGCGGCAGTTGGTACTGGCGAAATCGCGCTGAATATCTCCGGGGTAACGCAGGCCGCAGGCGACACCGGGGCAGCCGCTCACCAGGTTCTCGCGGCGTCGGGGGAACTGTCGATGCAATCCGAAACGATGCGCCGGCAGGTTGAGACGTTCTTGCTAAACATCAAGGCTGCGTGACAGCTGGATAGCGTTAGCTTCTCCAAATTTATGCAGTTCTGAATAGGATATACAAAAGATGGTAAGCGCATCGCCTCTCTTATGATCTATGAGATCGATGCGCTTACCATCTCCTTCGCCACTTCCCAGAGGTTCTCTTACAGAAATGGCTGATCCGTTCAGGCGGCCAGCTCTAGTCGGGTGTCGCACCGAACGGACTCGCGGACAGCGAGATTTGCGGATTGATTTTCATCTAGGTGGAGAAAGCGTGCCGTCTCGCCGCTGCCATCGACATAGTAGTTACGGCCTGCGGTCTTTGCCGCGTACATTCGCTTGTCAGCTAATGCGAGGAGCTTCGTTGGACAGGATGTCCTGTCGTTGACGCGTTCCGCGATGCCGATGCTTGCAGTGACCGGTACGCCGTCTGGGCGAAGTCCAAGACCGACACTTGCGATCCGCTCGACAGCTGCTCGAGCTCCGGGAGTATCGGTTCGCGGCAAAAGGACGACGAATTCCTCGCCACCCCATCGCACCAGCGTATCATGGCGACGCAGAGTTTGGCGAATCGACCAGGCAGCCTGCTGCAAGACGGCATCACCGGCCTCGTGTCCATAATGATCGTTAATAGACTTAAAGTTGTCCAGGTCGATAAACAGGACTGCCATTGAATGTTGTTTTCGCGTTGCCAACGCAAATTGCAGGTTGATCCGCTGCTCGCCGACACTTCGGGTCAACGCGCTTGTCATCCGGTCTTGTATAGACTGCTCGGTGAGAACCATTAGAAAACGGAGTTGGCTCATGCCGGCAATAGAGGAAATTCCTGCGATAAGAAACAATCGCAGAAGTGTTGCAGATGCGGAGACATGGCCAAACGAATCCGGCGTTGAAACAATCGACACTGTCGCAACTACAAATATAGGAACGCCTAGCAAAGCACTCTCAATCGCAGTTAATGGGAATACGCTCAAGCTGACGGCGATCAGAAATGGTGCATACAAATATGCGGTCGACACAAATATCGACTGGTCGAAATACGGAAAATACTGAAATGTGAAGTGCGCAGCCAGGAGGAAAACAGCTGGAATCGAGATCAGAGCTCCGACCGAAACATAGGCCGAGCCAGATCTCCCTACCTTGAATCGATGCGACGCAAGCATCCAGAATGCCGCTGCGGCGGACATGCGCTCGATTGCAAGGATGCCCCAGAGCGGCCAGCTCATAGTAAATGCATCAATCACAATCCAGGCGAGTGTGACGACTGAAAGTGCACCGGCTGACCACTGCACACGCGACACAATCAAGTTATGACGTTCACGCGAGACTTCGACAGAATGTTGCTTTGAACTTAGAATACTGAGGAAATTGATCTCAGTAGCTGTGGTTAATTCTTTATACGTCACCTTGGCCCCCATCTCACACAAGCGCCTTCTTGTTGATCACGATCAGCCTAGGATCAGTTAATGAAATTCATTCAAATTTTAGGCAGTCCCCGCTTAGAACGATTGCTGTAACTAGCGTTTCATTTAGAGGTCGGCATTGACGCTCGAGGATTGCGTCGGCGCCTTCGCCGCGCCATGAACGCCCTCTTGCTCGCGGTGGCGCGCGTGTCGAGCAAGAGGGCCCGCATAAGCCGCCGAAACATACTGGATCGCCCTAGACCGCCAAGTCCCCGGCCTTTCGGCCGACAACAGCTTCGGCGTCATTGACACCATGGTCGACGTGACGCTCACCAGAGGTCCCGGAGCACATTCGATCCAACAACGGCGCGGAGATGACGGCCAAGATCGTACGCAACTGGTTCGCAAAGCTGGGTGCGAAGACACTCTACATTGCGCCCGGCAGCCCATGGGAAAACGGCTACTGCGAGTCCTTCAACGGCCAACTGCGCGACCAATGCCTGAACGGTGAAATGGTGCAAGTTTGTCAATACGTATCGTCATGAGAATTCCTTTTCATCTTTTTCTATCCACACGTCGTCAGACGCATCTTTCAAGTACTGGCACCCCGCACAGCGCAGCGCCGGGACGCGATGGAAAACACCGTAGAGGCGACAGCAGCACCGGGGATCATCGCGAGCAGAATGACGGCCAGATAGTCGACAGCGCCGTTCAGGGAGCCTGACTGTGCCAAAGTCCACCTCGGGACAACAAAGCTGAACGCCAGTGTCGCCCCCACTCCCATGAAAAGAGCAGCCATAATGGGGCGTTTCGGAGACCGTTTGGCATTACGCAATTTCAGTATGCCAGTAACGATACCGGCAAGGAGCAGAAGCGCAACGAACAATGCCAGCCAAGTCCACACGCCCATAGTCTCGTACGATATCGCAAACAACGTGATAGGATTAAAATCGTTCATCGGTCATTCCTCCTCAGGCCAGGCCACGTAACATAGCGCGATAGGCGCCCTTGAGACCCTTCTCCTCGATCAACCAGGAGATCCAGAGTTCCTCCAGCGGTGCGATGAAGGGAAACGACGGGGTGAGTTTGCCGTCATAGTCGAACTCGATCAGCATCGCCTTGCCATAGGCCGTGACCAGCGGACATGAGGTGTAGCCGTTGTAGGTGGCGGTTGGTTCGCGGCCTGCCGTCTCGGCGACAAGGTTGTCGACCACGACTGGAACCTGCCACTTGACGCTGGCCGCTGTCTTTCCGCGCGGTACGCCGGCAATGTCGCCAACCGCAAAGACATTCGGGTAGCGCGGATGACGCCGTGTCGCGTTATCGGCTTCGAGCCAACCATCGGCTGCGAATGCGCCGTCTTGCCAGGGTAGCGGACTGTTCTTTACTGCGTCCGGCGCGCGCATCGGCGGCACGACATGAATGAAGTCATACTCCATCGTCACAAGGCCGGGGCCGGCGGCGTATGTCGCTCGCTTCGAACCGGGATCGATCGCTGTTAGGATATGATTGAAGTTCATCGTCACATCGCGGGCAGCGAACATTTCCTTGACCCGATCGTTGACCGGAACAACCGCGAACACTGCAGGACTATGCGCATTGTAGATGAGTTTGACCGCATCGCGTCGGCCCTTACGTCGTGCCCGATCATCTGTAATGAATGTGACCTTGAGCGGCGCTCCGGCACATTTCATCTCGGTCTGGGGGCGGCCGAACAGGCCAACGCCGCCCTTGTCGATAAAAGTGTCGATCTCGCGGAATGATTTCGCCGCCGCTTCGGGGCCGGCATAGATCGAGGTGATGCCATTCTTTCCGATCAGCGATGTGTCCATACCTTCGATGCGTTTATAGTCGAGCATTAGTCCCGTCGCGACGAACAGAAAATCGTAACTCACTCGCTGCCGACCAGTAGTGGTGACTGCATTGGCGTCCGGATTGAATTCCGCCACGTTCTGCTCGATCCAATCGATTCCAGACGGCATGAAGTCAGAGTTGCGGAAGGTGACGTCAGCCGGTGACCAGAGGCCGGCCCCCACGAGCGTGAAGCCGGGTTGGAAATGATGATCTTTCTTGGCGTCGATGATAACGATCGTCGCTCGTGGCATCTGCTGCTTCAGCCGTGACGCCAGCGAAAGCCCCGCAGCTCCCGCTCCCGCGATGACAATCTTCGCTTGCGACGAAGATGTCGTGGCTTGCGCCTCTTGGGTCAGCGCTGCGGTCGCCGTCATCGCCGCGCTACCCATAATAAATTTCCGTCTGTTCAAGGCTCTCACTCCCGCTTTGTTATTAAACCTCCTATGGTGCCGGTCCGAGTTGAGCCCGCACCCAGTCAATGATCTGTCATGAGATCGCCGCTCCTGAAACATGGCCAGGCTCGCACCCGTCGCAGAACAGGGTCATGATTGGCATGCCGCGAGTATTTCGGTCGTCGCGGCGACGGGCCGTCGCAGAGGGACGGACGGCTTTCTAAAGGTGATATGTCATGGAGCGTTCCCTTGCATTTTTGAGAAGTCGACCGACTGCGTTTGACTTGCAGATCGATCCTTAGCGACTCACGAAAATGCGCAGCCGCTGCGCATGCCGAGTTTCTTGAAGACAAGCGCGACAGGGCAGAAGCCCGTGATCGACGCCTGGATCATGTTCAGTCCGGCGAACGCCGTCAGCAGAAACCAGTAAGGGTTGAATAGCCAGCCGAGCGCGAGGCCGGAAAGAACCACTGATCCCGCAAAAGCGAGTACTGCCTTGTCAATATTCATGTGCGTTCTCCAGAAGATTGAAAGCCGGAATATGGTTGCGCCAACTGAGCATTGGTTTGGCCGGTCATCTATATTGACATGATATTCATAGATTCGTATATACGCAACTATGAAAATTGATATCGCCCTTATGACATCTGCCGCCGATCAGGCAAGTGAATTGCTGAAGGCGCTTTCCAGCCGTCATCGATTGCTGATCATTTGCCAGTTAGTCGATGGCGAGCGCTCGGTCGGTGATCTTGCAGAATTCCTGAGTCTCCGCGATTCCACGGTGTCGCAGCACCTCGCTCTTCTCCGTAAGGATGGCTTGGTGTTGGCACGGCGCGAAGCCCAGACGATCTACTATTCGATTGCAAGTGATCCCGCGCGCGAAGTTCTCAAGACGCTTTATCGGATTTATTGCGCGTCTCCGAAAGCTAGGAAGGCAAAAAGCAAATTATGAGGACGAACGCGACGACGCCTTGAGGTAGGTCAATGTTCTTGCGACGGTCATCAATGAGATGGCGACTGGGGCGGGGAGTTTCCATGAAATTGTGGGCAAGCTGATGCGTGAATTGATTGGGCTGAGCCTTGTCGCAGCTGTGACATTAAGCGCGGCGCCAGCCGGCGCTGAAATCTTCGCCGTCGCCTCGCGGTCGATCGCTGACGAGAAAGCGGTGTTCGCCACAGTTGAGAGCGTGAGCGTTGTTCCCACGCGGGGGCGGATCGGCGGCACGGTCGTTCAGCTCAATGTCAGGGAAGGCGATAGCGTCACGCGCGGACAATCTATCGCGACGATCGGGGACGAAAAGCTGGCATTGCAGATGAAGTCCCTCGATGCCCAGATCGAAGCACTGCAGGCCCAGTCCAACCAGACGCAGATCGATTTCACGCGTACCGAGGGGCTAGTGGAACGAGGCATCTTGCCCCGCATTAAGCTCGACGAAGCTCGCACCGCGCTTAACGTCGCAGAGAATGGATTACGTGCCCGAGTCGCGGAACGCGCCGTCGTTCAGCAGCAGTTCAGCGAGGGACAAATCCTGGCTCCCGCCGACGGGCGGGTCTTGAAACGGATGGTGACGGTCGGATCGGTTGTTCTGCCAGGCGATCCGGTCGCGATGATCGCCCAGCAAGACTTCAAGCTGCGCCTGCGGGTTCCGGAGCGCCACGCTCGCTTTCTCAAGGTTGGCGACAAGGTGCGTATCGACGGAGCGGAGACCGGCGAGAAGTCGCCGCGCTTCGGTGCGATCGATCTCGTCTTCCCGCAAATCGAGGACGGCCGGATCGTTGCAGATGCCAAGGTCGACAATCTAGGGGAATATTTCGTCGGAGACCGCCTCAGGGTCTGGATTGCAGGCGGCGAGCGGGCCGCGTTCGTGATCCCATCGAGCTATGTCACCACTCGTTTTGGAATTGATTACGTCCAGATCCAACAGGCCGACCGGACCGTCAGCGTGCCGGTGCAGCGCGGGCGCGATATGCCAACTTCCGATCTTCCCAATGGCCTCGAAATTTTGTCCGGCATTCGCGCCGGCGATCAATTGGTGCAACCGTGAATCTCGGCCTTTCTGGTCGGCTCACCCAGGCGACCATCAATTCGCCACTGACGCCACTGTTTCTGCTCGCGTCACTTGTCGTCGGGCTAATCGCTTTGGCCACCATTCCACGGGAGGAGGAGCCCCAGATCAGCGTTCCGATGGTCGACATCCGCGTCAACACCGATGGACTGCGCGGGCCTGATGCGGTTGAGTTGGTCACCAAGCCGCTCGAAGCCATCATCAAGGGCATCGATGGGGTGGAACACGTCTACAGCCAGACCGAAGACGATCGCGTGATGGTCACCGCGCGCTTTTGGGTCGGCACCAAATCCGAGGACGCGATCCTCCGCGTTCATGAGAAGATCCGCGCCAATCTGGGCAGGATCCCGGTCGGCATTCCCGAGCCATCGATTGTCGGACGCGGCATTAATGACGTCGCCGCGACCGTTCTCACGCTTTCGCCGACGCCGAAGGCAGCCGCACGCTGGACGGATAAGGACCTTTACGAACTTGCCGATAAGCTGCGCGCCGAACTGATGAAGGTCGACAGTATCGGGCTTACCTACATCTCCGGCGGCGGTGCTCAGCAGATCAGAGTAGAGCCCGATCCAGAGAAGCTTTCGCTGTTTGGTGTGACGTTGCAGCAGTTGGTCGCCAAGGTGAGGGACGCCAATCGTTCGTTCCTTGCAGGACAGGTCCGCGAAGCTGGGATCGTCCGCAACGTCTCGGCTGGCCAGACGCTGTCAGGCATTCCCGATATCGGGCTGCTGTTGATTTCGACGCGCGACGGGCGGCCTGTGTATGTCAAGGACGTGGCGACGGTGGTGATTGGGCCTAGCGCGATCGAGCGCCGTGTGTGGAACGATGTGCGTGACGGCAAGGGCAATTGGGACCGAGTTCCTGCGGTCAGCCTTGCGCTTGCCAAGAGAGCGGGCGCCAACGCGGTGGCCGTTTCCGATGATATTGCGCATCGGCTGGAAGGGCTGAAATCACGTCTGATCCCTGACGATGTACAGATCATCATTACCCGTGACTACGGTCAGACTGCAAACGAGAAAGCGAATGAACTCCTGTTTCATCTCGGTCTTGCCACGGTGTCGATCGTTGCCTTGATCGCAATTGCGATCGGCTGGCGCGAAGCGCTGGTCACGCTGGTGGTGATTCCGACGACGATCCTGCTGACGTTGTTTGCGGCTAACCTGATGGGCTACACCATCAATCGGGTCAGTCTGTTTGCGTTGATCTTTTCGATCGGTATCCTGGTCGACGACGCCATCGTCGTGGTCGAGAACATCGCCCGCCATTGGGCGATGAAGGATGGGCGGCCGCGCCTGCAGGCGACGATCGAGGCTGTCGCCGAGGTTGGAAATCCGACGATCGTTGCGACTCTGACGGTGGTTGCCGCGCTGATGCCGATGCTGTTCGTGTCCGGGCTGATGGGCCCCTATATGGCGCCGATACCGGCCAATGCCTCGGCGGCGATGCTGTTCTCGTTCTTTGTCGCAATGGTGGTGGCGCCCTGGCTGATGCTACGGCTGGCGCCGAAGGAAGGTGTCGTAGCTCCGGCCCACGGCGGGCACGACGAAGGCGTGCTGGGGCGTGTCTACCGCCGTATCGCCGCCGGCGTCGTTGCCAGCAAACGCTCGGCCTGGATATTCCTGATCGGCGTCGGCGTCGCGACGCTGTTGTCGATGATGCTGTTTGCGACCAAATCCGTCACTGTCAAACTGCTGCCGTTTGACAACAAGTCCGAGATCGCGGTGGTGGTCGATCTGCCCGAGGGCGCCAGCTTGGAGGACACCGAACGCGCTCTGTTTGCGACGGCCGATATCGCGCGGGGATTGCGCGAGATCACGTCGGTGCAGATCTATGCCGGCACGCCGGCGCCGTTCAATTTCAATGGCCTGGTGCGGCATTACTATTTGCGCGAGAGGCCCGAACTGGGCGAGCTGCAGGTCAATCTCGCGGCGCGCGCCGATCGCAAGCGGGCGAGTCATGATATCGCGCTCGATCTGCGGCAGCGCCTCAAGGCGGTGAACGTGCCGACGGGGACCAGTATTAAGGTCGTCGAGGTGCCGCCCGGACCGCCCGTGCTTGCGACGTTGCTGGCGGAAATCTATGGGCCCGATGCGGCGACGCGCCGGGCCGTCACCGCCGAGTTGAAGAAGGTGTTTGCTAAGGTGCCATTCATCGTCGATATCGACGACTCCATCGGGGAGAAGCGGCCGCGGCTGCGGCTGTCGATCGATCAGGATCGGCTCGAATTCTTCGGCGTCGAGCAGCGCGATGTCTACGATACCATCCAGATGCTGTTTGGCGGCGTATCGATCGGCTATTCCCACCGCGGCGAAGACCGCAATCCGATTGAGATCGGGGTAAGGCTGCCGAAGCGCGATCTGGCCTGGAGCGAGACGCTGGCCTCGACGCCGGTGCCGGCGAATACGCTTCCCGGCAGCAAAACCGTTGTCGAACTGGGCCAGGTCGTCAAGGCCACGGCAGAGGAGGGGTCGCCGACGATCTTTCGGCGCGACGGCCGGTTCGCCGATATGGTGATGGGCGAACTCGCCGGCCGTTTCGAGGCGCCGCTGTACGGCATGCTGGACGTCGCTGAGCACGTCGACGCGCATGATTGGGGCGTGCTGCCGAAGCCTGTCATCAGCCTGCATGGACAGCCCAGCGACGAATCCCGGCCGACGCTGCTTTGGGACGGCGAATGGGAGATCACCTATGTGACCTTCCGCGACATGGGCGCGGCGTTCGGCGCGGCGATCCTCGGGATCTATGTCCTGGTCGTAGCGCAGTTTCGAAGCTTCCGGCTGCCGCTGGTGATCTTGACGCCGATCCCGTTGACTCTGATCGGAATTCTGATAGGCCATTGGCTGTTGGGCGCGCCGTTTACCGCAACCTCGATGATCGGCTTCATCGCGTTGGCCGGCATCATCGTTCGCAATTCAATTTTGCTGGTCGATTTCATCCGTCACAGCGGCGGAGAAGGCAAGGGCCTGCGCGATGTGGTGCTGGAAGCCGGTGCCGTGCGTTTTAAGCCGATCCTACTTACCGCGCTCGCGGCCATGATCGGCGCCGCGACCATTCTTCTCGATCCGATCTTTCAAGGGCTGGCGATTTCGCTGCTGTTTGGTCTAGCGTCGTCGACGCTCCTGACGGCCCTCGTCATTCCGGCAATTTACATCGCGCTACGTGAACCCTCACCGCAGCCATCATCCAGCAAGTAAGGAAGTCTCAAATGGAAAAGAACTATTCCGAACTCACCAAGCGCATTTCCGCCGACTTGAGGAAATTGCGCAAGGGTATACCCGATACCATGCAGGTGTTTTCGACGCTCGCACAGGCCGCCACGTGCGATGGCGCATTGGACAAAAAGACGAAGGAATTGATCGCGCTTGCGATCGGCGTGGCGGCCCGTTGCGATGGCTGCATCGGTTTCCATACCGAGGCTCTGGTCAGACTAGGCGCCACCCGCCAGGAAGTGGAAGAGACTCTCGGCATGGCCGTCTATATGGGAGGTGGCCCGTCGCTGATGTACGCCGCCGATGCCATCTCCGCCTATGAACAGTTCGAGAAGGAGCTGACCGTTGCAGCCTGATGAAACAGTAAACTGAGCGCATCACAATTCGGCAAAGCTGAAGTGAACAAGATTTCGAGCGTCCAGGTTATCGCAAACGAAAGACGACTGATCGTTTTTGTTGAAACAATCAGATCGGGAGAGGCAACTGTCACTTCGATCGTCAAAGCTGCGTCGCCGGCACGGCGCCGCGATCGACTCCTCACCGCGCAATCCATCCAGCACGATGCGGATCGCTACGACCAGAAACCTTCCCTTCTCAATCGGCCCAATTTCTGTCTCATAGGCGCTGACGACGGATACGCCGGAGCAGGTCGCCGAAGTGTTCCGCTACTACTACGAACTTAGCGTCAGCCATTTCCTCATTCTCGACTTCAGTCCTCTGATCGGTGCCATCGAACATCGCTGGGAATTGATTCCAGCGATACGCCGCCTGATCGCGGAGCTTCAGCACAGCAGAGGCGCCGCAGCGTAACAAAGTCACACAGCTTTGACCTACATCAACGACAAGAAATCCATTCCTTCATCAATGAAACTATAGGATTTCGCATGCAAGCGAGAAATGGACCTTAATGGATTTCGATCACAGCGAGAAAGTTGAACGCTTGCGGGCGCAACTTGGCGATTTCATGCGCTTCCATATCGAGCCAGCGAATCGGGAATGGCACCATGAGGTTGCCTCAGGACGTTATCCGGTGCCTCTCATCGAGCGGTTAAAGTCTCGCGCGTTCATGGAGGGGTTGTGGAATATATTTCTTCCCGGCCTCAAGGAGGATGAGCCAGGCCAGCGCCTTACCAATCTTGAGTATGCTCCCCTTGCGGAGATCATGGGGCGGGTTCACTGGGCATCTGAGGTGTTCAATTGCAGCGCTCCCGACTCCGGAAACATGGAGTTGCTGCATCTGTTTGCGACTCCTTCACAACGATCCCAATGGCTCGCCCCCCTGCTAATCGGGGAAATTCGCTCCTGCTTTGCAATGAGTGAACCGGATACAGCGTCATCCGACGCCAGGAACATCCGAACGACTATCCAGAGAGATGGCGATAGTTACGTGATCAACGGCCGCAAATGGTTCATCACCGGTGCGCGTCATCCCAATTGCCGGGTCGCTATTGTCATGGGGGTGACCGGCAAGCAGTCGTCGCATAGCTCGTTCGATCAGCATTCGATGGTTCTTGTACCGATGGACACACCGGGTCTCAAGATCGTGCGCAGCATTCCGATCATGCACTACAGTTCCCCCGAGGGACATTGCGAACTGTTGTTCCGGAACGTCCGCGTTCCAGTTTCGAATCTTATCGGTGAGGAGGGAAACGGTTTCAGACTGGCACAGGAGCGGCTCGGTCCCGGGCGCGTGCATCACTGCATGCGCACCATAGGCCAGTGTGAGTTGGCGCTTGAGCTCATGTGCGAGCGTTCGTTGGAGCGACAGACGTTTGGGCGTCGTATCGCCGATTTCGCCAATGTGCAGGACTGGATCGCTGAAACACGGCTGGAGATCGATCAAGCCCGGCTTCTGGTATTAAAGGCGGCCCACAAAATGGATCGCGAGGGCAATGCGGCGGCGCGCGTCGATGTTTCGGCAATTAAGATCGTTGCGGCCCGGCTTCAGACACGGGTGATCGACAGGGCCATGCAGGTGTTCGGCGCAATGGGCCTGACGCCAGATACTCCGCTATCCTATCTGTGGACTTGGGGGCGCGCCCTGCGTTTTCTCGATGGCCCTGATGAAGTTCATCTGCGTGTTGTTTCCCGAGCGGAACTGGCAAAAGCCAAAGCCAACAGCGGCAAAAATGCACCCTATTTTGTGCCGCCTATCGGCCTTGAAGCAGGATGAGCGCGACCGCGCGATTTCAGCTAACGCGCTGGCGATTGGCCGAACGGAAAAACCCTGCGCGGAACGACGTTGATGTCGCCTTTGGCACATTTCGGACCTCTCGCGAGGTCTGACTTGCGTCCCGACGCGCGAGCGAATAATCACGCGGATTATTCCACTGATCCTAGGCGGATTTCCCGGAGCGCTGGTCGACGGTTTTGACCCTGAACGCGCGATCGGCGCCACCCACTGGAGGGATAGGCACGTCGCATCCGCCGCTGCGACTACCGCGCCCAGCGTGTTGGTGGCGAGCAACCTGAAAGACTTCGACTTCGCAGCGCTGGCCGCACTCGGCGTCAAGGTCCAGACGCCCGACGATTTCCTGCCGGATCTGTTCGACGCAAACCCGGCGCTGAACGGGAAGCTACCGGCGGGCGAAACGAGATAGGCTAGGTTGCAATTATCGAGCGCGACGACGATTAGACGGCGCCGACGACGGGAAGCTCTATCGGTAGGGGCCAGACGTGATCATATCTTGATCCGGATCAACGCAACGATGGTCGGGCTAAGATTGAATGCAAAGTGTCTGAGGGGCGCTCCAGCAAGGAGCTGAGATACCGTAACTTTGCAACGGGAAAAGCGCGGTGACTTGATCCGAGTCACGCCGGCGAGGGGACGGGAATGCTTCGAGAACCATCTTCCCTATACGGAACATCTTCCGTCATTGTAATTGGCGCAGGCATCGCCGGTAGCTGGCAAGCGCTACTGTTTGCGCATGCAGGCTACGATGTCACACTGCTCGATCGCGACAGCGCCGAGATGACCGAAGCGACCAGTCATTGGGCTGGCGGCATGCTGGCGCCCTGGTGTGAAGGCGAATCTTCCGAACCGCTGATCACGCGTCTCGGCGTTCGGTCGCTCGATCTGTGGCGTCAACATTTGCCCGAAACACCGTTCAACGGGTCTCTTGTCGTCGCTAATTCACGAGATCGCCCGGACTTCGAGCGCTTCGCAAAGCGGACGACCGGCCATGAACGCCTTGATGCAGGGGGTGTCATGAGCCTTGAGCCATCGCTGGACGGAAGGTTTCGTGAAGGCCTGTTCTTTGCGGGCGAGGGCCATGTTGAACCACGCGTCGTGTTGCCGCAACTGCATGCAAGGTTTGTAGCGAATGGTGGCATCGTTCGATTCCAGTCTGAATGCGATCCAGAACAGCTTGCTAAGGAGACCGACAGCATTGTGATCGATTGCCGGGGCCTTGCAGCCCGTAAAGAATCCTCCGACCTACGCGGCGTTAAGGGTGAGATGGCCATCATTGAAACGGCGGAAGTACAGTTGTCGCGCCCGGTACGCTTGCTGCACCCCCGCTGGCCAATCTACGTCATTCCGCGCGATGACAATTGCTTCATGATCGGCGCCACCACCATCGAGAGCGAGGATACCGGGGTCAGCGTGCGCTCGGCGCTGGAATTGCTCACCGCCGCTTATGCCGTTCATCCGGCATTCGGCGAAGCGCGTATCGTCGAGATCGGGGCAGGGCTTCGGCCTGCGTTTCCGGACAACCTGCCGCGCATCATCGTCGGCAATCGAAAAATATCAGTGAACGGGCTTTACCGTCATGGATTTCTGCTGGCGCCCGCACTGGCCGAAATGACGCTCGCTTATGCGCAGCGCGGTTTCATTCATAATGAGGTGATGCAGTCTTCCTTCGATGCGACGTTCTAAAAGGCGACGCGTGTTCGCCGGTAGCTGAAGAGCAGCATTAGCCCTCCCATTCGCGCGCCGAAATGTCGAGATCGAGATTGAGAAGGTCGATCGTCCGCCGCGCGATATGATCGACCATCTCGAATATCGAACTTGGCTTCTGATAGAATGCCGGAACTGGCGGCGCAATGATTGCGCCGATTTCTGTCGCCGCAGCCATTGCTCGCAGATGACCGAGATGCAGAGGAGCCTCCCGCACCATCAGCACGAGCTTCCGCCGCTCCTTGAGTTGAACGTCTGCCGCGCGGACCAGAAGATTGTCTGCGGCTCCCGCGGCGATCGCAGACAAAGTGCGGATCGAGCACGGTGCCACGATCATGCCCGCGGTGCGAAAGGAACCACTGGCGATGCTCGCGCCGATGTCTTCATTTGGGTGATGGTGCGTGACTAGCGCGGAGACAGCCGACAGAGCGTTTGGCCCTATTTCGTGTCGGAGCGTCCGTTCGGCACTGCGCGTGACCACCAGATGGACATCGCATTGGTCATTCTCCGATAGCAACTCGGCAACTCGTACGCCGAGCGCTGCGCCCGAGGCCCCGCTGATGCCGACCACGACTCGTAACCGGTTGCTCATCGCGCGCTCTCTCCGAATGCGGCGTTTGGCGGTAGGCCGAGCTGCTGCCAGAGCCTGTCCACGCGCTCGACGACCGCGCTGTCCATGGTGAGGAGTCGCCCCCATTCGCGATCCGTCTCGGGATGGACTTTCGTGGTCGCGTCGATACCAAGCTTGCCGCCGAGGCCCGGCTTGGGAGAAGCGAAGTCGAGATAGTCGATCGGCGTGTCCGTCAGCGTGATGAGGTCGCGTGAGGGATCGGAACGGGTAGCCATCGCCCACATCACGTCGGACCAGTTGCGTACATCGATGTCTGGATCAACGAGGATGAGAAATTTCGTGTAGGTGAGCTGCGGCAGCATTGACCAGAGCGCAAGCATGACCCGCCGCGCCTGTCCCGGATAGCGCTTAGCAATAGATGCGACCGCGATCCGATATGAACACGCTTCGGGGGGGAGCCACAGATCGACGATTTCGGGAAGCCGCTTCTTGAGCAACGGCACGAGAAGCTCGTTGAAAACTTCGCCGATGCGCGAAGGTTCGTCGGGTGGTCGGCCGGTGAAGGTGGAAAGATAGATCGGCTGTCGGCGCATGGTGATCGCGGACACGCGCATCACGGGAAAATTCTCGACGGCGTTGTAGTAGCCGGTGTGATCGCCAAACGGGCCTTCCGGGGCTGTCTCGCTTGCGGAGACGGTGCCTTCTATGACGATCTCCGCTTCGGCGGGAATCATCAGCGGGACGCTGACGCAACGCGCGAGCGGAAGACGCGCACCGCGAAGGAGGCCAGCGAAACGGAATTCAGAGAGTGTTTCTGGCAGGGGAAGAACTGCTGAGAGAATCGTTGCGGGATCGGCACCAATTGCGATAGCAATCGGCATGTCGAGCCCGCGAGCCTTCCATTGGTGATGATGGCGGGCGCCCCCGCGGTGGGCGAGCCAGCGCAGGATCGCACGATCGCGGCCGATCACCTGCATTCTGTAAACGCCAACATTGGCATTGTTGCCGGCCTCGTCGTCGGGCGGCCCGGTGATGACCATCGGCCAGGTGATGAGCGGCGCTGGTTCCTGCGGCCAGCAGACCTGCGCCGGCAGCCGCAGAAGATCGATCGATTCTCCGCGCCAAACAATGTCCTGTACAGGCGGCGTGTCGACCTGCTTGGGGCGCATCGCCATGATTCCGCGAGCAAGAGGCAGTTTCACGATCGCGTCTGCGAAATCGCGCGGCGGACGCGGCTCACTCAGTTCCGCGAGCGCTTCGCCAAGGGCTGCAAGCCGATCGGGATTGACGCCGAGTCCCCAGGCGACGCGTTCCCGTGTGCCGAACAGATTCACGAGGACAGGCATTTCAGCTGTAGTGCCGTCGGCCTTAATCGCCGCCTCGAACATCAGCGCCGGGCCGCCTGCCTGCAGGACGCGTCGATGAATTTCGGTCATCTCGTGGACGACCGATATCGGTTCGCGGATTCGGATAAGCCTGCCGCCATTTTCAAGATGGGAAAGGAAACTGCGTAGATTGGTGAAAGGTGGCTGGTCGCGGCGCAGCACGGGTATGTTCTCCAGAATCTCAGAGTCGATAAGTATTCCTCTGCGTCTTTGCTGGAGGATACGGATCTGTATAGGCCAGTGTCATGTTCAGCGAACATGGCGGCGGAAGCTGTGGCCGCTCCCACCGCAGTCTATGCGTGTGCGATCAATGCTTTCCCGCCTGCAGGGGTATGGAGCGGGCGGCATCGGTCCATCGGCGATGCGGCTTGCCGGATGGAATGAGATCGACCAAGGATATGGCCATTGCGTTCGATACTCGGCGCAGCAGTACGATGGAGATGTTGCCTCTGCCACTCTCAAGTAGCGCAATGTAACGTTCGGAAATGCCCGACGTCTGGGCCAGCGTCTTGCGCGACATGCCGCGAATACCGCGTGCGGCCATGACTCGTTGACCGAGTTCCTCCAGAAAGATCACGTCTGCGCGCTGGATCATATGAGACCGTCATCGTGGAGTGGAAGGGGCCGCCATCTCCAGGGCACGTACCGAAAATGTGCGAGTCTGGAAATCACGGGAGGGACGCGGCACACCGCTTCCTTAGAATCATATTCAGCATGGATTCTCCGAATGTTCATTGTTCTCGAACAAAGAGTTCGTTTCGGCCGGATGATATGAAGACTTGAAAGGGGGAAGTCTCATGTCGGTATCCGGTTCGTCCATATCGAGGCTGCCGCTTGTGTTTGCCCTTGCGGGGCGAGTCCTGCCGCTTTTGCCGTTGCAGCCGGTACTCGCCGCCTCGCTTTACGGGATACAGAAGCGGCATCCGCAAATTTTCGATCGTCTCGGCGCCCATGCCGCCAAACGGTACGGGCTCGATCCGACAGACCTGCCTTTCGCCTTTGTGCTCAAGCCCAGGAGGGTGAACCCAACGGTCACTGCAACAAGGTCCCTGCCGCGACAGATTGACGTCCGGATTACGGGGCCTCTCGCGGCGCTCATTGGACTCGTGGACGGGTCCTGCGATGGGGACGCGCTTTTCTTTTCGCGGGATCTTCAGATCGAGGGCGATATGGAGGCAGCGGTCGCGCTGCGTAACGCAATCGATGACGCCGGAATTGACATTGTCGCTGAATCCGTCGCGTGGATGGGACCGTTGTCGCCCGTCGTCGAGCGGTTCGTGCGGAGCGTCATCGGCGATCCCCCCGGACAGCAGCGGAGCGATCTGACGTCCAAAGGCGGATCATGGAGCTGATCTGTCCCGCCGGAACGCCAGCCGCACTCAAGGCCGCCGTTGAAGCAGGGGCGGATGCGGTCTATTGCGGTTTTCGCGACGAGACTAATGCGCGCAATTTTCCTGGGCTTAATTTCAGCCGCGAAGAACTGCGGGCGGGGGTCGCGCGTGCCCACAAATATGACGTTAAGGTTCTGGTTGCCATTAACACGTTCGCGCGAGCGGGAGCGCTCGACGTCTGGAAACGCGCGGTCGACGATGCGGTCGAGGCGGGCGCAGATGCTTTGATTGTCGCCGACGTCGGCGTACTCGACTACGCGGCGCAACGTTATCCGGACCAGCGCCTTCATGTTTCGGTTCAGGCCGCCGCTGCCAATCCGGATGCAATCAATTTCTATGTGAAGGCGTTCGGAGCGCGCCGGGTCGTTCTGCCCCGAGTGTTGAGCGTGGCCGAAATCGCTGCGATTGCGCGCGAGGTCAGTTGCGAGATCGAGATCTTCGTCTTTGGCGGCCTTTGCGTCATGGAGGAGGGGCGCTGTTCGCTCTCCTCCTACGCCACGGGAAAATCCCCGAACATGCACGGCGTTTGTTCACCGGCAAGCGATGTCCACTATCTCAAGCGGGATGGGCAGCTCATCTCGCGCCTCGGCGAATTCACAATCAACAAGTTTTCCGCGGAGGAGGCGGCGGGATACCCGACGCTGTGCAAGGGACGTTTCCAGACTGAGTATGGTGCCGGCTATCTTTTCGAGGACCCGGTGAGTCTCGATGCAACCTCCATGCTGCCGGAATTGCAGAAAGCCGGCGTCACGGCGCTGAAAATCGAGGGACGGCAACGCGGTCGCGCCTATATCGAGCGCGTGGTCCGCAATTTTCGTCAAACGCTCGCAGAACTGGAAGGCGGTCTTCCTGCTCCGGTGGGCGGGCTGGTCGCTCTCACCGAAGGTCAATCAACGACTGCCGGAGCTTATCGCAAGAGCTGGCGATGATGTCATATATGTTCATGATTCACGACATATCTCGGGTGAGGTCACGCCGATGCAATTGACCCTTGGGCCTGTGCTCTACCATTGGCAACCTGAGCAGTGGCGCGACTTCTATTTCCGCATTGCCGAGGAAGCGCCCGTCGATGTGGTCGTGGTCGGCGAAATCGTATGTTCGAAACGTTCGCCGTTTTTCGCGGAACATATGCCTGTGGTGATCGAGCGGCTCGCGGCTTGCGGCAAGCAGGTTGTTCTCGGATCTCTCATTCTCGTGTCGTTGCAACGGGAGCGACGGCAGATGGCGGAACTTGCCGGAAACACGGACTTCATGGTGGAGGCGAACGATCTATCCTGCTTTGGATCGCTCGCGGGTCGCCCTTATGCAATCGGCCCGTTTGTGAATATCTACAACGAGGCGACCGCCGCCTACTTCGCCGGACGGGGGGCGCGTCGGATCTGCCTGCCCCCCGAATTGCCGATGGACTCGATCCGGACCATCGCGACCGCTTTGCCAGACGTCACAACGGAGGTCTTTGCCTTCGGTCGCGTGCCGCTGGCGATCTCCGCACGCTGTTATCATGCCCGCCTTCACAAGCTGTCAAAGGACAATTGCCGTTTCGTTTGCGAGAAAGATCCGGACGGGCTGACTGTGACCACGCTCGATGGCGAGCCGTTCCTTGCCATGAATGGAGTGCAGACCATGTCGCATGCGTGTGGCAATTTGCTGGGGGAGGTGGAAGAGCTTGCCGCAGTGGGTGTCGGTGCACTTCGCCTGTCGCCGCAGCAATGCGACATGGTCGCGGTTGCCCAGGTTTTCCGCGACGTGGTCGACGGCAATCGGGAACACGAGGATGCGACTCGCGCGCTGTCGCAGATTTATCCCGATGCTCCGTTCGCGAATGGCTTCGTGCATGGACAGCTGGGCGCTGCGTTTATCTCAGCCTCCAAGGAGCCTGGTCTGGCTGGCGGCCGGGCACAGATGCAGCATTCGATGCCATGAGCCACGACAACGCAGCGTCAGCACGAATTGGGAAAGAAACGGTCATGGCGGAGCAAGGCCGAAACAGCGAAACTTTCGATCTGATCGCACGGCTACAGATTGTGCTGACACGCACGGATCTGGACTGCAGCTGCCGAGAGCTTCTCAGCGGCGCTCTTGAGCGTTTCTCGGATCTTGAAGCGCGCCGTCTTTCGCGACGGTCGCTGCTTCGTGCCCGCGATCACAAGGATCGCATCGCCGCCATTCTCGCGCTTCTGTCGGAACTCAACCAATTGACCGAGAACGAGAGGGACCGCACTGTTTTCGTGGAAATGGCGCTGCTGTTTGATGAAATCGGCCATTCGGCTGCGGCTGGCGCGGCCGCCTTGCGTGACATTGATCCGCCCAAGGTGAACTGTCCGCGCGATGAGCTTTCGTGCGCAGTCAGCAAGATCCGGTAGTCGCCTGTTTCAGACAGCGCGGCTGTAGACCGGGCCGGATGTCCCGATGTACGCATCGAACGCGGAGGCGACGCTGCGCACCAGATGGCGTGCGTCATCCCTGACTGAAAGCACAGCGCCGTCGAGACTAACGACGCCATCAGCCGTCAGTCTGTGCAGGCGGGTGGCTGATTGTAGGGTGGCTGCCGGCGTTGTGCCATGCCTCGTGCAAACCTGCTGAAGGTCGACGCGGAAGTCGCACATGATACGTTCGATAATGTCGGCACGCAGGCGGTCATCGGCTGTCAGCGCATAGCCCTTCTCGGTCGCCAGATCGCCGCGGCCGATCTGCGTGCAATAGGATTGGGTCGCGGCGTCATTCTGGACGTAGCCTTGGTTAAGCCGCCCAATGGCGCTTGCGCCGAAGCCGATCAGGACATCACTTGTGTCGGTAGTATAACCTTGAAAATTCCGGTGAAGGCTCCCCGCCGCTTGCGCCGTCGCCAGACTATCTCTCGGAAAGGCGAAATGATCGAGGCCGATCTGCCGATAGCCTGCCGCGGTCAAGGAGTAGGCGATCATGTTCGCCTGAAGGTGGCGATTGGCACCATCTGGAAGTGCGGCTTCATCAATCTTGCGCTGGTGTTTCTTGAACGTGGGTACATGCGCATAACCAAAGACCGAGAGACGGTCGGGACGAAGCCAAAGGCATTTCCTGACCGTATCGAAACATGACGCCACTGTCTGATGCGGCAAGCCGTAGATCAGGTCGAAGTTTATGCCGCGCACACCAGCCGCTCGCAATTGTTCGGTCGCAGCGGCCGTGTCTTTAAAACTCTGAATACGATTGATGGCTTGCTGCACGGCGGGGTCGAAGCTCTGCACGCCGAGGCTGGCCCGCATGACGCCGCTTGCGCCGAGTTCAAGTATCATCTCACGGGTGAGCGTGCGCGGATCGATCTCGACGGCCACCTCAGCGTCGGGAAGAAGAGTGAATTTTTGCCTCAGAATATTCATCAGTTCTGCAAACTGCGAGGGCGTCACGATGGTCGGCGTTCCTCCGCCGAAGTGTATGTGATTGATCCTGAGCGGCCGCGCGACATGACTTGCCACCATGTCGATCTCGCGTCGCAGCGCGGCGAGATATTCGGCGATGGGCTCGTTGCGCCGGGCAATCGTCGTATTGCAACCGCAATACCAGCACATGGACCGGCAGAAGGGAACGTGTAGGTAGAGCGAAACCGTTTGTTGTTGCGGAATCGATGCGAGCCACTGGCGATAGGTCTGCTGCGAGATAGTGCGTGAAAAATGCGGCGCGGTCGGATAGCTAGTGTAGCGCGGTAGACGTTCCTCGCCATAACGAATGTTGAGATCGGAGCGCATGCGTGCGGGGGCTCGGTGAGGGTTCACGGGCATATCTTGTCATGCATAATGAAAGTTGGCGTTCCTACAGGGCAAACCATCCGACCAGATCACCAGGCTTAACATCGCCGTAGTCGGGTTTGATCACGACAAACCCCTCCGCCTTGCTTAGAAGGAAGAGCTTTCCGGAATTGTTTCTTGGAAGTACATCCACAAGGGGGGCTCCGTTAGCGTTATATCCCTTGAGAACTCCAGGCAGATAAGTCGAACGCCCGGTCCGGCATGTCCATGTGAAATCTGCGATCACGGGACGTACAGGCTCAACGCGCTGCTTCAGACCGGCCCATGCTCGCAATAAGCCATCGACCACGACGCGGAACGTCGTGAAGACTGCCCCGGGATTACCTGGGAGGCCGATATAAGCGGCCTGTCCGACCTGACCGAGTGTTAGCGGCTTTCCGGGTTTGATTGCGACGCGGGTGACTGCGATCGTTCCATCGCAACCTCGGACGACGTCAGCCATATGATCTTCATCGCCGACCGAAACGCCGCCTGTGGTGATAACTACATCCGCCTGCGCTGCGGCATCTCTCATATAGGCGCGCAACACTTTAGGCTCGTCATGAGAAGTGCCAAGATCGATGAGGTCGATCCAGGGTTTGTCCAGCAGGCCTCGCAGAATGTAGCGGTTCGAATTGTAAATCTCACCCGGCGCTATATCCTCCCCGGGCTGGCGCAATTCGGACCCTGTCGAGAAGATAGCAACGCGGAGTTTGCGGAACAGCTCCACCCGCGGTATTCCCGCCGATGCCGCGACGCCCATCGCCCGCGGGTCCATCAGACTCCTGCGCTCGATCAATGTGTCGCCGGTCTGGACATCCTCGCCGCGGAGCCTGATGTTCTCGCCACGTTGTGGTATGCGGGAAAGCACGACAATATCCCCCTCGCGCCGTATTTCTTCTTGGGCGATGACGGCATTCGCGCCGGGCGGGATCGGTGCTCCAGTCAGAATTCTGACGGCGCTACGGGTTCTCAGGGTGATTTCTTCCTTCGTGCGGCTGGCTGCGATGTGCCCGATCAGTCTCAACCTTACCGGCAGAGAGCTACCAATGTCCTCGACATTGACGGCATAGCCATCCATCGCACTGTAATCGAAGTAGGGTTGCGGCGCTTGCGCAGTGAGGGTCTGCGCCAGAACACGTCCAGAGGCGTGTTTCAGATCGACGGACTCCGTCGTCACGGGAAGTCTCAACCTCACCCCTTTCTCGACCGCGAGATCGACAGGGGTCAGCGTGCCGTCCTCATGATCCGCGCACGTCGGCTGCAAGATTTCATCCTGCTGGTTGCCGTGACGCTGGCGCAGAACAGGCGATAGCCTCTCGGAGGATTTGCGAGGATGACCCATTTGTGCGCTCCATTCTACTTCAGAGGAACGATGCCCGTGTTCCGCGGGGCCATCGCCTGCAACATTTAGCAAGTCCTCCGAGCTTCACTTTGCGCTATCGCAATGCTGTGTCGCTATTTTGTGCTGCTGTTCATACCTTTCGCGACGATTATTTGCAGCCGTGTGCCTCATTCATTGGGTTCATAAGGAACGGCAGAAAGCCGGCGAGCCAGACACCGTATGCGGCCGACCACAATGCGGCACTCAGTCCGTAGTGGAGGCCGGTCAGAGACGGACCTAAGCCCAATTCAGGTAAAATGCGTACGATGCTCGCGCATACCATCAGCGCCACGGCCGCATGTGCCTGCCAAGGGAGGACTAGCGAGCGACCGGTATGGCGCAAGCCCGCGACGATGAAAACAGCCAGTACGGCAAGACCGAGGCTGCCGACTGAAAGCATGTGCAGTCCGGTTGCCGTCGCGACGGGAGCTCCCAGGCCGGACAGGCCGATCAGCAGAAAACCTCCTCCGGCAAATGCATTGGCAATGGCAAGGGCGAGTACTTGCGTCTTCAGGACGGCCATGCCGATGAACCATTCGGCAAGCCGATCGAAGAAAGTCGCCGCAGCGGCGAGAGCGAGGTAGGAGGGTGCGGTGGAGTGCGGAAACGCCAGCGCTGCGACGGCATAAATCGACACCATGCCGGCGGCGAGGTTTTGGCGTCCCGGATGCGGGCGATAGGGCGTCGTCTCTCCGCTTGGATCCAGCGCGAGATTGATCACGACGATATTGATGCGGGCAACTGCCAGCGCGAAGAACACCAGAAAGATGATCAGCGACGTCTGGAGAAGTTGTCCAGCGAGATCGATCCGTCCGGTTAGCCATGCTGCACGAATGCCCAACTCGGCGAGCGCAAACAGTCCGACCCAGATGGCGAAGGAAGCATGCCGGGTGCTGCGCCGTTCCAGCAGAGGTTTCAGCACATACCAGAACAGCAGCGACAGGAACGCGACGTCCGTGACGCCGACGGGAAACACAAGTGCTTCGATGCCGAGAAGGCCGACGATTCGTCCCGGCAGCCAGAGACCAAGCAGCAGCAGGAGGTCGCGTCCCCGTCGGGGCTGCGTGTCCGTCCATTCGGGAACGGCTGACGTCAAGAACCCTGCGAGTGCCGCGCCATATGTGCCAAATATCATCTCATGCGCGTGCCATTGATGGGACGGAATCGCATGCGTGTACGGCAGCGCGAATACAAACAGCGTGGTCCATATCAGCGGTGATAGCATCGCGTGGAGCGCTGCAACCGGAAAGAACAGCAGCAGTCCTTCGACCAGCAGCGGGTGGCGACGGACGCTCGCGTCTGTTCCCTGCAATAATGCAATCGTCACGGCAACCCTTTTCTTTCGCCGTCGAATAGTTCGGAAAATGCGGGATCACGCGACCATGCTTCCATCATATCGAAGATGGCGCGGTCACTGCGGTCACCGGGCCGTCCGTCGATGCGGCGATTGGTGACGAATCCAGTGCCGCCTTCCGATAGCACGACCAGTCGATCGGCGACGCGCACCGCCTCTGAGAGATCGTGTGTGACGAATAGTGCGGAAAAATGCTCCCGCGCCGCGGCAGCGATCACGAGATCCTGAAGTACACGCTTGAGGCCGACATCGACCGCCGTGAATGGTTCATCGAAGAAAATCACATCGGGATCGACCGCCAGCGCCCGCGCGACCGCAGCGCGCTGGCGCATGCCGCCGGATAGTTCGACAGGATACTTATCGAGGTCGTTGGGATGAAGGCCGACTTCGCGCGCACGTCGTTCCGCGATCTGGCGGCGTGAAGTGCTTTTGCCTCCCGTTACGCGGAGTCCGTAGGAAATATTGTCGCGGGTCGTTACCCACGGCAGTAGCCGTGACTCCTGAAAAACTACCGCGTGACGCCGATAGGACCTACGGATGCGCCCGCGCAGCGGATCGATAAGACCAGCCGCGATTTGCAGCAACGTGGTCTTGCCGCAACCGGAGGGACCGAGCAGAGCGACGACCTCGCCGGGCGCCAGCGAGAAATCGAGTTTCTCGAACACCGCACGGCCAAGGAAGGCATGGCCGATTCCTTCCAGCACGAGCTTCATCGTTTGATCCCCCATGGCAAGCCGGCTTCGCGCCAGTTCTCCAGACGATCGCGGATCGGGTGCAGCAGCAGGTATTCGGTGAACAGGGCAAACGCGACAGTGACCACGATCAGCGCCATCACGCGAGGAATATCGAACAGTGCGCGGGCGGTGGCCAGTTCGCCGCCGATCCCGCCGGAGTTCGACAGCAGTTCCGCCATCACGGTGACTTTCCAGGCCGTGCCGGCTGTTGTGGTCCAGGCCGGAAAGAGATACGAGACGAGATGAGGCGCGGTGATGGTGCGAAAGCGTGTCCATGCGCCTGCCCCGAAGGAGCGGGCCATCATGTCCAGTGAGCGGTCGCGTGTGGCAACACCTTGTAGACCGCCGGCGAATGAAATCGGCAGCGCAGCAACCACTACCGTTAGTACGGCCGATCCTCCGTTCGATCCGAACCAGATCAGGGCAAGCACGATCCATGCGATCGGCGGCACGCCGAGAATCACGGTGACAATCGGTCTTGTCAGTCGCATCGCCGCGAACGAAAAGCCTGCGATGATCCCGGCGGCGCTACCGAACGCGACCGCAAGCGCAAAGCCGGCGAGTGAGCGGATCGCAGTTTCACCCGCTGCTTTCGCGAAGCTAGACTCCTGACCGATACTGCCGATAGCATAAAGAGTTTCCAGCGGCGAAGGCAGTACGAACGAGCCATAGATTTCATGGCCCGCCTGCCAAGCGGCTGCCAAACAGAACAGGCCCGCAGCACCCGCCCATCCCGACCACAGATAGCGACCAGCCCATGCGGCGAAGGCGAGACTATGCGCTGTCAGTTTCACGGTGTCGATCTCATAAGGCGAAGAACCCGTTGTCGGGTTGCTTTCCACCGATGATGCGCGGGTCTTCCTTGGCAAGCACATCGAACAGCGTTGTGAGATCGGCGCGGGCCGTAGTTGCGCGCGCAACGACAAGGTTGCTGTATTCTATGGAGCGTTCGATGACTGTCGCGGGAAGGCCGAATTCCGGGGCTGCAAGGCCTGCAGCTGCGGAGGGATCCTTGATCACAGCCGTCACAGCGGTCTCGAGCGCCTGTTGTAGAGCGACGATGCCGTCAGCCCCGATCTGCGCTGTGAGCTTATCGGTCACCGCAAGTCCCGCCTGTGGAATCGTCGCGCTTCCCGTAGCCCTTGTCCAGACTTTCTGACAATCGATGGCGTGTTCGAGATTCTTCCACGCTGTCCACTTGGCGCGCATAATGGAGCCGGTGCTCGCCGGCTCAGTGAGGAGCGCTGCGTTCACGCGGCCTGAAATCAGCAACTGCACTGCTTCCGGCGGTGTTCCTGAATACTCGATTGCGATGTCCGACGGATGAAGACCTGCCGCTGCCAGCAGGCGGCGGAAAATGAGATCGGGCATATCGTTGCGGAAGGGTACGGCCACGCGCATGCCTTTCAGGCTGGCGATATCAGTCACCGTCCCGGATGGCGCCACGACGTAGAGCAGACCGCGCGTCATCACATTGGCGAGCCGCACTCCGAGTCCGCGATTGTAAAGGTTGGCGGCGACGTTGCTCGGAACGACCACCGCCGTCATGTTGCCGGAGCTGAGGCCGGCCCGCATTTCATCGGGCGTTTTCCAGGCCTTGAACGACGCGCCGGGAGCGAAGGGCTTGAGAAGTCCGTCCGCGATGGCTTGCGCCAGGATGATCGAAGGGGCGGCGGGCGGTCCCCACAGCGTCAGCGGCTCGGCGGTACGACCAATGCGTGGACATGCAAACATCGCTGTCGAGGCGGTTACGAATGTGCGGCGATTCAGCATGGAAACTTCCTGTCCTGGATTTCGGGGCGCCTAGAACTTTGCCTTGATGCCTCCGTAATAACCTCGCCCGTCGCCGGGCAGGAACGCTGCCTGATCCGGCCGCGCCACATCGACGATCAGTGTCGATGAGGCGTAGGTCTCGTTGAACAGGTTGGTGACTTCCGCGAACAGCGTGAAATGCTGGTTGAGCTTGTATTCGGTCCGCACATCGACGACGGCATACGGATCAGCAAACAAAGTGTTCATGTTGTCGACCGGCGTCTTGTCGGGACTCCATCGCACCGCGCCTTGAAGTCTCCACGCGTCAGTCGCCTGGAATTGCAGCATGGCGTTGATGAGATGGCGGGGTGCGCCGGCCAAGCGATTGTTGCCGCGCACCGGATCGTCCTTGAAGCGGAAATCCTGATAGGTGTAGGCGACGCGGGTGGTGAGCTGTTCGGACAGCTTCGCGCCGCCTCCAAGCTCGATGCCGAAATGCGTCGTCTTGTCGGCGTTGATAGCGCCGATCGATGCGCCCGTTGCATCGCGCAGGCTGAGCAGTTCGTTGTTCACCCAAGAGTAGTAAACCACCGCATCCCACGAGAAGACGTTACGCTGGCCGCGCCAGCCGCCTTCGATGGTCGTTGCGGTCTGGGCTTTCAGGTTCGGAGTAAGGAATGCGGCGGAGACTAGGCCGGGATTCCCGGGAGCCGGACGGCCTGCGCTGCTGTTGGGCGTGCCGTTGATGGTTGCCAGCAAATCGTCATGCGTCGGGGGCTCGAAGCTGCGGCTGACCGCGGCGAAGATGGTCTGATTGCTGTCGGGTCGATAGCTCAGGCCGAGGCTCGGATTCCAGCCGCTGTATGTCCTGTTGTAGTTCGTGCTGACAGTCGGGACAGCGCCGTTGGGCAGCAGCATCGTAGGATTGGCCGGATTGTAGGCGATCGTCGGGCGTGTCGCGAGATTGTAGGTGTCCTTGTTATCGCGCGTTGCATAGGCGTAGGAAATCGCGGGCGATAGGAAGACCGATTGCCAGACAGGGAGGTTCAGGCCCGAATAGAGCGACAGCGTCGTCGCATCGAGTTCGCTCTCGCCGAATTTGGCGCCGGTCCTTCCGCCCTGATTGATGTAATTGCCGCGATCCGCGGAGCCGATGGTGTATTGCGCCGTGCTCTCGAACAGTGGCAGCAGGCTCGCCGCGTCCGGCTTGTAGGCGTAGCGCACAAGACCGGTGAAGTCGCCGCCCGTGGTGGTCCGCACACCTGATGAGATTGGGAACCGGAACATGTCGTCGGTGTAGGTGTAGCCGAGCGCTACATCGTAGATGTGGGCGTCAAAGGTGGCAGTCGTCCGCGATCCGATCAGGAACTGGCTGGCCTCGCGTCGCGGCTTGTCGCGCACGACATTTGGTCCCGGATTGATTGACGTGCTGGGCGGGATGAAGGTCGGCCCGGTGGCGACCTGCCGCGGATTGCCTTCCATCATCGCTTTTGTCAGCGGCCCCGCGACGTCGAATCCGAGATCGGTATAACCTGCGAAAAAGCGCGTGGTCACGTTCTCCGACAGTTCGACGCCGATATTACCGTTCACGTTGATGCGTTGGGATTCATTGTAGTCGCGGAAGCCGTCGCGCCGGCTGATGTCGGCCTGGATCAGGGCGTCAACATTGTCCTTCTTGCCGCCAGCCTGCCCCCCGAAATTGAATTGTCCGAAGCTGCCTCCGCTGATCACGGCTTTCGTGCCGGGTGAATTGGATCCCGTCGGCGAGGCGAAGTTGATGGCGCCACCGAGCACGGTCGCGCCGAGCCGGTTGGCCATGTAGCCACGATAGACTTCGATCGAATCAGCCTGCTGTGGATTGGCGAAGCCGACGATGTAGGAGCCATCAGCACGGTTGATGGGAAGGCCGTTCTGAAGAACCAGGATGCCGCGTTCGACGGGGTTCTGTTGAAGGCCCGATCCGCGAATCTGGACGCGCGGCTGATCGTTGCCGCCGAAGAAATCCTGCACGACGACGCCGGGAACGCTGCTGAGGGCCTTGGACAACGTGAGATTGGCTGTCTCAGGCATTTCGTTCGCGGTAATCAACCCAACTCCACCCGGAAGCGCATTCAATCGCTCACGCAAGGAGCCCGATGATACATTTTGCGAGCTTTCGACGTTGATCGGATCGAGAGTCATCGTCGCGCCCGGCGTTGCAGATTGTGCAAAGCAAACTTGGCCGGTGGTCGTGCACAATAACATCGCGATTGTCAGTGGTGTGATGATCTGCGATGGCGCCGTCGGCAAATGCGTCTCAGTCGCAATCGCGTGCCGCAAAACTTCCTGCTTCATTCCAGTTGCCCCAGTTACCATGCAGCGTGATTATTTAGATCGGTTCTAAAAGATACATATCAAATATATCTTTTATGGCAAAATCCACATGACAAGAGATTTGTCAAATGTCGCGCGGGTGCACTATCGACCTGACATGAATTGTCGAGATTGATCTGGATGGCAGTTGGGCTGTCTGGATCAGATGTCGTTTACGGGATTTTTATCTGCCATTGTTTGCTTTGAATCAAAGAACGGAGATTCGCCCCTTACATTTGATCGATTATAAATTATGGTTTTCCGGAATATCATGTTGAAAACAAGAGCATCCAGCGCACGTAAATCTCGGATTATCGCGTGGATGTTCCCGAAGCGCACCAACGACTGGGCATCGGGCTACTGTTCTTGTACCGCCATCAGATGCGTCCCATTGATGATCGGCGGCTTGGTGAAGCGTTTCCTTCCACCACCTCATCGAATTGCGGCCCTCATTGATCATATCAGCATCGATGGATATCGGCGCGCTCGGCGGCAGCGCTGCGTCGGTCGCTGCTATGGAGATGATCCTGGCGTCAAAGCCGGAAGATGGAGACGCATATCGAGTGCGAAGGCTTCCTGAATGTGCTGCTGGTATGCGCCTGTCGCCTTGGTCGGATCGAAGATCAGATTCCAGCTATGGGTGGACACCGCGCTTGGAATGACGACGAACTGGTGCTTGGTCAGAAGCGCATCACCGAACGCCTGCTGTCCTGCGCTTGGGATTCCGGGCCGCAGCCAGTTGACGTTGGGAACGTCGGCAGGCTGAACCACATGAACGCCAGACACGTCGCCGACATGAAGCGCAGTCAGGACATGTGGCAGCGTGTCGAGCGCTTTGAAGCCTTTGTGAACCGCGACTTCGAGGATCGCGGTCGCGGGATCGAGGGCGCTATAGACGACGCGAACACCTTTGCTGTTCCATCGGCCGCCGAACTGGAAAGCGCCTTCGCCACTATCCCAGGTCGATGCGAAGCGCGCCTGATCGAGGCGCCAGGCGATGAGATGGCTGCCTCCCAACGGCACTGGCAAGGGCGTCATGCATAGACGCCGTGTGCGAGGCGTTCGAGATGCTGCTCAACTAGCTCGATGCCCGCTGGCGTGGCAAGCAGATCGATCGGGCGGCGCTGGTCAAGTCCGATAGCCGGACGCTCAAGCCACTGCTCGGCCTCTCCCTGCGAGCCGAATACGTCAGTGGCCTTGGCCAGGATATCGGCAAACTTCCAGGTTCGCCCGCTTTGTTCCTGGCTGAGCGGCTTGTCGGGAGCGTCCTTGCGCCGCTGAAAGGTGCGAAGGCTCATTCCGACGGCTTTTTCCAGCGAGTCCGTCTTGTGAATCACGAGGAGCCCGTGAATGAGGTGGTTCAGCGCGGATCCGGGCAGCCCATGCACCAACAGCTCATGGGCGTCGAGGGAGCTTGTGATGGGGCGCGACAGGATGCGCGGCCCACCAAGCAGTTCGGCCACTTTCTGCAAATGATCCCCGGACCCCTTCGAACCCGGTTTTTCGGCGACGGCCATGGTGGCGCCCCTCTGACACGTGTCACTTAAATATGTGTCATATGTCGCAATAAATCAAGTATGGCGGGGCCTAGTTTCCCGCGAAAGAGCTCTTGCATCGTGCTGACTGCGGTGCGGGCGCTTACGATGTCGGATCGTCGATGAGTCGCTGCGGACGCGCGAAGGCAGCGAGTTGCTCCTTGTCGTCCATGACAATCTCACGTCCTCGAATCCGCACACCGTACTCGGTTAGATACGCAAGGCTTCGTGATAGGTTTTCCCGCGTGGTGCCAATGTGTGACGCCAGCGTGCCGCGGTCGAATGGAATCACGACATTTCCTTGATCAATGTCCTTCTGAGCCTCGGCCAATAACCAGTTGGCCAGCCGTTCGACGCTCGACCGTGCCATGTATCCTTTGAGTTTCTTGACCGATCCGCGGTAAGCGAGCGCAAGTTCTTTTGCGACCATGCGGGCAAAGGCGACGTCCTGATCGAAAATCTCGCGGGCTCGCTTTGCGGGAATCAGCAGAACGCGTGATTCAACCAGCGTTCTTGCCGAATTCAAATAGGGTTGGTCGCTGACGATGGCTGCAAGAATGAAAGTCGATACCGGATTGACCAGTGAGATCCCCCACTCTCCACCATCCTGCTCGGTGTAAATCTCGGCGAGGCCGTCGATCAGCACATGAAGGAAGTCGGCCTGATCGCCTTCATGGATCAGGACGACACCGGCTGGAAATTGCTGAAGCAATGCAGCATCCAGCAGACGCTCCAGATTCTCTAGACTCATTTCGGCAAACAGCGGCAATTTCCGCAACTGTTGGAGTTCATGGGGACGCAATGGCATCGCTCCGCTTCAGGATCGCTGATGGATTGTGATGTTTATCAATTCAGAATGCAACAAACGTCATTTCGCAATGCACAAAACATCAAGCAGCAATGCCTATTTTCATATAAGTCACCGCTGACCGGCCCCAGCTTGATCCAGCGCAAATCAATTCCGGCCTCAAGAGGCGATCTCCAACCCATACGGGTTTTGGGGATGCACTATGAGCGGGTCAAGTCCAGTCGGTACGGCTCCAGGTCGGGCGCTTTGGCTTTCGACCATTGCTTTCACGATCTGCTTTGCAGTTTGGACGATCTTCTCGATCATCGGCATCCGCATCAAGCAGGATCTGGGCCTTAACGAAACCCAATTCGGACTTCTGGTTGGCACGCCCATCTTGAGCGGATCGCTAATTCGGCTGGTCCTCGGTGTGTGGACCGACCAGTACGGTGGCAGGCGCATCTACACCGTTGTGATGCTGGCGGCTGCGATTGCCACCTATCTGCTGACATGGGCGCATACCTATCCGCAGTTTCTGATCGCCGCGCTCTTCGTCGGCATAGCCGGTGGCTCGTTTGCGGTCGGCGTCGCCTACGTCTCGCGCTTCTACCCAGCAGGTAAGCAGGGTACGGCGCTTGGCATCTTCGGCGCGGGCAATGTCGGCGCTGCAGTCACAAAATTCGTGGCGCCGTTCGTGCTGGTTGCTTATGGATGGCAAACCGTTGCGCAGGTGTGGGCGCTGGCGATTGGCGCGATGGCCATTATCTTCTGGCTGTTCTCGGAAGAAGATCCGGTTGTGCTCGCGCGCCGGAAAAATCATGAGAAACCGAAGAGCGCGTGGCTGGAACTCGAATCTCTCAAAAATATTCAGGTTTGGCGCTTTGCGCTTTACTACTTCTTCGTTTTCGGCGCATTCGTCGCTCTTTCGCTGTGGTTGCCGCAGTATCTGATTAACGTTTACGGCGTGAACATCAAAGCCGCGGGCATGGTCGCGGCCATGTTCTCGTTTCCCGCCAGCGTGTTCCGCGCATATGGCGGACACCTGTCGGATCGGTATGGCGCGCGCCGGGTGATGTACTGGACACTCCTCGTCGGCGTGCTTTGTACGTTCATCCTGTCCTATCCGCCGGCCGATTACATCGTGCGGACCGTGTCCGGGCCGGTGAGTTTTCATATGGAAATGGGCCTCGTGCCCTTCACCGTCACTGTGTTCGTGCTTGGCTTCTTCATGGCGCTCGGCAAGGCGGCCGTCTTCAAGCACATCCCGGTCTATTATCCCAAGCATGTTGGTGCGGTTGGCGGCCTCGTCGGGATGATCGGCGGCCTCGGCGGCTTTGTGCTTCCGATTGTGTTCGGTGCGCTTAACGACCTCACCGGGTTGTGGACGAGCTGTTTCATGCTGCTGTTCGTCCTGGTTGCAGCCTCGCTTGCCTGGATGCATCTTGCCATCCGACAGATGGAGCGCGGTGTTTCGGGCGAGGCACTGAGAAAGTTGCCCGAATTCCCCGAAATGGAAGAAATCCACAAGCCGGAACATGTCGGCGCTCTGTCCGGCGTGGTGTTGACCGACTGGCGTCCTGAGGACAAGACGTTCTGGGATACGACGGGGCGCGCCATCGCGCGGCGCAACTTATGGATATCGATCCCTTCGCTGCTGCTGTCGTTCGCGATCTGGCAGGTATGGTCGGTGGTCGTGGCGAAGCTGCCAGCGGTCGGCTTCAAGTTCACCACGGCGGAGTTGTTTTGGCTGGCTGCGTTGCCAGGTATTTCCGGTGCGGTGCTGCGCATCTTCTATTCGTTCATGGTGCCGATCTTCGGCGGACGGCTGTGGACGACGCTCGCGACTTGGTCGTTGATGATCCCGGCTGTCGGCATCGGCTATGCCGTGCAGAACCCGTCGACTCCTTATGCCCTTTTCCTCGTGCTGGCGCTGTTGTGCGGGCTGGGCGGAGGAAACTTCGCTTCTTCGATGGCGAACATCTCGTTCTTCTTCCCGCGTTCCGAAAAGGGGAATGCGCTCGCGCTCAACGCCGGACTCGGCAATCTCGGGGTCAGCACCGTGCAGTTCGTGGTGCCGCTCGTGATCACCGCGGGCGTGTTCGGCTGGTTCGGCGGCGATCCGGCGATGGTGACAAGCGGCACGCAGCAGGCACCGCTCTGGTTGCAGAATGCCGGCTTCATCTGGGTGCCGTTTATCGCGGCGAGTGCCTTCGCCGCCTGGTTCGGAATGAACGACATTGCTTCGGCGAAGGCCTCGTTCGCGGATCAGGTCGTGATATTCAAACGCAAGCATAACTGGATTATGTGCTGGCTTTATACTGGCACCTTCGGCTCGTTCATCGGTTATGCGGCGGGCTTCCCGCTGCTGGCGAAGACGCAGTTTCCGGCGGTCGATGCAATGCCGTTCGTGTTTCTGGGACCGCTGGTGGGTGCCTTGTCCCGGTCGGCCACCGGCTGGATCTCCGACAAATGGGGCGGAGGCCGCGTCACCCTGTGGGTGTTCGTGGCGATGATGATGGGCGTCGTCGGGATTCTCTATTTTCTCGGTATCAAGGATCAGCGGGGCGCGTTCTGGGGCTTCTTCGCCATGTTCCTGTTTCTGTTCTTTGCGACGGGCGTCGGCAACGCATCGACCTTCCAGATGATCCCGAACATCATGCGCAAGGAGATTGACCGCTTGATGCCAGGAGCTGACGTCACGACGCGCATGCGTCAGGCGGAGAAAGAGTCGGCCGCGATCACGGGCTTCACCTCGGCGATTGCAGCATTCGGCGCATTCTTCATTCCGAAGTCCTATGGAACATCGATCGATCTCACCGGCGGCGTACAGGCGGCCCTGTGGGGATTTTTCATCTTCTATGTGACGTGCGTACTGATCACCTGGGCCGTCTACACCCGCAGGGGCGGCCTGCTTCATGACATCGAACGGCGGGGCGTATCGGCGTCCGCCACCCAACCAGCTCAGTAAGGAGAAAAACGATGAGCCATTTTCTTGACCGGCTTACGTTCTTTACGCGAGCCAAAGCCGAATTCGCCGGCGGCCATGGCATCACGACCTCCGAAGACAGATCATGGGAGGATGGCTATCGCAAGCGCTGGCAGCACGACAAAATCGTTCGCTCCACGCACGGCGTCAATTGTACGGGCTCCTGCTCGTGGAAAGTCTACGTCAAAGGCGGCATCGTTACTTGGGAAACCCAGCAGACCGATTATCCGCGGACGCGACCTGATCTGCCAAATCATGAGCCGCGCGGATGCGCGCGTGGCGCAAGTTACAGTTGGTATCTTTATTCCGGTAACCGCGTGAAATATCCGCTGGTACGTTCCCGGCTGCTGAAGTTGTGGCGCGAAGCGCGGGTAATGATGACGCCGGTCGCGGCATGGAAGTCGATCGTCGAGAATCCAGAGAAGCGCGGCTCCTATGTCAAGAAGCGTGGTCTCGGTGGTTTCGTGCGCGCAAGCTGGGATGAGGTCAACGAGATCGTTGCGGCCGCGAATGCCTACACCGTGAAGAGTTACGGGCCGGATCGCATTTTCGGCTTTTCACCAATTCCGGCGATGTCGATGGTGAGCTATGCCGCCGGCGCGCGGTATCTGTCGCTGCTCGGCGGCGTGTGCATGTCGTTCTACGACTGGTATTGCGACCTGCCGCCGGCATCGCCGCAGACTTGGGGCGAACAGACCGACGTGCCGGAAAGCGCCGATTGGTACAATTCGGGCTTTCTCATCCTGTGGGGCTCCAACGTTCCGCAGACGCGTACGCCAGATGCTCATTTTTACACCGAGGTTCGCTACAAGGGCGCCAAGAGCGTCGTGATCTGTCCGGATTATTCGGAAGCGTCTAAATTCGCCGATCTATGGGTTTCGCCGAAGCAGGGCACCGATGCCGCCCTCGCCATGGCGATGGGTCATGTTATCTTGCGCGAATTCCACATCGATCGGCAGGCCAAGTACTTCAACGACTATGCGCGTCAATACACTGACATGCCTATGCTGGTGCGTCTGGTGAAGCAGGGCGAGTACTATGTGCCGGAGCGCTTTATACGTGCGTCCGACTTCGACACCACATTGGGTGAAACCAATAACCCGGAATGGAAGACCGTCGCCTATGACGAGAATTCCGGTGAGATTGTCGCTCCGAATGGAACGATCGGCTTCCGCTGGGGCGAGAAGGGTAACTGGAATCTCGAGGAGCGAACGGCGGATGGGCGGGAGACGAAACTTCGGCTGTCGCTGATGGACATCCAGGATGACGTTGCTTCAGTCGGCTTTCCGTATTTCGGCAACCGCGAGCACGATCATTTCCTTGGCACCGATCATCCTGACGTGCTGATGCGTAACGTGCCGGTGAAGACGCTCCAGCTG
>JAFVHU010000039.1 GCA_017474385.1 Afipia sp. | reverse complement strand
CACCGGCTCGGTTCAGCCCGGCACGCCCGGCTGCCCGGTCAACAACCAGATCCCGGACTTCAACGATCTCGTCTACAACGGCAACTGGGAAGAAGCCTCGCGCAACCTGCACTCGACCAACAACTTCCCCGAATTCACCGGGCGCATCTGCCCGGCGCCGTGCGAAGCGTCGTGCACGCTGAACATCGACGACAACCCGGTCACCATCAAGACCATCGAATGCGCCATCGTCGACCGCGCATGGGACAGCGGCTGGCTCAAGCCGGAAGTCCCAGCCACCAGGACCGGCAAGAAGATCGCCGTGGTCGGCTCCGGCCCCGCGGGCCTTGCCGCCGCGCAGCAGCTCGCGCGCGTGGGCCATGATGTTCATGTGTTCGAGAAGTTCGCCAAGGCCGGCGGCCTGCTTCGTTACGGCATTCCCGACTTCAAGATGGAAAAAGGCATCATCGACCGCCGCGTGGCGCAGATGGAAGCCGAAGGCGTGACCTTCCACTACAACACACCGGTCGGCGGCAACTACGCCGGCGCTGTCGAGCCGCAGGATTTACTGAAGGTCTACGACGCGGTGGCACTGACCGGCGGCGCGGAAGCCTCGCGCGATCTGCCGATCCCCGGCCGCGACCTCGACGGCATTCACTTCGCGATGGATTTCCTGCCGCAACAAAACCGCCGCGTCGGCAACGAGCCGCTCGGCGACGTCCGCGAGATCCTCGCCGGCGGCAAGGATGTGGTGGTGATCGGCGGCGGCGATACCGGCTCCGACTGCATCGGCACATCGATCCGTCAGGGCGCGAAGTCCGTCACGCAGCTTGAAATCATGCCGGCCCCGCCGGAGCGCGAGAACAAGGGGCTGTCCTGGCCGAACTGGCCATTGAAGATGCGCACCTCATCAAGCCAGGCCGAAGGCGCGATCCGCGAATACGCCGTGCTGACGCAGAAGTTCTCCGGCCACGACGGCAAGGTCGCCAAGCTTCACTGTGTCCATGTCGACGACAAGTTCCAGCCGGTGCCGGGCAGTGAATTCGAGCTGAAGGCCGAACTGGTGCTGCTGGCGATGGGCTTCGTCCATCCGGTGCACGAGGGTCTGCTCAAGAAGCTCGGCGTCGAACTGGACCCGCGCGGCAACGTGCGCGCCTCGACCAACAACTACCAGACCTCGGTCGCGAAGGTGTTCTCCTCGGGCGACATGCGCCGCGGACAGTCACTTGTCGTCTGGGCGATCCGCGAAGGCCGCCAGTGCGCCGCTGCGATCGATCAGTTCCTGATGGGATCGACCACGCTGCCGCGGTAGCCGCGACAGGCCTTAAATTGCCGTCACCCTGAGGTGCCGAAGCGAAGCGGAGGCCTCGAAGGGCGACGGCAAGAATTCTGCGCTGTCATCCTTCGAGGCTCGCAAGCGCTCGCACCTCAGGATGACGATCCCCCCGCGTTCCGGACCATGCCCTCATGACAGCACTCATCTACATCGCAGCAGCCCTCGTCGAGATCGCCGGCTGCTTCGCGTTCTGGGCCTGGCTGCGGCTGGACAAATCCATCTGGTGGCTGGCCCCCGGCATCGTATCGCTGGTATTGTTTGCGTACTTTCTCACGCTGGTGCCGAGCGACGCCGCCGGACGCGCATATGCGACCTATGGTGGCGTCTATATCGCCGCATCGCTGGTGTGGCTGTGGGCCGCTGAAGGCGTGCGGCCCGACCGATGGGACGTCGCGGGCGCAACGCTTTGCCTGATCGGCGCCACGGTCATCCTGTTTGGACCGCGTTCGGTTTAACAAACAAAAAAGCCCCGTCCGCTGACGGGGCTCTTTCGCTTCGCATCGTCCGGCGCGGCTGCTCAGCGCACCGTTACTCGATGACGCGAATGACACGCCGGGTCCGCGGCTCGACGATCACACGCCGATCGTTCACGACCGCATAGTGATACTCGGTGTGGCTCGGCACCGGGCGCAACTCGACATAATCCGGCAGCGGCTCACCAACCACCACGCGCTCCTTCACCACCACCGACGGTCCGGGCAACCCTGTGACCGAAGAAATCACAGCCGCCGGAATGTCGACGGCAGTGCCGACCACCGCGCCGACCGTTCCACCAACGGCTCCGCCGACCGGGCCGCCGATGCTGTGACCCGTCGCCGCGCCCTCGCGCGCGCCCTGCTCCGTCGCGGTCTGTGCGAGCGCCATGCCCGGCGTCAGCGAAATCGCCGCGACTGCCATTGCCATACGAATCTTCATGTCATCCTCCTCTTCACGTTGAGAGGCTGACCAACGACCCACGGCTCGGGGTGTTCCGGAAAATGATGAGTGGAACCGGTGAAAATGTGTGCAGGAACCGGGCACCATCGTCATGGCCGGGCATAGCCGTTCGAAGAACGGCGTCGCTGCCGCTCGCCTATGTCCCGGCCATCCACGTCTTGAGAGCAAAACAGAAGAACGTGGATGCCCGGCACAAGGCCGGGCATGACGAACATCAATCCGGAAACGCGCGCTTGCTCTGCTTTAGTTCTTCTGAATCCAGAACTGATACATCGTCGCGAAGGTCGACGGGTTCTCAGCTTCGAACGCCGCCCAGTTCGCAAGATCGGTCGCAGCCCTGTCGTCCGGAAACCGCCGGACGTAGCTGGTCCGCGCCGGCGTCTCGAAGCCGAGGAATGTAAAGCCGGCCTCCGCAAGGAAGGCTGCGATCTGCGGAATCGAGAACTGGTGCTCCTGAACATGGAACAGCAGGTCGCGGCATTCGCTCATGCTGAAGAAATCGCTGAACCCGGTGATGTTGTGCAGCGGATCTCCCGGCGCACGGCCGGCGAATTCCGCCCGCAGACGACGGACTTCGTCAACGGAATAGTCCCTGCCCTGCTGCGCCAGATACGCGCGCGCGGCATTGATGTCGGCGCGTGCAGTCGCGCTGTAAAGTCCGATATGCATCAGCCCGCCCGGACGCACCAGACCCGCGAGCCTGCGCCAGCCCGTCAGCGGATCTTTCAGGTGATGCAGCACGCCGCTTGAATCGATGACATCGAATGCCCTGTCACCCTCCAGCGCCAGAATGTCCGCCTGCGCATAACGCAGGTTGGTCAATCCCAATTCCTTCGACTTCCTGATCGCGTAGCTGAGGCTGCTGAGGCTGAGATCGATGGCGAGGATGTTGGCGGACCTGAATTGCAGCGCCCGCTGGATCGCATGCTGCCCGGTGCCGCAACCCGCGACCAGGACATCGAGCGCGCGGTTTCCAATCGGCTTGTACGGCGCGCCCGGAAACCGCATCCCGATATAATGATCGGCCGGCAACGGCTGGGTTTCCGCGAAAATCCTGCTCCATCTCGGATAGGGATTTTCCTCGTACTGCGCGCGCACCTTTTCCGAAACGTCGTCCTCGATTGCGGTCAACCGCTCGATTCCCGAACGTATCGCCTGTTCATCGCGATGATCAGCGACCTGCTGCGCGACAAGCAACGTCACTGCATCGGGCCAGGATCGTGCCGCAAGCTGTTCGGCTCCGAAAATGGAATGCAGCGGCAGATAGCTTGCAAGAACCGCAAGCTTGATCGGCACAGCCGCCTCGTTCCGCGCGATGGCCCCGGCGACCTCGTCACGAAGCCGGTCAAGCTGAGCCGTCTCGTCTTCGGTGACGTCGAAAACATATTCGTTGATGAAGCCCTGTTGTCCGAGCGCCGCCGCCAGCGGCAGCCACGCCTCATCGGCATCAAGCGTGCCTGAGGCAATCTCATTCAGCAATGCGCGGCGAATGGCGATCAGAACTCGTTCGACTTCAACTGTCGTGACCGGCGATGTGCCGAGCAGCGCCTCCAGCAGGCCATCGTTGCGCAACGCCGCGAGATCGCTCTGGGTGAACAGTTCAGCCAGCCGGGCAGGCTCCGCATGCGATATTCGTTCGACGCAGCGCGTCATGGCAGCACTGCGGAGCAGGATCACTCCCGCCGCAGCCGACAGATCGCGCGGGCGGCACCATGGTTCGCGCAACGCACGCACCAGAAGCTGAATGACATTCGGATCGAGCTTGACGGCCGCAGGATCGAGCGAACGGAGCGCCATCACAAATGTCGATTTGAGGCCTGCGGTGTCCTCTGTCCGCAATCCATCGACGGCAACCGTCAAGGCCTCAGCGGAACGTCCGTGAAGCAACAGCAGCGCGGCGAGATTGTTGTTCGCGCCGGGAAAGCGCGGATCGATCTCCAGCACCTTTCGGTTGTGCACGATCGCTTCGTCGTCGCGTCCGCAGTCGGACAGGATGCGCGCCAGATTGTAATGCGGCTCGGCGTTGCGCTTGTCCGATGCGATTGCCTTGCGCAGAAGATCGATCGCACCCTCGCTGTGGCCTGCCTGATGCGCGAGCAGACCGAGATAGCTCAGGGCGCCGGTGTGGCGAGGGTTGGCAGCGAGCACCTCGCGATAGTTCGCCTCGGCATCACGCAGACGCCCGGCCTGATGATGCGCCATGGCTTGGTGGAACAAGGTCTCTTCGAGAAGGCTGGACGAACGCGCAACGCCCTTGCCGGTTTTTCCTTCAGCCCGGCGTTGTTTTCTGTTCACGATCTCGACCTGACGGAAATTTCTGGAGCAGCGGCGCGGACCCTACTGCATCGAATTGACGCGATCCAGCCGCGAAGAAAGCGCCGATTACCAGCGCCCAAACAGGCCGCCGAAGCCGAAGCCCTGTGAGCCGATATTGCCCGGAGGCCGCAGGAATCCATCACGGAATCCGTCTCGCGGCGGTCCGGTGCGCGGACGCTGCTGCGGCGGCGGCGCGGAGGGATTGAAAAGTCCCTGGACGACGACTTGCTGCTTCTTCGGTTTCGGCTTCTGCGGCGCGGCGGTCCCGTCCGAGGACGTACTCGCCACCGCCGGATCGCTCGGCGGCGCGCTGAGCGCACCAACCTCGCGGCGCGGCCACGAGAAATCGTCCGCACGGCCGGCAGGAGCCGCGAGCGGTTCGCCCTTCACCAGTGTACGCGCCGCAAGCGCATCGACCGACGCCGGACGCGTGCCGACGCCGCCGAGCAGTTCATCGGTGCCGACCTGCGAGGCCACCAGCGGCATCACCGGTCCCATTAGCGGACGCGGGCCAGCTTCACCCGGACGGATATTGGAATCCGGCGCGAAGGTTTCGCTCGGCACGGCCAGCGGGCCCGTGTGAGCGGCGAGCACGCGGCGGATTTCGCGTTCGGTATAATGCGCGAGCTTGCGCGCACCGGCCTTGGTGAAGAACACACCGTCGGTCGAACGCAGGCGGCGGATCTGGCCTTCGAAGTCCGGGCCCTGTTGCGCGAAACGCCCGGCGTCATCGACGAAGCCGTCCCAGACGTCGACATACGTAATGCCGGCCTTGCCCGCGCCGTCGCGATAGAGCGCATCGAGGAACAGCATGTCCGACGTGGCCTTGGGGCCGCGAATGGCGGGCAGACCGACCCACAGCACCGGCACGCCCTTGGACTTCAGGACCGCGATCATCTCCTCGATTTTCTTGGCGTACAGTTCGACCCAGCGCTCCTCGCGGAAGTCGTACATGCCGCCAGCCGAGCGGGCCTTGTCAGGCGCCGCGACCTGGGGCGGATCGTCGTCGTCCGGAGCAACCTCCGAATCGGACGGCTTGCTGTCCGCGGTTTTGCTCTCGGCATCGTCAGCGGGTTTATCGCCGGCGGGTTTGTCAGCCGGCTTCGCCGCCTCGGCCTCATTCGGCTTGGCGCGGGAATCCTTCTTCGCGTTCTTCTTGTTGTCCTTGTCGCCTGGCTTGGCGTCGGGCTTCTTCTCAACAACCGGCTCACGAATGGGAATGCGGTCGTTCAGGCCGAGCATCACCACAATGACGTCGGGCTTCTCGGTGGCGAGGATTCCCTTCGCCGCCGCGGCCCAGTCCGCCGGATCGCCCTTCGGCTGATATTTCAAAAGACCGGAGACGGTCTTGTGCTTGCGGATCACACCGAGATCTGGCGTTTCCGACAGCGCGTCTTCAAGTCCGTAGGCAAGCCAGTCCGCCATCGCGTCGCCGAGCACCAGCACGTTGCGCTCGGCAGGGGCATCACGCTTGGCCGCCGCGGGCGCACGGGAGGAATCCACCGGCCGCGGCGCCTGCTGCTGTTCCTGAAAAAGTCCGCCACCACCGAACGGCGAGAAGAATCCGCCGCCGCGCTGCGGAGGCGGTGCGGGCCGCTGCGGACGGCCGAAACCGAAATCGAAGAACTGCGCCGAGGCCGGTCCGGCGATCCCGAACAGCATCGCGCCCGCGACCGCCAAGACAGTTAGTGGCCCGCGCTCGGTGAACACGCGCAGGAAAGACGTCCGTTTCGGCCTGTTCGGTGTCGACATGGATCTTGGTCGCTCGCGCAGTCGCCGCGGTTGCATATCCGGGGCAAATAATACGCCCCAAAACTCCGGCAATGGGCCCATAAACCGGGGTCAGGCCGCATCCGTCAAGTGCGCCCGGAAAATGTCAACTTGAAGGTTACCGCCCGGCCCTCAGGGGCCGGGAAACCCGTCCAAAACCAGCGACTTACCGCCCGCGGAGCCGCTCCAGCACGCCGGACGAGGCGAACCCGTCGGCAGGCGCCCCGATCGAGGCCTGGAAGCTGCGCAGCGCCTTCCTGGTCTCGCCGCCGAGGTTGCCGTCCGGCTCGCCGCGATAGAAACCGCGCTGCGCCAGCAATTGCTGCAATTCCAGCCGCTCGTCGCGGGACAGCACCCGCTCCTGCCGCGGCCATGCCTGCACGAACGGCGTGCCGCCGCGCAGCCGGTCGGCGAAATGCCCGATGGCGAGCGCATAAGCCTCCGACGGATTGTAGCGCATGATCGAGCGGAAGTTTCCGAGCATCAGGAAGCCCGGTCCGTCCGCGCCCGCAGGCGCCAGCAGGAACGCCTTGTCGGTGCCCCGCGGGAACGGCTTGCCGCCGGCGCGCCGCACGCCGAGATGCTCCCACTGCGCGATGGTGTAATTCTTCGCGCGATCGGCATGGAGATAGTTGAAGCCCTGCGGCACCTCGACCTCATAGCCCCAGGTCTGTCCCGGCGCCCAGCCGTCCTTTTTGAATTTCGCCGCGGTGGAGGCGATGATGTCCGGAACGTCGTCAACGGTGTTGCGCTTGCCGTCGTGATCGAAATCCACCGCGAATTTCTTGAACGCGGTGGGCATGAACTGGGTCGCGCCGAACGCGCCGGCCCACGAGCCGCGCATCTGCTGCGGCGTCAGGTCGCCGTGATGCAAAATCTCAAGCGCCGCGAGAAACTCGTCCTTGAAATAACCCTGACGCCGTCCGATGCAGGCCAGCGTCGCGGTCGAATTCAGCACGCTGCGGTCGCCGCCCTGCGTGCCGTAGTTCGACTCGATGCCCCAGATCGCCGCGACGATGTAGCGATCGACGCCGTAGGCTTTTTCGACCGCGGCGAAGGTCGCCGCGTTTTTCGCCAGCACCTCGCGGCCGCGCGCGATCCGCGCATCGGTGACGAGGATGTCGAGATAATCCCACACCGACTTGGTGAACTCCGGCTGCGAGTCCATCAGGTCCATGATGCGCAGGTCCGGAGAAAGATCTTGCGTGAAACGCTCGAAGCTCGCCTGCGAGACGCCGCGGCGTGCAGCCTCGGGCCACATCCCGGCGACGCAGCGGTCGAAATTCGCAGCCGAGCGGCGGATCGCATCCGCCGTCATCAAGGGGTGACCGGACGCGCCGTCCTCGCCGCTCCATTCCTTCGGTGTGCCGTTCTGCGCCATGCGGCGCGGCGCGGGCTGAACTTGGCGCGGGGCCTGCGATGGCTGCTGCTGCTGAATCGAGCCGGTGATGTCGCCGAACCACGACAACGGCCCGCGCCCCGACGCGGTCTGGCCATGGGCCGGACCCGCCAGCATCGACGCCGCGCCGATCACCGACATGGTCAGGACTGCGCCCGCGGCCATGCGCCACGCGCTCTCTTCACGCTCGATCCGTGCCATTTTACGTTTCACCCGCTCAAGACTATCCCGGATACAGGAGGCCCGGACAGGGTTTCCACCCGATTAACAAAGCGGCATTTTTCGGCGGCGAGATGACGCGGCGATCTCCCCGCGAAGCCTTCTTCTCCCTCCCCCTTGTGGGGAGGGTCGGTCGAGCGACAGCGAGACCGGGGTGGGGGTCTGCGAACTCGCCCCCACCCGGCTTGTCGCTCGCAAGCGCTCGCAACGCGCCACCCTCCCCACAAGGGGGAGGGATGAAGAGCCCGCCTCAAAAAAATCCACACGGCACTCAGCCACCGTTCATCCGCTAACCTTTACGGAACTGATCGCCCGCCCCGCCGTTTTTCAGCCCGATAAAACCTGCTAACACCCCTCAACGTTCCCCCAGCCTGCAAAGAGCCTCATGAAAATCCGTAAAGCCGTGTTTCCCGTCGCCGGTCTTGGCACCCGCTTCCTGCCCGCAACCAAGGCCATGCCGAAGGAAATGCTTACCGTGGTCGACCGTCCGCTGATCCAGCATGTGGTGGACGAAGCGCTGGAAGCCGGCATCGAGCACCTCGTGTTCGTCACCGGCCGCAACAAGGGCGTCATCGAAGACCACTTCGACCGGCCCTACGAGCTTGAGGACACGCTGCGCGAGCGCAACAAGCTGAAGGAAATGGACATCCTGGAGCGCGACCAGCCGGAAGCCGGCGCGACCTCGTTCACGCGGCAGCAGGCGCCGCTCGGCCTCGGCCATGCGGTGTGGTGCGCGCGCGACATCATCGGCAACGAGCCGTTCGCCGTGCTGCTGCCGGACGTGCTGGTGAAGAACAAGCCGAGCGGTTTGAAGCAGATGATCGATGCCGCCAACGCGGCGGGCGCGGACAAGGCCAACATCATCGCGGTGGAAGAAGTGCCGATGGATCAGGTCCACATGTACGGCGTGGTCGGCGTCGGCAAGCCAAAGGGCGACATGTTCGAGCTCGACGGCATGGTCGAAAAGCCGAAGAAGGAAGTCGCGCCGTCGAACCTTTCGATCACCGGGCGTTACATCTTGCAGCCGGAAATCTTCAACGTGCTGGAAACCCAGCCGAAGGGCGCGGGCGGCGAAATCCAGCTCACCGATGCGATGCTCGGCCTTGCCAAGTCACAGCCGTTCTATGGCTTCAAGTTCAAGGGCAAGAGCTACGACTGCGGCTCGAAGTCGGGCTTCCTCGCCGCGAACATTGCCTATGCAATGGACCGCGAGGATTTGCGCAGCGATCTGCTGACAGAGATGAAGAAGTATATTTGAGGGCTGCGTTCCTGCGCCTGTCCTACTCGTCATTGCGAGCCAACGGGTCGGCGCAAGCGCCGCCCGATGACAGGCTCCGCGAAGCAATCCACACTTGCAAAGCTGGATTGCTTCGTCGCTACGCTCCTCGCAATGACGTCGATAGTTTTGCCCACCATTGCCGGGCGCACAGCAAGGCACCAATCGCGCCACACTCTCAATCGTCATCACCGGGCTTGACCCGGTGATCCACGACTTCACCTCACGATTTCAAGAAAGACGTGGATGGCCGGGGGCGAGCGAAGCGACGCCGTCCTTCAGACGGCTATGCCCGGCCATGACATCTTCTTAAACACACAAAAACAAAAACCGCGCCACGGGGGTCGAGTGTGGCGCGGCTTCATTGGCGAACGAAGAAATTTCCCCGTTCTCGTCCTTTGCCAACTTGGGGGTTCGCTGAAGGATGGTTAGCTGTTTACCCGCCCCAGATTACAGTATGATGAACATAAAGATTTATCATACTTTGTATTGCGTCTTGCGCGCAGATTCACAACGCTAGTCAAGATCGGGCGCTAGAATTTCACTAAAAATATTGCCTGCCACTCTAGCAGAGATTTCCTTCGTGGATGAAACTCCAAAATCCAGCCAATAAATTACATTATAGAATCTACGCTCGTCTGGATTCATGTAACTAGCCAGGATAGTTCGCAATCTGTCCTTCGAGAATGATTGCACGCATTTTAGTGCAGAGTTCTTCCGCACGCTGTCATTCTCAGAAACCAGCAGTTGCAGAACAACAGAGTCTTCGAGCCGCCCGAAAGAAACTTGGGAAATTATCGCAACGATTTTTGAAAGAATGTCACCGGGAATATCCATCTGTAGGATTTCCACGATTCGATTCTTTCCTATGTGATAGATCGCGTCGGCCGCCCTAGCGACACGATCATCCTCTGACATAAGCAGCCCTCGGCTATAATCTGGCTTTTTTGCAATCGCTATTACTAGTGGGATGTCATCCCATTCGCCGAATTTCTTTAAGTATTCGATGTCGCACGCGGAATAATCTATAAAATCACTCTGGAGAACAGACCTGACTAAGGCGAGATCTGAGGCGTGAAATTTTGAGCAAAGGACATCTACGGCTTTTCGGGTCAACTCCTTACGCATACGATCTTCGATGGATCGCGTTTTCTGAATAGTATCTGACGAGCTCACTTTGGACATTTTTTCAATATGAGATTCAAAAAAATCCTTGAATCTATCAGCGATTACCTTCCTCAAATCTGCTCCGTATGCACCAAAATGCATTCGCGCTCGAGCGAAGTACGCGGACATATCGAAGATCGAGATGTCCTTTACCAAATCGTCCAACGCGCTCTTGCTCAGAGAAGCTAAGGTTCTTTCGCGAAATCTCTCTAAATTCTTCTCTCCTTCCCTATCAGAGCTACCGAACAGGATTCCGGGCTGCGGTTTAACTAAGATTTGCCGAGCCTCGTTTGTTGAGAAAGCTTTGCCTAGTTTCATAGATGCAAAAATTGCATCTAATCGAATTGAACCATTTGGATCAGCTAATAGCTTACCGGCATCTTCAAGCGTCAACTCACGGCGCTTACTGAGTAACTTCAAAGCCCCCTTCCGAATCTGCGCATTTCGATGACTGAGTACATTTCGCAATGTCTCAGATGATATGCCCGAAGTCTTTGCAAACAGGGCCAATAAGAGACCTCTACCAAGAGACTCGTTCTGGAGCTCAATTAGTGCCTTGAACGCCTTCTCACGGCTCTCTCGCAAATTTATTGCGATAACAGCATCGGCCACGGAACGTCGTGTATTATAGTCAGCTCTATCAAGCTCTTTCTGAATCGCAGGTAAATCACTCACTACCCCGCAGTCAGCAAGATATAGGAGAGCCGCTTCTTTCAGATTGTTGGGCGAGTTGCTTGATAGCCAAGAATTCAGAAAATCCGCTCTCTCCAAAGAGCCGATGTTAAGTATTGGTAGCGAGATTGAGCTGCTGCCGGTTTAGTGGACGGCTAGTTAAGCTAATCCCAGCTTCCGTTCGAACTCAACAGGGCTGAGGTATCCGATCGTCGAATGACGTCGGGTCGCATTGTAGAACCGCTCGATGTAGTCGAACACATCTGCCCT
>JAFVHU010000038.1 GCA_017474385.1 Afipia sp. | reverse complement strand
CCGGTGAATTCGGGGAAGTTGTTGGTCGAGTGCAGGTTGCGCGAGGCTTCTTCCCAGTTGCCGTTGTAGACGAGATCGTTGAAGTCCGGGATCTGGTTGTTGACCGGGCAGCCGGGCGTGCCGGGCTGAACCGAGCCGGTGCCGTGGCAATAGGGGATGCCGCAATTCATACAGCGCGCGGCCTGATCGCGCGTGTCTTTCTCGCTCAGCGGAATGACGAATTCCCTGAAATCCTTCACCCGCTCCGCGACCGGCTCATACTTGCGGTCGTGACGCTCGATCTCAAGAAAACCTGTAGGCTTACCCATGTAACCCGACGCCCCTGAATTCTAGTCCATCAGTTTCTGCCGTCATCCTGCGCGCTCTTGCGCGCCTCGAAGGATGACCAGTTTCATTCCCGTCGCCCTTCGAGGCTCGCCGCAACGCGGCTCGCATCTCAGGATGACGGGGTTCTCTGCTTACGCCCCGATCGCGATTTTCGGTTCTTCCGGCTCGCGCGATTTCATTTCCTTCAGCGCGCGGCGGTATTCGACCGGCATCACCTTGCGGAACATCGGAAGATACTTCTTCCAGTTCGCGAGGATGTGCTGCGCCCGCGCCGAGCCTGTCAGCTAGGCGTGCCGCGTGATCAGCACATGCAGCCGCTCCACGTCCTCGCCGAGCAGATTCGAGAACACGTCGACGCGGCCATGCGCCTCGAGATCGCCGGACGAATGGAAGGCGTTCTGGTTGATCATCTCCTCGGACAGAACCGGCTCGAGATCGACCATCGCCATGTTGCAGCGTTTCTCGAACGTGCCGTCCTCGTCGATGACGTAAGCCACGCCGCCGGACATACCGGCCGCGAAGTTACGCCCCGTCTTGCCGAGCACGACGACAATGCCGCCGGTCATGTATTCGCAGCAGTGATCGCCTGCGCCTTCGACCACGGCGACCGCGCCGGAGTTGCGCACGGCGAAACGCTCGCCGGCGACGCCCTGGAAGTAGCACTCGCCCTCAATCGCGCCGTACATCACCGTGTTGCCGACGATGATCGACTCTTCGGGCACGATGCCGGAGATCTTCGGCGGCCGGACGATGATGCGCCCGCCCGACAGGCCCTTGCCGACATAGTCGTTGCCTTCGCCTTCGAGATCGAAGGTGACGCCGCGCGCCAGCCACGCGCCGAACGCCTGTCCTGCCGTGCCCTTGAGGCTGACATGGATGGTGTCGAGCGGCAGGCCGGTATGGCCATAGGTCTTGGCGACAAGGCCGGACAGCATCGCGCCCGCGCTGCGGTCGGTGTTGTGAATCTCGGCCTCGATCTTCACCGGAGCGCCGCGGTCGATCGCCGCCTGTGCTTCCTTGATCAGGGTACGGTCGAGCACCTTGTCCAGATGATGGTCCTGCGCCTCGGCGTGATAGATCTTCTGGCCGGGCAGGGCGGGCTGCTTGAAGAACAGCTTCGAGAAGTCGAGGCCCTTGGCCTTCCAGTGCGCCACCAGCGTTGCCTGGTCGAGCATCTGGCTCTGGCCGACCATCTCCTGGAAGGTGCGGAAGCCCATGGAGGCCATGATCTCGCGCACTTCCTCGGCGACGAAGAAGAAGTAGTTGATGACGTGCTCGGGCTGGCCGGTGAAGCGCTTGCGCAGCACCGGGTCCTGCGTCGCGACGCCGACCGGGCAGGTGTTGAGATGGCACTTGCGCATCATGATGCAGCCCGCCGCAATCAGCGGCGCGGTGGCGAAGCCCATTTCGTCTGCGCCGAGCAGCGCGCCGATCACGACATCGCGTCCGGTGCGGAAGCCGCCGTCGACCTGCACCACGATGCGGCTGCGCAGCCGTTCACGCACAAGGGTCTGATGGGTTTCGGCAATGCCGAGTTCCCACGGCGATCCGGCATGCTTGATCGAGGTCAGCGGCGATGCGCCGGTGCCGCCTTCGAAGCCGGAGATGGTCACATGGTCCGCGCGCGCCTTGGCAACGCCGGCGGCAACGGTGCCGACGCCGATTTCGGAGACGAGCTTGACCGAGACCGCGCCGTCCGGATTGACGTTCTTCAGGTCGTAGATGAGCTGTGCGAGATCTTCGATCGAATAAATGTCGTGATGCGGCGGCGGCGAAATCAGGCCGACGCCCGGCGTCGAATGCCGCACGCGGGCGATGGTCGCGTCGACCTTGTGGCCGGGCAACTGTCCGCCTTCGCCGGGCTTCGCACCCTGCGCCATCTTGATCTGCATCATGTCGGAGTTGACGAGGTATTCCGTCGTCACGCCGAAACGTCCCGAGGCGACCTGCTTGATGGCCGAACGCATGGAATCGCCGTTCGCCATCGGCTTGAAGCGATCCGCCTCTTCGCCGCCTTCGCCGGTGTTGGACTTGCCGCCGATGCGGTTCATCGCGATCGCCAGCGTGGTGTGGGCTTCGCGCGAGATCGAGCCGAACGACATCGCGCCGGTGGCGAAGCGCTTGACGATCTCCTTGGCGGGCTCGACTTCATCGAGCGGGACCGGCTTGCGCTTGTCGTCCTCGGCAGTCTTGAGCTTGAACAGGCCGCGCAGCGTCAGCAGCTTCTCGGACTGCTCGTTCAGCACCTTCGCGTAGGCGCGATAGCGCTCCTCCGAGTTGCCGCGAACCGCATGCTGAAGCAGCGACACGGTCTCGGCGTTCCAGGCATGGTCTTCGCCGCGCGAGCGGTAGGCATATTCGCCGCCGACATCGAGCGCGGTCTTGTAGATCTGCGCGTCGCCGAACGCCTCGGTGTGACGGCGCGCGGTTTCCTCGGCGATTTCGGCAAGGCCGACGCCTTCGATGCGGGTATGGGTTCCGGCGAAATACTTCGCGACGAAATCTGCCTTGAGGCCGACCGCGTCGAAAATCTGCGCGCCGCAATAGGACTGATAGGTCGAGATGCCCATCTTCGACATGACCTTGAGCAGGCCCTTGCCGATCGACTTGATGTAGCGCTTGACGATTTCCTTGTCGTCGAGCTTGGCCGGCAACTGGTCCTTCATCGCGATGATGGACTCGAATGCCAGATAGGGATTGATCGCTTCCGCGCCGTAACCAGCAAGGCACGCGAAGTGATGCACTTCGCGCGGCTCGCCGGATTCGACCACGAGGCCGACCGAGGTGCGCAGACCGGTGCGGATCAGGTGATGATGCACGGCAGCGGTCGCCAGCAGCGACGGAATCGGGATGCGATCCGAGCCCGCAGCGCGGTCCGACAGGATGATGATGTTGACGCCTTCGCGCACCGCAGCTTCCGCGCGGCCGCACAGTTCTTCCAGCACCTGCTCCATGCCCGAGGCCCCGAGGCCGGCGTGGAACGTGGTGTCGAGCGCGCGCGACCTGAAGTGATTGTCGGCGACGTCCGAGATCGAACGGATCTTTTCCAGATCCGCGTCGGTCAGGATCGGCTGGCGCACTTCGAGGCGCTTGGTCTTGGACAAGCCTTCGATGTCGAACAGGTTCGGGCGCGGACCGATGATGGAGACGAGGCTCATCACCAGTTCTTCGCGGATCGGATCGATCGGCGGGTTCGTCACCTGCGCGAAGTTCTGCTTGAAATAGGTGAACAGCGACTTCGGCTTGCTCGACAGCGCCGACAGCGGCGTGTCGGTGCCCATCGAGCCCGCGGCTTCTTCGCCGGTCGAGGCCATCGGCGTCATCAGGACAGCGAGATCTTCCTGCGAGTAACCGAACGTCTGCTGACGATCGAGCAGCGACAGGTTCGAACGCGCAGCCTTGGCGGGCGCGTCCTTCATTTCCTCGAGCACGATCTGGGTGCGGTCCAGCCACTCGCGATACGGATGGCTCTTGGCGAGCTCCGCCTTGATTTCGTCGTCGGGAATGAGGCGACCCTGCTCGAGGTCGACCAGCAGCATCTTGCCGGGCTGCAAGCGCCACTTGGTGATGATCTGGTCCTCGGGAATCGTCAGCACGCCCATTTCGGACGCCATCACGATGCGGTCGTCCTTGGTGACGAGATAACGCGCCGGACGAAGGCCGTTGCGATCGAGCGTGGCGCCGATCTGGCGGCCGTCGGTGAAGGCAATCGCGGCGGGGCCGTCCCACGGCTCCATCAGTGCCGCGTGATACTCATAGAACGAACGGCGCTCTTCGCTCATCAGCGGATTGCCGGCCCATGCTTCAGGCACGAGCATCATCATCGCGTGCGACAGCGAGTAGCCGCCCTGCACAAGGAATTCGAGCGCGTTGTCGAAGCAGGCGGTGTCCGACTGTCCTTCATAGGAAATCGGCCACAGCTTCTCGATGTCCTCGCCGAACTTCTCGGAGGAGACCGAGGCCTGACGCGCGGCCATCCAGTTAACGTTGCCGCGCAGCGTGTTGATTTCGCCGTTATGCGCGATCATGCGGTAGGGATGCGCCAGCGACCACGCCGGGAAGGTGTTGGTCGAAAAACGCTGATGCACCAGCGCCAGCGCGGATTCGAAATCCGGCTCGTGCAGGTCGGGATAATACTTGCCGAGCTGATCGGCGAGGAACATGCCCTTGTAGACGACGGTGCGGCATGAGATCGACACCGGATAGTAGCCGGCAAGCGCGCGTTCGCGGCGCTGATAGATCGCGTTCGAGATCGCCTTGCGCAGGATATAGAGACGGCGCTCGAAGTCCTCTTCGTCGGCGCAGTCGCCGCAGCCGATGAAAACCTGCATGCAGTTCGGCTCGGTCGGCTTGACGGTTTCACCGAGCGAGGAGTTATCGACCGGCACATCGCGCCAGCCGAACAGCTTCAGGCCTTCCGACTTGATCTTGTCCTTGACGATGCCCTTGATGACTTCGCGCCAGGGCTTTTCGCGCGGCATGAACAACTGGCCGACGGCGTATTGGCCGGGGCCGGGCAGGGTGAAGCCCGCTTCCTTCGCCTTGCGTGCGAAGAAAGCGTGCGGAATCTGCACAAGGATGCCCGCGCCGTCGCCGGCGCGCGGATCGGCGCCGACCGCGCCGCGATGTTCGAGATTGCAGAGGATGCTGATCGCGTCGGACACGATCTGGTGCGATTTCTTGCCCTTGATGTTGGCAATGAAGCCGACGCCGCAGGAATCCTTTTCCAGCGACGGGTCGTACAGACCCGCGGCATCAGGACGCCAGTTATGTTCGCGCGGTTTCAAGGCCGGGTCCGCCATCGGCGCATCCACCTCGATTTGATTCCGCTCGAACTCTGACCCGCTCATTCTCATCCTCACGCCTCTTTGGATTTAGAGGCAGTCTATTTTAACCCATTTTGGCCGCAGCTTCGGCGTTCGCGGAACCCTTCGGAATTTCCTTCTTGAGGAAGTCCTCGGGGCCACCGCTCGCGCTGTCACGAGCCTCGCTTTAGAAAGTGCAGTTCGCGCGTGCCGTTTCCGGCTGCCATGCGGCCTGCTGATCTTACCGGCGCTGCAAACGCCGTGCCGAGATTACCCGGAAATTGGGACAGTAGTCCTGTCCTAATGCCGAGATTGCCAAACTTTTTCCTATCACACAAGCGCGTGAGAGTCCTCCCAGTGTGGTGGTTCGCAAGTCCACGGAAACCCTGATGCACGCTCCGTTCGTGGACTTGCGAACCGAAACCACACTGGAATCAATATCGTCAGTGTCCTTCGAATCCGCAGTTCGCTACGGGCAGCGCGGCAGAAGGCGGCGAACTGCGGATTCGGGACACTGGGATGCGTTGTGGTGGCCCGCAAACACCGCTGGATTAAGGCATTGCCGCCGCTGTCCGGTCCTAGCTCCGCCGAAATCGGAAATCACGTTTGACCCAAGACTTTTGGGAATCCGGGGACGGATTTGGGACCCAGAATGGGAGGCCAACCGCGATGACGTCGTTTTCAACACTACAGGTGATCGGAAGGGCTGTCGCAGCCAGCGCGATCCTGGGAGCCGGCCTGGTTTTCGTGCCTCCGGCGTTCGCAGCCGACGATTTTCCGATCGTGGGTGACATTCACATTCCGATGCCGCGAATTCTGGAAGACGAAGACGGTCCGCGGCCGCCTCCCGCCTATGAAAGACCGCCTGTTGAGCGGCCTTACTATGAGGAGCGGCCGTATTCGCAGCGGCCCTCTGCGCCGGGGCCTTATGCGGCGATTCCCTCAAGCCGCTATCAGCGCTCGACACTGGGTGCGCGCCCGATGCTGCCGCCCGAGCAGGTCGTGACCGTCCTGCGTTCAAGCGGTTACTCGCCGCTTGGCCGGGTGACCCAGCGCGGCTGGATCTACACCATCGCCGCGATCGACCGGAATGGCGACGATGGCCGCCTGATCATCGATGCCCGCACCGGCCAGATCATGCGCTTCATTCCGGCTCAAGCCGTCGATGAGCGGATGATGGCGGTCTATGGTCCGCCCGGTCCGCCGCCCGCGATCTATGCGGGTTATGAAAACCGGCGCGGAGCGCTGCTCGACCTGCGAAATGCGCCGCGTCCTCCGGCGGCGGTGCCGAGAACGGCGCAGCGTCCTGGAGCGAAGGCGACGAACCGGACCCCAACTCCATCCCCAGCACCGGCCGGAACCTCGACCGTGCCACAGACGGCAGCTCCGGCGCAGCAGCAGGCCGCGGCTCCTTCTGCCGAGCCTTCGGCGGCCGCGAAGCCGGCCGCGGTAGAGAACAAACCCGCGGCGGCAACGGTCGGGGCGGCAACGGCACCCGCGCCGCAGGCTCCGACGGTGCGGCTATGGCCGACGCAGGCGATGCCTGATGCACAGACGCTGGAGTGAGTTTTTCTTTTCCCTCCCCATGTGAGGAGGGAAAGAAGGCGCAAAGAAACGCCCCGGGGCACCGGGGCGTTTTGTAGTTTGGGAGGTTCGATAAAGCCGGACGTTTAGGCCGCGACCTGCTCGGTCACCTGCGGCGCGGGGGCCGACGTGGTGATCGGAATCTGGCGGGGCTTCTTCGCTTCGGGAATCTCGCGGACGAGATCGACGTGGAGCAGGCCGTTCTCGAGCGAGGCGTTCTTCACCTGCACGAAGTCGGCAAGCTGGAACTGGCGCTCGAAGGCGCGCGACGCGATGCCGCGATAAAGCACTTCGCTGGACTGGCTGTTCTCGTTGGCGGCTTTCTCGCCCTTGATCGTCAGGGTATTTTCCTTGGCGACGATCGAGATTTCATTCTGCGAAAAGCCGGAGACGGCGACCGAAATCCGGAAATTGTTCTCGCCGGTGCGCTCGATGTTGTAGGGCGGATAGCCCGACGAGCCGTCGCCGTTCGCTTGATCGAGCAGCGAAAACAGGCGGTCGAAACCGACGGTGGAACGGTAGAAGGGGGTGAGATCGAAACTACGCATGGTTAGTCCTCCAATTGAGCGACCAGCGCGTTTTTCAGGCGGGACGGACACCATCTTGGGCAAAGCTCGCGTGAGCACGCCTTTAAGACCGTCTCGCTTGCACAACGCGCCACTCTTTTTCAAAGAGCAGACAACCCGCCATTGGGCCGGGTTTTCGTTCTGCGCGCAGCCTTAACTGGCCTGCACGAAACTGATATGGGAGGGGCCTCGTGACGTTCAAGAGGGTTCCCGCCCCCTCTTTTTGCCCGCAATATCCTTTCCGAATTTGATGATTCCTTTCGCCTGATCGGCCTCCCATGACGCTCGTTTCCATTCCTGCCAATCCCGTTCCCGACAATGTCGTCAGCGGCACCATCAAGACGCCCGATGGCGCGGAGTTGCGCTTCGCCCGCTGGCAGCCGCCGGCCAATCGCAAGGGCACGGTCTGCGTCTTCACCGGACGCGGCGAGAGCATCGAGAAATACTTCGAGACCGTGCGCGAATTGCGCGAGCGCGGCTTCGCGGTGGCGATGATCGACTGGCGCGGGCAGGGCCATTCCTCGCGGCAGTTGCGCGATCCCCGCAAGGGCTACGTCCACCGGTTCTCGGATTTTGAGGTCGATGTCGAAACCTTCGTGCAGCAGGTGATGCTGCCGGACTGTCCGCCGCCATACTATGCGCTGGCGCATTCGATGGGCGGCGCGGTGCTGCTGCGGGTGGCGCATGCCGGCAAGCGCTGGTTCGACCGCATCGTACTGTCCGCGCCGATGATCGATCTGCCGGGCTACGCCACCAAACTCCCCACGCGGATTTTCGTGCGCACCCTGCGCTGGCTCGGGATGGGCGGCAGCTACGTGCCCGGCGGTAACGGCGAACTCACCGGCACAAACAGTTTCGTCAACAATCCGCTGACGTCGGATCCCGTGCGCTATGCGCGCAACGCCGCGATCTTCGAGGAAGATCCGACGCTCGGCATCGCGTCTCCGACAGTGGCGTGGGCCGACAGCGCGTTCCGGGCGATCGTTGAATTCCGCGAGGCGAGTTATCCGTCGCAGATCAGGCAGCCGATCCTGATGATGGCCGCGAGCAGCGACACCATCGTCTCGACCGCCGCCATCGAGGAATTCGCCTATCACCTGCGCGCCGGATCGCATCTGGTGATCGCGGGCTCGAAGCACGAAATCCTTCAGGAGCAGGATCGCTACCGCCAGCAGTTCTGGGCGGCGTTCGACGCCTTCGTGCCGGGCACGCCGCTGTTCAAGTAAGGCGGCGGAACACGAGGGGAACCCGTCCCTCTTCGTCTCGATCTTTTTTCCGGTGGCGTTGATGCGGTGCTATGCTTCTCGCCAGCGGGCTGCTGCTGCTCGCGCTCAATAGGTCATTCTCTTTCTGCAAACTCGCTTCCGCATGTCTGGTCTTGGCGTTGCGGGTCGACACAGGAGGCAGTGCGATGACGATGAGGCCCGATCCGACCTTCTACGCATCACCGAAGCTTGCGATGGAAGCTCCCCCCGAAAACTTCGCTTATACGCTGCTGCTCAGCCCCGATTTCTCGAAGCCCGATGCGCTCGCGGTGATCGACGTGAAGCCGGGCTCGCCGAGCTACAGTCAGGTCGTCCACACGGTGACGATGCCGAACAAGGGCGACGAGTTTCATCATTTCGGCTGGAACGCCTGCTCGTCGGCTTTGTCGCCGCTGACCGGGCATGCGTTCGTCGAGCGGCGCTATCTGATCATCCCCGGAATCCGGTCCTCGCGCATCTACATCGTGGATACCAAGCCTGATCCGACCAAGGCGAAGATGCACAAGATCATCGAGCCCGAAGAGATCTTCAAGAAGACCGGTTACTCGCGGCCTCACACCGTTCATTGCGGGCCGGAAGGCATCTACGTCAGCACGCTCGGCGGCGGCGGAAAGGACGGCACCGACGGGCCTCCCGGCGTTTTCATCATGGACTGCGAGACATTCGACGTTCTCGGTCGCTGGGAGATCGATCGCGGGCCTCAGAAGTTGCATTATGATTTCTGGTGGAACCTGCCGCGCGATTACATGGTCACCAGCGAGTGGGGACTGCCGCCGCAGTTCGAGAATGGAATCGTGGCCGAGGATCTGCTGTCCAACAAGTATGGCCATCGAATCCACTTCTGGGATCTCCGGGCCCGCCGCAACGTCCAGACCATCGATCTCGGCGCCAATCATCAAATGGCGCTCGAAGTCCGTCCTGCGCATGACCCGGTTCGCGAATATGGTTTCCTTGGCGTCGTGGTCGATACCACCAATCTCGAAGGCTCGATCTGGACCTGGTGGCGCGAGGGTGGAAAGTTTCACATTGAAAAGACGGCGACGATTCCGGCTGAACCCGCGCCCAAGGAAAAGCTCCCGCCGCTGTTGCAGGGCTTCGGCGCAGTGCCGCCGCTGGTGAGTGATATCGATCTCTCCATGGATGACAAGTTTCTCTATGTGTCCTGCTGGGGAACGGGCGAGATGCGTCAGTACGATGTCAGCGATCCGAGAAAGCCGAAGCTTGCGGGCTCCGTACACATCGGCGGCATCGCCCGCCGCACGCCTCATCCGAGCGGCAAGGTCTATGCCGGCGGCCCGCAGATGGTCGAGATCAGCCGGGACGGCAAGCGCGTGTACTGGACCAACTCGCTCTATTCGACATGGGATGACCAGTTCTATCCCGACGGAATCCCGGGCGCCGAGGTGATGGCGAATGTGAAACCGGGCGGCGGTCTCGAACTCGCAAAGGACTACTGGCTGAGTTTCCCTGACGGCTACCGCGCGCATCAGGTCCGGCTCGACGGCGGCGACTGTTCGACGGATTCATTCTGCTATCCGTCGGTCTAGCTTTGAGTGCCGCGGTCTGGACACCCGCGGGACTTTGGCTCGCTGTTGTTGTGAGCGGCATCTATCACGGGGTGAGTCCCGGCATGGGCTGGCCGCTGGCCGTCTCGGCCGGACTCATGGGCAGGAGCACGCGCGCGCTGGTCGCCGCGCTGTGGCCGCTCTCGATCGGCCATCTGCTGGCCGTGCTTCTGATCGTTCTTCCGTTTGCCGTGCTCGCTGCGCTGGTCGAGTGGCAACGGCAGATTCAGATCGGCGCAAGTCTCCTGGTGATCGGGTTCGGCATTTTCCGGCTCGTCAACCGGCGTCATCCGCGGGCGCTGGCGCGGATACGACCGACGCAACTCGGGCTCTGGTCCTTCGTCGTCGCGATCGCTCACGGCGCCGGGCTGATGCTGGTTCCGATCTATCTCGGGCTCTGCCGTGCCGCGGAGCCGGACAACGGACACATCGCGACAAGCGTTTTGATCGGCGCCAACCTCGGCACGGCCGTGCTGGTCGCCTTTGTCCACTCGGCTGCGATGATTGCGGCCGGCGGATTGTCGGCATGGCTGGTCTATCGCTATCTGGGGCTCAAATTCGTGTCGCGGAGCTGGTTCAATCTCGATGCGGCATGGGCCACCAGTCTCATTCTGGTGGGTGCTCTTGCGCTCGCGATCAATCTCGCGGGGCAGCACTAGGGATTCATCGATTACATGCATCCGGTTCGCAAATCACAAACCGCACCAACCGAAGGGAGAGGTGATTTCGGCGCTTAAACTGGATGCCGATCACCCCGAAAACGGATCCGTATTCGCTGTAAGCTAGGAAAAAATACCTTATTGCAAATGCGTCTCAATAGCGATAAAGAGTTGGCATCACAGGCATTCGGCGATCTCCATGTACGAACACTCCGCATCGGTGACTTCAGCAGTTCTCAAGCGGCATCTGCGCCATGAGCATGTCGGGCGGCTGGCTCTTGGGGCGAAGAACATTCGCGCCCTGCTTCAGCAGGCCGCGCTTCGGCCTACGCGCCAGCGCATGGCGCTCGCCGAATTGCTGTTCACGGCGGATCACCGCCATGTGACCGCCGGTACACTTGGCCGCGAGGCCGATGCGGCCGGCATCCGTGTGTCGTTCGCGACCGTTTACAACACGCTCAATCAGTTCGCGGATGCCGGGCTGCTGCGCCGCGTGACGGTAAGCGGGGACCTGACCTATTTCGACACGAATGCCGGGGAACACCATCATTTCTACATTGAGGCGGAGAACCGCATCATCGACGTGCCCGAAGGGTCCATCGAGATCGGACATCCGGAGCCGCCTGACGGTTATGTCATCACAAGGATCGACGCCGTTATCCGGCTGAGGCCAATCGGCAAGGCAAGCTGCGGAGCCTGCGCGGCGGATGCCGGCGACGCATGCTCAGCGTGTGCGCCGCCCAACGCGCAGCCGAGGCATCCGGAATGATGTCAGTCGAAGCGCTTCGCCAGTCGTTGCCCGAGTTTGCCCGCGATGTGCGCCTGAACCTCGGTACGCTGCTCGGTTCGGGCGGCCTGCCCGACCTGTCAGCAGCCCAGATCTGGGGATCGGCGCTTGCCGCTGCGATCGCGGCCCGCAACGGGCGCGTGGTCGACGTGATTGAGTCCGTGGCCGCCGCCCATGCCGATCCGGCAACGATCGAGGCGGCGCGCGTCGCAGCCGCCATCATGGCGATGGCCAACATCTATTACCGGGCCGTTCATATGGCCGCCGATCCCGACCTGGCAGGCCTACCTGCCGGTCTGCGGATGAACGGTCTCGCGAAGCATGGCATCGCGCAGGGCGATTTCGAGTTGCTCGGTCTTGCGGCGTCCGTAGTCAACGGCTGCGCCGGCTGCACCGAGGCGCATGTCGCCGGCGCACGTCAACACGGGATCAGCACTCCGGCCATCCAGTCGGTCATCAGGATCGCAGCCGTGATCCATGCGGCGGCCACGGTTTTCGATGCAACGCCCGAACACGCGTCATCGGAGCGCGGCCGTCCGAACCCGTCCATTTCCCGCCAGCAAACCCTCTCAGGAGCGAACTGAAACATGTTGACGATCGGTACAAAACTGCCCGCATTTAATCTGCAAGCCGTCATCTCGAACGACCCGAAGACCGCGTTCACGCGCCTTACAGAGGCAAGCGATGCCGGCAAATGGAAGGTGATCTTCTTCTGGCCTAAGGACTTCACCTTCGTCTGCCCGACCGAAATTGCGGCCTTCGGCGCGTTGAACAGCGAGTTCGCGGATCGCGACACCGTCATCTACGGTGTCTCCGTAGACAGCGAATACGTCCATCTCGCCTGGCGGCAGAGCCGCGCAGATCTCAAGACCATCCCATTTCCGATGCTCTCCGACATCAAGCGGGAACTGAGCACGGCGCTCGGCGTGCTGCATCCGGAAGAAGGCGTCTGCCTGCGTGCCACGCTGATCGTCGATCCGGAGAACGTGATCCGCTTCGTCTCGGTCAACGACCTTTCCGTAGGCCGCAACCCGCACGAGATCCTGCGCGTCCTCGACGCGCTCCAGACCGACGAACTGTGCCCCTGCAACTGGCAGAAGGGTGACGCGGTACTCAACGCGGCGTGACCGGAGGAAACAGCATGGACGGGAACTCGCAAAGTCGGGTCGCGACAGCGTCGCGCCTTTCAGCGGCACCACGGCAGGACGCCATCGCCGACGATGCGGTCTGGCGGGAGGCCACCGAGGCTGCCAACGCGGCCTATGCGGCCGGCGACGTTCCGCGGGCGCTTGCGCTCTATCATCAAGGGATTGACGAGGCGGAACGCCTTTTCGCTCTTGCATCGAATAACGGCACATCGGTCCCCATCGCAGTAATCTACAATATTTCCTGCCACAATCTGGCGGAGATCGCGGAGCGGTCCGGGGACGAAGCGGCCGCCGAGGGCTTCCTGGTCAGGGCCTATGACAAGCTGCTCGCAAGCGCGGCATCACCCGAGACGGCGCTGCCGCTCAGGCTCGACTGCACGCGACACCTGAAGCACGCCTTGGCACTCCTCGTTCGGCATCTGCACCGGCGTGCCGCGCCGGACGCAGAAATCGCGAGCTACGTCGACCAGGCGAAGGCGACCGCATTCGCTGTCTTCCATGTCGCAAAGCACGCCGAGATCGCGCACCTGAATTGCGATCACTGCGCTGTTCTGCCGTCGTGACCGCTGCAACCTCGAACGATAAATCGAAGGAGATTCCCTTGTTTCAGCTTCCGACCTTGCCGTACCCGATAGATGCGCTCGCGCCCTATATGTCCGCCGAGACCCTGGAATTCCATCACGGCAAGCACCACAAGGCCTACGTTGATCGGCTCAACGAACTGACGGCGGATGGCCCCTACAAGGGCATGGATCTCGAGACCATCATCAGGACCAGCGCTGCCAGGCTCGCCGATCGCACGCTGTTCAATCAGGCCGGCCAGCACTGGAACCACAGCCATTTCTGGCTCGGCATGAAGAAGAACGGCGGTGGTTCGATCCCCGGCAATCTTGAAAGGCAGATCATTACGGACTTCGGCTCGGTCGAGAAATTCAAGGAGGTCTTCAAGGCTGCTTGTATCGCCCAATTCGGCAGCGGTTGGGCTTGGCTCGTGTTCGACGGCGAGAAACTCGCTGTCACCAAGACTGGCAATGCCGACACGCCGCTGACTGAGGGGCATGCTGCACTCCTGACATGCGACGTGTGGGAGCACTCTTACTACATCGACTACCGCAACCTCCGGCCGAAATATGTCGATGCGTTCCTGTCGAAGCTCGTCAATTGGGAAGTTGTGACGGAGCGCTACGAACTCGCAACTACTGCGATTTGAATTCAGCCGGAGTAAAATCGGTTACGACCAGGCGACGTCGCCAGCGATACTGACGGAGACTGCCAGACCAAATTGTCGAAGGCCTAGTTCGCCTTCGGCGCAACGCCGGTTGCGGGCGGCGGCGCCGCTGCCTGCGCCGCGCGGCCGACGCTGACACTCAAGAGCCCCTGACCCCAGATCCGCTTGGCGACGCGCTTGGCATCATCAAGCGTGACCGCATCGACGAGCGCATTGCGCTTCTCGATATAGTCGATGCCGAGCTCGTCGAGTTGGTATTGCAGCAGCGCGGTGGCGAATTTCGACGAGGTGTCGAGCGCCAGCATCTGCGAGCCCTTGAGGAAGGACTTGGCCTCATCCAGTTCTGTCTGGGTCGGGCCTTCGCTGCCCATGCGCGCGATCTCGTTGGTGATGGTGTTGAGCGTCTCCGTCGCCTTGTCGGCGCGGGTCGCGGTCGAGCCCGCAAACAGCGAGGACTTCTTCAGCCAGATCAGGGATTCCGACACCGAATAGACCAGCCCGCGCTTCTCGCGGACTTCCTTGTAGAGCCGGGTCGATAGCGTGCCGCCGCCCAGAATGTGATTGACGATGTAGGCGGCCATGAAGTCGGGATCGTTGCGCGCGATGCCGGGACCGCCGAAATTCACCGAGGTCTGCGGCACGTCCACGATGGCCGATGTGTGCAGCGGCGGTTTGGCGGCCTGCACCTCCGGGACCGGCGTCAGGTTGCCCTTGGCGGGCAGGGAGCCAAACGTATCGTCGAGCAGTTTGCCGAGCGCTTCCGGCGTGATGTCGCCGACCACGGCGATCTTCAGCGTATCCTTCGCGATCACGCGCTGCGCGTAATCCTTCAGGTCGGCGGACTGGATTGCGGGAAGGCTTTCGAGCGTGCCGTTCGGCTGCCGCGCATAGGGATGGGTCCCATAGGCCTGTTCCCAGAACTTGCGTCCCGCGATCGACACCGGATTGGTGGTCTCGCGGCGTGCGCTCGACAGCATCTGCGCACGAACACGTTCCAGCGGCTCGCTGTCGAAGCGTGCGGAGGTCAGCGCCAGCTTCAGCAGGCCGAAGGCCTCGTCGCTGTTTTCTTTCAGCATCCGCATCGAACCGCGCAGGTAATCGCGGGTCACCGAAAAGCTCATCTCGATCGCGCGGCGTTCGAGGCGCTCGTGAAATGCTTTCGAGTCCAGATCGGCAGCGCCTTCGTCGAGCATGTTGGCAGTGAACGAACCGATGCCGGGCTTGTCGGCAGGGTCCTGCGTCGAGCCGCCGGCAAAGGCGTACTCCATCGCCACCAGCGGCACGGTGGCGTCCTGGACGAACCAGGCCTCGATACCACCCGGAGACACCACGCGCTGAACCTTCGCGGCGGCGGATGCCGGCGTCACGAGCGCAGCAAACGAGGACGTGGCGACAAGAAAGGCAGCCGCGAGACGCGGCAGGTGACGGCGAGTGATGATCACGAACGTTTCTCCTCGCGCTTCGCGGTCGTCGCGGCCGTGTCCTTGATGAGATAGCCGGTCACGGATCGCTTTTTCTCAAGCCATGTCCGCGCGGCATCGCGAACCTGTTCGGCCGTGACGGCACGGATACGATCGGGCCATGCCCCGATGTCGTCGACGCTGAGGCCGACAGTGACGGCGGCACCGTACCAGCGCGCCAGCGTAGTCTGGCTGTCCTGCGCGTAGATCGCCTGAGCGATCATCTGGGTCTTGATGCGTTCGAGCTCGTCGGCCGGCACCGGATCGGTTGCAAGCTTTGCGATGACCTCATCGATGACCTGCTCGACCTGCGGGAATTCGACGCCGGGTTTCGGCGACGCTGAAATGCCGAACTGGGTCGGATCGACGCCCGTGCCCTGGTACCAGGCGCTCGCACTGACCGCGAGCGGCTTGTCGACCACCAATGCGCGATAGAGCAGCGAGTTGCTGCCGGTGCCCATCAACTGCGCCAGCACTTCGAGCGCGGCGCCCTGAGCCGGGGTCGCGGTGACGGACGACGGGACGAGATAGTAACGGCGCAGCCCCGGCTGTTCGACACGCGGATCGGCCAGCGTCACAGTGCGCGGCCCGGCGGGCTCGGGCTCCTGCGGCCTGATCCGCTGCGGCGGAATCGCCGGCTGCGGCGGAATCTTGCCGTAGGCTGCCTCGATCATTGGACGCACCTCGTCGGCGCTGACGTCGCCGGCGATCACCAGGGTGGCGTTGTTGGGCGCGTAAAAGCGTTTGTAGAAGGCGAGTGCGTCCTCGCGGTTCAGCTTCTCGATCTCCTGGTGCCAGCCGATCACCGGGCGGCCATAGGGATGGTTGAGATACAGCGCCGCCATGATCTGCTCGGTCAGGCGCGCATCCGGGCTGTTGCCGACGCGCATGTTGTATTCTTCGAGCACCACGTCGCGTTCCGGCAGCACGTTCTCGTCCTTGAGAATGAGGCCGGTCATGCGGTCGGCCTCGAACGCCATCATGGTCGCAAGCTTGTCGCGGGAGACGCGCTGGTAATAGGCGGTGTAGTCGTAGGAGGTGAAGGCGTTCTCGTTGCCGCCGATGCGCGCGATCAACTGGGAGAATTCACCGGCCGGATGCGCGCTGGTGCCCTTGAACATCAGATGCTCGAGGAAATGCGCGAGGCCCGATTTGCCGGGCGTCTCGTCGGCCGAGCCGACCTTGTACCAGATCATCTGCGTAACCACCGGCGTGCGGCGATCCGGAATGACGATGACACTGAGGCCGTTCGAGAGCGTGAAGGTCGCCGGCCGTTGCGGCGCGGTCTGCGCAGCCGCGGAGTGAATGGCGGCTGGCGCGAGCAGGAGGCCGAGCGCAGTGAAGGCCCGGACGATGTGGTGGCGGGAAATCATCATGATGTACCGGATCGCAGATTTATCGCCCGGAAAACATTCAAATCCGCGAGAGGCGACACTGCGGGACCTGAAACGATCGCACCTCGAAAAATCAACGGGCGGGCGGATCGCGATCACGAGGCCGCGGCCATTGACGGCGCGGCCAGGAAGTTCAGCTCAGGCTCAATCCCAGCGCTTTTCGCATTTGCCGCTGGCGGAGTCGCACACTTCCTTCGGAGCTTTCAACTGGCCGACGCCATAGGCGAAGTTCGGCGACGGGGTCTGGTAGCCGCTAGGAGGCTGCGTGAGTTCGCTGCGCTCGGGCTCAGAGGTGAATTTCTCGGTTTCCGTCTTCGTGCTGCCGAACGGGTTGGAGAACAGGCCACCGCTGTAGCCGAGATCCGACGGCATCATCATCAGCGGCGCATTCGCATTGTTGCCACCGGGCGCATTGCTCTCGGCCGTCCTGCTGCCGCGCGGGACACGCTTGTTGAGTTCGCTCGGCATCAGCGGCATGCGCGCTTCCTCCGGGCTGATCGCCTTCTGCTTGGCGGCTTCGCGCGCGGCCTTGCGCTCGGCTTCGTCCGGATCCTTTGGCCAGTTCGGCGCCAGCTTCCGCTTGCCGCTCTGGGGCGGAGGAAGAGCATCGACCTTGGAAGGAACCACGAGTGGCGAGCGCTCGCGGTATTCGATGGAGCCGTCTTCAAGCTTGCGACCGCCGAGACCGCTCATCAGGTTGTCCATGAGCTTTTGCTCAAAGGTCTTGCCGTCGTCTTCTTCGTCAGCGTCCTGCGCGCGAACCGGGCCGGCGCCGAGTACCAGACCGACGCCAAGCAGGATGGCGGCGAACCGCAGCGCGCGCGTCGCGCGGCGCGATGAGAGATGCAAACCTGAACCGATGCCGCCCGTCATTGCGTTCATCCTGATCCGTTGTCCAAATCCGTTATCAAACGGCGCGGCGATGTCCTCGTGGGCATGTCGCCGCAAGCCAGATTGCCGAGGGCCGGATGGACAAGCCAACTGGCCGATAACACACGCGTATCCCCGGTTATCAGGGCCTTTTTGCGGCGCCGGGGGTTACAAAGGAGTCATACAGGAGGGTGGCAACTCCGGCAACGATGGCCACGTCGGCAAGGTTAAACACGTACCAGTTGTAGGTTTTTCCGCCGATCTGGACGTGAAACAGCGCGAAATCGACCACCGCGCCATAGGCCAGCCGGTCGATGGCGTTGCCGATGGCCCCGCCGATGATGAACCCGAGGCCGATGACCGCAAGGCGGGTGCCGGATTTCGCCATCCAGACCGCCAGTACGATCACCGCCGTGGCCTTGACTGCGAGCAGGATGGCCTGGCCCACCGGGCCTGAATCCTGGAACCAGCCGTAGCTGATGCCGGTATTCCAGGCGAGCACCAGGTCGAAGAACGGGGTCACTGCGACCGTGCCCCGCGGGCCGAGTTCGAACACGTTCAGCAGCCAGAGCTTCGCTGCCTGATCGAGCACCAGGGCTATAACGGCGGCGATCACACCGGAGCGGAGGAACGGGTTCACACACCGACTCCCAGCGCCTTCCACTCCCTCAGCGCTTCGGCATCGCGAGGCGAGACGTCCGGATATTCGGGATCGCTCCCGACGGTCGGAAGAATCTTCCAGGAGCGCGCGCACTTGGTGCCGACAGCCTTTTCGACGACGACGGCAACGCCGGGCACATCGTTCAGCGTGAACGCGCCCGCGGGCGCATCTTCGTTCGTGATCATGGCATTCGATGTGATGCAGACTTCCGCGAGATCGACGTCGAACAGCGTCGCGAACACCGCCTTGTCGGAGACGTAGACCAGCGGCGAGGCTTCCAGCGACGAACCGATGCGCTTGGCGGCGCGTTCCACTTCCAGCGCGCCGGTGACCACCCGGCGCACCTCGCGGATGGTCTCCCATTTCTTGGCGAGAGCGTCGTCGCGGAAGCGGTCGAGGTCGTCGCGGAACGTGGTCAGATGCACCGAGGGTTCGGCGTCGGGACGATACATGGTCCAGGCTTCGTCGGCGGTGAAACTGACAGCGGGCGCGAGCCACTTCAGGATCGAGTCGCACAGAATGTCCACGGTGGTGAGCGCGGCCTTGCGCTCCACCGACGACGGCGGATCGCAGTACAGCATGTCCTTGCGGATGTCGAAGTAGAACGCCGACAGTTCGGTGTTCATGAAGTTCGCCAGCGTCGCGATCACCGTCTTGTAGTCGAAGTTCGCGTAGGCTGGGCGAATGATGGCATCGACCTCGGACAGGCGATGCAGCATCAGCCGTTCCAGCTCCGGCATCTCGCTGTAGGACACGGCGTCGCTGCGCTTGAAGTGATGCAGCGTGCCGAGCATCCAGCGGATCGTGTTGCGCAGCTTGCGATAGGTCTCGATGGTGTTCTTGAGGATTTCCGGGCCGATGCGCTGGTCGTCGGCATAGTCGGTCGCGCAAACCCACAGCCGCAGGATGTCGGCGCCGGACTGCGAGATCACCTTCTGCGGCTCGGTGGTGTTTCCGAGCGACTTCGACATCTTGCGGCCGTTCTCGTCGAGCGTGAAGCCGTGAGTCAGCACCACGTCATACGGCGCGCGGCCGCGGGTGCCGCAGCTTTCCAGCAGCGAGGAGTGAAACCAGCCGCGATGCTGGTCGCTGCCTTCGAGATACATCACGGTGTCGTTGCCGCCATCGACCTTGCGCTTGATACCGGCGAGGCCCGGGAAATGTACCGGATCTTCGAGCACGAAGGCGTGGGTCGAACCCGAGTCGAACCAGACGTCGCAGATGTCATTGACCTTCTGCCATTCCTCGTTGGCATGCGAGCCGAGGAAACGCTCGCGCGCGCCCTCGACGTACCAGGCATCTGCGCCTTCCTTCTCGAAGGCGTCGGCGATCCGCTTGTTGACGGCCTCGTCCTGCAAAATCTCGGCGGAGCCGTCGCCCTTTTCGCGCACGAACACCGTGATGGGCACGCCCCACGCGCGCTGGCGTGAGATCACCCAGTCCGGGCGGCCTGCAATCATGCCGGTGATGCGGTTCTGACCCTGTTCGGGCACCCAGCGTGTGACGCTGATCGCCTGCAACGCGCGGGCGCGCAGCGTTTCTTTTTGCTCCCCTCCCCCTTGCGGGGAGGGGTTGGGGGTGGGGGTGACAGCGGCCGCCAGCGTTTGCGACTCCCCCCCTCCCTGACCCTCCCCCGCAAGGGGGGAGGGAAGAGAAAAGGGTTTGTCCATCGCGATGAACCATTGCGGCGTGTTGCGATAGATCACCGGCTTCTTCGAGCGCCACGAATGCGGATACTGGTGCTTGAGGCGCGAGCGGGCGAGCAGCATGCCGCGCTCGGCCAGCGCCTTGATGATGGCCTCGTTGGCGTCGCCCTTCTCGCCCTTGTCGGTGAGCACGCGCTTGCCGGTGAAGCCCGGCGCGTGCTCGGTCAGCGCGCCGTCCGCATCGACAGTGTAGGGGATGACCGAGTTGATGCCGCGCGCTTCGAGTTCGCGCGCATTCGCGGTCCAGACATCGAAGTCCTCGCGGCCGTGGCTAGGCGCCGTATGCACAAAGCCGGTGCCGGTGTCGTCGGTGACATGATCGCCGGCCAGCAGCGGCACGGTGAATTCGTAACCGCCTTCTAGATCTTTCAGCGGATGATTGCACTCGATCGCATCGAGAATATCAGCGGAGACGTCGCCGGCTTTTTCATACGATGTGACGCGGGCCTGCTTGAAGACGTCCTCGGCCAGCTTGTCGGCGAGGATCAGAAGATCGCCGGTCTTGGCCCAGTTGTCGGCGGGCGCGTCGGTGATCTTGTAGAGGCCGTAGGAAATCTTCGGCGAGAAGCTAATGGCGCGGTTACCCGGCAGTGTCCACGGTGTCGTGGTCCAGATCACGACCGAAGCCTTGGCGAGACGGCCGTGCGCGGCGTTGACCGGAAACTTCACCCACACCGCATCCGAGGTGTAGTCCTCGTATTCGATTTCAGCTTCGGCGAGCGCGGTCTTCTCGACCACGCTCCACATCACCGGCTTGGAGCCGCGATAGAGCGTGCCGTTGGCGGCGAACTTCATCAGTTCGCGCGCGATCTGTGCTTCGGCGGGAAAGGTCATCGTCATGTACGGATGCGACCAGTCGCCGACCACGCCGAGGCGTTTGAATTCCTCGCGCTGGATGTCGACCCATTTCTGAGCGAACGCCCGGCATTCCTGGCGGAATTCGACGATCGGCACCGCGTCCTTGTTCTTGCCCTTGGAGCGGTACTCTTCCTCGATCTTCCATTCGATCGGCAGGCCATGGCAGTCCCAGCCCGGCACGTAGTTGGAATCGAAGCCGAGCATCTGCTGGCTCTTGGTCACCACGTCCTTGAGGATCTTGTTGAGCGCGTGGCCGATATGGATGTTGCCGTTGGCGTAGGGCGGGCCGTCATGCAGCACGAATTTCGCGCGGTCCTTCGCAGCCTCGCGCAGCTTGCCGTACAGGTCGATCTCGTTCCAGCGCGCCAGAATTTTGGGCTCCTGCTGGGGCAGGCCCGCGCGCATCGGAAACTCGGTCTGCGGCAGATAAAGAGTGCTGGAGTAGTCGTTGCCGTCGGCTTTGGGGGCAACGGACTTTTGGGGCTTGTCGGACATGAATGCTCTGGCTTGGCTCGAATGGCGCTGGTGTGCACGGAACGTGCGACGATAAATCGATCCCGGTCTTGCGCCGAGCGTGTGCTCAGACGGAAGCCGGGCCGCTAATGCCGATTATGGTGCGCCGCGCCAACATAGGGCCTAGATAGCAGGCATGGGGGGCATCGGAAAGGCCCGCAAGCCGCTCAATTCGTGACAATTCCGAGCTTCGGAAACGCATCCGGGGCCACGGCGAGGGCAGCGCGGGCTTTTGTGCTGTCGTCGTTCATCTGGTGCACCAGAGCGTCGATCCCGTCGAACTTCAGTTCGTCGCGGATGAAGCCGATGAACGCAATATCGAGCTTCTGGCCGTAGAGGTCGCCCTTGAAATCGAACAGGAAGATTTCCAGCAGCGGTGCGCCGTTGTCGAAGGTCGGGCGGCGGCCGAAGGAAGCAACACCGTCGAAGCGTTTGTCGCCGATCCCGACCCGCACCGCATAGATGCCATGCTTGAGGCCGCAGTTCTTGTCGAGGCGGATGTTGGCGGTGGGATAGCCCATGTCGCGGCCGCGCTTCTCGCCGTGAATGACTTCGCCGGAAATGAACCACGGCGCGCCCAGCATCGCGGTCGCCTCGGTGACCTGGCCTTCGGCCAGCGCCATGCGGATCGCGCTCGATGACACCGGGCGATCCAGAATATCGACGTGGGCCTGGATGTGGACTTCGATGCCGAGCCGCGGCGCTTCACTGGCGAGCAGCGACGGCGATCCCGCGCGCCCCTTGCCGAAATGAAAGTCGTAGCCGACGGCGATGCCGCTGATTCCGAGCCGGCCGATGAGATCGTGGTTAATGAAATCCTGTGCCGTGGTGCCGGCGCGGGCGCCGTCGAATGTCATCACCACCGCGCCGTCGAGACCGGTCCCGGCGAGCAGGCGCAGCTTGGCGGCTTCATCGCTCAGCCTGAACTGCGGCGTGTTGGGGCTGAAAAAGCTGCGCGGATGCGGCTCGAACGTCACCGCGTAGGCAGGCTTGCCGAGCTTGCGCGCCATGTCGATGGCCGCTGAAATCACCACCCGGTGGCCGAGATGGACGCCGTCGAAATTGCCCATCGCCACCACAGCGCTCTTTACAATTGCGCTGGCGGGAGTGGCGTCACGAATGACGGAAAAGCTTGTCGTCATGGGTACCGGTAGGAAGACAATGAAGAAATCGGGCCGGACCTGACCCCGGCCTGCCATCGGAGTCAAGCTGCTGAATCAGGCCTTAACGGCGCAACTTAAGATAATCCCGATGTGGTCCGATTAACGGGCTGTTTAAGCAGCCGATGCTAGGTTCGCCCCGACTGCGGATGTCAGAAGACATCCGCAAAGTGTTGATAACGCAAGCCGGTTGCTGCGTTCGAGGGAGAAAAACAGCGATGGCCATGGATTTGTCGATGCCGGTTCTGGTTGTGGACGACTACAACACGATGATCCGCATTATCCGCAATCTGCTCAAGCAACTCGGTTTCGAGAATATCGATGATGCCAGCGATGGCTCGGCGGCGCTCAGCAAGATGCGCGGCAAGAAGTACGGCCTCGTGATCTCCGACTGGAACATGGAGCCGATGACCGGATACGATCTGCTCAAGGAAGTGCGCGGCGATCCGAATCTCGCCACCACGCCTTTCATCATGATCACGGCTGAATCGAAGACAGAAAACGTCATCGCCGCCAAGAAGGCCGGTGTGAACAACTACATCGTCAAGCCGTTCAACGCCGCGACGCTGAAGACCAAGATCGAAGCGGTGTTCCCGGATCACGCGCCGGCGTAAGCCGCCGCACCATCATTTCAGAATTTTCGAATGCCCGGTCCATAGCCGTCTGCCTTGCGCAGACGGCGTAAACTTGTCTGCGCTGCCGGGCATTTAGTTATTCGGTCGCTTGTTGTTACCGCCGGATGAGAATGACGCCGCCGATCAGCATGGCGACGCCGATCAAACGCGGCAGATCGATCGAGCGCTGCGCGAGACCCATCCAGCCGAAGTGATCGAATGTCACCGATGCCAGCATCTGTCCGGTGACGAGAAGGGCGATGAACGTCGCAGCTCCCAGAGACGGGATCAGCACGATCGCGAGCCCAATGAAGATGGCGCCGAACAGGCCGCCGCTCCAGGCCCACCACGGAATTCGCGCCATTGTCGCGACCTGTGGCACGGGATCGCGCAATGCAACGGCGAGAACCACCATGCAGATGAGCCCGACAAAATAGCTGGTGAAACCCGACCATGCCGCGGAGTTCAGTGCTGTCCGCAGGTTGGTGTTGAGGACCTGCTGGATCACGATACTCGCGCCGGCTGCGACCGTCAGAAAGATCGGGAAAGCCAATTTCATCATGCTGCACCTCAGCTCAAGAGCCCGGCGTTGGATATTGCTTGGGCGGTCTCACCACACCAGGTCGCGCATCAGCGCGAACGGCGGCTTGGCGTCTCCGAACAGCCGCCGCACCGAGAATGCGTCGGCGACGTCGAGCCCTTCGAAATCCACGGCATGGATGCCGCGGGTCAGGAACAGGCAATCCAGTCCCATTCCGTTGGCGCCGTTGAGATCGGTGCGGACGGAATCACCGATGGCGAGCACACGATCGAGCGGCGTGGACACGCCGCGCTTCTCCGCGGCCAGTTCAAGCGCGCGGTCGTAAATCGGCCGGTGCGGCTTGCCGTAGAAGATCACCTCGCCGCCCATATCGCGATACAGTTCGGCAATCGCGCCCGCGCAATAGATCAGCCGATCGCCGCGCTCGACCACGATGTCCGGGTTGGCGCAGACGAAGGTGAGGTCGCGCGTGCGGGCTTTCTCCAGCACGCCGCGATAATCCTCGGCGGTTTCGGTCTCGTCGTCGAACAGCCCGGTGCAGGTGACGTAGTCGGCGTTCTCGATGGTCGTGAACTTGACGTCGAGCCCGCGGAACACCGGATTGTCGCGCTCCGGCCCGATCTGGAAAACGGCCTGCTGGTGATGCGAGGCAACGAAATTGCGGGTGAGATCGCCGGACGACACGATGGCGTCATAGGTGTCATCGGAAATGTTCATCCGGCGGAGCTGACGCTGCACGGAATCGGCCGGGCGCGGCGCGTTGGTGATCATGATCACCGTGCCGCCCTGTTTGCGGAAGGTTTGCAGTGCTTCGCAGGCCGGGACGAAACCGGTCAGGCCGTCGTGAATCACGCCCCACACGTCGCTGAGAATGATATCGACGCCGGTGGTGAGATCGCGCAAATGATCGGCGAATCGCAGAGCGGCGGCGTCAGGCAGTTTCATGGAAAAAGATCACTTCTGTGCGGATGCCCGCCGCACCAGCGCGGCGTTGCCGGTCGCGCGTGGAGGCTCGGCCCGGACGTCGGCTTTGTCTTCTTTCCGGGCGGAAGCGTCAACCGCCGGAGCCGCGGATGTGGCATTCGATCCGCTCGTGGGTTCCGAAGGCGAAGCCGCGCCTTCGGGGCGCAGCGGACGCGGCGGCGCGAACAAGAAGCCCTGGCCGAAGCGGACATCGTAGTCCAGCAGGTCGACCACGGCGCGCTCGCCTTCGATCCGTTCCGCCACGAGATCAATTCCAAAACGTCCGAGCAGATCGGACAGGTCGGCGGCGTGAATGTCGGCGGAGGATAACTGCTTCTGGTCGAGCAGCATCGCCGCCGGGACCTTGATGAATTTCACGCCGCGGTCGGCGAGTTCGCGCGGATCGAGCCGCAGGTCGGTGACGTTGTCGATCGAGAAGCCGTAGCCGAGCCGTTGCAGAGTGGCGAGATGCTCGCTTTCCACCGGACCGAGATGGCGGAACGTGTTCTGCTTGAATTCGAGAACCAGCGACGGCGCCAGGATGCGGTTGGCTTCGAGGAAATCGAGGCACTGCCCGAACACCGACGGATTGCTCAGCGTCATACCCGAGACGTTGCAGAACACGCCGACGTCTTTCGAGCGCACCATCAGCCGCCGCAGCACCTGCACACAGCGCAGCATCACGGTGTGATCGATCTGGCCCATCAGGCCGGCGGCTTCCGCGGTGCCGATGAAATCGTTCGCGGTCAGCAACTGGTCCTTGTCGTCGCGCACGCGCGCGACGGCTTCGTAGTACCGCACCTTGCGCTGGGGCAGTGTCACCATCGGCTGGAGAAACAGATCGACGCGGTTGGCTTCGATGGCGTTTCTCACCGCAACAAGAAGCGGGGTGTTGTTGAGATTGGCGGACGAGGGCTGTGCATCGGCCGGCTTTGCGGGCGCGTGGGCGTTGGTGACCGGAGTCGCGGAAGCCGCTTCGTTCGCTTCATTGGCCGGTTCAGCAACCTGCTGCTCAGCCAATGTGCTGACGGCATTTGCGAGAAGGTCGTCATGAGCGGCGACGGAGGAGGCCAGTTGCTTGACCAGCGATCCCAGTTCGCTGATTTCGCTGGCGACGGTCTGAACGCGTTCCTGTCCGCTGGCGTCGATCGCCGACAGACGGGTCTCGATGGCGCTCATGCGGCGTCCGAACTCGGCGACCTGGCGCGCGAGATCCGCAGTGCCGCGCGACAGATCCGCGATCTGGCCGCCGACATCGGTGCGATCGCGCAGCCGCATCGACACCGCGTTGTAGAGGATCAGGAAAGTCAGCGCGGTCAGCGCGACAATGGCGGATTCGGGGATGCTGAGGCCTGCCAGCGAATACAGCAGCAGGCCAAGCGACGCTGCGATCAGCACCATGCAGATGGCGATGAAAATCGTCGAAATGCGGATCATGAAGCCTGCCCAACCCCGAACCGGCGCGAGCTTAGCATCAAGTTTGATTCGGGGCGAAGTTGTTGTTTTCCGATTGAATTAAGGCACGGCCCTGCGGCTCGGTTCTCACATTTGTCATCACCGGGCATAGCCGTCTGAAGGACGGCGTCGCTTTCGCTCGCCTATGTCCCGGTGATCCCGATAACCGGAGCACGATGTCTCGGCAGTCGAGATGGCCGGGATAAACCCGGCCATGACAAAAATCTTAGGCGACCGCGCGGATCACCTTGGCGACCTTGTCCATGATCTCGCCGACCTGGCTTTCGGAGACGATCAGGGGCGGGGTCAGGCACAAGGTGTCGCCCGCCACGCGGATCATCAGGTCGTTGTCATGGAACGCCGAGTCCAGCGCCTCGAAGCCGCGCTTGCCGGGCCCTTCCTTGTTGGGCGCGAGATCAATGCCGGCGGTGATGCCGACGGTGCGGATGTCCACCACGTTCGGCTCGTTGCGCAGCGCCATCACGGCGTCGGCCCATTTCGGTTCCATCGCCCTGGCGCGCTCGAACAAGCCTTCCTCGCGGTAGATGTCGAGGGTGGCGAGACCGGCCGCGCAGGCCAGCGGATGCGCCGAGTAGGTGTAGCCGTGGAACAGTTCGATGACGTGGCCCGGGCCCTTCATGAATGAGTCGTAGATCTCGTCGCGGATCAGGACGCCGCCCATCGGCACCGCGCCGTTGGTGACGCCCTTGGCGAAGGTGATCATGTCCGGCAGCACGCCGTAGCGCTCGGCCGCGAAGGCATAGCCGAGGCGGCCGTAGCCGGTGATGACTTCGTCGAAGATCAGCAGGATGCCGTGCTTGTCGCAGATCGCGCGCAGCCGCTCGAGATAGCCCTTCGGCGTCACCACCACGCCCGTGGACCCCGCCATCGGCTCGACGATCACGGCGGCAACGGTGCCGGGACCATGAATTCCGACGATGCGTTCGAGTTCGTCGGCGAAATGCGCGCCATACTCCGGCTCGCCCTTGGTGAAGGCCTGCTTTTCGCGGTCATAGGTGGTCGGCAGGTGATCGACGCCGGTCAGCAGCGTGCCGAACATCTTGCGGTTGTTGACCATGCCGCCGACGGAAATACCGCCGAAGCCGACGCCGTGATAGCCGCGCTCGCGGCCGATCAGCCGGGTGCGTCCGGCCTCGCCGCGGCCGTTGTGATAGGCCAGCGCCACCTTCAGCGCGGTATCGACCGCTTCGGAACCGGAGTTGCAGAAAAACACATGCTCAAGACCCTTCGGCGCCAGCGCGGCGATGCGGCTGGCAAGCTCGAAGGCCTGCGGATGGCCGAACTGGAACGGTGGCGCGTAGTCGAGGGTCGCGGCCTGCTTCTGGATCGCGTTCACGATCGGGTCGCGGTTATGGCCTGCATTGCTGCACCACATGCCAGCAGCGCCGTCGAGGATGCTGCGGCCATCGGTGGTGAAGTAGTACATGTCCTTGGCGCCGGCGAGCATGCGCGGCCTGGCCTTGAACGCCCGGTTGGCCGTGAACGGCATCCAGAAAGCGTCAAGGTCGTTCGGCGTCGCGACAGTCGAGCGAGGGTGCTGAATATTCAAAGGTCGTTCCTTCCGGCAAGGAGCAAGTTTTTTCTTAGACGGAGAGCCTAACAGTTTCCGATGTCATCCGGAACGCATCGCGACGCATGGTCGCCCGTAAGTGAAGGCACTGACCGCAGCCGGATAATGCTACTACCATTAGTAGTGATATGAATTAGTTTGCCCTTAAAGGTTGTATGCGCATATGCCTGTCATGGAACAGGCCCGCACACTGCTCGAAAAATTCCGCACCGCGCGCGACGGCGCCATCGCCGTCGAGTTCGCGATGATCGCGCCGATATTCCTGATGATGGTGTTCGGCATCATCATGTACGGCTCGTATCTCGCGGTCGTCCACGGCGTGCAGCAACTGGCGGCGGAAGCCGCGCGGTCTTCAGTTGCGGGTCTGAGTGAAAGCGAGCGCAGCACGCTCGCCAACAGCTACGTCACCGGCAACGTCAATTCGTATCCGCTGATCGATCCGGCAAAGCTCACCGTCAACGCTGCGACGTCGGGCTCCGACGCCAACGTCTTCATCGTCTCCGTCAATTACGACGCCTCGGGCATGTTCATCTACTCGCTGCCGGCATTCGTGCCGATGCCGTCGTCAACCATCGCGCGCTCCGCGGCGATTCCGCGCGGCGGGTACTGAGCTCACTGAAATTCAGGGAGGTTCCGATGCGCAGCCTGCTCCGGCGTTTCGCCGCCGACGACCGCGGCAATATCGCGATCATGGGCGCGGCAAGCCTGCTGCTGGTGATCGCCTGCGCAGCACTCGGCGTCGATGTCGGCGCCATCTTCGCCGACAAACGGCGGACCCAGAGCGCCACCGACCTCGCGGCGCTTGTCGCCGCGAGCGACCTGACCAATGCGTCCCGCGCTGCTGCGGCGACAGTCGCCAAGAACAACTATCCACCGGAGTCGCTCGTGGCTGTCGAACCCGGTGTTTACACGGCGAATGCGTCCCTGACGCCGCAGCAGCGCTTCGTGGCGGCGGCCACGCCCGCCAACGCGGTGCGGGTCACCATGCAGACCAAGACGCCGCTGTATTTCGGCAAGGTGCTGACCGGCGACAGCCAGTGGAATCTCAAGGCAACCGCGATCGCCAGCACCACGCGGCTCGCGAGTTTCGTCATCGGCTCGCGGCTGGTCTCGCTCAACGGCGGGCTGCTGAATTCATTGCTGGGCGGCATGCTCGGCACCACGCTGTCGCTGTCGGCGATGGATTACAACGCACTGCTCAGCGCGAAGATCGACGCGTTCGATTTCCTCTCGGCGCTGGCGACGCGGGTCAACCTGACCGGCGTCAGCTATGACACGCTGCTGAACAGCAATTTGAAGGTGACCGATATCGTGGCGGCGCTACAGACCGCGGCGGCCGGCAACAACGGCGCGATTGCTGCGTTGTCCAGTATTTCATCGGCGATTTCCGGCATGACCAAGAAGATCACGCCGAATGCGCTGATCAACGTCGGGCCGTACTCCGGTCTCACCGTCGGACAGAAGCCCAAAGTTGGCGCGAGCGTGTCGGCGCTGGATATGCTCTCGGCCATGGCGGCGCTGGCCAATGGGACCAACCAGATCGCGGCCAACGTAAACCTTTCGCTGCCGGGCATCGCGGGCGTCACGTTGCAGGCCACCGTCGGCGAGCGGCCGGTGGGAACAAGCTGGATCACCGTGGGATCGCTAGGCGCGAGCGTGCACACCGCGCAGACACGCGTGCTGCTGAAGATCCAGCTTGTCGGTTCGGGCGCGGTGTCGGTGGTCAATCTTCCGGTCTATGTCGAGATCGCGGCGGGCACCGCGACGCTCAACGCCATTTCGTGCGGCTATCCCAACGTCAACACTTCGACCGTGACGCTTGGCGTTTCGCCCGGCATTGTCGATGCATGGATCGGCGACGTGACCTCTGCGATGATGACGAATTTCTCCACCAAGCCGAATCCGCCGGCGGTCAACATCGTCAACCTGGGCGCGATCCAGGTGACGGGCCGGGCGCATGCAACCATGGCGAACGCATCGCCGACCAGCGTGATGTTCAGCTATGCCGACATTCAGGCGCAGACCAAGAAGACCGTGAACACGACATCGTTCACCTCGTCGCTGACATCGAGCCTTCTGGGCGACCTGCAACTCGGCGTGCAACTCGGGCCGCTCGGCCTGCCGATCCCCGGCATCGGCGCGCTGGTGGCCGGCATCATCGGCGGCGCAACCGGCTCGATCGACACGCTGCTCAACTCGGTGTTGCAGACGCTGGGCGTGGGTCTCGGTCAGGCGGATGTCTGGGTCACCGGCGTCCGCTGTGACGGCGCGGTGCTGGTGAATTAAAAGCCGCTTAGTTCTCGTTCGTCATGCCCGGACTTGTTCCGGGCATCCACGTCTTTCAGAACATGCAACAAACAAGGCGTGGATGGCCGGGACGAGCCCGGCCATGACGGCCTGTGTGCTTGCCCGTCTCCGTGTCCACTGGTAACCCCTTGTATCATTTGTAATGTGACGTCGCCCTACACCGCGATACATCGAGCCTCATGTCCGACAAAAAGCCAAAAAAGCCCCAGAAACTGCGCGCGCGCCTGCCGCGCGGGCTGGTAGATCGCACGCCCGCCGAGATCGCCGCCACGCGGCAGATGGTGGAGAAAATCCGCGAGGTCTACGAGCGCTACGGGTTCGAGCCGGTGGAAACCCCGGCGATGGAATACACCGATGCGCTCGGAAAGTTTCTCCCCGATCAGGACCGCCCCAACGAGGGCGTGTTCTCGTTTCAGGACGACGACGAGCAGTGGATCTCGCTGCGCTACGATTTGACCGCGCCGCTGGCGCGTTATGTCGCGGAAAATTTCGACACGCTGCCGAAGCCATATCGCTCCTATCGCAACGGCTACGTCTATCGCAACGAGAAGCCGGGCCCCGGCCGCTTCCGCCAGTTCATGCAGTTCGATGCCGACACGGTGGGCTCCGCTTCGCCGGCCGCCGACGCCGAGATGTGCATGATGGCGGCCGACACCATGGAAGCGCTCGGCATTCCGCGCGGCCAGTATGTGGTGAAGGTCAATAACCGCAAGGTGCTCGATGGCGTGCTGGAGAGCATCGGCCTTGGCGGTGACGAGAACGCGGGCAAGCGGCTGACGGTGCTGCGCGCGATCGACAAGCTGGATAAGTTTCCGGTCGAAGAAGTTCGCAAATTGCTCGGCGAAGGTCGCAAGGATGAAAGCGGCGACTTTACTAAGGGAGCCGGGCTGAATAGCGCGCAAGCTGACAAGGTTCTTGTCTTGTTTGAGATTGCTTCGATGAGCGCAGCTGCAAGGTCGAGTAATGTTGAATTTCAGGAAGGCGTTGCGTCGGGCGAAATCACAGCCAGAAAAGCTGAAGATATTCGGGCACAAGGAATTTTTGGCGGCATTGCGCACAATCTTCTTGGGTCGTCTGTAGAGGGGCTGGCGGAGCTTCAGGAAATTTGGAAGTTGCTGCGTGCGGGTGGATACGACGATGGTCGTGTCCGCATTGATCCCTCCGTGGTGCGCGGCCTCGAATACTACACCGGCCCGGTCTACGAGGTTGAACTCCTGCTCGACACCAAGGACGAGAAGGGCCGCCCGGTTCGGTTCGGTTCGGTCGGCGGCGGCGGACGTTATGATGGGCTCGTGTCGCGCTTTCGCGGCGAGCCGGTCCCGGCGACCGGTTTCTCCATCGGCGTCTCGCGCTTGCAGGCGGCGCTGACGCTGCTCGGCAAGATCGACACCACGCCGGAGTTTGGTCCGGTGGTCGTCGTGGTGATGGACCGCAATGAGATCGCGCAATACCAGAAATTCGTTGCGACACTGCGCAACTCTCCTGTTGATCCTTCAAGGCCGGATGGGCCTCGCATCCGCGCCGAACTCTATCTCGGCAATCCAAAGAACAATCTCGGCGTCCAGTTCAAGTATGCCGACCGGCGCAATTCGCCGTGTGTCGTCATTCAGGGCGGCGACGAGAAGGCGAAGGGCGAGGTTCAGATCAAGGACCTGATCATCGGCGCGGAAATTGCCGGAGACACCGGCAATCGCGACGACTATCTGCAGAAGCAGACACAGGCCCAGATCGCCTGCAAGGAAAGCGAGCTTGTCGAAAAGGTTCGCGAAATTCTCGCGCGCCACAATGTGCCTTGGAAATGATTTACTTCGTCATTCCGGGACGCGCCCGCTTTGGCGCGGACCCGGAATCCATACTGTTGAGGGCGGTGATGGATTCCGGGTTCGCTCGCTTTGCTCGCGCCCCGGAATGACGCTGTCTTGAGTTTGCTCCATGCAGTTCGACACCAAGGTTGCCCTTGTCATCCGCTCGGACCTGGAAGCGTGGCAGAAGCTGAACGTCGCGGCGTTCCTCGCCAGCGGCATCGCGGCGGCGTTTCCCGAATGTATCGGCGAGCCTTATGAGGACAAATCCGGCACGCGCTATCACGCGCTGATCGGTCAGCCGATCCTGATCTATGGCGCGGACCGGCCCGCGCTGTCGCGGGCGCTCGAACGGGCACTGGCGCGCGACGTCAAGCCCGCCGTCTATACCGAGGACATGTTCAAGACCACGCATGACGAAGCCAACCGCGCCGCGGTGCAGGCCGTCATCCGCGCCGATCTCAATCTGGTCGGGCTGGCGTTCCGCGCCGAGCGCAAGGTGGTTGACAAGATCGTCAATGGATTGAAGTTTCACGCCTGACAGTTTTTCGCTGCCGCAAAGAAAAGGAAACGAACATGCCTGAGGTCATCGTGAATATGGCTGCCGGACGCACCGACGAGCAGAAGAAGGGCATGATGCTCGACATCACCCAGGCGCTGGTGAAGAACCTCGGCGTCGATGCGGAAGTCGTGACGGTGCAGATCAACGAAGCGCCGCTGACCCACAAGATGAAGGGCGGCAAGACCTTCCTCGAGCGCAAGGCCGCAGCGAAGTAGTCCAAACATGAACGTGCTTGAGAAAGTCGCCGTCGGCATTCCCGGCGAAACCGTCGTCACCGTTGCGCATGAGATGACGGTGCAGCATTTCCTGGCGACCATGCCGCCGGTCTATGCGACGCCGGTCATGATCCTGCACATGGAAAAGGCGTGCACCGCCTCCATCGCCGAACTGTTGCCGGAAGGTTATGTCAGCGTCGGCATGGAGGTGAATGTCCGGCATCTGGCGGCGACTCCGGTCGGGCGCACGGTGCGCGTGACGTCACGCGTGCGCCAGATCGACGCCAAGAGCGTGCTGTTCGACGTGGAAGCGTGGGACGGTTCCCGCAAGATCGGCGACGGCACCCATCGGCGCGGCGTGATCAATGTCGCGGCTTTCGAGAAGCGGTTCGGCGTGGCCTGATCGCGCCGGGCCGCACGCAATCTTGAGCATTTCTGATTGTTCTGGAGCCTTGAACGGAGCTAGGTTTCCGGCCGTTAGCTTCCGACGGAGATATCCGATGCGTTTCGTCCTGATTGCTGTTGCGGCTGCTGTGTTGTTCGCGGGGCAGGCCCATGCGCAAGGCAGGGGACGCCCCGATACAGGCGGCGCGTCCGAGCCGAAGGGCGAAGATCGGCAAAAGCGCATGGCGCGGGAAGAAGCCGCCGCCAGGGCCGCGATGAAGAACGTTCCGGACTCGAAAGAGAAGTACGATCCCTGGAAGATCGGGAAGTAGTTTTCTCCCTCGCCCCGTGCTTACGGGGAGAGGGTTGGGGTGAGGGGCAATCCTAAAAATCCCCCTCACCCGAAGACTTCGCTTTGCTCAGTCTTCGACCTCTCCCCGTAGGCGGGGAGAGGTGAGGCAAGCTTTCACTGCTTTGGCCGCATCGCCTTCATGTCCTTGATATTCATCTTCATGCCGCCGGGCATCAGGATGTCGCCGGGCTTCTGATCCGCCTTGCAGGGGCCGATCCATTTCGCTTCGAGGACGTTGGTGGTCTCGGCCGGCATGCCTGCCGGACCGCCGCTGTTCTTCGAGGTGGTGGTCACCGTATAGGCCGAGTTGAAGTCGCCGTTGAACTCGGTGTGCGAGACCGACGTCATGTTGCCGATCTTGCAGGTCGAATCGACCACCAGGCCGGGCGCGGTTTTCTTCATCTCCTGCCTGGAGCACATCTCCTTCGCCATCGGGCCGAAGGTCGATGCCATCTCCTTCTCGGTGGTGGCATCGGTGCATTGCTGCATGGTCTGGGCGCCGGCCTTGTCCAGCTTCAGCTCCCAGAGCCCCGGCTTGCGGCTCGGCATTTCAATCGGATCGGCCAGCGCCGGAAGGGCGGCAAGACCGCCGCCGAAAATCACCACCGCCATGACACGAAACAACCGAAGCATTCGCATCATGGACGGTCTCCTGAAGGGGAGCTTTAGTAGCCGACGCGCAGCGGCCGATTGAGGTGACCCGGATGGACCCAGACGCAGGAGAAGGAAATGTAGCCGCCGTACTGGGCATCGACGCCGGTCAGCTTCACGGACTTGCCGTAGCTGGCGCAGTGGTTGAGGGCCATCGCCTTGACGTCCGCGCCTTCCTTGTAGAGCGAATAGGCGATGATGCCGCCGGTGTCGTTGCCCTTGAAGGGCGGCACCGTGTCGATGTCGAACCAGGCTGCGCCTGCCTGCGAACACATCAGCGCTCCGAAGACCGCAGCCAGAATCGCCTTACCCGTTGTCCGCATCGTCGTCTCCCATGGAATCTCGTCCTCACCATAAGGCGGCCGGGCTGCCATGGAAAGAATGCCCGTGCGTTTCGGCAGGGGTTGGCTGGCGAGTGTTGCCGCGCTGCACTTGACCGGCTGATGGCTTCGCGGCACCTTCCGGCACAACTTCATCCCGGATTCCGGTGGACCGCTCCCATGCGCGACCTTTTCTCGACACTTCGCAAACTGACGCTTGCCTTGGCGCTTGGCACCGTGGCTGGCCTGATGACGCTGAGCCCGGCGGCCGAGGCTGCCAATGTGCTGGAGCGGAATTTCTGGCTGTCCGGCCCGCGTTATGACGGCGCGATGCGTCCCTGCAACGAGGTGCTCGGCACCATTACCCAGCAGTTCGCCGAAAAAGAGGGCAAGTTCTGGAATTCCGCCCTTGAGATCACTGGCTTTGCCAACGTCCATGAGGTCGCTTTCCGGGCCTGGGCAAATGACAGCATCCCACGCCGCTTCTGCACCGCCAGCGCCATGTTGAACGATGGCCGCGCGCGCCAGGTGCATTTCTCGGTGATCGAGGACGGCGGCTTCGCCGGATTCGACTCGGGCGTCGAATGGTGTGTGGTCGGCCTCGATCGCAACTGGGCCTACAATCCGTCCTGCAAGGCCGCGCGCCCGTAAGCTTCGCGAATCAACTCATTGTGTCAGTCGCCTCGTCTGCTCGGTGGACGGGGCGATTTTGTTCTTGAAATGTTCTTATGGCCTGTCTAGGCTTTGAGCATTGCGTAATCCGCACGAAAGCGACCGGTGGCTGGCCGGGGCTGCGGACAGGGGTAGGGGGCGTCGCCATGTTCGGTTTCAGATCCGGCTCGTCGGCCGCTGGTTTTTCATCTGGTTTTTCCGGGCTCATCGCCCCGCTGCTCGGCCTTGCGATGGCCGGCGTCATCGCGGGTTCGGCATCGGCGCAGGACAAGCGCCAGAACACACCCGGCGAATTCGATTTCTATGTGCTGTCGCTGTCGTGGTCGCCGTCGTTCTGCCAGGCCGCGCATGAGCGCGGCAATTCCGGACGCGGCATCCAGGCCCAGTGCGCCGGGCGGCCGTTCTCCTTTGTCGTGCACGGGCTGTGGCCGCAATACGATCGCGGCTTTCCGAATTACTGCCAGCAGCCGTCACCGCGGCTCGATCGCAACGTCATGACCTCGATGCTCGATCTGATGCCGGCGCCGGGGCTGATCTACAACGAATGGGACAAGCACGGCACCTGTTCGGGGCTGGGCGCGCGCGCGTATTTCGAGACCATCCGCAAGGCCCGCGCGGCGGTGAAGATTCCTGCCGACTATCTCGAATTGTCCGATACCAAACTGGTGACTCCAGGTGATGTCGAGGACGCCTTCATCAAGGCCAATCCCGGCCTGTCGAGTTCGGCGATTGCCGTGCAATGCGACAGCAAGCGCCTCAGCGAAGTGCGCATCTGCATGAGCAAGGATTTGCAGTTCCGTGCCTGCGACGAAATCGACCGCCGGTCCTGCCGCCGCGACAAGGTCGTGATGCCGCCGGTGCGCGGAGGGTAGGTTCGCTGCCAAGCCCAACATAAGTTTAGATTGTCATGGCCGGGCTTGTCCCGGCCATCTCGATTATCAGGGCAAAGTGCTTCATCAATCGGGATCACCGGGACAAGCCCGGTGATGACATCTACAGCGGAGACAACTCCGGAAGTGGAGACGTTACTTTCGTCGCGCGATGTCGTAACTGTCGCGCCATGAACTACCGTCACGCATTCCACGCCGGAAACTTTGCCGATGTCATCAAGCACATCGTGCTGGCGCGCATCCTCACCTATCTGCATGAGAAGCCGGCCGCGTTTCGGGTGATCGATACCCATGCCGGCGCCGGGCTGTACGATCTCACCAGCAGCGAGGCCGAACGCGGCGGCGAATGGCGCACCGGCATCGCGCGGCTGATGCAGGCGCGATTGTCCGAGCCGGTGATGGCGCTGGTCGCGCCCTATCTCGACATCATCCGCGCGTTCAATCCGCAGCGCGATCTCACTGCCTATCCGGGATCGCCGCTGATCGCGCGCGCGCTGTTGCGGCCGCAGGACAGTCTGGTCGCCTGCGAGTTGGAGCCCAATGCGCGCAAGCGACTGATCTCAGCATTGCGCCGTGACGAGCAGGCGCGCGTGGTCGATCTCGACGGCTGGACCGGACTGCCGGCATTCGTGCCGCCGAACGAGCGGCGCGGACTGGTGCTGATCGATCCGCCGTTCGAGAGCCGCGACGAGTTCAAGCGGCTGGCCGACAGCTTTAGTGCGGCGCACGCCAAGTGGCCGACCGGCATCTACATGCTCTGGTATCCGGTGAAAGAACGCCGCGCGACCGACTCGCTGGCGGAACATGTGGCGCGCGTGGCGAACGCCGGTAGCAGCGACGCCAAATGCCTGCGCGTCGAATTCAGCGTCGCACCGCAGACGGCCGACTCCGGACTGGTGTCCGCCGGCTTGCTGATCGTCAATCCGCCGTGGACTCTCGCCGCGGAGTTGAAGGCGATCCTGCACGAACTCGAAAAGCCGCTGGGACAAGGTGGCGCCGGCCGCTTTCGGATCGAGGCGGTGCGGGCGTAACGCGTTGCGCTGCGGCGCGGTCGTGAATTGGGCGTGCCTCTGAAAAACTCAAATGCATTATGGCCAATTCCGCGGGAACCGTATTATGCTACTGCCGTGAAGGTCGGCTTTTACGTTCCGCGCCCGCGAATGGCCGCGGCGGAATGACGAGAGGCCCCGGGCGTTTCCGGTTTTGGGAGGCGCTCTTCAAGGCCGCCGCTTTCCGGCAGTGAATGCCGGGCCTGGCCGGCGCGCGTTGCGCGCCGGAGGTGCAATGCGGGGAGGGGTTCCCGATGGCCATGACAGGTGTCGTCAAGTTCTTCAATGCCGAGCGTGGATACGGATTCATCAAGCCGGATGACGGCGGACGCGATGTGTTCGTGCACATTACCGCAGTTGAGCGCGCGGGACTGAAGGATCTGATCGAAGGACAGCGTATTACTTTTGAAGTCGAGCCCGACAAAAAGGGCAAGGGACCGAAGGCGGTCAATCTCGTGATTTCGCCCTGAGCTTTTCCGGGCGTCATGGCCGAAATAAAAATCCCGGGCGAGAGGCCCGGGATTGATGGATCGCAGATACGCGATCTGGATCAGAAGCGGTAGTTGACGCCAACACGGACCGTGCTGAACTGGTAGCCGTTCGACATGCCGGTCGTCAGGAAGTTCTTCTCGCTGAGATCGATGTAAAGATATTCGACCTTGGCCGACCAGTTCTGGTTCAGCGCGAATTCGGCGCCGGCGCCGATCGTCCAGCCTGCCGAAGTGTTGGTTTCCGAGAGGCCGCCCGGCAACTGGGCCTTCAGTGCGCCGAACGCGAGACCGCCGGTGCCGTAAAGCAGGACGCTGTTGAAGGCATAACCCACGCGGCCGCGCACAGTGCCGAACCACGGATTCGAGAACTTCCACGGCGCGAACGTATCGTCCGCCGAGTTGAGTTGAAGATCGGCCTCGATGCCGGCCACCCACGCGCCGTTCTGCCAGTTGTAACCGGCCTGAAGTCCGCCGAGCACGCCTGAAGGCTTCGCGCCGTTGTTGGACACATCGCCCCAGCCGTAGCCGAGATTGCCGCCGATATACGGGCCGATCCAGCTATTGGCGAGCGGCTGATTGACCGTATAGGGCTGTGCATAGGGGCGGCGGCCGTAGATGTCCGCGGCCTGCGCGGACGCGCTCACGCATGTTGCGGCGGCGATGATCGCGCCAAAAATCTTCTTATTCATCTCACTCTCCTCACGCGCACGCCGGCGTGGCCGTTGTTAGTCCTTCGAGGCGAAGCGGACCCGCGTGGTTACGGAAGTCCACCTTTTCTGCGTAAAATTTATCGAGAGTTTTACGTTAAGCGGTCGTTAAGGCGGCCCGCCGCCGCATTCACATCCTTAAGAAAGTGTTACACGCGCCTGCTGGATGAATTGGCTCCTAGCCCTTAAGTTCTGATCATGATTCACGACACCTCCGACCCGACGCAGCCGCCGGATCAACCGGCGCCGGACGCGCCCCCGCAGGAGCCTTCCGCGCGGAACCTGCGCGGACAGGACCTAGACCCGGCCTCGATTACCGCCGAGGAAGATGAGGAAGCTCGTCTTCCGGAGCCGGTTGACGATTCCGCTGAAATCGCCAGCGAAGGCACGCTCGCCATCGGACGCGCGGCGATCGAGCGCGCGGTGAAGCTCGCGCCGACTTCAGCGGGCGTCTACCGCATGCTCAATGCGGCCAACGATGTGCTCTATGTCGGCAAGGCCAAGAGCGTGAAGAAACGGCTCGCATCGTATGCGCGGCCGACGGGCCAGGTGGCGCGCATTGCGCGCATGATCGCGATGACCGCCAATGTGGAGATGGTTTCCACCGCGACCGAGACCGAAGCGCTGCTGCTGGAAGCCAACCTCATCAAGCAGCTGCGGCCGCGCTTCAACGTGCAACTGCGCGACGACAAGTCGTTTCCTTATATCCTGATTACCGGCGATCACTGGGCACCGCAGATCGTCAAGCATCGCGGCGCGCAGACGAGGCCCGGCCGTTACTTTGGGCCGTTCGCGTCGGTGGGCGCGGTCAACCGCACCATCACGGCGCTGCAGCGCGCGTTTCTGGTGCGCTCCTGCAGCGATTCATTCTTCGAAAGCCGGACGCGGCCTTGCCTGCTGTACCAAATCAAGCGCTGCTCCGGTCCCTGCACGGGCGAGATCGATTTCCCCGGCTACACCGAACTGGTGCGCGAGGCGAATGAGTTTCTCTCCGGCCGCTCGCGGCTGGTGAAACAGGAACTCGCGGGCGAGATGGAGAAGGCTTCGCAGGAACTCGAATTCGAAACCGCCGCGCTCTATCGCGACCGTCTTGCTGCGCTCTCCGCGATCCAGTCGCAGCAGGGCATCAATCCGCGCACTGTTGAAGAAGCGGACGTGTTCGCAATCCATCAGGAAGGCGGCTACTCCTGCGTTGAGGTGTTCTTCTTCCGCACCGGGCAGAACTGGGGCAACCGCGCCTATTTCCCGCGCGCCGACAAATCGATCGATGCCGGCGAAGTGCTCGGCTCGTTCCTTGCGCAGTTCTACGACGACAAGCCGCCGCCGAAACTGATCCTGCTTTCGCATCGCGTTGACGATCAGGAGTTGCTGGCGGAGGCGCTGTCCGTCAAGGCGGGGCACAAGATCGAGGTCTCGGCACCGCAGCGGGGCGAGAAGAAGGAACTGGTCGCGCATGCGCTGACCAATGCGCGCGAGGCGCTCGGCCGCAAGCTCGCCGACACCGCCACGCAGACGCGGTTGCTGGAGGGACTTTCGACGGCGCTGGGATTGCCGCGTGTGCCGAAGCGGATCGAGGTTTACGACAACAGCCACATCCAGGGCACCAACGCGGTCGGCGCGATGATCGTCGCAGGGCCGGAAGGCTTCCTGAAGAATCAATACCGCAAGTTCAACATCAAGTCGGAAGGCTTAGCTCCGGGCGACGATTACGGCATGATGCGCGAGGTGCTGGAGCGCCGCTTCAAGCGGCTGATCAACGATGCGGCCGAAGGGAAAAAGCCGAGCGACGATGCCGTGCCGCAATGGCCCGATCTCGTGATCATCGACGGCGGACAGGGCCAGCTCAATGCCGCGCGCGAGATTTTCACGGGACTGAACCTGACGGACGTCTCGCTGATTGCGGTGGCCAAGGGACCGGACCGCGACGCCGGGCGGGAAACCCTGTTCATGCCCGGCCGGCCGTCGATCAAGCTCGAGCCGCGCGATCCGGTGCTGTACTTCATCCAGCGGCTGCGCGATGAGGCGCATCGTTTTGTCATCGGCTCGCACCGCAAGTTGCGCAAGAAGGACATCCGCGAGGCCGGATTGCAGGAAATTCCCGGCATCGGCCCGTCACGTAAACGTGCCCTGCTGCATCATTTCGGGACCCTGAAGGAGATCGAGCGGGCCTCGGTGGCAGATCTGGGCAAGGTTCCGGGGGTGAGCGCTGAAAGTGCTCGTAAAATCTTCGATTTCTTCCATCCGGGGAACGGTTGAACGTCTCGCCGCAGCCAGCATTTAGACTTACCGGAAATGCGCCCACCGGGCTGTTGACGCGGGCACTTTCGCAGTATTGGTAACACCATGACCAGTGTCGTCGCCCCGAAGCCAGCAAAGCGCTCGCTGTCGCTGCCCAATATCCTGACTTACTCCCGGATCGCCGCCATCCCGGTGGTGATCGGCTGCATGTATGCGCAGTCCATCATGGGTGCGCCGCTGTGGCTGCGCTGGGTGGCGCTGTTCGTCTTTATCGCCGCGGGCATCACCGATTTTCTCGACGGCTACTACGCGCGGATCTGGGATCAGCAGTCCTCGCTCGGCAAGATGCTGGACCCGATCGCGGACAAGCTTCTGGTGGCGTCGTGCCTCTTGATGCTGGCGGCGGACGAAACCATTCGCGGCTGGTCGCTTTGGGCGGCCATCGTGATCCTCTGCCGCGAAATTCTGGTGTCGGGCCTGCGCGAATATCTTGCCGCCGTCCGCATCAGCGTACCGGTGTCGCAATTGGCGAAGTGGAAAACCACGGTGCAACTCGTGGCCATCGGCTTCCTGATCGCGGGCGAGGCGGGCGAAATGATCCTGCCGCCGACCGTTCTGATCGGCATTATATTGTTGTGGATTTCGGCCATTCTCACCATCTACACCGGATGGGATTACCTGCGCGCAGGAATCCATCATCTGACCGAGGAAGACCGGTGAAGGTTCTGTATTTCGCATGGGTGCGCGAACGCGTCGGCAAGGCCGAGGAAACGCTGGAGCCGCCGGCGAGCGTGCATACCGTGTCCGACCTGATGCAGTGGCTGGTGGCGCGCGGCGAGGAATACGCCAATGCCTTCGCGTCGCCGCGCACGATCCGCGCCGCCATCGACCATACCCATGTGAAGCCTGACACTGCGATCGCCGGTGCACGCGAGATCGCGTTTTTCCCGCCGATGACCGGCGGTTAACTCTCAAAATGACGACGCCCGTCACCATCCGAATCCAGTCTGCCGATTTCGACATCGCAGCGGAAATCGCGGCGCTGACCAAGAGCAGCACCGACATCGGCGCGGTGGTGAGCTTCTCCGGCATCTGCCGCGGAGGCGAAGGCGACAAGGCGATCGCCGCAATGACGCTGGAGCATTATCCCGGCATGGCGGAAGCCGAGATCGGACGGCATGTGTCGGAAGCGATCGCGCGCTGGCCGCTGACCGGCGTCACCGTGATCCACCGTTACGGCCGTGTCGTGCCGGGTGACAATATCGTGCTGGTGCTGACTGCGTCGGTACATCGCGAGGCGGCGTTTCAGGCCGCGGAATTTCTGATGGATTATCTCAAGACCAATGCGCCGTTCTGGAAATCCGAGGAACGCGCGGACAACAAAGTGTGGGTCGATGCGCAGGCCCATGACGACAATGCAGCGGCGCGGTGGAAGAAGTAATGGCGAAGAAGACGAAATCCGTTTCCGCAAAGAAGGCTTCCGCGAAGCGTGCAGGTGCAAAGCCAAAGCCATCGTTCAAAGCAGCGAATCCGGTCAAGCCCGGCGAGTTGCTGACGCTGCTCGATCTGATGCGCTACGGAGTCAGCCGCTTTGTCGAGGCCGGAGTGGTATTCGCCCACGGCACCACCGATCCGGTGGCGGAAGCGGCGTTCATCGTCTGCGAGACGCTGCATCTGCATCCCGACCAGTTCGAGATGTTCGCCAATGCGCGCGTCACGTCGCATGAGGCTGCAAAAATCCTTGCGCTGATCGACAAGCGCATCGCCACGCGAAAACCCTCGGCGTATCTCGTCAACAAGATCTATATGCGCGGTCTGCCGTTCTATGTCGACGAACGGGTGATCGTGCCGCGTTCCTTCATCGGGGAACTGCTGGACTCGCATTTCGGCGGTGACCTCGAAGAGGAGGGCGGTTCGCTGATCGACGATCCGGGCAACATCACGCGCGTGCTCGATCTCTGCACCGGCTCGGGATGCCTTGCGATTCTCGCCTGCCAGAGCTTCCCTAATGCCACCGTCGATGCGGTCGACATTTCACCGGACGCGCTGGCGGTGGCCGCGCGCAATGTCGCCGACTACGGTCTGGAGGATCGCGTTTCGCTGTATCAGGGCAACCTGTTCGATGCCGTCGGCGATGCGCGTTACGATCTCATCATCACCAACCCGCCTTACGTCGATGCCGAGGGCATGGCGGGTCTGCCGCGCGAATGCCTGCACGAACCCTCGATCGCGTTCGACGGCGGCGACGATGGTCTCGATCTTGTGCGCAAAATTCTGGACGAGGCGAAGGATCATCTCACGCCCGACGGCGGGCTGCTGTGCGAAATCGGCCGCGGCCGCGATGTGCTGGGGGATGCCTATCCGAACCTGCCGCTGCTGTGGCTCGACACCGAGGACTCCGACGGCGAGGTGTTCTGGATTCCGGCAGAGGCACTGGCGTAAGGAGAGAGCGGCATGTCAGCTGAACGCTTTCTGTGCGAGGCGATCGACCTTGCGCGTGATAACGTCCGCCGCGGCGGCCGGCCGTTTGGCGCAGTGCTGGTCAAGGACGGCAGGACGATCGCAACCGGCGTCAATGAAATCGCAGTAACAGGCGATCCCACCACCCATGCCGAATTGCAGGCGATCCGCGCCGCAAGTCGTGTACTCGGCTCGCCGCGCCTTGATGGTTGCGTGATCTATGCCAGCGGCCATCCGTGTCCGATGTGCCTGGCGGCGATGCATCTCACCGGCATCACCGAAGTCACCTACGCCTATTCCAATGAAGACGGTGTGCCGTACGGCCTGTCGACTGCCGCCATTTATGAGGAGATGGCGCGGCCGGTTGCGAAGCAGATCGCGCTCAAGGTGGCTTACATGCCGGTGCGTCCCGAAGGCGAGGATATTTACGAGATGTGGCGCAAAGCGCAGCATGCGTAACAAAAAGGCCATGCGCGGCATCGCGCATGGCCTGATCTTGAACGAACGATCCGCCGCCGCTTACAGGACTTTTCTGATCCAGTTGTGCGTGTCGGCCGCGCGGCCGTACTGGATGTCGACCAGCTTCTTGCGCAGCCCCATCGCGACCGGGCCCGCGGCGCCGCCGTTGATGGTGAAATCGCCGCTCGCGGAACAAACCTTGCCGATTGGCGAGATGACGGCCGCCGTGCCGCAGGCGAAGGCCTCTTTCAGCTTGCCGCTGGTTGCGTCGGCGCGCCACTGGTCGATCGTATAGGTCTCCTCGCGCACGCGCGTGCCGGATTCCTTGGCGAGCGCGATGATCGAATCCCGTGTGATGCCCGGCAGGATGGTGCCGAGCGGCGGCGTCAGCAGCGAACCGTCGTCGAACACGAAGAACACGTTCATGCCGCCGAGCTCCTCGACATAGCGGCGCTCGATCGCGTCGAGGAACACGACCTGATCGCAGCCATGCTGGATCGCCTCCGCTTGTGCGCGCAGGCTCGCGGCATAGTTGCCGCCGCATTTGACCGCGCCGGTGCCGCCGATCGCAGCGCGCGTGTAGTTCTCCGACACCCAGATCGACACCGGCGCAGGGCCGCCCTTGAAATAGGAGCCGACAGGCGAGGCGATCACGGCGAAGATGTATTCCGCGGATGGCTTCACGCCGAGGAAGATCTCGTTCGCGATCATGAAGGGCCGCAGGTAGAGACTGCCCTCGCCACCGGGAATCCAGTCGCGGTCGATGCGCACGAGCTGCTCGACCGCTTCAATGAACACAGGTTCGGGCAGCGGCGCCATCGCCATCCGCTCGGCAGAACTGCGGAAGCGCCGGGCATTGGCATCGGGGCGGAACAGGTTCACGCCGCCGTCGTCGCGCTTGTAGGCCTTGAGGCCTTCGAAGATTTCCTGAGCGTAGTGCAGGACGGCTGTGGCCGGATCGAGCGAGAAATTCGCGCGGGACTCGACGCGCGCGCCATACCAGCCCTTCGCCTGGCTGTAGCGGACCACAGCCATGTGATCGGTGAAAACCCGCCCGAAGCCGGGGTCGACGAGCTTTGCGATGCGCTCCTGATCCGGCGTCGGAGTTGGTGTGGGCCGCGTTTCAAAATCGATGAGAACGGTGCCATCGATTTTCTCGAACGAAACTCCCATAGGTCTTCTCCCGGCTTCTCATTCAGTCCACGCGGCGGCGGGCTGGTCACTTCAGGTCTGGCACCTGGCCCGCCGGCCCGAGGGCCGGTTTCCGCTTTGGCGGAAGGCGCGAAGTCCAGTATGTTTGCCGAAATGCCGCTCGACAATCGCACGTTGAAAGAAATTGCGTCCTGGGCCTGTTGTCCGTGTGCGAACTTAAGGACCAAAGGTGACGCATGAAACGAACTAATATTTCGTCGTCATTGCGGTTTTTGTAACATTGAGACCTATATACGTCAATATGGCTGACATAAAAATTATGAAGGCAGGAGCGCATTCCACTGACGCCGCCGCCGGCTCCACCACGCCGGGGGCCGTTCCTTTGCGCTGGGACATCATCGAGCTGCTGTTTTTCGCCTATCGGGACTTCGTCGGCGACGCCGATCACGTGCTGGAGGAGTTCGGTTTCGGCCGGGCCCACCACCGGGTGGTGCATTTCGTGACCCGCTATCCGGGTCTGAAGGTCGCCGATCTGCTCGACGTGCTGCGCATCACCAAGCAGTCGCTCGGGCGTGTCCTGAAACAGTTGCTGGACGAGGGCTATATCGTCCAGAAGGCTGGCGACAACGACCGGCGCCAGCGTCTTCTTTTTGCCACGGCGAAGGGCGAGGCCCTTGTGGCGAAACTGGCGGGATTGCAGACGGCGCGCATCACCCGCGCGCTCGACGCCATCGGCCCGGAGAGCGCCGAGAGCGTGCGGCGGTTCCTGCTGGGCATGATCGACCACACCGATCCCGACAAGGTGCTGGAGGAAATTCTCCGAGGCAGCCGCAAGACGGCGAAGGATTCAAGGTGACAGAAACCTCGATTCGGGAGCGAGCGGGCCGCCAACTGGCCGATGACGCGCCGCATCTGCTGCTGGTCGATGATGACCGCCGCATCCGCGATCTGCTGTCGCGATTTCTCGCCGGTGAAGGCTATCGCGTCACCACGGCCATGAGCGCCGCCGATGCGCGCGCCAAGCTGACCGGCCTGCATTTCGATCTCCTGATCCTCGACGTGATGATGCCGGGTGAAACCGGATTCGATCTCGCGCGCTCGATCCGCACATCCTCGGCGGTGCCGATCATCATGCTCACTGCGCGGCATGAGGCCGAGAGCCGCATCGAAGGCTTGCAGATCGGCGCCGACGACTATGTCGCGAAGCCGTTCGAGCCGCGCGAACTGGTGCTGCGGATCGCCAACATTCTCAAGCGCGCCGCGCCGGTGGTGGCGCCTGCGATCGAGTCGGTCGCGTTCGGGCCCTACGTTTATCATCTCGAGCGCGGTGAACTGCGCGACGGCGAGAAGATCGTCCATCTCACCGACCGTGAACGCGACATGCTGCGCATTCTCAGCGCGACGCCGGGCGAAACCGTGCCGCGCGGCGCGCTGACCGGCGGCGACGGCACGGTCAACGAGCGTGCGGTGGACGTTCAGATCAACCGGCTGCGGCGCAAGATCGAGCGCGATCCCGCCAATCCGCTGTTCCTGCAAGCGGTGCGCGGTATCGGCTATCGTCTCGTGGCGTCGCCGTGACCGGGCCGGACGTGTTGTCATGAGTACGCTCGACACCGGTCTCACCTTCATCCGCACCGCGTCGCGGCGTGTGTCCAGCGCCAGCGAATGGCTGGGCCGCTGGTTCAAGGAACTGATGCCGAAGGGGCTTTATGCCCGCGCACTGCTGATCATCATCGTGCCGATGGTGATCCTGCAATCGGTGGTCGCCTTCGTGTTCATGGAGCGGCACTGGAACACGGTGACGCGGCGCCTATCCGCCGCGGTGGTGCAGGACATTTCTGCGCTGATCGATGTCTACAGGACCTATCCGCAGGACAAGGATCGCACCCAGATCAAGCGGATCGCCCAGCAGCGGCTTGGGCTGGTGGTGGATTTCCTGCCCGTCAACGACATGCCGGCGCCGGGGCCGAAGCCGTTCTTCTCGCTGCTCGACCAAACCCTGTCGGTGCAGCTCAGCCGGCAGATCGCGCGCCCGTTCTGGATCGACACCGTCGGGCGTTCGTCGCTGGTGGAAATCCGCATCAAGCTCGACGACACGGTGATGCGCATCTTCGCGCAGCGTAGTGCGGCCTATGCGTCGAATTCGGAAATCTTCATCTTCTGGATGCTGGGCACGTCATCGATCCTGCTGATCGTGGCGGTGCTGTTCCTGCGCAACCAGATCAAACCGATCCTGCGGCTGGCGGATGCCGCGGAAAGTTTCGGCAAGGGTCGCGAGGTGCCGGATTTCCGCCCGCGCGGCGCGCGCGAGGTTCGCCGCGCGGCGCTCGCCTTCATGGAAATGAAATCGCGCGTCGAGCGCAGCATCGAGCAGCGCACCGCAATGCTGGCCGGTGTCAGCCACGATCTGCGCACCATCCTGACCCGCTTCAAGCTGGAGATGGCGCTGATCGGCGACAGCCCGGAAGTCGAGGGCATGCGCAAGGACGTCGACGAGATGAGCGGCATGCTGGAGGCGTATCTGGCCTTCGCGCGCGGCGACAGCGGCGAGCATGCGCAGCCGACCGACATGGAGCAGGCGCTGGAAGAACTGCGCAGCGACGCCGAGCGTCACGGTCATGCAGCGACCGTTGTGTTCCACGGCATGCCCGTCGTGATCGTGAAGCCTGCGGCGTTCAAGCGATGCATCGCGAACCTTGTGTCGAACGCAGGCCGTCATGCCAATGCAATTGCGATTACCGGTCATCGCGATCATCGCTATCTGACGGTGACGGTGGATGACGACGGTCCGGGCATTCCAGTGGAGATGCGCGAAGAAGTGTTCAAGCCGTTCCTGCGCCTTGACGATGCACGCAATCAGGACGAGGGCGGCACCGGGCTTGGTCTCGCGATTGCCCGTGACATCGCGCGCTCCCATGGCGGAGACATCACGCTTGGCGACAGCCCGATGGGCGGGCTGCGCGCGACGGTGCGCGTGCCGGTGTAGTGTCGCAGACTGAATGTAGCGCAAAGCGCTTCAGCACACTCAATCGTCATCACCGGGCTTGACCCGGTGATCCATCGAATTTTCAAAGTCATTTTGAAAGGATGGATTGCCGGGTCAAGCCCGGCAATGACAGGCATCATGTGTTGAACGAACTTGCTCTACTTCGCCAGTTCCTTCGAGCGCTTCGTGGCAGCCGCGATCGCGCGGGTCAGCAGCGGCTGAAAGCCGTCCGATCCCATCAGCACTTCCAGCGCGGCCGCGGTGGTGCCGCCCGGCGAGGTGACGTTCTGGCGCAGGGTGGCGCTGTCGAGATCCGACAGGCGGAGCAGTTCACCGGAGCCAGACACGGTGGCTCGCGCCAGCGTTGTCGCCAATGCTTCGGGCAATCCGGCTGCGACGCCGGCGCGCGCCAGTTCTTCCGCGAGCAGGAACACATAAGCGGGGCCCGACCCGGACACCGCGGTGACCGCATCCATCAGCGCTTCGTCGGCGACCCATTCGACGCTGCCGGTGGCGCGCAGCAGCGCATCCGCGACAGCGCGCTGATCCGGCGTGACGCCGCTCGCCGGCACCGCGACTGTGATACCGCGTCCGATTGCCGCCGGCGTATTGGGCATCGCGCGGATCACCTTGCCGCCGCAGACCTCGGTGAGGCCTGCGATGGTGGTTCCCGCCATGATCGAGACCACGAGGGTTGATGCGCCGACCAGCGGCCGCAGTTGCGGTCCGGCGTCGCGAAACATCTGCGGCTTCACAGCCAGCACCAGCACGTCGGCCATGCCGATGTCCTTGGTCTCGGGATTCAGCCGCACGCCGCACGATGCGAACGCGCGCGTTTCATCAGAAGGATGCGGCTCGATCACAACGACGCGTTTGGGGTCCAGGCCCTGCGCGAGCCAGCCGGACAGCATTGCGCCGCCCATCTTGCCCGCGCCCGCGAGCACAAGTGAGCCTGTGAAATTCTTCAGCGCGTCGGAGGAAGTTGAGGGCGTCATGTCAGGATCCGCACAAATGGCCAGACAACAATATTAGTCGTCATGGCCGGGTTTGTCCCGGCCATCCCGATATTCGGGGCACGTACCGATATGGTCGGGATCACCGGGACAAGCCCGGTGATGACATCGATAGATTGGCTACGCCTCGCCTGCGGTATCGAACATCGCGGCGCTCATGGCCTCCGCGGCGGTCTTGCCGGCCCAGACCACGAATTGCAGCGCCGGATAGTAGCGCTCGCAGGCATGCAGCGCGCCCTCGAGCATCAGTTCGCACTGCGCGGGCGTGGCGGTCATGCCGCCCGGCAGGATCAGCGCCTGCCGGTACATGATCGATCCGGTGGTGAGCCAGACATCGAAATGACCGATCCACAATTGCTCGTTGATCGCGGCGATCAGGCGCTGCACTTCGCCGCGCCGCGCCTCCGGGATTTTCATGTCGAATGTGCAGGCCAGATGCAGTGCGTCGATGTCGCCCATCCAGGTGAAAGACAACTGATAGTCGGTCCACTGTCCCTGCGTGAGGATGGTGATCTCGTCGTGACCCGAGCGTTCGAACGACCAGTCGTTGGAGGACGCGATCTCCTCGACGACCGAAAGCGGGCTGCTTTGCGAATCCGTTATGATGTCCAGATGGGACATGCTGCCTTCACCCTCTGCTTGGTGTGGGATGTGAAACGCCTGAACGAAACGCAAAGAACGAGCGAGAACTGTCGCTGCAAGTTCTCCGTTTACGATCGTGACAATCCGGCTTTCGGATCGTGCGCCGCAACGGCAACCTTGTGACAAGATTGATCAGTGATTTGCGCAATCTGCGCAACGCCGCCACGAATCCCGTCCACAGGCAAAGGGTTAATTTCCTGTCTCTTCAACAGGTAAGCGCGATGCGAGGCGATGAAGTCAGCTTTCGCGCCAATTCATGAGTCGGCGCATGAGCTTACGCTCCGCTGACTCGTGTTTGGAATGCGATGTGAGTGAGAACAAAACGGAATCGGATTCGCGCAGCGCGAGTCGCGCAGAGCAATTGCGCGCGCCGGGCGAGAAAAAATATTTTTGAGATTGAGCCGTTCAGTCGAACAGGCTCGACACCGATTCTTCAGACGCGGTGCGGCCGATGGCTTCGGCGATCAGGGTGGCGACCGACAGCACGCGGATGTTCGGAGCCTTGCGCATCGCTTCGGTCGGCTGGATCGAGTCGGTGATCACCAGTTCCTTGAGCCGCGACGAGGTGATGCGCGCGACCGCACCGCCTGACAGAACGCCATGGGTAAGATAGGCCGAGACTTCCTTGGCGCCATATTTGAGCAGTGCGTCGGCGGCATTCACCAGCGTGCCGCCGGAATCGACGATGTCGTCGATCAGGATGCAGTTATAGCCGGCGACATCGCCGATCACGTTCATCACTTCGGACTCGCCGGCGCGTTCGCGGCGCTTGTCGACGATGGCCAGCGGCGCGTTGATCCGCTTGGCGAGGCCGCGGGCGCGGGCCACGCCGCCGACGTCGGGTGACACCACCATCACGTTGGCAAGGTCGAACTTGTCCTTGATGTCGCGCACCATCAGCGGCGAGGCATAAAGGTTGTCGGTCGGGATATCGAAGAAGCCCTGAATCTGCCCGGCGTGAAGATCGAGGGTCATCACGCGGTCGGCGCCGGCATGGGTGATCATGTTGGCCACCAGCTTGGCCGAAATCGGGGTGCGGCCGCCGGCTTTGCGGTCCTGCCGCGCGTAGCCGAAATAGGGGATGACGGCGGTGATGCGGCGCGCGGAGGCGCGGCGCAGCGCATCGGTGATGATCAGCAATTCCATCAGATGGTCGTTGGTCGGAAACGACGTCGACTGGATAATGAAGACGTCGGAGCCGCGGACGTTTTCCTGAATCTCGACGAAGATTTCCATGTCGGCGAAGCGGCGCACGCT
>JAFVHU010000037.1 GCA_017474385.1 Afipia sp. | reverse complement strand
ATGTCCTTCAGCACTTGTTCTGCCGGCGCTTTATCCGGCCCGGATTTCTGTTTCATCTTCGCTCCTTGCGGCTACGATGAACCAGAAATCCTCCCTTCGTGAAGACCCTCAATTTGTCTCATAGGCGCTGACGGGGAACAGTTACCTTATCTGGACGACGACCTTCCCTTTGGCCCTCCCCTTTTCGAGATACGCGAGCGCCTCTTTCGCTTGTTCGAATGGAAATACCTTGTCGATTACCGGCCGGATGTGCCCTGCCTTAAGAAGCTCGCCGATCTCGCCGAGCTGCTTACCGTCCGGATGCACGAACAGGAACGAATACGTGGCACCGCGTTTCCCCGCGCGGCGCATGATCTTACGGCTCATCAATCCGAACAGGAACACCATGAAGAAGTTCAACCCTCGGGCGCGAGCAAACGCGGCGTCCAGTGGCCCGATGAGCGAAACGACGGTACTTCCGGGCTTCAATATCTGAAGTGATTTTTCGATCGCATCGCCCCTGACTGTGCCCAGCACGGCGTCGTAGCCCCGCAGCACTTGCTCGAATTGCTGCTTCTTGTAATCGATCACCTCATCGGCGCCGAGGCTCCGCACCAGATCCACGTTTCCGGTGCTCGTTGTCGTCCCCACTTTTGCTCCGAGGTATTTCGCGAGCTGGATCGCGAACGTGCCAATGCCGCCGGAACCAGCGGGGACGAACAGCTTTTGGCCCGGCTTGAGGCGGGCGCGATCCTTGAGCGCTTGCCACGACGTCAGCCCGACCATCGGGATCGAGGCTGCTTGCACAAAGTCCAGATTGGCGGGTTTGAGCGCGGCGGCGCTCTCGGGCACGACCGCAAACTCAGTGAGAGCGCCCGTGCCCAGATCGAAGATGCTGGCGAAGACAGCGTCACCCGGCTTGAAGCGAGTCACGCGGTTTCCCACCTCCACCACGACACCCGCCAGATCGCTGCCCAGCGTGGCCGGCAATTGAAATCGCAGGACCGGCTTGAACGTTCCTTTCGGAATCATGTTGTCGATCGGATTCAGGCCTGCTGCGTGAACCTGATCGAGAATTTCGTCCGGCTTGGGTGTCGGTCGAGGGGTATCGGCAAACGTGACCTGATCTGGCTTGCCGTAACGCTTTAAGACAAGTGCTCTCATGTTTCTCTATGTCCGAAGGTTGTTGGCGCTGGCGGCGACAAGGGGGGACACTTGCACTGGTCAAATTCAGCGCTTTTTGATTGCGATCGTAACTATTTTTTATAGATGACGATCGTAATTATACTTGTCAAGGCCCCTTTCTGGCCTAATATCTGCGCCATGCGTGTTTCCAAAGAAAAGGCGGCTGAAAACCGCGACCGAATTCTCAAGGCTGCGTCCCGCCTCATGCGAGAGCGCGGCATCACCGGTGTAGGCGTGGACGCGCTGACCGAAGCGGCCGGGATGACCCACGGCAGTCTCTACAGTCAGTTCGGCTCCAGGGAGCGGCTTGTCGAGGAAGCGGTCGCCGACGCGATCACCGCTAAAGGAAAAGAACTACGTGATGTGTCCACTCTCGGCGACTACGTCTCGGAATATCTCACCGCGGCGCACCGCGACCAGCCGGGAAGCGGCTGCCCTTTTGCAGCTTTGTGTTGTGAGATGCCGCGCCAAAGCCAACGCGTGCGAGAGCGATTCACAGCCGGAGTGAGGGGCGTGGTCGGCTGGCTTAGTGGCCGAATGGATGCCGGGATCAAGCAACGGCAACGCGATGAGGAGGCGCTGACGACCCTCGCCTCTCTGGTCGGCGCGCTCGTGCTCGCCCGCGCCGTAAGTGATCCCAAACTATCGGACGATATCCTTCGTTCAACCAAGAAAAGGCTGGAGCGCTAAACTCTCAGCGCAACCGGGCGGACAGCGCCGCCGCGAACGCCAATCACCATTTCTCGATCCATGGCCGGAGCACGACTTCGAAGGCCCAGGTCGATCGATGCTGGCAATGCAGTTGCAGGTAGGTTTTCGCGATATGGACGGGGTCGGCCATATTGTCGTCGATGGTCGTTCCCGCCAGCCGGTGCGCGCGCGTCCCGTCCTCCTGAGTCCAACCGATCGCGGCGTCGATCGGCACATTTGCCACGTGGATGCCCTGCGGCATCAATTCTCTCGCCATGCTTTGCGCGAGTCCGGACTTAGCATGACAAGCCATTGCAAAGGCGCCGCTCGACGGGAAGCCTTTGAGTGCTGCGCTGGCGTTCGTGAAGATGATCGTTCCCCTCGCGCCATTGGCGTCGGGTTCGTTTCCGAGCATGAGCCGAGCGGCCTGTTGACCTACCAGAAACGCGCTGAACGCCGAGTTTCGAAGTGTTTCGAACGCCATGACCGGGTCAGCTTCGATAACTGTCTTGCGAAAAATGCCGGGAACCCGGCCATCGATGTTATGCACGACAAGCCTCGGCGTCCCGACGTCTTGAACGACATTCTCGAAAAGCTGTGCCACGGCTGCCGGTTCGCTTGCATCGCAGGCGTATCGTCGCACGCCGTGCGTCTTCTCGAGAGTCTGAAGGACCGCTTTTTCGGGATTCCTGGCTGTGACGCAGACACGCATGCCGTTTTCCGCGAACAGCCTGGCGCAACTCGAGCTGATGCCCGGCCCGCCGCCGACAATGAGGGCAACGTCCTGTACGGAAGTTTGGGTGTCGCGGTTGGATTGAGTCATGTTGCTTCCTCGGATGCGTTTGGTGGCCGACAAGCTTTCCGAAGCGCCCTCACCTCGGCCTCGAGATGATCAACGCGCGCCCCAAGTGCAAACTGATAGTCACCATAAGGATCATCAAGGGTAGAAAGAAAATCGAGGAAGGCTCGCGACTTCTCGACTAGGGTCTGTTGGGATTCATCGGGAGTTTATCACGGCTGCGGCCAGATGGATCATGGAAGCGAAGCTCTGATCGGTTTTGTCGGCGCGCATGGCGATGCGTTTGAACTCCTTGAGCCTGCCGAAGAAGTTCTCGATGAGATGCCGCCATTTGTACATTTCCTCATCGATGGCGAGAGGCTTTGCGCGGCGCGGATGCTGGGAGATGACGACCTTGGCGCCGCGCGCGTCGAGATCGGCGATAATGGCGTTGCTGTCGAACGCTTTGTCAGCGATCAGCGCCTCGAAGGCCAATCCCTCGATGAGCGGCGGCACGCCCACTGTGTCGAAGCGCTGTCCCGGCAGAAGTACGAAGCGCACGAGATTGCCGAGCGCATCGGTGAGGGCCAGGATTTTGGTGGTCATGCCGCCTTTGGAGCGGCCGATCGCCTGGCTTTGGGTCCCCCTTTTGCGCCCTGTCCGTGGCGGTGGACCTTGACGATGGTGGCGTCGACCATGGTGTATTCCATGTCGGGATCGTCGGAGACGACGTCGAACAGCCGCTTCCAGATATTCGCCTTCACCCAGTCGCGGAAGCGCGTGAACACGCTGTTCCAGTGGCCGAACGAAGGCGGCAGATCCCGCCAAGGGCTGCCGGTTCGGGCGATCCACAGCACGGCCTCGACAAACTGTCGGTTGTCCTTCCCGCTGCGGCCAGGATCGCCCGGCTTGCCGAGACAAAGCGGCTCCATCTTCGCCCACTGGGCGTCAGTCAAAACGAATCGGTCCAT
>JAFVHU010000036.1 GCA_017474385.1 Afipia sp. | reverse complement strand
TGGCACGTGACCCCGTTAAAAAACCTGGTCCATGGGTTGTTGCGCACTTGAGAGTGGTGACGCCATCCGGCGATCCCGTTTAGGAATCTGACCAATAGCGCAGCCCAGCCCTTCCGCCGCCGTCAGCAGGAGGATTGGAGACGAACCCCAAAAGATGGAAGGCGAGGGACGGTGGTAAGATGTTGATGGTGCACCCGAACGCGGCCGCCATCGGCGTCGGAGCGACTATGCACATGGCTGCCGTGAGGGCAGATAGCGCACCGGAGCCAGTCCGCAGCTTCGGTACCTTCACGGCTGATCTCCATCGGCTGGTCGACTGGTTTACTGAATGCGGCGTCGAGACCGTCGTCATGGAATCGACCAGCGTCTACTGGTTTCCGATTTTCGAGCTTCTCGATGACCGGGGATTTGCCGTGTTTCTTGTCAACGCGCGCGATGCCAAGCACGTGCCGGGGCGCAAGACCGATGTCAGCGATGCGCAATGGCTGCAGCGGCTCCATTCTTTCGGGTTGCTGCGGGCCAGCTTTAGGCCCAAAGGGCAGATTGCCGAGCTGCGAGGCTATGTGCGTCAGCGCGAGCGTCTGCTGGAGTACGCGGCCTCACACATCCAGCATATGCAGAAGGCCTTGACGGAGATGAATCTTCAGCTGCACCACGTCGTCGCCGACATCACCGGCGCGACCGGCCTGCGTATCATACGCGCGATCCTTGCCGGCGAGCGCCATCCTGAGGTGCTGGCGTGCTTGCGTCATTACAGTTGCCACTCCAGCGCCGAGACGATCTCTAAGGCGCTCACCGAAAGCTACCGCGCCGAGCATCTGTTTGCGCTCGAGCAGGAACTCGCGCTTTACGACGCCTACCACGAGAAGGCATCTGCCTGCGACACCCGGATCGAAGCCGTGTTGAAGGAACTGAGCATCCATCGCGGTCATGGCCATGGGCCAGCGCCGCGGGCCTCGCGGCGTCGGAATCGAACCGATCAGGCCAACGCTCTAGCTTTCGACGTCCGCGAGGCGCTGTTCGCGTTGCTCGGAAAGGACATCACCACGATCGACGGCCTCGGTCCTTACCTCTCGCTGAAGCTAATCGCTGAATGCGGCGACGACCTCTCCTCGTGGCCAAGTGCAAAGCATTTTACCTCCTGGCTGGGACTGGCGCCGAACAACAAGGTCTCCGGCGGCAAAATGCTCTCGTCCCAAACGCGCCGATCCGGCGGCCGGGCGGCGGCACTTCTGCGCCTTGCTGCCGTGACAGTGGGTCCTACAGACACCGCGCTCGGCGCCCTTTACAGACGGCTCTCAGCGCGCATTGGCAAGGCCAAGGCCGTGACCGCCACGGCCCGCAAGATCGCAGTTCTGTTCTACAATGCTGTGCGATACGGAATGGACTATGTCGATCCCGGGGCCGCGTCCTACGAGACGCGTTACTGGACGCGAGTGGTCAACAATTTGCATCGGCGTGCCAAGGCATTCGGCTTTGTTCTCCAGCCCTTGGAGGCGAAAGTAGGTGCTGCCGTTTCTTAGGAATCGTTCTCCAGCGTCAGCTCTCCGATCTTGGCGTGCAGCGACTTCACATCGACCACTGGCGTGGCCGGTGTCTCGCCTCCCGGTCCGAAGATCTCGGAAGCACTTGACTCAAGCTGCGATTTCCATGTCGTTGTCTGGTTGGGATGGACGTCAAAATACATGGGCGATGGTTCGGTCGCCCTTGACGGCTGCCAGAGCAACCTTCGCCTTAAAGGCCGCGAGTGGTTCCGCCGGGGTCGTCTGCTCATGGTTTTTCCTGTTCACGGCGATTATCGCCGTTGTCTGGCAGAAATTCCACTTATCGTCCTGTCCAAATTTCCGCGACCGGCTCAATTCGAATCGACTAGCTTGGCTTCGCCACTCGCTGTAGATTCAACATAGAGTGCGGCGTGAGACCAAGTCGAACGTGTGGAGATATTTGATTATGCCGGATATGCGATTGCGGCCTTCGATCAGCAGAGTATCGCCTGGTCTGATTGAGGTTTGGAGTGCGCTCGGATCAGCCGGAGTAAGCGGCTCGTAACCCGGCGAGGGCCGCTGCAAATAGGCAGCACTCAAGCGTCCAAGGCGATCGAGGATCCATTTCATAGAATTACATTCCGATAGCTAGAATAACCGATTGATGCCTTCAGTTCTCGCAAAGCAAGGAGGCCTTTTTGCGAATTAACAGTTGCATCCGTCTGGCAAGCCAGTGTTAACAGGCGATCCCGGCGACCTCTAATACGTCATCACCAAAGGTGATTTATTTACGTACGCGGACGGCCCAAGGTTAATCTAACTGGCCGTCGAACGAATTGATCAAATCGTGCTGTTTTCAGGCGACGGCGATCCGTGCGCTTGTTACGTCTCTGCAGCGCCGCGGCGTACACGTCACCGTTTGCTGTTTCGACCATGTTCTCATCCGCGGATGATCGCCGACAAACTACCAAATTCAGGCGTGCATGCCAAACGCATACCACAGCTGCGAGTACTTGGAAGACAAGTTAGCGATGCGCGTGTCGTGGGATCGGGTGGTCGATGATATTCAAGAGGATATTCGCGGCGCGTCCAAGGATGACCGGATAAGCCGTGTAGCTGATTTGAAGATGAAGTGCACTCGATCAGTCGGGCACTGTTGTTGTAGGCTTCTGTCATCCTTCGCCACTCTAGACCTGAAAGACTAAATGATGATTCCGCCAATGACGATGTTGATCCATACCTCAAACATTGGCAGCACTTGGAAAACGGATAAAGCAGCTGCTCAATATAATCCTTGATAATCCTTGCAGCCACCCGGTTGCGTGGCCAGCCCGAGCGTCCATGGTCTCAGATGCTCCAAAGCCCTACCGCCTGTTGTCGCGATACGCGAGCAGGCGCAGCGCGTTGACGACGACCACCAGCGTCGAGCCCTCGTGAACCGCCACCGCCGGGCCGATGCCGAGGCCAAGGACGGTTGCCGGCACCAGCAGCCCGACCACGCCGAGGCTGATGAACACGTTCTGGAGGATGATCCCGCGGGTGTGGCGGCTGAGACCCACCGCGAAAGGCAGATGGCTCAAGTCGTCAGCCATCAGCGCAACATCCGCTGTCTCTAGCGCGACGTCGGAGCCGGCCGCGCCCATCGCGATGCCGACCGTCGCGCTCGCCATCGCCGGCGCATCGTTCACGCCGTCGCCGACCATGGCGACCTTCTGCTCGGCGCGCAGCTTCTTGATCGCCTCGACCTTGTCCTCCGGCATCAGGTCGCCCCAGGCCTCGTCCAGCCCGACATCCTTGGCGATCGCCTCGGCGACCTTCTGATGGTCGCCGGAGATCATGATCATCCGCTTGATGCCGAGCGCGCGCAGCTGCGAAAGCGCATCGCGGGCGGCAGCGCGCGGCGTATCCATCAGTCCGATTGCGCCGAGTTCGTTGCTGCCATGGCGGACGACCATCGTCGTGCGGCCGCCTTCGCGCAATTTCGAGATCGATGCCGCAGAAGCTTTGCTCAGGGGAGTAATGCCGTCGGCGCCGAACATCTCGGCCTTGCCGATCCAGACCGGCTTGCCGTCGAGCGTCGCGGTCACCCCGCGTCCGGTGAGGCTCTTGAGATCATGCGCCTCCGGGACGTCACGCCCTCCCAGGCGCTCGCGACCGTCACGCGCAATTGCAGCCGCCAGCGGGTGGTCGCTGAGCTGCTCGACCGCGACGGCGACCCTGAGCAGATCTTCTTCCGAAACTCCTTCTGCCGGGACAATATCGGTGATGCGTGGACGGCCTTCCGTCAGTGTGCCCGTCTTGTCGAAGGCGATCGCGCTCAGCGAGCCGAGATTTTCGAGCGGCGCGCCGCCCTTCACCAGAACGCCACCGCGTGCCGCTCGCGCAACACCGGACAGCACCGCGCTCGGAGTAGCGATTGCGAGCGCGCAGGGACTGGCCGCCACCAGCACCGCCATGGCGCGATAGAAGCTGGCGCTGAATGGCTCGTCGATTACCACCCACGCGAACAGCAGGATGAAAGCGAGTGCCAGCACTGCTGGCACGAAAAGGCGCTCGAACTTGTCAGTGAACCGTTGTGTTGGTGATTTCTGCGTCTCGGCCTCGCTGACCATCTGGACGACTTTGGCCAGTGCGGTCTCGGTGGACAGGCGCGTCACCTCCACCTCGATCGCGCCCGCGCCATTGATGGTTCCGGCGAACACGCGCGAGGAGGCGCCCACCGAATTGGGTCTGGCGCGCGCCGTTGCGGCATCCTCGACCGGGCGCTTGTCGACGGGGATGCTCTCGCCGGTGACCGGCGCCTGATTGACGCTCGACTCGCCCTTCACGAGAAACCCGTCGGACGGCAGCCGCTCGTTGGGGCGCACGAGGACCACGTCGCCGACCACGAGGTCCTCGACGGGCACCTCGCGGGTCTCGCCGTCGCGGCGTACGGTGGCCGTTCGCGGGGCGAGCTCGGCCAGCGCCTCGATCGCCTGCTTGGCTCGTCCCATCGCGTAATGTTCAAGCGCGTGGCCGAGGCTGAACAGGAAGAGAAGCAGCGCGCCCTCCGCGAAGGCGCCAAGTGCCGCAGCGCCGGCCGCCGCGACCAGCATCAGCGTGTCGATCTCGAACTTCCTGAGGCGCAGATTGTCGATCGCC
>JAFVHU010000035.1 GCA_017474385.1 Afipia sp. | reverse complement strand
CAGCGCATCGGTGATGATCAGCAATTCCATCAGATGGTCGTTGGTCGGAAACGACGTCGACTGGATAATGAAGACGTCGGAGCCGCGGACGTTTTCCTGAATCTCGACGAAGATTTCCATGTCGGCGAAGCGGCGCACGCTCGCTTTGGTCAGCGGCACGCCGAGCACAGAGGAAATCTCGGCAGCCAATTCGGGGTTCGAATTGCCGGCGACCAGCTTGATGGAGCCATTCTTCGCTGAAATTGCAGCCTCTCCTCGCGAGGTGGGGGAAACGCTTTTCAACATGTGCTACCCGTGGAACCCGTTACCTGCGCTTTTGCAGGCGCGTGATAACAAGGACAGAACAAGGCTGGCAATACAGCCTTGGTGTTTTCCTGCAAAAACCGGAACTCGGACAGGCCCGTATCCCTAATGGGCGCTGAAGGCCAGCGTCTGCATTTGTCCGGGGGCCGATTCAGGCCGATTCTCGTCGATCTGCGCGATGGCAGGGCCGGATGAGCGGGGCGCGGCCGGGGCAGGGTCCTGCGCCGGGGCGGTCCCGCTGATCAGGCCGTTGAGGCCATTCAGGCCGGCCAGCGCGATTCGGCGCATCAATTGGTCATCCGCCGTGGCCCAGGCGTCGCGGCCGCCTTTGCCGGTGGGTTCCTCGCCGCTGAGGCGGACGGCGCGTTCCTGATCGCGGTCGTAGACGTCCCAGACCCAGGCGATGGTGGTCTTTCCGCGCCGGACCTGTGCCGACAGATAGCTGCGGACCCGGTAGGAGGCCTGCGCTTCGCGGGACACGATGGTGAAGCTGCGGGCGGTGGATTCGGTTTCCAGCGCCCGGACCAGCCGGTCGAACACCTGCGGCGGCGGGCCGTCCACGGATTCGAAGGCGACCGTCGGCCCGAACGACGAGGTGGTGGCAACCGGACCCGAACCGCTGGTGGTGCAGGCGGCGGTCAGGCTCAGCAGGACCAGCAGCAGGGGCGCCTGCGCAATCCGCAGCGCCGCCCAAGTGATTGTTCGCCCGTTGAAATCCATGCCCGCCCCGATTTCTCGCCGGCGGGTTTTGCCCTGCCCGGCGAGGTTCGGTCCAGCGATATCGTTAATGAGCGTTAACGTCTAGGGCAGGCTGCGGGCAGGGTTTGCAATCGGCGACCGGGGCCTGCGGTATTTGAGCCAAATCCGAACGGCGACTGGCTGTCAGGCCAGATGATGCTTCATCGCGTCGATGATCCAGGTCCATTCCCGGTTGGGGCTGGTCTGCGGCGACTGGCCTTTCATGATCGCGACAAGCTCCCAATAGCGCACCGCGCGGGCATCATGCGCAGCGTATCGCGTGCGCAGCCACGCCTTGTAGTCGTCATCCGGCGCGCGGCCCATCACACGCGCGGAGGTTTCCAGCCATTCCTGCGCAAGCGCATGGGCTGTCTCCGATTCCGGTCCGAACCCCTGCTCGATGGCATTTTTCGCTTTCGCCAGGAACGGATCGCCGGCCTGCTGCCAGGCGGCGAGGTCGAAGTCGGCATTGTCCCAGACCTCTTTCGCGTTGGCGCGCATGGTGTTGACGAATTCCGGGTCGTCGAGGATCGCCGACAGTTCGATCCACGCATCGCACTGTTCGGGCGTCGGATTGTCCGGCAGTTCCGGCGTGCTGGCCTCGATCATCTGGCGCATCCATTCGGGATCGATGCGGACGTCCTGGGACACCTGGCTGTAGAAGCGCTCGATGACGTTGCGGCGTTCAACGCGGGACAGATTGGTCATGGTCCAGAATCTCCTTAAGTCTGCTTCGGTGAGTTCGGGGGAACGCAGCGCGGCGCGCAGTGTGGATGCCACGCGGCGCTGCGAGGAAATCTCTGCCTCAAGCGCGCGGAGCCGCAGCTTCAATGCGTCGGTCAGCGACAGTTCGTGCGACAGCACTTCGCGGATCGCGTCGAGGCCGACGCCGGCATCGCGCAGGCAGCGAATGAGATCGAGCCGGACGAGTTCTTCGTCAGTGAAGACGCGATAGCCGCTTTCGGTCCGTCCCGCGGGCGGCAGCAATCCCTTGTCGGAATAGAAGCGCAGCCGCCGGACCGAAACGCCGCTCAGGCGTGCGGCCTCTCCAATGGTGTAGGTTCGATGTGTCATGGAAGCGTTGTGGGGCTTCCACCGGGTGGAGAGTCAAGGCCGTTCGCCGGAAGCGTGATGAGTTTAGGCTAACGAGAGGTCCTTGCCGTCATCCTGAGGTGCGAGCTCTTGCGAGCCTCGAAGGATGGCGGGTCGTAAAGCGCCGTCGCCCTTCGAGGCCTGCGCTTCGCTACGGCGCCTCAGGGTGACGGCGGGAACTGGTCCGTTAGCCGTCCAGCACGATGGCGTGGATGTTGCGGCCGTAGTCCGGTTCCTTGCGGTGCGTCGTGCGGCGGTAGCTGAAGAAGCGCTCGTCCGCATAGGTATCGACGCCGACATCGTCGATCATCAGGATGCCGGCGCGCTCCAGCCGCTGGCGGATATAGCCGGCGAGATCGAACATCGCATGGTCTGCGCGCGTTGACGGCACGAAGAACCGCGCATTGTCAGGCGCGCCGTCCGAAAAGCGTGCAACGAATTCCACGCCGACCTCATAGCTCTGCTGGCGGATCAGCGGGCCGATCGCGACGATGATTGAGCCGCGCGAGGCGCCGAGGTCTTCCATCGCGGCGATCGTATTCTCAAGCACGCCGCCGATCGCGCCCTTCCAGCCGGAATGCGCCGCGCCGATCACGCGTTTCTCCGGATCGACAAACAGGATCGGTCCGCAGTCTGCCGCGGTGACGCCGAGTGCCAGTCCCGGCACGTTCGTCACCATCGCATCGGCGCGCGGGCGCGACGAGGTGTCCCATGGCGTGGTGGCGACCGCGACATCCGGCGAGTGAATCTGGAACACGGTGAGGAATTGCGGTGGCGCGACGCCGAGATGCTCCGCCATGCGCCGGCGGTTTTCGAGAACATGCGCCGGATCGTCATGCGAGCCGATGCCGCCGTTGAGGCTCTCATAGATGCCCTTCGAGACACCGCCCTCGCGCGAAAAGAAGGCATGGCGCAGGTTTGGGACGGCCGACAACAGCGACGACGTGAATGTCATGATTTCGTGTCCTGCTCGGACAGCGCCGCCAGCGTTGCGATTGCGGGATGCGAAATGCCGAGCACCTTGAACAACGAGCCCATGCCTTCGGGGCTTGGGCCGGTGAGGCGGGCCAGTCCTGCGGTGATCAGCTTCTGGCCGTCTTCGGTCGCGTTCTTCATCAGCGCCTGCGCACGGGTCTCGATGCCGAGGCTTTTGAGGAACACGCCTTGCTCCACCGGACCGTGGGCGCGCGCACCGACATCCTCGGCGGCGCGGGCGAGTGCCTGAAAGTCCACATGCGCCGTCAGATCGGCGAGACCCGCATTGCGCAGTGGATTGGTGTAGTTGTGCCGGGCGACCGCCTGGAAGGTGTCGCCGGCATCGCTGCGCAGGTGGCCGTAGTCCATGATCAGTGCCGCGCCACCCTGATCGCGGAGCCGGCGCGCGATGGTCATGATTTCGTTGTCGGGCCGCCATTCGAAGATCGCGCCATTGGGCGCAGCGCGCACCAGCGGCGGCAGCAGAACTTCGAATCGCGGCATCGGGTCTTTAGCGATGCCGTAGGCGAGAATGTCGTCATCGATCTCGATGACGCGCTCGTGCCACCCGGCTTCCTGCTTGACCGCCTGATGGATCGGCAGTGCATCGAAAAATTCGTTGGCGAGAATAATCGCGGGCCCTTCCGGGATGTCTTCGATCCGATCGTACCATTCCACATAAGCCGCATCGGCGAGCTTCTCGCGCTGTTTGTCGCGCAGCCTCTCGCTGGCCTCGACCAGATGCACGGTGATCGCGTCATGGAACGCCGGCAGAATCCGCACCGCGCGCAGCGCATCGGCCATCATGGTGCCGCGGCCCGGTCCCAGCTCGATGAACTTGACCTCCTGCGGCATGCCCATCGCATTCCACACCGACGCCGCCCACAGTCCGACCAGTTCGCCGAACATCTGGCTGACTTCGGGTGCAGTGATGAAATCGCCGTCCCGGCCGAGCGGATCGCGCTTGAGGTAGTAGCCGTATTCCGGATGGGTCAGGCAAATCTGCATGTAGCGCGACACCGGCATCGGGCCGTTGGCGGTGATCTGCTTTCTGATCAGGGTTTCAAGCGGCGAATAATCGGACACGGCGAACTTTCAAAAATCGGGAATCGCTAATTTAAATATGATCTTACGTTATTAAGCCGCTTTGGCAGCGCCGTCACCCGCCGTGCGCGGCCCGCGGCGCCACGCGGCCCCGATAAAAATGAGGCCGGCGACGATCATCGGGATCGACAGGATCATGCCCATCGTCAGTCCGCCCCAGAGAAATCCGAGTTGCGGGTCGGGTTCGCGGAAAAATTCGCTGACGATGCGCGCCACACCATAGAGCGTGGCGAACGCGCCGATGATCAGGCCCGGACGTTTCAGCGCGCCGCCGCGGATCAGCAGCGCCAGAATAATGAAAAGAGCAACGCCCTCGAGACCCGCTTCATAGAGCTGGCTTGGATGCCGTGGCAGCGGGCCGCCGTTCGGGAATACCATTCGCCAGGGGACGCTCGCGTCGGCGTGGCGGCCCCACAACTCGCTGTTGATGAAGTTCGCCAGCCGTCCGAGCAACAGGCCGATCGGGCCGACCGCGCAGGTCACGTCGCCCAGCGACAGCACCGAAATATTCCGCTTCCAGCCGAACAGCAGTACCGCGATCACGCAGCCCATGAACCCGCCGTGGAACGACATGCCGCCGGTCCACAGCTTGAGGATTTCCGCGGGATGCTGCGTGAAGAAGCCGAGATTGTAGAACAGCACATAGCCGGTGCGGCCGCCAAGGATGATGCCGAGCGTCACCCACAGGATGAAATCGTCGAAATCCGTAACCGTGAACGGCGCCTTGCCGCCCCACAGCCGTTCGCTGCGGATGATCTTGCGCGCATAGAGCCAGCCCAGCACGATGCCGCCGATATAGGCCAGCGCGTACCAGCGGATCGCGATCGGCCCGATGGCGATGGCAATGGGGTCGAAGACGGGGAACGCGATGGTCAGAAACATGAGCAGGCGATGTCCGGCGGGGGTCGCGAATCCTGGCGTCTATCGCGAAAGGTAGCCCCGGTTTGCGACAAGAATGCGCGTTTAACAATTCACGTGTTTCTTACATCTTGCGTCCCGGCAAGGCCATCACCATTGTCTGGGCAAGCTAAACACGGTAATCGGCCCTCGGAGCTTCATGATGACCCAGACCAGCAACCGGTTTTTCGACGAGATGGCGCGCCTGATGAATGACGCCGCGGGCGCCGCGCAGGGCGTGAAGCGCGAGATTGAAACCGTGGTGCGCAGCCAGGCCGAGCGCATCCTGCGTGACCTCGATCTGGTCAAGCGCGAGGAATTCGAAGCGGTCAAGGATATGGCGCGGCTGGCGCGTGAGGAGAACGAGGCGCTGAAGACGCGCATCGCCGCGCTGGAGAAGAAGCTCGGTCCCGTCGCCGAGACCTGAGGCCGCAATGCCTGAGTTGCAAACTCTCGCGCTCGGCGTTTTTATTCTGGCTGTTCTCGTTATAGCGGAGGCTTCCGTTCACTTCGGCGGACGCGTCGCAACGGCCAGGGTCCCCATGCAGTGGGGAATTGATGGCAAACCGACCTGGTATGCACCCCGCACCATCGGCCTGTGGTCGATGTTGGGCTTTACGCTGGTTATCGGTGGCGGACTGATTGCAATGATGCGTTTTGCCGAAAGCGAAAAAGTGACCAGCCTTTTATACGGGCTCATTGTGCTGTCGGTCACGATGGCGGCCACTCAGATCTGGCATCTCAATGCCGTCTCGAAATGGGCCGCCCGTCAATAAGTCCTGTTCACGCGTATTGCGCGATACCGTTGCCGAACGACCAGTTTTCCTTTGCGACCTCCACGAGACCAATGAACACGTCCTCGCGGCGGATGCGGCATTTTTTGCGCAGGTGATCTTCCGCGCGATCGAGAACGGCGAGCATTTCATCGGCGGCAGGCCGAATGCGCATCCCCACATTTTCGTCCACGGCATGATCCGGGCCGGGCGCGGGATCGACGTGAAGCAGACACTGATGAGTGAGGCAGCCGACAAGGTGCGGGCGGTCGCGGGCGTCGGCGCGGAGGACGTCTGGTTTTACATTCAGGATATCGATGCACCGCAGATGATCGAATTCGGCCGCTTCCTTCCCGAGCCCGGTGCGGAAGACGCATGGCGAAAAGCCATCGCACCCGAGAAACAGGCGCAGCTTGGGCGGGCTGGGGTCAAGGTCTTGTAACGGGCCGGACCGCCCACCGTATCGGGCGTGGTCCATTTTCCTCGTCAGGCCACCGACAGTCGGCTCTCGTGCGATGCCGACCATTTGAATCGAAACGGTTCGAGTTCGCACCAAGGACATTGACCAGTGGCGCCCAGAATCACTGGTTTGATTGCCTGGGAATGTCTTGACGCGTTGCGAGGTGAGCCGTGGCTCCGTTTAACCGCACATACATTTCCGAAGTTGAGCACGTCATCAAGGCGCCGGCGCCGCGCTGGGACAGGAAGATCGCCGCCGATCTGGTTTCCGAAATGGAAGCCTTCTTCGGAAAGGTGGATACAGTCCCGCAAATGAAGCAGGCCCTGGCCATCGCCGGCTACCAGGGGCTTCAGCGGCAGATCGAAAAGGCTGTTGAAGGAAAGACCCATCTGGATGCGGTCCGGGCGATGGCGCTTGCGATGCGCAGCTTTGCACTCGGCAGTCCCGGATTGGCAGTCGCTTCATTCCGCGATCCGGATGTCGACAATTCCGAATCCCAGAAAGCGGCGGGACAATTGGCTCAGGTCGTGCTGCGCGTTTTTGGCGATGCGGGCATCAAAGGCGAGGCGGCCAGGCATGCGATCCGCATCCTCAAGAGCCTTGTCCGCGGATTCGTGCTGAATGAAATGTCGGCTCCGGTGCCTCGTCCCATGGAGTATCAAAAGAGCTACGTCTTCGCTGTCGAGATGTTCGTTCGCGGCTTGAGTGAGCTTCAAGACGCGAAGGAAACGGACCGCATCAATCCAGCTTGATGCCAGCGGTCTTGATGACCTTCTCCCACTTCGCGGTTTCCGAGGCGACATAGGCCGCCATTTCCTGCGGCGTGCTTTGCAGCGGGTCGATGCCCGCGTCGATCAGCTTCTGCTTGATCGCGGGATCGTTGACCGCCTTGAGATAGGCCTCGCGCAGCTTGGCGATGATGTCGGGCGACACTTTCGCCGGCGCGGAAAAGCCCTGCCATGCCCACGCCTCGAAGCCCGGCACTGTAGCAGCGACAGCCGGCACGCCCGGCAGCCCATAGAACTCGCCCGGCGAACACACGCCGATCGCCTTGATCGATTTCAGGTTGAGTTGCGACCGCGCGGTGGCGAAGTCGACGAACATCATTCCGATCTGTCCGCCGGCGAGATCCTGCAACGCCGGTCCCGCGCCTTTGTAAGGCACGTGGTTGAGCTTGATGCCGGATGACTGCGCAAACAGTTCTGCCGCGAGATGGAACGGCGAGCCGACGCCGGCGCTGGCATAGTCGATGGCGCCGGGCGCTTTCTTCGCGCCGTCGATCAGGGCCTGCACTGAGCCGACATTGAGCTTGTCGGTGTTGACCAGCAGCACAATGGCGAAGCGTCCGGTCAGCGAGATCGGCGCGAAATCCTTCTGCGGATCATATGGCAGCTTCTGGTAGAGGCTTTTGTTGGAGGCGTAGGTCGAGGTGTCGCCAAGCAGGAAGGTGTAGCCGTCGGGCTCGGCCTTGGACGCGGCTTCGGCCCCGATCTGCGTTCCGGCGCCGGGACGGTTCTCCACCACGATCTGCTGTCCGAGCGTGCCGCTCATCGAGGCCGCCACCAGCCGCGCGAAGAAATCCGTGCCGCCGCCGGCTGCATAAGGAACAATGAGATGAACCGGCCGCGTGGGGTAGGCAGCCTGCGCAATCAAACCAGTGGGCGCAGCGAAACTTGCACTGAGGGCAGCGGCGGCTGTCATGAATGAGCGGCGGGTCAGCGTCTCGGTCGGCATGGGGCGTCCTCCTGCGCGGCCGATGCGGTGCCGGCACGCGTCCTGAATTGGTTGCAGCTGCATCCAATCGTATCGGGGCGATAAAATCAACGCAGGAAATGTGAAGGTTTAAGTGCCCAGCGCAACCGGGCGGAAGGCCTGGCGCAGCGCGCCGTCGAGTTTGCCCCCCATCAATTCCATGATCCCGAAAGCCTGCTCGGGCGTCATCGCGGACGTGTCGGCGTCCGGCTCGAGCAGCGTGGCGTAGGTGTCCACCAGCGTGATGATGCGGACGATGTCGCTGATGTGCGACGCCTCAAGGGCATCGGGGTAGCCTGTGCCGTCGAGCATTTCATGGTGATGCAGCACGACGTCGAGCACCTCGCCGGGAAACCCGCGCTGCTCTTTCAGCGCGTTGTAACCGAACTGGGTGTGCTGGGCGAGAATGGCGTTTTCCTCGTCGGTCAATACGCCGACCTTTTCGAGGATGGGGACGGGAATGAACGCCTTGCCCACATCGTGGAGCAGAGCCGCGCGCGTTAAACGGCGCTGGTCGTCTTCGCGCATGCCGAGATGGTGGGCGAAGGCGACGGCATAGCCGGTGACATGAAGGGTGTGGCGGTAGCTCTTGTTGTGATGCTTGTTGACTGCGATGAGCCACTGCCGCAGCGAGCAGCGTTTCAGCGCGCGCAGGATCTGCGTTTCCGCCTGCATCACATCGTCGAGCGAGAACGGGATGCCGGCGGGAAGCCGACGGAAAATCTTCGACATCACGACCAGCGCGGCGGTGACGCCGGTGCTCAGGATTCGCGCGTCGGTGGTGCGTTCGTCTTCCGGCGTTTCCGGAAACACCTGGCGGATCCGGTGCAGGATGCTCTCCGGATGAAACGGCCGCTGGATGGTGTCGGTGGCGCCGAGCGCCCAGGCCTGCGCCGAGCCATGATGAAGCGCATCGGCCAGCACGAACAGCCGGGGCAGCGGCTGATAGTCCTTGCCGGTGAGCTTGCTGCGCACGCGCTGCACGGCGGTGGCCGAGGTGAGATCGATGTCGATGACCACGCCGGCGAAATCGCTGGCCGGATGATCGGGCAGATCGAAAATGGAAATCGTTTCCACGCTGCCCGCATTCCTCAGAATGCGCGCGAGCTCTTCGCTTTGGTCCTCACAATCCGATGCGAGCAGCAGACGTCGCGTCGTCTGCGGAAGTTCTGCCAAAGCGGCCATGTCCGTCCTCTGCGGGGCGTTCGGTAGTTATGCACTCCATAGGTTAGCGAAAAACAGGTTCCCGACCCTTAACGGGCATCGTTAACGGGGTGGCAACGCGCCCAAAGGGCGAGCAGGGATCAGTTTTAGGGACTGAACGGCGGCTATTCGGCTTCGGCGCCGCCTTCGCCTGATTCCGGCCGGGAACGGCGCTCAAATCGTTTATTCTGTGGGGAATCGGGTCTTTTGGGGCCCGGGCGGTTTCCCGTCCAGGACCAAGCCGCCGCCCAAAACCACCAATAAAATCCCGTCATTTCCTTGTATTTCTGGTCCTTTGGGGCTAAGAACCCGCCACGTCAGCGGCCCCCGCACCCCTGGAGGCTTGCCGCGATGTAAACCCGGGCCGCTTTGCGGCCCTTCACTTTTAAATCTTGAGGAACTTAACAATGGCGACCGTCAAGGAATTGAAGGCGACCGCTCGTCCGAAGGCCGGCAAGGGGGCCGCCCGGGCTGAACGTCGCGCTGGCCGTATCCCGGCAGTGATCTATGGCAACAACCAGCCCCCGCTGACCATCTCGCTGGATGATGCCGAACTGCGTCTGCGCATCAATGCCGGACGTTTTCTGACCACGATTCATGACATCGAACTCGACGGCAAAAAGCACCGCGTGATTCCGCGCGACTTCAGCCTCGATCCGGTGCGCGACTTCCCGTTGCATGTCGACTTCCTGCGCCTCGGCGAAGGCTCCAAGATCCGCGTCAGCGTTCCGCTGCACGTGCTGAACTCGGAAACCGCGCCTGGCGTGAAGCGCGGCGGCACGGTCAACATCGTGACCCACAACATCGACCTCGAAGTGCCTGCCGACAACATCCCGCAGTATCTCGAAGCGGACGTTGGCAAGCTCGACATCGGCAGCTCGCTGCACATCACCGACATCAAGCTGCCGGCCGGCGTGAAGTTGTTCACCCGTGAAGACGCGACGCTGGTCACCATCGTTCCGCCGTCGGGCTACAACGAAGAGCTCAAGGCCGCTGCGGCTGCTGCTGCCGGTGGCGCTGCGCCTGCGGCCGGTGCTGCTCCTGCGGCTGGTGCTGCTCCTGCAGCCGGTGCGGCTCCTGCAGCCGGTGCGAAGGCACCTGCGGCTGCCGCTGCCAAGGCACCTGCTGGCGGCGACAAGAAGAAGTAAGCGGCCAAGACGTAGAGAACCCGCGCCATGCGCCTGTTCGTCGGACTGGGAAATCCCGGCGCGAAGTATCAGGGCAACCGGCACAATATCGGGTTCATGGTCGTGGACGAGATCGCACGGCGTCATGGTTTCGCACCATGGCGCCGTCGCTTTCAGGGCGAGACCTCCGAAGGCAAGCTCGACGGTGAACGCGTCGTTCTGCTGAAACCCATGACTTTCATGAACGAGTCGGGGCGCGCGGTCGGCGAAGCGGCACAGTTCTTCAAGATCGGTCTTCCGGACATCGTGGTGTTTCACGACGAAATCGAACTGCCGGCCGAGAAGGTGCGTGTGAAGGCCGGTGGCGGCATCGCCGGGCACAATGGTCTTCGCTCCATTTCCGCGCATGTCGGCAACGACTATCGCCGCGTCCGGCTCGGCGTCGGTCATCCCGGCGTCAAGGAACTGGTGCACGCCCACGTGCTCAACGATTTCGCGAAGGCCGAGCGGCCGTGGGTCGAGGCGTTGTGCGACATTGTTGCGGACAACGCCGGATTGCTCGCGGCAGCGAAGGACTCGACGTTTCAGAACAAGGTGCATCTGGCGATGCAGGCCAAGGGGTTCGGCCCCAAAGAGGACAACGGCGGCGATAATTAGTTTCTCGCCGATGCTTGACGAACAACAATGCTGTCATGGCCGGCCTTGACCCGGCCATCCATCTTTTCAAAGAAGATGGATACGCGGGTCGGGCCCGCGTATGACGGACAGAATTCAATCGATCAGACGTGACATAGTCGAAAGAAAATCATGGGTTTCAAATGCGGTATCGTCGGACTGCCCAATGTCGGCAAGTCCACACTGTTCAACGCGCTGACGGAAACGGCGGCGGCGCAGGCGGCGAACTATCCGTTCTGTACCATTGAGCCGAATGTCGGCGCGGTGGCGGTGCCTGATCCGCGGCTCGACAAACTGTCGGCGATCGCGAAGTCGGCGCAGATCATCCCGACGCAGCTGACGTTCGTGGACATCGCGGGTCTGGTGCGCGGCGCCTCCAAGGGCGAAGGCCTCGGCAACCAGTTTCTCGCGACCATCCGCGAGGTCGACGCGGTGGCGCATGTGGTGCGCTGCTTTGAAGATTCCGACATTACCCATGTCGAAGGCAAGATCGCGCCGCTGGCCGACATCGAGACCATCGAGACCGAATTGATGCTGGCCGATCTCGACAGCCTCGAGAAACGTGTCGACAACCTCTCCAAGAAAGCCAAGGGCAACGACAAGGACGCCAAGGAGCAGCTCGAACTGGTCGAGCGCGCGCTGAAGCTGCTGCGCGATGGCAAGCCCGCGCGCTTCCTTGAGCGCAAGGCCGAAGAAGAACGCGCATTCCGCATGCTCGGTCTGCTGACGTCAAAGCCAGTGCTTTATGTCTGCAACGTCGAGGAAGGCGCGGCCGCTACCGGCAACGCGTTTTCGCAGGCGGTGTTCGAGCACGCCAAGAAGGAAGGCGCGGTCGCGGTGGCGATTTCGGCCAAGATCGAATCCGAGATCGCGACGCTGTCACGCGAAGAGCGGGTGGACTTCCTCGATACGCTGGGACTCGAAGAAGCGGGTCTCGACCGCCTGATCCGCGCCGGTTACGAGCTGCTTCATCTCATCACGTATTTCACGGTCGGCCCGAAGGAAGCCCGCGCCTGGACCATCACCAAGGGCACCAAGGCGCCTGCGGCGGCCGGCGTGATCCACACGGATTTCGAGAAGGGTTTCATCCGCGCCGAGACCATCGCCTATGACGACTACATCGCGAATGGTGGTGAAGCCGGCGCGCGCGATACCGGCAAGCTGCGGCTGGAAGGCAAGGAGTACGTCGTCGCCGACGGCGATGTGATGCACTTCCGGTTCAATACATAATCTGTCTGCTCCCTCGCCCCGCTCTTGCGGGGAGAGGGTTGGGGTGAGGGGCGGTTATCGGACCTAACTGCTTGCCCCTCACCCGGATTGCCATAGCGCGTCGCAGACGCGCGTAAACGCGCTTTTTGCAATCCGACCTCTCCCCGTAAACGGGGAGAGGTGAAGTCACTCCTTTAAACCTATCGTTCGCGGTCGCGGCCCTGGTCGCGGATCGCGCCGAGATGCTCGTTGATCCGGAAGATGATCAGGATCAGTTCGGCGCTGATGCGCGAGAAAATAATCCCGACCACAATGCCCGCCAGTGCCGACAGCAACTGGATGAATCCGCCGAACGGGCTGATCGCCATCAGGGTCAGCGCGGAAAATATGCCGGCGATGCCGAACAGGATGATCAGCGCGATCACCAGCCAGTAAAATACCTTGATGATGGTGGGCGTGATGAACCTGTCCCACTGGAAGAGATCCTGGAAATGAAACATGGGCTTTCTCCAGATGAGCCGAAAAGATCAAAGAGGGCGGGCGAATCAGCGACGGGCTGAATCACACCGGATGGTGAAGGTTGTCGCATATCGCCGAAAAGGACGGAAGATGACCGCGAAACGCATGGCTTGAGGTGTCCTGAAATAACGGCCAAACTGCGCCAATCCACAACGCGATTGAAATGATGAAACTGACATTCGAAGACTTCAAGCCCGGCCATTTCGGCACCTTCGGCCCGCACCATGTCTCCCGCGACGATATTATCGCCTTCGCCTCGGAGTTCGATCCGCAGCCGATGCATCTGGACGAGGAGGCCGCCAGCCGCACCATCCTCAAGGGCCTGTCCGGCTCGGGCTGGCACATGTGCTCGCTGCTGATGCGGATCTGCTGGGACGGATTCATCCACAACATCGCCTCCGCCGGTTCGCCGGGTGTCGACGAGGTGCGCTGGGTTTCGCCATTGCGGCCCGGTGACGATCTCACGATATCGGTCGACGTGGTCTCCACGCGTGAATCCAAAAGCCGTTCCGACGTGGGCTTCGTTTACATCAAGAACGACATGCGCAATGCGTCGGGACAGACGCTGATGATCGCGACGCTGCCTCTGATGGTGTTGCGCCGCGCGGCGGCCGGTGTGAAGTAGGGACGAGACATGCCATATTTCGAAGACATCAAGATCGGTGATCGCCGCGAGCTGGGATCGTTCACGTTTCTTGCGGAGGATATCAAAAAATTCGCTGCGAAGTTCGACCCGCAGCCGTTTCATCTCGACGAAGAAGCCGGGCGCAACTCCGTGTTCGGCGGTCTCGCTGCATCGGGCTGGCATGTCGCGGCGACCTACATGCGGCTCACGGTGGCGAGCTTCCAGCGTGAAGCCGCTGAAAAGGCGGCGCGGGGCGAGAAGCCGATCGTGTCGGGGCCATCGCCCGGGTTTCGCGAACTGAAGTGGCTCAAGCCTGTGCTTGCGGGTGACACGTTGACCTATGTCTCGGAAGTCACGTCGATGCGGCCGCTGGAGTCGCGTCCGCAATTCGGCTTCGTCGGCTTCTACAACACCGGCGTCAATCAGCGCGGCGAGCTGGCATTCTCGTTCATGGGCTCGGTGTTCGCGTCGCGGCGCCCGACCTCCTGACAGAAAAATGCCGCCCGCTCTGTGCGACGGGCGGCAAGTCCCAGGGAGGTTACCGAGACACGGTCCGGCGGGATCGTGCCCTGGTTCGTATCTTCAGTCCTGGCGCGGCTCGGGAGCCGAGCGCTTCCACTGCGCCAGATTGTCGGCGATCATGCGCGTCGATTTCATCGCGGTCTGTCCGAGCTGGGCATAACCGGCCAGCTCGCGCTGGATGCGCTGACCTTCGTTGTGCATCAGCGTGCGCAGACCTTCGAGTTCCGCAATCAACGTCTCGATTTCACTCACCGAAGCTCCGGCGACGCGGTGGATCAGTGTGTTGACGCTTGAGACCGCGGCATCGGCGGTTGGATCCGCAGGCGTCTCAGTGCCCGGAGCGGCCGGCGTGCGCCTAAGATAAGCGACGTCCTTGCGGACGAAATCCCGAATGCCGGCTTCGACGTCGGTGACGGCGGCGAGAGTCTTATCTTCATCGGTCATTTCGGATTTTTCTGCTGGCAAAGCGTTCATCGGCTGTTCCTTGTTTCGCAGGTTGAGCGAGCGCGGAGTCCCCCGCACGACGAGTACAGGCATATGTGTCCAGCCGATCATGACCGAAACGCGGCAATGATGCGGCGAAGGCCGATTCATACAGTGGACAAAAGGGGATGGGCCTGGATGGTGGCCGGCCGGTTAAGCGGAACCTACCAGCGTGTCTTGAAGCCGGCGGACAGGCTGCTGTTGGCAACGCCATTCGGGGTTTCGCTGACTGATCCGGTGACGGTGACGCCGCCAAACAGCTTCTGCTCCGCGCCGATCCGGCGCAGCCATTTGTTGTCCACGGTCGAATGCGTCTGGCCCGCGATGAAACTCGTGCCGGTTTCGGCGATGCCGAGCTTGGCGGACTGATCGATTTCGTAAATGCGCGATGATGCGCCGAGGCCGAACACCGGCACCAGCGTCTGCTGCGTGACATTGTATCCGTGCTGCAGGGTGAGCGCGTATTGATCGCCGCCGAACGGCAGCGACTTGCTCAGCGACGTTCCGAACTTGCTTTGCTCCTGCGACGGATCGGTGCGCGCTTCGATGGCGGTCTTGTCCCAGATCGAGCCGACGCCAGGTGCGGTCATCGCGGCCCATGCGCTGCCGGATGATTGCGAAATTTGATTGTTGTGCGCGATTTTTTCCGCGAGGACTTCCGACGAGGTCATCGGCATCTTCGTCGTGACATTGAGGTCGGCGCCGACGCGGGTGTCCCAGAAGGGCGTGATCGGCTGCTTGATCGCGACGGCGGAGGATCCGTCCGATTTGTCGGTGCGGGTCCACGACCACGGATCTTCTATCGATGTCACGGCTGACTTGTGTCCGATCGACGAAGGCGATTCGTAAAGCGATCTCGGATCGCTGTTGAGCATGCTCCAGTCGAGATCCGCAGGTTCGACAAACTCCGGTGCGGCGGTCTCGGTGGTTTCCGCAGGCGCGGCGTCTTCCGCCTGTGAATAACCCGCTGCCGCAACCCACAGGCCGCACGCAATCGCCAGCGCGGTCACGATCCGATGTCGGGCTTTCGCAAGCTGCGGCATTTTCGGCGTCATTCCATAGCGTCCGGCATTCGCAAATTTGATCACGGCTGATCTGGCGCTATGCAGGTTAATATCGTCTTTCGACGCAGCAGTCGCGGCATCCGGCGATCATCTTTCAATTGTGTTTGTCGCAATTGTGTTGCGCAGGTTCAAGCCGCCGTGATCGTCGCGCGTTATCCCGCCCAAAGAAAAAGCCCCGCGCGGGCGGGGCTCAGGCAGCGGCGTGTCATCACGCGGTCATGCGTTGGTTAAGCGATCTTCGGCAGGTGAATCTGGCGGCCGAGAGTCTGTTCGACGAGGTCGAAGGTATCGATCACGGCGCGGAGGCTGCTCAGACGTCCGGCCTTGAACTGGACGAAGAGCGCGACGCGGACGCTGATCGGATTGCTGTTCGCTTCCGGCATCAGCGAATACCGCATCAGCGACGCGGCCGAGTCCTCACCGAGCATGATGGATTCACGGTCGGTGCGGTGGAGGGTCACGATGCTGGAAATCTCGCGGACGACGTCGATCACGGCCCGCTTGCCGTGCCGGGGGCCGAAAAAGGCAAACATGTCGATCGGGCCGTAAATCGCCCAATCGACGTTGTCGTCGAGGACGGATTCAAGCTGATCGGTCTGACGCTCACTCAGCGCGCGGTGAAATGCGCGCGACACACGCCAGAGACTGTGCTCTGTCATCTTTTGAAGTCCTGAAATGTCACTTAGCAAACAGCAAAGGCCCAGTGGGCGTCGTCACTGACGCCGTGCCTGAATGCTGGAATTCCAATCTGATAATCAGGGAAATAGTGAATTCCGGCCGTTTGACAACTCGAGATATTGCAATGCACAAATGCCGAAAACGCGGGTTCGGCTCAATTTTCAATCAAGGCGTGTGGGGAGCCCAAAGCAGCGGCAGGGCATCGGGGCCGGAATCCGGCACCTAGGCGTCGCTCTCCATGCGAATCCGTGCGCGTGACGCGGCATAGGCGGCCCAAATCGCGCCGGTGAGTCCGCCGAGCAGGGCGCCGGCCGGGGCAAAGGTAAAGAACACCAGCATCGCGCTGTAACCTTCGAAATCGCTGATCCCGAAAATGCTGACCCAGGCGATTCCGGCCAGGATGCCGACCGCTGCGCCGAGAATGAGACCGACAACGGTGCCCAAGGCGGCGAGAACAACTGCTTTCATCATAATATCCCCCGTAGTCCGGGGTTATGTCCCCGGACACCGGTTGGTCGGGCGAGGGGGCTGGCAGGTTCACCGGATCACCAGCTTGAACACCGCACCATCCCGCGCCATCCTCGCCGCATAAGGATCACCAAGGCTTTTCAGCAAACCGTCGGGACACCGATGACATTTTCATCCGCCCTGTATTCTCTGCGTGCGGCGGCGTGTATTTGCGCGCTGCTGGCCGGTGGCGCGGCACGAGCCGCGAAGGCGGCCTGCGAGCCATCGTTCTCCCGTTCCGGGCCGGATGCCGAGGCTTATGGCGCCGCCGAGAACTATCCGCTCGGCACCATCGCCGACCGGACGAAGCCGAACTACATGGTCGCGACGTTCAGCAATTTCGACAAACTGCTTCCGGCTCACGCGGTGTTTCCGCCCACTGAGCCTTCTCCGCTTGCCCGCAACTGCGATCGCACGACCTGGTCCTATGACTTCGACGGCGAGCGCCGCACCATCGACCAATACCTGGCGCGGCATCCGACGACGGGACTGCTGATCGTCAGGGATTCGACGATCCTGTTCGAACGCTATCAATACGGACGCCGCGACACCGACCGCCTGCTGTCCAACTCGATGGTGAAGACCATGGTGGCGATGCTGGTGGGGATCGCCATCAAGGAGGGCAAGATCCGCTCCATCGAGGACAAGGCGCAGGACTATGTGCCGGAGATGAAAGGCAGCGCCTACGGTCAGACATCGTTGCGCGCGCTTCTGACCATGAGCGCGGGGATCGAATTTTCCGAACGATACGACGGTACCGACGACGCCTTCGCCTTCAGCCGCGATCTGCGCCGCTCCGATCTGCCGAGCGCCGCCAACCTGCTCCGCCGCTACAACACCCGCGCCGCGCCGCCTGAAACGAAATTCGCCTATGCCGGATCGCAGACCGAAACTCTTGGCCTTGTGCTGATGGCTGCAACCGGCAAGCGCCTGTCGGACTACCTGTCGGAAAAAATCTGGAAGCCGATGGGCGCGGAGGATGAAGCAAGCTGGACCGTCGACGGCCATAATCAGGAGCAGGCCTATTGCTGTCTCGCTGCACGGCTGCGCGACTACGCGCGCTTTGGCCTTTTGCTTGCCAGGGATGGCGGCGGGATCATTCCGGAAGCATGGGTGATCGAGGCGACAACCGCACCCGAAGGTTCATTCCGTGCGCCGCGCGTGGCGACGCCGTTCTATGGCTATGGCTACCAGACCTGGATCATGCCGGCCAAGCGCCGCATGTTCGCGATGCTCGGGACCAACGGTCAGGCGATCTTCGTCGATCCGGCGTCGAAGCTTGTGCTGGTGCATACCGCTGTCCGGCTGAAGCCGAGCAAGGATCCTGCGGCGCGCGAGCTGACCGCGCTGTGGTTCGGGCTGGTGCGGGAGCTCGGCGTATCGGCGGCGCGGTAGCCGCTGCCGCTACTGCCGCATCGCGTTTCTGACGCGGATGGCGAATTCACCGGTCAGATCTTCACCGATCAATTGCTGCACCAGATCGAAGGAATCGAACAGCGAGCGATGCTCGACGATGCGGCCGTCGCGGAGCGTAAAGAACTCGCCGATGTTGAGCCGGATGATGCGCTGATCGCTGCGTTTGGTCAGGGTCGTCTGCACGAATGCCGCGCCGTGCGTTTCGTTCGCGACCACAAAATCGATGATGTGATGCCTGCTCGAATAGCGCTCGTGCTGGATCTGGATGGCTTTCGCAAGCCACGCCTTGCTTTGCTTGAGGCCGAGATGCGGAAAAATCTCAACGGGTGCGTAGGTGATCGAGGTAAACGCGTCGTCGCAGCATTGCTCCATGCGCGTCGCGTCACCGGCATAGAAAGCGTCGAGAAAAGTCCGCACACATTGTTCGGACTGATGATCGTTCATTGCGTTTGTCTCCCCCAAGCTGGCGGTTCCGTATGTGGGAACCGGATGAGGATCAAGCCGCATGCGATGCGAGGTTTAACGAAGTCTCTCCAATGTGCCAACGATTTTCGCGACGGCATCTGCAGTGTAGTAAAGGCTGCGCATCGAAAATTTACCGATAGTTGACGCTCCACTGCAAAACCTGTGGCCGCACCCGGCGCAGCAGCAGATTCTTCGAGACAATGAGTTGGTCTCCCGTTACTGCCGCGAAACGCGGTGGCAACGGACTGGCAATGCCGGGCTCAAAACGGATATTGAGCGTGCAGTCGCCCGGCAGGTTGACGAACGGACCGCTGAGTTTCGACACTTCGCCGCCGCCGATGCCGCCAAATCCGGTCACGCTGAAGGTCTCGCCGTTGAGTTTCTCCAGTTCTTTCAGCGACAGGCCATTGCGCACGCCGCCCGGGCCGGTCCAGGTCGAGGGTGCCTCAACGGAGATGGACGCAGGCCTGGAGCGGGTCTTGTCATCCTTCCAGTAAATCACCACGCGGCGAGTCGGATCATCGTCGAAAATGACAGTCGCCTTGGTCAGGACGCCGCTTGTGACCTCGACGTCCTTGAATGCGACGTGCTTCGTGCCGAATTCGGTGACCAGCTTCGCGTGCGTTGCGTCCTTTGCAAACGATCCTTCGCAGGCCAGCGACGGGGCTTTCGGCGCATCCTTCACATTGTTGAGCGAGGTATCTTGCGCCATCGGCTCCGCCGGTTTGGCGGGCTTGTCGGCCTTCTTCGCGGCGTCAGCGCCGGTAACTGCCAGAGCGCAGATCAGCAGGGCGCCGGACAAGGATCTCATAATTGTCATTCTTCGGTCCCGCGATGTGTCGCCTGAGCACGTGACATTACTACGGAACAGGAGAATCAGGAACGGTTGCGCGCAAAGCGCATTGTCCTCCTTAAGGAGGACCGCATGACAAAAACCATCCCGCCCGTCCCGGAAGACAACCGCAGCGACAAAGGCCCAGGCAGCACGCCGGAGGTGACGACCGACACCACCAAAGGGCACCGCAACGATGAAAAGCAGAACATCGACGAGCAGGGCGATCACGGAAACATGAAGCAGAATACCAGCAACCGCAGGTCGGGATGAGGACAAGGCAATGCGGTCGCGCGTCCATGGCACCATGGATGGACGTCCCGCCGATGGCATCATAAAGTTCGAGTGAACCGGTCCGCGGGGCACATTTCATGAAAGCAATTGCGATTCTGACCAGCGGCGGCGACGCCCCCGGCATGAATGCGGCGATCCGCGCGGTGACGCGCAGCGCGCTCAATCGGGATATTGCGGTCTATGGCGTGCGTGAGGGCTGGCAGGGCTTGATCGACGATCGCATGACCCGGCTCAGCGCGCGGGATGTCGGCGGCATCATCCAGATCGGCGGGACGTTTCTCGGCAGTGCGCGGTCGAAGGACTTTCGCGAGGAAAGCGGCCGGTCGAAAGCGCTGCGCAATCTGGCGACGCGCGGCATCGATGCCCTGGTGGTGATCGGAGGCAACGGCTCCCAGACGGGCTCCGCCGCGCTGCATGGCCTGGGCTTTCCGGTGGTCGGCATCGCCTCGACCATCGACAACGATCTTTACGGCACCGACGTCACCATCGGCTGCGATACCGCCATCAACGTGACGGTCGGAGCGATCGACAATCTGCGCACCACGGGCTCGTCGCACACCCGCGCGTTTCTGGTCGAGACCATGGGGCGCAACTGCGGCTATCTCGCCATGATGGCGGGCCTCGCCGGAGGCGCGGAGGTGATTTCAACGCCTGAATTCGAGGTATCGGCGTTTGAGATCGCCGAGCGGCTGCGCGCGGCTTATGAACGCGGCAAGACCCATGCGATCGTGGTGATCGCCGAGGGCGTCAAGGAGAATGCCGCGCATATCCTGGCGTATTTCGAGAGCAACCGGGGCATGGCCGGATTCGAATTGCGCGCCACCGTGCTTGGCCATGTCGTCCGCGGTGCGCCGCCCACGGCTTTCGACCGGTTGCTGGCGACGCGGCTTGGCGTCGCTGCGCTGACGTCGCTCGCGGAAGGCGTGTCGGGCGTGCTGATCGGCGAGCAGCGCGGGGAGATCACGCGCACGCCGCTGGCCGAGATTGCCGGACGCACCAAGCCGATCTCGACCAATCTGATCGAACTCGCCCGCGTCCTGGCGAAGTAGATTTGCGAAGGTCGCGCGTCAGTAGACTTTCGCGCCCGGTGCGACGATGTCGTGACCGGAGTCATCCTTGCGCGGTGACAGCAGGATGATCTTCCCGCCGGCGTCCGGCGCGCCGAGGATCAGCACTTCGGACATGAAGCCTGCGATATTGCGCGGGGCGAAGTTGCAGACGCACACCACCAGCGAACCGGTCAACTGCTCCGCCGTGTAGTTGGTGATCTGCGCGCTCGACCATTTTTCGCCGAGGTCGCCGAGATCGACACGCACCTTCCACGACGGATTGCGCGCCTTCGGAAACGGCTGAACCTCAAGAACGCGTCCGATGCGGAGGTCGACCCTGGCGAAGTCGTCATAGGTGATGGGGGAGGAGGTCACATTCATCGATTGCATTCGTGCACTGGCGGACATGATGCGTCTATATCTTCAACGCGGCGAGGGAACATCACTGCCTCGCTACAATATCTTGTTGTCTAGATGAGAGAATTCACATCAGCAAGGCTGTCCAAACTGTTCGCGCACTCATCGATGTTCGGGATAGACAGGATTGCTTCCGGTGCTAGTATGTTTTTCAGCTCCCGACGGGACGAAGGACTGCTGTCCTTACGCAGCGACAGCATGATCACTTCAACGACGTCCAGTCCGGCGCAACCGAGGTTTCTCGGAGAGCCCGCGATGACGCGGTGCGAACTGAAGACGCAAATTAAGAACGTGGCGACGAAACGTCGGCGGCGTAATTTGTGATGTGCGCTCGCACCTTCGGCGACAGACTACGCACCTTCGAAAACGGCTAAACTTCAAGAACGCGGCGCACAGGCCGATTTTAGTGTCGGCCTTGGCGAGGTCGTCGTGGCTGAGGGAAGAGAGGCGCGTTCTGTTGCGGGCGCGACGGATCAGGCCTTGGCTTTTTTTGCCGCCTTCCTGGACGCTTTTTTCGCGGTCTTTTTCGCCTGCCTGGCGGATGCGTCTGCCTTCTTCGCAGCGGCGGTCTCAACCGCCTGCCGGACGGACCGCGTGTAGCTGTAAGCCGCGTTGTCGGCGGACATCTGAAGCCGCTTCACGGTGGCCGTGCCGATCTCAAGAATGTCCTTCGCAAGCTGCCGGTAATGCTGCTTGCTCTGCGCATCCTTCGCCTTGGCGGCGAGGGCGACGGTGCGGTCCCGCCGTTTCTTCACGGCAGCCGTCAGGGCCTTGTTCTGTTGCTTCGCAAGCTGCCGGATGAGCGCATCGAGATCGGCGTCGGCCATTGAGTCCCCCAAGTCTTACTCAGATAAGTCACATGCAGAAAATCTGGATGATGACCTAGCAGGTGCTATGGGGGCTTTGCAAATGTGCGTCTACCGCTTCTTCCACCCGCCGCGTTTGCCCGGCGCGCCGCCGGTGGAGCGGCCCGAGAATTCCGGGCCGGATTGACGTGAGTTGGTCGGCTGGAAAATCTTGCTTTCCATTCCCGGTCCCATCTCGTCGAGGGTCGGCTTGCGCGCCCGCGACTTGTTGCGGGCGGCGGCCTTGTCCAGTTGCGCAGGAAGATTAGCGGCGTCGCCATACTTCTTCTTGCCGGCATAGGCGCCGGCCTTCGCTGCCACGCCGCGCTGCTTGATGGTGGGATCGTCCACCACCGCGAGCTCCGTCGCGCGCAGGCGCTTCACTTCGTCACGCAGGCGCGCGGCTTCCTCGAAGTTCAGGTCGGCGGCGGCTTCGCGCATCCGGGTTTCGAGATCGCTCAACACGGCCTCGAAGTTGTGCCCGATGGCGACGGCATCGTCGGCCATGCCGCCGTCGCCGATTTCCACCAGCACATGGTCGCGCTCGTAGACGCTGCCGAGAATATCGCCGATGTCGCGCTTGATGCTTTCCGGCGTGATGCCGTGGGCGGTGTTGTATTCGACCTGCTTCTCGCGGCGGCGATCGGTTTCGGCGATGGCGCGCTCCATCGAGCCGGTGATCTGGTCGGCGTAGAGGATGACCTTGCCGTCCACGTTGCGCGCCGCGCGGCCGATGGTCTGGATCAACGAAGTTTCGCTGCGCAGAAAACCTTCCTTGTCGGCATCGAGGATCGCGACCAGCGCGCACTCCGGAATGTCGAGGCCTTCGCGCAGCAGGTTGATGCCCACCAGCGCGTCGAACGCACCTAAGCGAAGATCGCGGATGATCTCAATGCGCTCGATGGTGTCGATGTCCGAGTGCATGTAGCGCACGCGGATGCCCTGCTCATGCAGATATTCGGTGAGGTCTTCCGCCATGCGCTTGGTCAGCACGGTGATCAGCGAGCGATAGCCCGCCTGCGCGGTGGCGCGGACCTCGCCGACCAGATCATCGACCTGCGTGCGGGCGGGGCGAATGTTCACCGGCGGGTCGATCAGTCCGGTCGGGCGGATGACCTGTTCGACGAACACGCCGCCGCTCTCGTTCAATTCCCAGCCGCCCGGTGTCGCCGACACAGCGATCGATTGCGGGCGCATCATGTCCCACTCTTCAAAGCGCAGCGGCCGGTTGTCCATGCAGGAGGGCAGGCGGAAGCCGTATTCGGCCAGCGTCGCCTTGCGCCGGAAGTCGCCTTTGAACATGGCGCCGATCTGCGGCACGCTGACATGGCTTTCGTCCGCGAACACCAGCGCGTTGTCCGGCACATATTCGAACAGCGTCGGCGGCGGCTCGCCCGGCTTGCGGCCGGTGAGATAGCGCGAATAGTTTTCGATACCGGCGCAGCTTCCGGTCGCTTCCATCATTTCGAGATCGAAGGTGGTGCGCTGTTCGAGGCGCTGCGCTTCCAGCAGGCGGCCTTGCGCGTTCAACTGGTCGAGCCGCCACTTCAGTTCGCTCTTGATGCCTTTGATGGCCTGAATCAGCGTCGGCCGCGGCGTCACATAGTGCGAGTTGGCGTAGATCTTGATGAACTCGAGTTCGTCCTGCTTGTGGCCGGTGAGCGGATCGAACTCCTCGATGGTCTCGATGGTGTCGCCGAACATGTTCACGCGCCAGGCGCGGTCTTCGTAGTGCGCCGGGAAGATGTCGATGACATCGCCGCGCACGCGGAAGGTGCCACGGGTGAAGTCAGCTTGGGTGCGCTTGTATTGCAGCGCCACGAGATCGGCGATGAGCTGGCGCTGGTCGATCCGCTCGCCCTTCTTCATCGCAAAGGTCATCGCGGTGTAGGTCTCGACCGAGCCGATACCGTAGATGCACGACACCGACGCCACGATGATCACGTCGTCGCGCTCCAGTAGCGCGCGCGTCGCCGAATGGCGCATCCGGTCGATCTGCTCGTTGATCGAGGAATCCTTCTCGATGTAGGTGTCGGTGCGCGGCACGTAGGCTTCGGGCTGGTAATAATCGTAATACGAGACGAAATATTCCACCGCGTTGTCGGGAAAGAAATGCTTGAACTCGCCGTAGAGCTGCGCCGCCAGCGTCTTGTTCGGCGCAAGGATGATCGCAGGCCGCTGGGTGGCCTCGATCACCTGGGCCATGGTGTAGGTCTTGCCGGAGCCGGTGACGCCGAGCAGCACCTGGGTACGGTCATTGCGCTTGATGCCTTCGACCAGTTCCTTGATCGCGGTGGGCTGGTCGCCCTTCGGCTCGTATTCGGATTTCAGTTCAAAACTCACGCCGCCTTCGGATTTGTCCGGGCGGGGCGGGCGATGCGGCGCCCAGATTTTCACTTCGCCGTTCTCGTCGCGGAATTCCGGTCGGCCGTCGCGCACCAGAGCTTCCAGCGCGTCGGCGGTGGCCTGCACGCCCAGCGCTTCCATCTTGTTGCGCGGCGGACGGGCCATCGCGGCTTCGTCTTCTTCCTCGGTGGTGTAGCCGAGCTGCTTCGCCAGTTCAGGATCGAGCGTCGGGATCGGCGCGCTGGTGCCGTAATTGGCCTGCGGGGCTTCGTCGAAGCCATGCCGCGGTCCGGTATCATCACCGACCGTTTTCGGCGTCGATGCGCGCGCGCGATGGATCGCGGCCTCGCCGCCGGCGCGCCGGTCCTTTGAATTGTCCGGCGGCGGCTGCAACCCGGTGCCGGAGCCCATGCCAGCATCGCCGCGGTTGATCGCCGGGTTCAAAAGCTCCGCCAACGCAGGCCCGATCGGCTGCACATCGGGACGATGGGCTTTCGATTTCGGGGTTTTGGGGGGCTTCTTCGAGGAATCGGGGTTCTTCGCCATGGGCGGAATATGGGGCGCGAAGCGTGGAGAGAAAAGGGCATTTTCTTCGCGGCGTGCCTAGTGGAGTGGATTTGACATTCGCGTTCCCCCTGCCGCAGGTTCTCATCGCGAATGTCAAATCCTGAACTCCACTAGTAACTTATAATTGCTAGTGGTCCTTCGATTCTAACATTCGCGAGGTGGCTGCCGAAACGGGAGGCGAATGTTAGAATCGGGACCACTAGGGAAGTTTGCGATGAAATTTACGCGTTTGTCCTGATAGGCTGGAACCAACGCGTGGCGGTTGCCGAGGACCACGCGGCAGTCCGGGAGTATTTCATGTCGTCATTGCGTATCTGGTCGGCGCGCCTCGCCAGCCTGCTGGCCGCCGCCCTGTTGGCCATCGCGCCGCTCTCATCCGCTTTCGCGCAGTCCAAGGATGCCGAGCCCGCCAGCCGCGCGGTCAACGACACCTTCCTCAAGACGCTGCCGTTCGGCGACCGCGCCGATTTCGAGGATGCGAAGCGCGGTTTTATCGCGACGCTGCCCGACGGGATCATCCCTGGCATCGGCGACAGGCCTGCTTTCAACACCAAACAGTATGATTTCCTGAAAAGCGATCAGGTGCCTGCCACGGTCAATCCGAGCCTGTGGCGGCAGGCACAGCTCAACGCCATCAACGGCCTCTTCAAGGTGACGGAGCGGGTCTATCAGGTGCGTGGTCTCGACATCGCCAACCTCACCATCATCGAGGGCGACAGCGGTCTGATCCTGATCGATCCGCTGCTGTCTAACGAGACCGCGAAGGCCGCGCTTGATCTTTATCTGAAGAACCGGCCCGCGAAGCCAGTCGCCGCCGTGATCTACACCCACAGCCACGCCGATCACTTCGGCGGCGCCAAAGGCGTGATCAGCGAGGACGACGCCAAGCAAGGCAAGGTCAAGGTGATCGCGCCGGACGGCTTCATGGAGCATGCGGTGGCCGAGAACGTTGTCGCCGGCAACGCGATGTCACGCCGCGCGCAGTACCAGTTCGGCAGCGCGCTGCCGGTCGGAGAAAAGTCGCAGATCGATACGGGCCTCGGCAAGGCGCTGGCGCGGGGATCGATTTCGCTGATCCCGCCGAACGATGTGATCAAGCAACCTTCCGAGAAACGCACTGTCGATGGCGTCGACATCGAGTTTCATCTGGTGCCGGGCTCCGAAGCGCCCTCCGAGATGATCATGTACTTCCCGCAGTTCAAATTGTTGAACATGGCGGAAGACGCCACCCACAACATGCACAATCTCTACACCATTCGCGGCGCGGAAATCCGTGACGGCCGGTTGTGGTCGCGTTACATCAACGATGCGATCGCGCGCTACGGCGACAGGACCGACATTGTGATCGCCCAGCATCACTGGCCGATCTGGGACAACGCGCGCGTTGTCTCGTTCCTGAAAAAGCAGCGCGATCTCTACAAGTTCATCCACGACCAGAGCGTGCGGCTGCTCAACCACGGCCTGACCTCGACGGAGATCGCGGAGCAGTTGAAGCTGCCGCCGTCACTGGCCAACGACTGGGCCGCGCGGGGCTATTACGGCACGCTCAGCCACAACGCCAAGGCGGTCTATCAGTTCTATCTCGGCTGGTACGACGCCAATCCCGCCGACCTCAATCCGCTGCCGCGCGCGGAGGAGGCAAAGAAGCAGGTCGAGTATATGGGCGGCGCAGAAGCGACCATCAAACGCGCGCGGGATGACTACAAGGCCGGGCAGTATCGCTGGGTGGCCAGCGTGATGAGCAAGGTGGTGTTCGCCGATCCTTCCAACAAGGAGGCGCGCGAGCTTGGCGCCGATGCGCTGGAGCAACTCGGCTATCAGAGCGAGGCGGCGACCTGGCGCAACGCCTATCTGCTCGGCGCGCTTGAATTGCGTGGCGGCGTCGGCCCGCAGCCACCGGCGCTGGTGAATGCGGAATTGTTGAAAGGCATCTCGATCGATCTCGCGTTCGATTTCCTTGGCGTGCGGCTCAACGCTGCGAAGGCGGAAGGCAAGACCATCGTGATCAACTGGACCTTCACCGATCTCAACGAAACCTATGTGATGAACCTGGAGAATTCCGCGCTGACCCATACGTCGGGCAAGCTCTCCGACAAGGCCGACGCCAGCGTGACGCTGACCCGCGCCGCGCTCGATGCGATTACGCTGAAGCAGCGGACGTTTTTGGGCAGCGTTCTCACCGGCGATGTTTCGGTCGGCGGCAATCCGCTGAAGCTGCGCGAACTGTTCGGGATGCTCGATGAATTCTCCACCGGCTTCGAGATCGTCGAGCCGAAGAAGGGGGCGGTGGAGTAGGCTACCGCTCCGCGCTGCCTTTCAGATGAGGACGGATCATCCCGACCATCTTCGCGGCGTCGGTGCCGGGCGGAAAGAAGCCGAGATATTTTCCGTCGCGGCCGATCAGATAAATGAAGGCCGAGTGGTCGACGGTGTAATCGTCCGGCTTCGATCCCGTTGAGACCCGTTTGTAGTAGACCCGGTAGGCGTCGGCGGCCTGCGACACGTCTTTGATGCTGCCGGTCAAACCGAGCAGGCGCGGGTGAAACAGCGGCACATACTGCGCGAGATGATCGACGGTGTCGCGTTCGGGATCGAGCGTGATGAACAGCGGCTGCACGTTCCTGGCGTCGTCGCCGAGTTGCTCCATCGCGATCCCAATTTGTTGCAGGTCGGTCGGGCAGATATCCGGGCAATAGGTGAAGCCGAAATAGACCAGCATGAGCTGGCCGTGGAAATCGGCGTCGGTACGGATTTTTCCGGTCTGGTCCTTAAGCGAAAACGCGCCGCCGATCGGTTCGCGATTCCACATCACCGCGTCCATCAGTTCGGCCGCCGAGCGGGACGAGCTTTGCGCCGATGCGGGAGTTGCAGTCCAAAGGCCGCACAGCAGCGCGGCCACGATGGCCGCGCCGCGTTTTGCGACTAATTTCACGAGGAGGCTGCGCGTGCTCACGCGCTGAAGATCAGCTTGCTGCCGGTCGAGACGTTGATCACGCTGTCCGGCATCTGCGCGCGCGCTTCGAGCAGGAAGTTCAGCCCGCTGCAATGCATCGGGATCACGACATCTGGCTGGAGCGCCTTGATCTCGCCGACGATCTGCTTGAGGTAATCGGCAGGCGCCGGCCCGAGATGGAAGCCGCCAACCACGGCGTGAACTTTCTGCACGCCGGAGATTTCCTGCGCCTGCCGCACCGAGTTAACGATGCCGACATGGCCGCAGGAGCTGATCACCACAAGGCCCTTGCCGCGGATGTTGAAGCAGGTCGCGTGTTCATGGACGTGTTCATCCGGGACAAAATTGCCCTGCAGTTCGGCGGCGGTGTAATGGCCGTAATCGCAGCCGGCGCTTTCCGGTTTGTAGTCGACGAAGGTGTTGGGCAGGATCTTCTCGACGCTGCTGCGCTTGATCTTGCCGGTGGTGAAGGCGTGACCTTCGATTACGGTCGGGGTTTCGCAGAGCACGGTCTGCACTTTCTGCGCGGTGATCTGCTTGCGATCGAGCACGCCGCCTTCGCCGAATTGGCCGGTGGATGCGCGGCTGACGCGGTGACAGAAATTGTCCTCGCCGCCCGCATAGAGCTTCACGTCGGGCGGAAGCACGCTGCGATATTTTTCGAGGAAGCCGATCAGACCGCCATAGTGATCGATGTGGCCATGGCTGACGATCAGCGCGTTCACCTTCGACGGATCGACCTTGAGCAGGCCGATATTGTTGATGATCGCGGGCGAGGTGTAGCCGAAATCCAGCAGGATGTTGCGCTGTTCCTGCTCACGCTGCGATTCCAGAAACAGCGACAGGCCCCATTCGTTATGCAGGACGTTGCGGGCATCGGCGCTGCGGCCGCCGCCCGGACCTTCATGCACCACGCCGTTCACGGTGCTGCCTTTCAGGAACTGGTCGTGCTGCTGATCGACCAGCACACGGATCGAGAGCTTGTCGATGGTCGGCACCTGGATCGGCGCGGCGCTCGCAACGCCGATGCAAGAGAAGCCGCCGGTCGCCGCGAGCCCCATGGCCGTGGAGAGTTTGAGAAAATCACGCCGTGCGAATTCTTTTGTCATTGTCGACCTTTCCTGACCCTGAGTCTGAATTTGCCGGAACTCTATCTGCGGGACGCGAGAGGGACTGTTCTTAGTTTTCGTCGGAGCGATGGAAATCTTTCATGATCACGCGCTTGGAACGAATGAAATATACTTGATATGCGCTGGACGGCATTGACTTCGCATCCGCGAAACGCAAAGTTCATGCAATCGCATTGATATTGCGGAGCCCCCATTTTCCGCCGCATGCAACACAGCCAAGGACACCCAAGATGATCGACCTTTATTATTGGCCCACGCCGAACGGCCACAAGATCACGATGTTCCTCGAAGAGACCGGTCTCCCCTACACAATTCAGCCGATCAACATTGGCACCGGCGATCAGTTCAAGCCCGAGTTCCTGGCGTTCTCGCCGAACAACCGCATGCCCGCGATGATCGACCATGCGCCTGCCGATGGCGGCGCGCCGGTGAAGATCTTCGAATCCGGCGCGATCCTGATCTATCTCGCGGAGAAGACCGGCAAGTTCATGCCGTCCGATCTGCGCAAGCGCTTCGATGTGCTGCAATGGCTGATGTGGCAGATGGGCGGCCTCGGTCCGATGGCCGGACAGAACCATCATTTCAGCGCCTATGCGCCCGAGAAAATTCCCTACGCGATCGATCGCTATGTCAACGAGACTAACCGGCTGTACGGCGTGCTCAACAAGCGGCTGGCGGATCGCGAGTTTGTCGCGGGCGATTATTCCATCGCGGATATGGCCGCGTATCCGTGGGTCGTGCCGTATGAGCGGCAGGGCCAGAAGCTCGAGGACTTCCCGCATCTCAAGCGCTGGTTCGAGGCCATCCGCGCCCGGCCCGCAACGGTGCGCGCCTACGAACTCGGACCAAAGGTCAATTCGAATGTGGGCAAGACATTTACCGACGAGCAGAAGAAGGTGCTGTTCGGGCAGACCGCAGCAGTCGTGAAGGCCTGAGACGTCAAGATTCACCTCTCCCCGTTTACGGGGAGAGGTCGGGTCGCGAAGCGAT
>JAFVHU010000034.1 GCA_017474385.1 Afipia sp. | reverse complement strand
GATCTTCCGCGACACCCTCATCGAGCAGGCCGAACAGGGCGTCGATTACTTCACGATCCACGCCGGTGTCCGCCTCGCCTACATCCCGATGACCGCGAAACGCGTCACCGGCATCGTCTCGCGCGGCGGCTCGATCATGGCGAAGTGGTGCCTCGCGCATCACAAGGAGAGCTTCCTCTACACGCACTTCGACGAGATTTGCGACCTGATGCGCAAGTATGACGTGTCGTTCTCGCTGGGCGACGGCCTGCGTCCCGGTTCGATCGCCGACGCCAACGACCGCGCGCAGTTCGCCGAACTCGAAACCCTCGGCGAACTCACCAAGATCGCATGGGCGAAGGGCTGTCAGGTGATGATCGAAGGCCCCGGCCACGTGCCGATGCACAAGATCAAGATCAACATGGACAAGCAGCTCAAAGAGTGCGGCGAAGCGCCGTTCTATACGCTTGGGCCGCTGACCACTGACATCGCGCCGGGCTATGATCACATCACCTCGGGCATCGGTGCAGCCATGATCGGCTGGTTCGGCTGCGCGATGCTCTGTTACGTGACGCCGAAGGAGCATCTCGGCCTGCCCAACCGCGACGACGTCAAGGTCGGCGTCATCACCTACAAGATCGCGGCGCACGCCTCCGATCTCGCCAAGGGCCATCCGGCGGCGCAGCTTCGCGACGACGCGCTGTCACGCGCGCGCTTCGACTTCCGCTGGGAGGACCAGTTCAACCTCGGCCTCGATCCGGATACCGCGCGCAGCTATCACGACGAGACGCTGCCGAAGGAAGCCCACAAGGTCGCGCATTTCTGCTCGATGTGCGGCCCGAAGTTCTGCTCGATGAAGATCACGCAGGACGTGCGCGACTACGCGGCGACCCTCGGCGACAACGAGAAGGCCGCGCTCAATCTCGACGGCAAGCTGCCCGGCGTCGGCATGACGATTTCCGGCGTGATCGAGGACGGCATGGCCCAGATGAGCGAGAAGTTCGTCAAGATGGGCGGACAGGTCTATGTCGAGGCGGAAGCGGTGAAGGAAAGCAATAAGGCGTTCTGATACTCTTCATTGAAGCCAATCAAACGGCGGGTTGCGCGAAGGCGTAGCCCGCCGTTGTCGTGCGCTCCTCGAAAAATATTCCCGCGGGCTTGTACCCGCAGCAGTTGAACTGCGGCCAGTTCCCGCTACCTTGGCACCGGGGAAGAAGGCGGGCGTTTTCACCAGCCCGCCGTACATGGCAAGACAAATGACAAACGTACTGAATGCTATCGGCGCATGCCGCCGGCAGATGACTGCTGTTGTCTTCCGGACTTTGGTTCTGGTTGCAACCAGTCTGGCCGTGGACAGCATCGCCGCTGCGCCGGCGGCGGCTGCAGGCGGCGCAAAACTCACGTTCACCCGCGTCAGTGGATTACAGTATGCGGGCGTGCAGGCGACGGTAAAAGTCAACGGCAAGCAAGTCGCCGGCCTTTGGAGCGGCGCGTCAGCCACTGTCGACGTTGCACCGGGCGCGAACGTCATCACCGTCGATGCATCGACTTATCCGGGCAGTTGGACTCAGACTCTGAACGTCAAGCCTGGCGCGCGCTACACCATCGAAATCTCGCCTCACAGCAGTGGGACAGCGATGCTCGGGCTGATCGGCGTCGCCATCGAAGCCAGTTCGAAGAGCAAGCAAGGCGGCGCATTCCAGATGCGCGTCGTGACGGGGCGATAGCGGAGCGGCGTCGATGACTAGTCGACACGCTAATTCCAAGGAGCTTCTAATGGCTATAGACGACGAAATGGATGAATACCTAAATCTTCCCGACGACCCAGAGGAGGCTTTCGCCGTCTTCCAACGAAGAAGGTATAAGGAACTTGAAGCAACTTGGGGCGAACAGAACAGCGGATGGCATAACGAGCGGCGGTACGTCGATAGTCTTTTGGCATTCGACGAAGTCCACGGACTTGACATCCTAATTGCCTTTAGAAGCCCCCCGGGAAACGACGTTAAATTCTCTGATTTTTTTCAGGAGTTCCGGCGTCATGCTGAAATAAGCTCTCAAAAAATATTGATAGAGAGAGCACGTCGAATAAAATCCAATGCTGAAACTGTTATTCTTCTCGACGCAAAATCCCGTACAGCAATACACAAGCTTATCGACGCTATTCGAGAAAAGCTCAACGAGCTAAAACTGCCCGAAGACAAAAGAGACTCACTATTCAAGAAGTTGAATTTATTTGCAGTTGAGGTTGACCTTAACCGAACTCGAACCACCGCGTTCTTTGCATTCGCAGTAGAAGCCGCGCGCACCGGAAAGGCAATTAACGACGAGATTAAGCCTTTGCAGCAAACTATCGATCGCGTATTCGATTGGATAGACAAAGCAACAAAGTGGAAAGATGCCCTTCCTCCATGGTCGGAAAGAAAGAAGATTGAGGGGCCGAGGAAGCAATTGCCTGCTCCTAAGAAAGAAACAGATGGCATGAACGACGACATTCCTTTTTGAACATCGCCACGAACCACTACTTCAACGTAATCGCCAGTTCGCCCAGCAAGCGCTGGAGCGTAGTGCACCCCGGGATTTGTTCACCCCGTGCTTGCCCGCCGCATTCCGTTTTGCTTCATGCGGTGTCCGCCCCCACAATCACCTTCCCCTCCGCGCTCACAGGTGTATAGGTCTCGCCTCACCCTCAGGCGGCACACCTTATGACCACGTCCAACAACTCCACCTCCGCCCCCAACGCCACCCCTCTCACCCCGGACGATTTCGTTCAGGACGCGCCGGTTGCGACGGCACAGGCGCCGGCCGCGACGCCTGTCGCCGATCTGATCGACGGGGTTACCGTGACGCCGCTGGTCGCGCATGGAGACAACCGCGGCGCGCTGACCGAGCTTCTGACCACGCGCGACGGCCTGATCGAGCCGATCGTGCATGTCTACGAGGTGGAAGCGAAAGCCGGATCTATCCGCGGCTGGGTGTATCATCGCCATCAGTTCGACCGGCTGGCCTTTACGCGCGGCCGCTTCAGGGTCGTGCTGTTCGACATCCGACAAGACAGCCCGACCTTCAACAAGCTTTCGGTTCTGATCCTCGGCACGGAACGGCCGGGCCTGCTGCGCATTCCGCCCTTTGTCGTTCACGCGGTGCAAAATCTTGGCGAGGACGCGATCTTCATCAATATGCCGACCAGGGTTTACGATCCCCGCGATCCGGACAAGTCCCGCCTGCCGATCGGCGATCCGCGGACTCCGTTCAGCTTCCGGGACTGACGCCGCTCCCCGTCATCGCCGCTCAAGAAGGTGAAAGCGCGCAATCGTGCGCCATGATAGGCTTCGAGATGATACGGCGCGCCTCGATGGAGCACCCATGCATAACCTCACGCCTCTCTCCGGATTGATCGGCGGTGCGCTGATCGGGCTTGCCGCCGCGATGCTGATGCTGCTGACCGGGCGCATCGCCGGTATCAGCGGCATCTTTGGCGGGCTTCTTTCACCCGCGACGCACGATCGCGGCTGGCGGATCGCCTTCATTGCGGGGCTGATCGCAGTGCCGCTCATCGCGGCACTCGTTGCCGGCGCGCCGCTGCCCTCGCCCACGATGCCCGCAAGCCTGATCGTGATCGTCATCGCCGGGTTGCTTGTCGGCTTCGGCAGCCGCATGGGCGGCGGCTGCACCTCGGGTCACGGCGTCTGCGGCGTCGCCCGGCTGTCCGCGCGCTCGCTTGTCGCCACCGCGATCTTCATGGCGGCGGCGATTTTCACTGTCGCCATCGTGCGTCACGGGCTTTATGTTTTTGACGCGTTTTCTTTACGCGAAGCGGCATCCGCTTCGCTTGAAAACGCTATGGGGGGCTGATGCGATGCCACTCGTTCTCGTGAGCTTCGCCTGCGGACTCGTCTTCGGCGCGGGCCTCTTGATCTCCGGCATGACGCAAACCGGAAAAGTGCTCGGCTTTCTCGATATCTTCGGCGCGTGGGAGGCGACGCTGGCCTTCGTGATGGCCGGCGCTGTCGCGGTCTCAAGCATCGGCTACGCGCTGGCCAGGCGGCGCGGCGCGCCTGTCTTCGCCGCACAGTCGCTCTGGCCGACGCGCAAAGATATCGATGCGCCGCTGGTGATCGGCGCAGCGCTGTTCGGGATCGGCTGGGGCCTGGTGGGCCTTTGTCCCGGCCCGGCGCTGGTCAATCTCGCGGGGCTTGGCCTGCCGGTGATCGTATTCGTCGCGGCGATGGCTGCCGGCATGCTGGGTCATGACGCATGGGACAGATCCCGCGCATCCGCGCGAGAGGTCCCGCAAGCCACTGTCACCGCAGGCGGAGACGGCTAGAGCCGCCGATTTTCCAACAGCGCAACCTTCTGCTGAATTATGGCAGTCATGAAAACGCTGCTAGAAGGACAGCGTAGCAAATCATTTGGAGTGCAGACGTGGCCGACGACGCGACCTCACGGCAATCACGAAGCGGATCGCAAGGGCCGCAAGGCAAACCCGGAAAGCCGGGACCGCAGGGGCATCCTGGCAGGATCGGGCCAGAAGGTCCGCGCGGCAAGCCGGGCCTCCTGGGTAAAACAGGACCGCAGGGCAAGCGCGGCGAAGCCGGACCGTCAGGCAAACCCGGCGCGCAGGGCGCGCGCGGCGCGGAAGGGCCTCAAGGCAAGCAAGGCCCCGTGGGCGCGCAAGGCCCGCGCGGCGAGCAGGGGCCGCCCGGCCGCCTGCCCTCCTTCGAGGAAGTCCTTCCGTGGCTGGAAACGATTTTCGACGCATGGGAAGAGCATCGCCGCAAGCGCGAACAGGAAGCGAAGGAGCGCGAGGAACAGGAAGCTGCCGCCCGCCACGCCGCCGAACTCGCCGCACACGCGCAAGACGATGACGGTGATGAGGATGATGAAGACGATCATCACAAGAAGAAAAAGAAGCATCGCAAGGACAAGAAGTAGCAGCGGCCTTGCGAAGCAGAACAAGCGATATCAAACAAAAGGCCGGACGTGTGTCCGGCCTTTTCCTTTTCACCAAGCGCCGCGCGTGACCTGCGCTTACTTCAGCGTGATCGCCAGTCCGCTCAGGTCCGCGTTCGCCATCAGTCCGGTCTGGTGGCCGGAGAGTTCGAGCACCGCGCCCTTCTGGTTGGTGAGAACGATGGCGCGCGCGCCACGACCCACCGCAATGCCCGCGCCCGCTGCGCCATAGACGCCGGCGACATCCGACGGCCGGTTGATGTTGCTCACCCGGCCGCGCAGCACCGTCTTCGATCCGCCGAACACCAGGCCGTAGTCGATGCCTCCGGTGGACAGCGCGTAATTTCTGCCGCGGAAGTTGAGCGTGCCGGTGCCGCCGGAGCCGCCGATGAACCATCCCGCCTTGTAGATCACGAGCGACACGCTGCCGGCGTCGGCATGGGCGGATGACAGACCGGCTCCTATGAGCGCCGTCACAGCGATCAGCGTGGCGCGAATGGCAGATGACAGACGCATGGTGGATTCTCCGGATTGGTGTGAACGAGGGATGTGAACGAGGGGTGCGAACAGCGGACGCTGCGAAATGATTCGATAAAACCGAATCAAGTCTAGCCGATGGCGCAGATTCGCAAAACGCAATTGACGCAAGCGGAACCCTGAAACGGCATGATCGATCAACAGATTCGGCGTCGCGGCGCATATCGCAGCGCCGATTTCTGTTGTTTAATCGATTCGGGCTTCACAATGACCGGCGGAGGTTCCTGTGAATCGAGTCGAATGGGATCTGCACGCGGCGAAATTCGAGTCGCTGGTGTGCGATATCGTGACCGACGAGACGAGCGGCCAGATGCCGCGCTTCGTTGCTGCAGCCTGCCGCTCCCGGAAAAATCTCGAACTGGTCGATCTCGGTTGCGGTGTCGGCAGCTTCGTCAAGAAATTCGGACATCGCTTCGAGCGGATCACCGGTATAGATTTCGCGCCGCGCATCGTCGCGCGCGCAAAGAAGCGATGCGCGGACCTTCCGAACGCGAAATGGCTAGCGATGGATGTGTGCCAGTCCGCGAAAGTCCTCGGCACCGTCGCCGACCTCACGGTCTGCCTGAACGTCATCACCTCGCCGCGCCAGGCCAAGCGCGATGCGCTGTGGTCGACCATGGCCGATGTCACCAAGCCATCGGGCTTCGCGCTGGTTGTGGTGCCGTCGATGGAATCGCAACTGATGGTCAACAAGCTCGGCGCATCGTCGGACAAGATCAAGGCGGGCGGTCTCGTCCACCGTGACGGCGTCTGGCAGAAATTCTACGAGCGCGACGAATTGATCTCCACCGTCTCCGGGACGGGCTTCGAGATCACGCGGATTGCCAAGGTGTATTATCCCTGGTCGGTGGACGGCCTTCGCAAACCCCGGCTGTCCAAGCAACTGCCGTGGGACTGGGGCTTCCTGGCGCAGCTCGCGGCGTGACGCACGGCATCACCCGCCGCGTGGACATTCCTTGTAGCCAAACTCATCAATGATCCGTGCGCCGGAGATGGTGCTGAACTCCAGCTTCTCGAGATAGCCTTTCTCGACGACGTACTGCCGCAGCTTTCCATTGTAGGCGTTCAGCATCCGCTGGGTCGAACCGGCGTTGATGACCTGCCTGTTGGGTCCGCGTCCATGACCGGCGTGAAACAAGAGCCGTGCACTCCGCTCGACGCAGACATTGCGCACGCCGAGGAACAGCGTGCAGTTCGACTGGCAATGACCGCGGATACGAAACAGCTCGCCGCTGGCGTTGGCCTGGTCGATGGCCGGCTGGAATTTCTCGATCCAGCCGCCCATCGCGAAGCGATCCGAGGTGTCGGCTTCCGCGACGGACGCCGCACCGCCCAGCGAGAGGACGAACAGCAGCGGTGCGACGACATATTTCATCGAATGCCTCCGGGCGGGAGCGGTCTCGCGTAAGGTTAACTTGTTGCAAGCTGGCGGCAAGGCCATTGCGAAGCTCAACAGCAAGGCATAGTTTTTATGTCAGACATTGAACGCACGGCGTTGAGTCGGCGTCCAACTGCCATACAGTCAACCGGAAGGATTATGACAATGTTGGCGGAAATCTTTTTATTGAGACTTGAAGCCCTGCTGCGGGTCGCGGCACTCGACCGCCGCGCGAGCGATCCCCGGTTCGTGCCGATCGCGATGCCGCGCTCCTAAAGCACTTCGCAACGCAAAAGAAAACGGGCCGGCGCGAGCTGGCCCGTTTTGCGTTTAGCCGAACCGCGCCCGGCTCCGCTCCCGCGCTTTCTCCGCTTCGACCTCACGGTCGCGTGTAGGCGCGTGAATGTGCAGCGACGTCAGCAATTTGTGCGCGCTGGCCGACACCTCGGCGACGGCGCGGTTGAACGCTTCTTCATTCGCCTTCGACGGCGCGTTGAAACCGGAGAGCTTGCGCACGAACTGCAACGCCGACGCGTGAATTTCGTCCTCGGTGGCGGGCGGCTCGAAGTTGAACAGCGTTTTGATGTTGCGGCACATGGTGCTTCTTCCCTTCACGCCCGGCGCGGGCCTGCATCTCACTTAATTCTCGGCCGGGAGGCGCGCAAATTTTAGGCGTCCGCTCAGAGCCGGTCCGATTTCGCCAGCGATCACGGGCGGTTCCATCGGGTTCCAATTCGCGAGTTCCATGAACGGGTTATCCCCGAAATTAAGGTCCTGTTAACCATATCGGCTCACCCTTTCCCCGGGCTGAGATCGGAGAACCTTAGAATAGTCTGCGTCCCTGACAGGTGCAGCATTGGTCAGGAGGTCTCGATGACCCAGGAAATGCACGTACGCGCATCGGAGCTATTGCCGGATGCGCCAGCCGTGGCACCGGACCAGGTGGTCCCTCTGCTGATCGGCGCCACAGTCCAGGAAATCGAACGCGAACTTGTCCTGCAAACGCTCGCGCGTTGCGACGGCAACCGCACCCGTGCGGCCCGCGTTCTCGGCGTCTCGGTGCGCACGCTGCGCAACAAGATCCGTCAGTATTCGGCGGACGGCGCCGAGGTGCCCGCGCATCATTAGGTACGACTCCAACGGCGGGTGCCGGTTTCGGCAAGGTATGCCAGACAGAAAGCTAGAATCCGCTCAGTCCGGTTTACCGTTTGATGGGCGATATTGATCAGGTTACGGTTCCCTCTTAAGGAACCTGACTATGACCCGACTGCTCGTCAAAACTCTTGCCGCCTGTGCGGCCATCACCTTGCTCGCCGCCTCGTCCGCGCACGCCGCTGGCACGCCGGACCAGCGCCGGGCCTGTCGCAAGGACGCAATGAAGTTCTGCCGGGAGTTCGTCCCGGACGTGAAGCGCATCACGGCCTGCATGGAGAAGAACGTCAGGAAACTCAGTCCGCTCTGCCGAACGCAGTTCAGGTAGGAACGCGGCAGGGCCATGCACATTCCCGCGACGTTGGATCAGGCCCGCAGCACCCTCGCCGTGATGCTCGGCATTGCCGCCACCGAGGGATCGCCGACCGCCATCGACCACGAGACCATCGCCGCGGCCACGCGTTTCATTTTTCATCTTGAGCCGCAGTTCGGCCTCGCCGGGCTGACGCCGCTCAGTCCCTACCGGCAGACTGAACTCGCCGAAGATCCCACCCTCGCCGCGCAGGCCGTCAGCTTCGCCGCGGTCATGGCGCTCGTCGATGGGACGATCAACACCGCGAAGCTGAGCGGTGTCGTGAAGCTTGCGGACTCGCTCGGCGTCAAGGACGAGTTTGTCCATGATCTCGCGCGGATCGCGCTGGGCGATCTGAAAGACGCCAAGGCCCATATGCTCCTCGCCAATCTCGAAAGCGTGACCGGCCGTGCATGGGCCACCGCCGACATGGGTCCGTGGTTGCAGCCCTACGACGCGGAGCCCGATCCCGCGCTGGCGACACGGTTTCACGCACTGGCGCGATTGCCGGAGAACACCTTCGGCCACGCCTTCGCGATGTTCTATCAGGCCAACGGCTATGCCTATCCCGGCGAGCCGACCGCGCTCAATTTCGAGCTCGCAGTGCCGCACGATTCCACGCACGTGCTCGCCGGTTACGACACCTCGCCGCGCGGCGAACTGCTGACATCGACGCTTACGGCGACCATGCATCGCGCTCACGCCATGGCCGGGCACGTGCTGCCCGTGATCCTGAGCTGGCATCTCGGCATTCCGCTCAACGATGTCGCAGGCTCCGCCACCGGCGCATTCGAGCCTGAGGAATTTTTCTACGCCTGGGCGCGCGGCGAGGACACCACCGCCGACCTGTTCGCGCCGGAATGGGATTTCTGGTCGGCGGCGATCCAGCCGATTGACGCGGTGCGCGAGGCGGTGGGATTGAGTGTCTAAGGGGCGATCGCCGAAGCATACCTAGCCCAGGCACAGTTGCTGGCATAAGCGAGGGGATACATGACCGTACCGTTGGGTTTCGAAATTCGAGTGGGCCGGATGGCCGACAAATTGCCGTACCCGGTGAATGTGCAGTTACCTTCAACTGTCGAAAGTGAAACCCGCGACCCGCCTCGCACAATCGGCCCCGAGTTGGATATCGTAATTCCAACTTGCAACGAGCGACACACAGCGCTCGGCGTGTTTATGGACTCCTGGAGTCAAATGGAACAGCATTTACACGCGGTTCTGAGCATGTTGTTAGAAATAGAGGTGGGATCCAGCGAAGTCGTTTTCTCAACGATGGGCATGAAGCAAATTTGCGATGCCATTCAAGCTGTAGCGTTGCGAAAGTATTCGCATAACGGAGCAGACCGTCTCGTCAATCTCACGGAAAGATTGATGAAATTAAACGCAAAACGAAACGTTCTAGGTGTTTAGTCCCGGCATTTGATGGTGCAATCTTATCCTTGGGATGGAAGGAGGCACTATGGGACAAATTCTTCACGGCAGCGCCACGACGACAGCGGCGGTCCGTCGAGCAATACAAAATAGTCAAGCGAGCCTGAG
>JAFVHU010000033.1 GCA_017474385.1 Afipia sp. | reverse complement strand
TCGGCCGGCTGGAAAATCATCACGGCATCGCCGGCGAAATTCCGCGTCTCCGCAAGATAGCGCGCCGCGCCGAGCAACATCGCGGTGTGACCGTCGTGACCGCAGGCGTGCATCTTCCCCGGCACCGTTGAGCGATAGGCTACGCCGGTTTCTTCCTAGATCGGCAGCGCGTCCATGTCGGCCCGCAGCCCGATGGCTTTCAGATCACCGCCATTGACCGGCTTTCGCCCCTTGATGACGCCGACCACGCCGGTGCGTCCAAGGCCGGTCGCGACCTCATCGCAACCGAATTCCCTCAGACGGTCGGCAACGAAGGCGGCAGTGCGGTGCACATCGTACATCAATTCCGGATGTGCATGTAGGTCGCGGCGCCAGCCCATGATTTCGGGTTGCAGATCGGCGACGCGGTTGAGGATGGGCACGGCGGTAACCTCACAGGATCAAGACGGCAAAAGCTAGCATGAGCCCGCAGGGGACCCAACATCCGCGCAAACGGGAGTTGCGCGGAACCATACTGTACAGCGAACCCCGGTCGGGGCCATAAGAAGAAAAGTCTTTAAATTGAATAGAGAAACGCAGGACAGGGAATGGCGAAACGTCTCGAGGGGGATTTCGACTATATCGTCGTCGGCGCCGGTACCGCCGGTTGCATTGTCGCCAACCGCCTCTCGGCTGATCCCCGCAAGCGCGTGCTGATCCTGGAGGCAGGCGGCAAGGACAACTGGATCTGGTTTCACATCCCGGTCGGCTACCTGTTCGCCATCGGCAATCCCCGCTCCGACTGGATGTTCAAGACAGAACCGGAAGCCGGTCTCAATGGCCGCGCATTGGCCTATCCACGCGGCAAGGTAATCGGTGGATCATCGGCAATCAACGCCATGATCTCGATGCGCGGACAGGCAGCGGATTACGACCACTGGCGGCAACTCGGGCTGACCGGCTGGGGCTGGGACGACGTGCTCCCGGCCTTCAAGAAGCTTGAAGATCATTTCCTTGGCGAAAGCGAACATCACGGCGTCGGCGGCGGCTGGCGGATCGAAGCCCCGCGATTGTCCTGGAAGGTGCTTGATGCAGTTGCCGAGGCCGCGCATGAAATGGGAATCCGCAAAACGCCGGATTTCAACACCGGCGACAACGAGGGCATCGGATACTTCCACGTCAATCAGAAGCGCGGCCGGCGCTGGTCCTCGGCGCGCGGTTTTCTGAAGCCTGCACTGTCGCGGCCAAATCTGCGGCTGGAGACCAACGTGCTGGTCGACAAGGTGATCGTCGAGAACGGCCGCGCGGTCGGCGTGCGCTTCCGCCAGAACGGCGAGATCATCGAAGCGCGGACGCAGGGCGAAGTAATCCTTTGCTCCGGGTCTGTTGGATCGACGCAGGTGCTGCATCGCTCCGGCATCGGCCCGCAGGAATGGTTGTCGCCGCTCGGCATCGAAACCGTGCTGGATCGTCAAGGTGTCGGCCGCAACCTGCAGGATCATCTGCAGCAACGCGCCATCTACAAGGTAGAAGGCGTGCGCACGCTGAACGAGACGTATTACAATTTGTTCCGGCGCGGCTGGATGGGCGTCGATTACTTGCTGCGGCGGCGCGGGCCGCTGACCATGGCGCCGTCGCAGCTTGGCATCTTCACGCGCTCCGATGCACGTCAGGAACGCGCCAACATCCAGTTTCACGTCCAGCCGCTGTCGCTCGACAAGTTCGGCGAACCATTGCACCGCTTCCCGGCCATCACCATTGCCGCCTGCAACCTGCGGCCAACGTCGCGCGGCACCATCCGCATCAAGTCCGATGCACCGGATCAGGCACCGGCCATCGCGCCGAATTATCTGTCGACGCCCGAAGACCGTCAGGTTGCCGCCGACGCGATCCGCGTCACACGCAAACTGATGAAACAGCACGCGCTGGCCAATTATCATCCGCAGGAATATCTCCCCGGTCCTTCCGTAGGCGACGATGACGCGTCACTGGCGAAAGCAGCCGGTGACATCGGCACCACGATCTTTCATCCGGTCGGGACCGCGAAGATGGGAGCAGCGAGCGATCCTCTTGCCGTGGTCGATGAGCGCCTGCGCCTTCACGGCCTCAAGGGACTGCGCGTCGTCGATGCGTCGGTGATGCCGACCATTACGTCGGGCAACACCAACACGCCAACCGCAATGATTGCGGAAAAAGGCGCGGCGATGATTATCGCCGACGCCAAGTAGTCAGGGCCGCATCGCCATCTTGGCCACGCCCGGCGTGCGCAGCGGTTCTGCCAGACGCGCGAACTCGCACAGCAGCGAGCGCGTCTTGCGCGGATCGATGATCTCCTCGACCCAGAATTTCTCGGCCGAACGGAACGGCGACCGCAGCTTGTTCAGCCGGTCCTCGATCTCAGCCAGCTTCGCCTTCGGATCCTCGGCGGCGTCGATGTCGGCGCGATAAGCGGCCTCGATGCCGCCCTCGAGCGGCAGCGAACCCCAGTATGCGGACGGCCAGGCATAACGGATCGAGAACCGGCCCGCAGGCTGATGAACGACACCCGCGACACCGAACGAGTTGCGAACGATGATCGTGCACCACGGCACCGTGGTTTGATTGACGGCGGCCATCGCGCGTACGCCGTGCCGGATCGTGGCCGCCTTCTCGGCTTCGAGCCCGATCATGAAGCCGGGGCAATCCATCAGATAGACCACCGGCAAATGAAATGTTTCCGCCAGATCGACGAAACGCACCACCTTCTGGCACGCTTCGGCGGTCCACGACCCGCCGTAGATATAAGGATCGCTCGCCAGTAGCAGCACAGCGCGGCCCTCAAGGTGCGCGAAACCGGCGATCACCGAGCGCCCGAAGTTCTGGCCCATCTCGAAGAACGATCCCTTGTCGACCACCGACTCGATAATGGGCCGCATCTTGTAAATCTGCTTGCGGCTGCGCGGCACGATGTTGAGCAGCGCCTCGTCGCTCCGCTCAGGATCGTCATCGCAGGGAATCGTGGGCGGCAGATCGAACACCGACGACGGCAGATATGACAGAAACTTCCGCGCGCACTCGAACGCCTCTTCCTCGGTATCGACCGCGTGATCGACACCGCCGGCCTTGGTCTGGATCTGCCAGCCGCCAAGCTCCTGCTTCTCGAGCGACTGTCCGAGACGCGCCACCACCGGAGGGCCCGCAACGAACATCGCGGATGATTTTGTCATGACGGAATAATGACTGGCCGCGAGGCGCGCCGCGCCAAGCCCCGCAACCGATCCAAGACCGAGGCCCACTACAGGCACGCGCGCCATGTTTGCGGTCGTGTACCAGTACCATGTCGTGCCGCCGACGCCGCCCGGCAGGTTCGCCGCGCCCTTCGTCTCGATGGTCTTGACCGAGCCCCCGCCGCCGGATCCTTCGATGACGCGGATGATCGGCATCCGGAAATCGTGCGCCATCTGTTCGGCCATGGTCGGCTTTGCGGAGATCGCCGCATCCGCAGAGCCGCCACGCACGGTGAAGTCATCGCCAACAACAACAACGGGACGATTGTCGATCTTGCCGCGGCCGAACACACAGTTGGCCGGCGTGAGCGTCTTCAGCTCATTCTTCTCGTCATACTCCGCGATGCCTGAAATCGCGCCCATCTCGTGAAAGCTCTTCGGATCGACCAGCTTGTCGATGCGCTCGCGAACCGTGAGCCTGCCTTGTTCGTGCTGTCGCTTGACCTTGTCGGCGCCGCCCATCTCTTTCGCAAACGCTTCGCGCCGCGCGAGTTCATCGAGCTCAGGCTTCCAGTTCATCATCACTCCTTGCCGTACGCGTTGCGAACGCGTCATTCTGTTCTGCAGAATAAAGTTTCCTCTTGCGGAACACGCTACCTCGGGCAATCTTCCGTCACAATAAAGAAGCCGCGCTTGCAGAGCTTGCATGCTCTGCTCAAAGCGGATGGGGGAAATCAATGGCGCAGATCAAGATCGTCACCGAGGTTGCCGGGCGCGTCTGCGCGGTCGCGGCGAGCGCTGGTGACAGCATCGGAAACGGCAACGACGTGGTGTTCGTCGAAGCGATGAAGATGGAAATTCCCGTCCCCTCGCCTGCCGCAGGAAAAATCGCATCGATTCTCGTCAGCATCGATGACGTCGTGGCAGAGGGACAGACGATCGCTCTTCTCGAAACGTGAGCGCTCCGTTTCCGCGACAAACTGTCCGGTCCACCTTAGTAGGCTTGCAGGCGTTGCACTGGTTCCTGCACGATGACATGATCCGGCAAAATCAAAAATGCGTTTCGCACAGCGAAAGCACTTGGGGAGGGTTATTCATGACGCGGCATATCACTGCGGTTGCAGCAATGATTCTTGCGGGCACGGCGATTTCGCCGGTGCTGGCGCAGGAGATCAAACTCGCGCCGACGATGGCGTTTACCGCCTATGACACCGGCACGTCGGGCTTCAACATCGCCGTCGGCGTCGGCAAGATGATGAAGGATAAATACGGCTCGGACATTCGCGTGCTTCCGGCGGGCAATGACGTGGCGCGCCTTGCGCCGCTGCGCGCCGGGCGCGCCGTGTTGGCGTGGATGGGGACCGGCGTTTACTTCGCCCAGGAAGGCGTGTTCGAGTTCGGCGTCAAGGAATGGGGTCCGCAGGCATTGCAGATGACCCTCTCGACGGTCGACTGTAACGGCCTGTCGGTCGGCGTCACCAAGGACGCCGGCGTCAAGGAGTGGAAGGATTTCCGCGGCAAGCGGCTCGGCTTCGTGGTCGGCTCGCCTGCTCTGAACCAGAACGCACTTGCAATCATCGCGTATGGCGGACTCACCCAGAAAGATGTCAAGATCGTCGAATTCGCGAGCTACGGCGCGATGTGGAAAGGCCTCGTCAACAACGATGCCGACGGTGCATTCGCCTCCACAGTGACCGGCCCTGCAAAGGAAGTTGAAAACTCGCCACGCGGTCTGGTTTGGCCGCCGCTTCCGCCGGAAGACAAGGAAGCCTGGGCACGCGTCAAGAAGGTCGGGGCGTTCTTCAACCCCCACGTGACGACATGCGGCGCCGCCATCGAAGCTTCCAAGCCTCAGCAACTGGCCACCTATCCGTACCCAATCGCAACGACTTATGCGACGCAGCCGGTGGATCAGGTTTACTCGATCACCAAGGCGATGATTGACGGTTACGATTTGTACAAGGACTCCGCGCCCGGCTCGGTCGGCCTTGAAGCCAAACGCCAGACCAAGCAATGGGTCATCCCGTTCCACCCCGGCGCGGCCAAGGCGCTGAAGGAAGCCGGCAACTGGACCGACGCGGACGAGAAATACAACAATGACCTGATCAAGCGGCAGGGCGTTCTGGCGGATGCATGGAAAGCCTACAACACCGCGAGCACACCAGCAGAAGCAGACAAATTCCTCTCCGGCTGGATGGCTGCACGTAAAGCGGCACTTGCCAAAGCCAATCTGCCGAACGGCTTTGAAGAGTAACGACTTCGATCTCATGACGGACGGCGCTAGCATTTAATCCGGGATCGACCATGACAGCCACGTCCGACAACAAAGGTACTCCGGCATCGACTGCGGTCGCCGGAGCAGCCACGCCAGAGACAATCCGGATCAGCGATCCGCACGCCGTTGTCGCAGACTTGCAAGAATCCGAGGTTACCCGCGTAAGAACCCTGCGCGGAGTATGGCGCTGGGCGTTGCTAATAGCGACGGCGGCGACGATCCTGCTGTGTATCAACCAGCAATTTTCGCTGAGATTCTTCATCGACTATACTCAGCTCAACACCGAGTATTTTTATCTGCTCATCGCGCTGATGCTGCCCTTTACGTTCCTGATTTTTCCGGGCTCCAGCAAGGCGCCGCTTGACCGCATACCCTGGTATGACGCTCTCCTCTTCGTTCTGACGTGCGCCGCTGCGATCTGGCTCATGATGAACATTCGCAAGGCAGCAGCACTCGGCTGGGAGTTCGAAGGAGCCCCGAGGAACGTGATCCTCGCCGGTCTGGTGATGTGGTTCGTCCTGATGGAAGCGCTGCGCCGTACCGGCGGATGGAGTCTGCTTCTGAGCGTACTTCCCTTTACGCTCTATCCGCTGTTCGCCGACGCAAAGTGGCTGGGCCCATTCCGGGGCACACAGTCTACCCTTGAGCAGACAACGTCCTATCACATGCTCTCGGGCGAAAGCCTGCTCGGCATTCCGATTCAGGCGTTTGCGGACACTGTGATCGGCTTTCTGGTGTTCGGCACGGCGCTTATGATGACCGGCGCAGGCAAGTTCTTCATCAATATCGCATTCGCGCTATGCGGAACGTTCCGTGGCGGCGCTGCCAAGGTCTGCGTCTTTGCAAGCGGTCTTCTCGGCACGGTCGGCGGAAGCATCGTGTCGAACGTTCTCACCGCCGGTACGATGACGATCCCGGCGATGAAGAAAACGGGATTCACACCATCCTATTCCGCCGCGGTCGAAGCATGCGCCTCCACTGGCGCGGTCCTCGCACCTCCGGTTCTCGGAGCCACCGCGTTCGTCATGGCTCAGTTCCTCAACACGGGTTACTCGGATGTCGCCTTGGCCGCGACCATTCCGTCGGTGCTGTACTATTTCGGCTTGTTCGCACAGGTCGACAGCTACGCGGCCCGGCATCAGCTTCAAGGATTGCCGCGCAAGGAGTTGCCGCGCTTCTGGGACGCATTCAAGGAGGGCTGGTACTACCTCTTTGTCATCATCATCCTCGTGGTGATGCTGCTGTATTTCAAACGCGAAAGCCATGCGCCGTTCTATGCAACCGCGCTGCTGGTTATCCTGCATCAATGGTCGGGCCCTGGACCCTGGAAACGTGCCAACACCGCAGTTCTGTTGCTGTCGGTTGCGCTGACCGGCGCAATGCTGTGGTTCGACGTCGGCAATCCATTCCTTTGGGGAATGTGCATCCTGGCTGTCCTGAATGAGTTCCTTCCGGGAAAGAACTGGGGCGGCGGCCGATGGCTTCAGTTTCTTGAATTGAACGGAAAGACCTTCGTCGAGCTCATCGCCATCCTGGCTGGCTGCGGCCTACTGATCGGCGCGTTCTCCCTGACCGGCGTGATCTCAAGCCTCGCCAACGATCTTCTCAAGATCGCCGGCGGCGACGTGTTCCTCCTGCTGATCATGTGTGCGATTACGAGCCTTATTCTGGGCCTCGGATTGACGACGACATCCTGTTACATCTTCCTCGCAATCCTGGTCGCGCCCGCACTGGAGAAACTCGGCCTCAACAGGATGGCCGTGCACATGTTCATCTTCTATTGGGGCATGCTCTCATCGATTACGCCGCCCGTCGCCATCGCATCGTTTGCCGCTGCCGGCATAGCCGGAGCGCCGGCCATGAAAACCGGATGGGAAAGCATGTGGGTCGGCAGCATCATTTATTTCATCCCGTTCTTCTTCGTGCTGAACCCTGCATTGTTGCTCCAGGGTGAAAGCCCCTACCTCGAAGCGCTCGGCCTTACCGCAGTCTCCTGTTTCGGGATTGTCTTTATCTGCGGCGACATCCAGGGCTATCAGGCTTATGTCGGCGATCTGCGGCGCGCCGGATTTATGGAATGGCCGCTTCGCGTGTTGCTGATCATCGGCGGGTTCACTATCGCAACGCCAGGCGGCGGCATCATGCCGATTTCGCAATTGCAGATCATGGCACTTGGCCTTGCGATTCTGGTTCCGACGGTGATCATCGCCCTGCTACTGATGCGACGGAACCCGGTCATACCGAGAAAACTTTCGGCGCACTGAATCTCAACCGCCCGAAAGCGAATTGTGGCGAGAGTTGGCATTCCATGGCTTGCCAATGCTGTGGCGCGAAAAAGCCGTGCACACACGCCACACCTGACGAAATACGATGCCGGTGCCGCTGCGTGAAGGCTTGTATCTGGCATTCTGATGTGTTCGACCTATGGTCTGGTCAATCGAACGCTAGGGATAATGATGTTCAAAGTACTTCTCGCGACCACCTTGCTTGTCTCGGCAACCGTCGGCGCCGTTGCGCAGGCACCTGCTCCTCAGCGCAGCGGTACACCGGAAGAACAGAAAGCCTGCGCGCCTGACGTATCGCGTTATTGCCGCAACGTGATGAACGATGGCGATCTTGTAATTTTGGGCTGCCTTCAGGCCAATCGCCCAAAGATCAGCAAGAAGTGCGACACCGTTCTGCGTAGCCACGGTCAGTAAACGACCGCGCTTCCCTGCATGATGAACGGACCGATCAGCCTGACACCAGTGGAGTAGATTTGACATTCGCCGTCTAACGATCAGTGAATCCGCGAAGCGAATGTCAAATCCAAAACTCCACTGGATTCATATTTGCTAGTGGTCCGTCAATTCTAACCTTCGCAAGGATGCCCGCCTAAATGGGATGCGAATGTTAGAATCGGACCATTAGGTCAGGCTGACTTTCTTGCTGCGTTGTCCACCAGGGTCTTGCCGAGCGACCAGATCGCGCCGGGCACGCGATGGCTGCTTTCGATCACCGTATCGAACGCGCTGGTGATCCAGTTGCAATCTTCCTGCGTGATCGTCAGCGCCGGCAGCAGCTTGATCGTGTGGCTGGCGTGGCCGGAGACCTGGCTGAGGATCTTGTGATCCTTGAACAGCGGGATGGTGATCAACTGGCAGAACAGGCCCTTGCTCGCCGTTTCCAGCATAGCCCACGACGCCTTCAGCGCCAGAGATTTCGGCGGACCGAACTCGACACCGATCATCAGCCCCTTGCCACGCACGTTCTTCAAGAGTTCATAGCGCGGGATCATCGCTGACAGCGTCGCGAGCAATTCGTCGCCGCGCGCCGCTGCATTCTCGATCACCTTTTCCTGCTTGAGCGCTTCCAGCGTCGCGATGCCAGCCGCCATGGCGAGATCGTTCTTGGAGAACGTCGAGCCGTGGACCACCGCGCGATCCATGCGGTCGAAAATCTTGTCGAAGATCGCCTTGCGCGTGAGCACAGCCCCGACCGGGACGTGACCTCCGGAGAGCGACTTCGACAGCAGCACCATATCGGGCTCGACATTCCAGTGCTCGACCGCAAGAAACCGCCCGGTACGGCCCATTCCGGTCTGGATCTCATCAGCGACGAACAGCGTGCCGTAGCGCTTGCACAGCGCCGCGGCACCCGCGAGATATCCATCGTCGGGCATGTTGACGCCCTTGCCCTGGATCGGCTCGACGATGAAGGCCGCAACCTGGCGAGAGGCCAGCGCCTTCTCGAGCGCGGCAAGGTCGTTGAACGGAATCGAAGTGCAGTCCGGCAGCAGCGGCCCGAAGCCGTCGCGGAAATTCTTGTCGCCGGTCAGCGACAGCGAACCGTAGGACAGCCCGTGATACGCATGGTCGCAATAAACGATACCGGTGCGGCCGGTCGAGCCGCGCGCGAACTTGATCGCAGCTTCGACACATTCCGTCCCTGAATTCGCAAAAAACACCTTGTCCAGATATGGCACATGCGCGATCAGGCGCTCTGCCAGAATGCCGGCCAACGTGGACAGGTCGAGTTGAACGAGATTTGGAAGATCGCTGTCCAGGACGCTCTTGAGGGCCTCCTTGACGATCGGATGGTTGCGGCCAAGTGCAAAGACGCCGAAGCCGCTCAGCAGATCGAGATAACGATCGCCGTCGCGGTCGAACAGATACTGGCCCTGCCCGCGCTGAAAGCCGACGTCATAGCCGATGGTTTTGAGAACCCGGACGAGTTGCTCATTGAGATATCGCGTATGCAGAGCATTGCGCTGGAATTGGCGATCCGCGAACATCTCTGAAATGTCTAGATTTGGCTGCATCATGTCATACATACTTCGTTTGTCTGGCTTCTAGTCAACTGAAATTAGTATGTGCGTCGTTTTGTCAATCTCTGGAACAATGCACAGCGTTTGTGTTTAAATTAGTTGCAATGCACGCGGGGGTTCATGCGGAAACTAGCCTTTAGTGGAATGTTCTTGCTCGCTGCTGCCGGTGCTGCCTCTGCCGCCGACCCCTTGGGCGAATGGCGAGACGAGGACGGCAAGGCGACGATCCGAATCGTCGATTGCAATTCGAGGCTGTGGGGCGTTGTCGCCTCCGAATCCATCCCCGGCGGCCTGGACAAGAACAATCCCGACAAGGCGAAACGGACGCGTCCCATGCTGGGCATGCCCATTCTCCTGAACATGAAGAAAGTCGAAGACGAGAAGGACAAGTGGGAAGGCAAGGTTTACGACGCCACCAGCGGTAAAACCTACGACTCCTCGATCCAGGTCAAATCGGCCAACGCACTGCGCATCGAAGGCTGCGTCGCCATGATCCTGTGCGGCGGCCAGACTTGGACCCGGGTCGTTGAAGGTGCGCCGGCTCCCGGCGGCACCAAAACCGGCGCGATCGGAACGGGGGCCACTGCCCCGAAGACCCCCTCGCCGCCCCAGGCCTTCCCGACACCGATCGGCACACCGAAACCGGCCGCTGCTCCAAAGAGTAGCACTCCGAAGGCGGGATCGGCTGAACCCGCCATTTCCGAAGTTTGTCTTCTCCCCGAGATCGCGAACGCGCCCCGCTAGCCGAGCAGACTTGAGCCTCGCTATTGATCGCGCGGCTTGCCCATCAGCGCCGGCTGAAACAGCACTGCCGCCGCAAGCGTCGTCACCAGCGACAGCGCCAGCAATTTGCCCATGCTTGACGTGCCGGGATGGCTCGACAGCCAAAGGCTCCCGAACGCTGTCGCGGTCGTCATCGCGCTAAAGAAGATCGCGCGTGTCAGGCTCGATTGCAGCAGGTCGGTCTGCCCAGCCCGCCACGCGGTCACATAGTAGATCTTGAACGCGACGCCGATGCCAAGCAGCAACGGCAGCGCGATGATGTTGGCGAAGTTCATCGGCAGCCCGATAAGGACGCAGATCTCGAGCGTCACCACACCAGCCAAAACCAATGGGACCAGCGTCAACAGCACATCGCCGATCCGCTTGAGCACGATCCAGAGCAGGATCGCAATCGACAGCAACGCCCACAAACCGGCATGGATGAACGCTTTGACGATGGTATCGCCGGATTTCAGAATCGAGATCGGGCCGCCGATGGCGTCAGGCTGAACTTTCAGAACCGCACCCGCGAAAGCGCGCAAGGTATCGTTGTCGTTGGGATCGCCCTTCGGCTGCGCTTCGACGCGTGTTCTGCCGTCGGCAGACGTCCAATCCTGCAGGATGTCAGGCGGAAGGGTTTTCACGCTCACGGGTTGAGCCTTGAGCAGACCGCGAACCTGATCGAGCGCCACGTTCAACGGCGAGATGAAGGTTGCCGTCGCCTTCTCGCGCGTGGCTTTTTCAGCCTGCGCGAGCTTGTCCAGCGCATCCGCAAGCCGCCGTGCAGCCACCGCTCCCGGTCCCTTGTCGTCACCTGCGGTCTTGCGCAGGCTTTCCACCGAGCCCTTCAGTGCAGCGATATTTTCCTCATCGGATGGGGCCGTGCCGCGCGATGTCTCATTCAGAATCGGGTTGAGCGATGCAGCAGCCTTGCGGATGATCGCCAGCTTGGCCGGCTGGTCATCAGGAATGAAGGTATCCAGCGAGAACGTCCGGGATACTTCGGGAAGCTTGGCGAGCCGTTCCTGAATTTGCTTCGCCGCAGCCGCGGAAGGAGCCATGACCTCGACGGCATTCGTGCCGGTATTGGGGTCTCGGCGAAGATCCAGATACGTCGCGACCGATTCAACCTTCGCGCTGCGCAGGTTCATGGGATTGAAGTCAAACTGCAGGAAATACAGCAACGGCAGGCCCAAAACGGCCACGCCGAGTGTCGCCGCAACAACGCCGACCCGGTGCCGTTCCAGAAAACGATCGACCGGAGCCAGAAACTTGAAGCCGAGCGGCTCAGCTTCGCCCGGAGGATTCAGAATCTTGAGCAATGCCGGCAGCACTGTGATGGCGGCAATGAATGCGATGATCATGCCCGCGCCGGCAATTTTCCCGAGCTCCGACACGCCTTTGTAGTCGGTCGGCAAAAATGAGAGGAAGCCGGCGGCCGTAGCCACCGCCGCAAGCGTGAGCGGAACGGCGGAATACTCGGCGGCCTTCTCGAGCGACGGATCAAGCTGATCGATTTCATGACGTTCGGCGCGATAGCGCACGCTGTACTGAATGCCGAAATCCACCCCGAGACCGACAAACAGGACGAAGAACGCAATCGAAATCAGATTGAACGCGCCGACCAGCATCAGTCCGACGGCCGTGGTGATCGACAGACCGATGATGAGCGTGACGAAAACCGCACCGATGATCTTGGATGACTTCAGCGCGCACCACAGGATGAAGAGCACGATCAGGACCGTACCCGTGTGGGTGACGAGCGCCCCCTCCTGCACCGTCGCGAATTCGTCGTTCGCGATGGGGACGGGTCCGGTCAGGCGAACGCGGGCACCGTAGGTGCCGGCAAGATTGAGACCCTTGGCAGCCTCGCGAATGGCGTCAGTGGCCGCTCCGCCCGGCTCCAGCGCCTTGAAGTCGAGCACGGGCCGTATCTGGAGGAGCGTACGGGTGTCGGAAGGCGTCAGCGGCTCGTTGCTGGACAGTTCCTTCCATGAAAAGGTCGCCGGCTTGTTTCCCGCGACTTTCTCGACAGTATCGGCCACCAAGTTCAGCGGGCGGGCCATGGAATCGCGCGAATACTGTCCCCGCTGGGAACCCGCCAGGCCGAACTCCAGGACGCCGGTCAGGCCCCGCAGGCTGGGGTCATCCACCAGAATGTTGAAAATCGGGGCTGCCGAGGCCAGTTGCCCGGTCTGCTTGGCCACCTCCGGGGTCGGCAAGAACAAAAGGCCGTTATTGTCGAAGAACGCGCCACCGCCCGGCCGCCGGATCGAAATGAACCTTTCGGTCTGTGGCCGCAACTTCTTCTCAAGGGCGTCGCCGGCCTGCCGGGCGAGTTCCGGTGTCGGAGCCTCTACAACGGCCAGAATCGAGTCATTTCGGCCTGGAAAGGCCTTTTCGAAGTCGATTTCGCGCTTTCGCCAGTCAAGATCAGGGGAGATCAGCGTTGCAACATCGGTGTTGATGGCAAAGTTCCGGTGGGAATAGACGCCTGCCGCGGCAGCCAGAGCCAAGCCAGCCACGAGGACCAGCCATGCATGGCGCGTGCAAAAACAAACAAGCGATACAATAGTCCTTGTCAGCACAGGTTTTCTTTCTATTTCTGGCGGCCAGCTTGGGGGAAAGGCAACTGCCGGGGAGGCAAGCCGTTAACTTAGTGATGCCTCAAACGATGCCCTTAAGTCACACAATAGTGGCATTTAACCAGCAGTTCCTCAGAACTACTGCTGCATAGCTGCAATAATGCTACACTGCAAAATGTTCTTGTCTTGTTCCACAGTCGCATTGGAAGCCTTGGTATGACCTCTTCAACCCCATTGCTCGACGCAATCAAGTCGCCCGCTGACCTTCGGAAGATGAAGGAAAGCGACCTGCCTCAAGTTGCGGCAGAACTTCGCGCTGAAACGATCAGCGCGGTTGCGGTTACTGGTGGTCATCTCGGCTCCGGTCTTGGTGTCGTTGAACTGACGGTTGCAATACATCATGTTTTTAATACGCCCTCGGACCGCGTCATCTGGGACGTCGGGCATCAGGCCTATCCCCACAAGATTCTGACAGAACGGCGCGACAGGATTCGCACCCTCCGCCAAGGCGGGGGTTTGTCAGGCTTCACCAAGCGCGCGGAGAGCGAATACGACTGTTTCGGCGCCGCGCACTCGTCGACGTCCATTTCAGCAGGCTTGGGCATGGCCGTCGCGCGGGATCTCGCCGGCGAGGAGCGAAATATCGTCGCAGTGATCGGCGATGGCGCGATGTCGGCCGGCATGGCCTATGAGGCGATGAACAATGCTGGGGCGATGGATTCACGCCTGATCGTTATTCTCAATGACAATGAAATGTCGATCGCGCCGCCGGTTGGCGCCATGTCGGCCTATCTGTCACGCCTGACGTCCAGCAACACCTACCGCTCGCTACGCGAGATCGGCAAGCAGGTGGCCAAGCGTCTTCCGAAGTTCATCGAAAAGGGCGCGCAGCGCGCCGAGGAATACGCCCGCGGCTTCCTGTCCGGTGGAACTCTGTTCGAGGAACTTGGCTTCTTCTATGTCGGCCCGATCGACGGTCACAACCTCGACCATCTGCTCCCCGTCCTCAAGAACGTGCGGGATTCAAAGGTCGGCCCGACCCTGATCCACGTCGTCACCGAAAAGGGCAAAGGCTACACCCCGGCCGAGACCTCCGCCGACAAGTATCACGGCGTGGTCAAATTCGATGTCACGACCGGCAAGCAGGCGAAGGCTCAAGCCAACGCTCCCGCCTACACCAAGGTGTTCGGCCAGAGCCTGGTCCAGGAAGCCGAGAAGGACGACAAGATCGTCGCCATCACTGCCGCCATGCCGTCCGGCACCGGCGTTGATATCTTCGGCAAGGCTTTCCCCGAACGGACCTTCGACGTCGGCATCGCCGAGCAGCACGGTGTGACCTTCGCCGCCGGCCTCGCATCGGAAGGCCTGAAGCCGTTCGTCGCCATCTACTCCACATTCCTGCAGCGCGCCTACGACCAGGTCGTGCATGACGTCGCCATTCAGGGTCTGCCGGTCCGGTTCATCATCGACCGCGCTGGTCTCGTCGGCGCGGACGGCCCGACCCATGCAGGCTCGTTCGATCTCGCCTATCTCGGCTGTTTGCCGGGGATGGTCCTGATGGCCGCGGCCGATGAGGCCGAACTGGTTCACATGGTCGCGACTGCCGCGGCAATCGACGATCGCCCGTCCGCCATCCGCTTCCCGCGTGGCGATGGTGTCGGCGTCGACCTGCCGTCGGTCGGCGTCCCGCTGGAAATCGGCAAGGGCCGCATCGTCCGCGAAGGTACGTCCGTAGCGCTGGTATCGCTCGGCACCCGCCTCCAGGAATGTCTGAAAGCTGCAGACATTCTAAAAACCCATGGCTTAACGGCGACCGTTGCCGATGCCAGATTTGCCAAGCCGATCGACACGGATCTGATCCTGCGTCTGGCGCGCGATCACGACGTGCTCGTCACCATCGAGGAAGGCTCGATCGGCGGCTTCGGGGCGCAGGTCTTGCATGCTCACGCGGAGAACGGCGCGCTCGACAAGGGACTGAAGGTTCGCTCCATGGTTCTTCCCGATACATTTATCGATCAGGACAGCCCGGCTGCGATGTACGCAAAGGCCGGTCTCGACGCCAAGGGCATCGTGACGCGTGTCTTCGAGGCGCTCGGCCGCGAAGGCGAGATCAGCGCGGTGCAGCTTGCTTAATCACGTGCCCATGAAACCCGAAATGAAGATCCTGCTGGCTCAGCCGCGCGGATTTTGCGCCGGAGTCGTGCGCGCGATCGAGATCGTCGAACGCGCGCTCGAGAAGTACGGACCGCCGGTCTACGTCCGCCACGAGATCGTGCACAACAAGTACGTCGTCGAAAGCCTGAAAGCCAAGGGCGCGGTGTTCGTCGAGGATCTGCACGAAGTCCCGGCCAACGCGATCACAGTGTTCAGCGCTCACGGCGTCGCCAAGAGCGTTGAGGAAGAGGCTGCGTCACGCGGCCTCCCCGTTCTCAACGCCACCTGCCCGCTCGTGACCAAGGTCCACAATCAGGGCAAGCGCTACGTCTCCAAGGGACGCAAGCTCGTTCTGATCGGCCATGAAGGTCATCCCGAAGTTGTCGGCACCATGGGTCAGGTCCCCGGCCCCGTGATCCTCGTGCAGAGTGTCGAGGACGTCGCGGCACTTGATCTGCCGAGCGACGAGCCGATGGCTTACATCACCCAGACCACGCTGAGCGTCGACGATACCCGCGACATCATCGCAGCGCTCGAGGATCGCTTCAGCGACCTCGAAGGCCCGGATACCCGCGACATCTGCTACGCGACACAAAACCGCCAGTCTTCGGTGCGAGACCTCAGCAAGCTCGTCGATGTCATTCTGGTTGTCGGCGCGACGAACAGCTCCAACTCCAACCGCCTCCGCGAAATCGGGACCGAAGTCGGCGTCCCGAGCTACCTCATCGCCGACGGCAGCCAGCTCAATCCCGAATGGTTGAAAGACGCGAAGACCGTCGGCATCACCGCGGGCGCCTCGGCGCCGGAGGTGTTGGTGGACGATGTGATTGACGCCCTGCGGAGAATCGGACCGGTGACAGTGTCCGTGCTGCCGGGTCGGGAGGAAAACATCGAGTTCAGACTGCCGGCCGAGCTGACCCAACGTCAGCCGCGCCTCGCTCCCGTGATGCAAGAAAGATAACAGTTCATGGCGATACCGTTTTTCAAAGAGATCAAGATCGGCTCCTATCTGGTGAAGCAGAAGCTGCTTGGCCGGAAACGCTATCCGTTGGTGCTGATGCTGGAGCCATTGTTCCGCTGCAACCTCGCTTGCGTCGGCTGCGGCAAGATCGACTATCCGGACGCGATCCTGAACCGCCGCATGACGGCGCAGGAATGCTGGGACGCCGCCGAAGAATGCGGCGCGCCGATGGTCGCGATTCCCGGCGGCGAGCCGCTGATCCACAAGGAGATCGGCGAGATCGTGCGCGGCCTGGTTGAGCGCAAGAAGTTCGTCTCGCTCTGCACCAACGCACTGCTGCTCGAGAAGAAGCTCGATCTGTTCGAGCCGTCGCCTTACCTGTTTTTCTCGGTGCATCTCGACGGCCTCAAGGACCATCACGACAAGGCCGTGTCGCAGAAGGGCGTGTTCGACCGCGCCGTCTCCGCGATCAAGGCTGCGAAGGCGCGCGGCTTCACCGTCAACGTCAATGCGACGATCTTCGACGGCCACGCTGCCGAGGACATTGCAAAATTCCTCGACTACACCGTCGAACTCGGCGTCGGCGTCTCGATGTCACCCGGCTACGCCTACGAGCGCGCGCCGGATCAGGAGCACTTCCTGAATCGCACCAAGACCAAGAAGCTGTTCCGCGACGTGTTCGCGCTCGGCAAGGGCAAGAAGTGGAATTTCATGCACTCCGGCCTCTTCCTCGACTTCCTGGCCGGCAATCAGAATTTCGAGTGCGAACCGTGGGGCATGCCTGCGCGCAATATCTTCGGCTGGCAGAAGCCCTGCTATCTGCTCGGTGAAGGCTACACCAAGACCTTCAAGGAGTTGATGGAAACCACCGATTGGGACACCTACGGCACCGGCAAGTACGAGAAGTGCGCCGACTGTATGGCCCATTGCGGCTACGAGCCGACCGCGGCCAACGCCGCCGTGAGCAATCCGCTCAAGGCGCTCAAGGTCGCGATGTTCGGCATCAAGACCGAAGGTCCGATGGCGCCGGAGATCGATCTCTCCAAGCAGCGTCCTGCGCAATACGTGTTCTCGTCGGAAGTTCAGAAGCGCCTGTCGGAAATTCGCGCTGATGAAGCGAAGGCGGCGGAAGCCAAGGCAGCGAAGCTTGCTGCACAGACGGCGGCTCCGGCAACCAACGCATCGACCGCGGCCTGATTTTCAGACCGCACTCATTCAAAAGGCGCGAGCAATGCTCGCGCCGTTTTTGTTTTCTTACGCTTTCGCTTAAGGAAGGGGCGGGTCAGCCCAGAGCTTCCCGGCAGCCCTTCAACGAACGCAGCGCGCGGCCGAAGTCACGTCCCGTCGAAATCAGATGCGGGATCGACTTCGGGTTACGCGCGATCCCGCGCATCACCTTCCACATATCGACATTGCCGTTCGGCTTGATGGCCTTCATCGTCAGTTCCGGCAGCGCACGGTGCGCCGGATCGCTGATAACGCGCACTGCCGCAAACGGCAGGCCGTTGTATTCGGCGTATCTCGCAGCGATATGGCTCTCCATATCGATGGCATCGGCGCCGGTGGTAGCGCGCAGCGCAGCCTTGGCCACCTGACCGGTCACAACCTCTTCGACACCCGCAAGGACGCCCGAAACGATCGAGCGGCGGCGCTTCGTCGGCAACGCCACGAGATTTTCCGTCAGCGACGCCTCGGTCGACCAGCGCCGTTTCGCAGTGACGATGTGGGATGCAACAACGACGTCCCCTGACTTGAGCGACGGATTGAGACCGCCGGCGACGCCGAAGCTCACGATGCCGCGAATGCTCGCCGGATCAAACGACGTCATCATCTCGCGTAATTGAACTGGATTGCTTGAACTGCAGATGACGGTGAGACCGGGGCCGGCAGCGATGCGGGCCTCCTGTTTCAAGCCAGTAACAATCAGGACTGGCAGCCCGTCGTGTGCGGCGTCCCCGCCCGCGCCTATAATCACATTCCGATCC
>JAFVHU010000032.1 GCA_017474385.1 Afipia sp. | reverse complement strand
TGTTCGGCCTCAAGATGGGCGCCGACGATTTCATCCGCAAACCGTTCTCCCAGCGCCTGCTGGTGGAGCGCGTCAAAGCGGTGCTCCGCCGCGCGGTGCCGAAGGACCCTGCCGCCACCCAGAAGGAACTGGACGCCAAGGCGCTGGAGCGCGGGCTGCTGCGCATGGACCCGGAACGTCACACCTGCACCTGGAAGAACGAGCCGGTGACGCTCACTGTCACCGAATTCCTGATCCTTCAGGCGCTGGCCACCCGCCCCGGTGTGGTGAAAAGCCGCAACGCGCTGATGGACGCGGCTTACGACGATCAGGTCTATGTCGACGACCGCACCATCGACAGCCACATCAAGCGCCTGCGCAAGAAGTTCAAGGCCGCCGACGATGACTTCGAGATGATCGAAACCCTGTATGGCGTCGGTTATCGCTTCAAGGAAACCTGATCGCTTCAAGACTGTCATGGCCGGGCATAGCCGTTCGAAGAACGGCGTTCTAAAGAACGCCTACGTCCCGGCCATCTCGATTATTGAGGTACGGTGCTCCATCAATCGGGATCACCGGGACAAGCCCGGTGATGACATCGGGGTGGAACAGCGCTGAGTAAAACACAATGCTGGCGGCCGTTTTCCAGCACATCATCTTGTTCCGCAGATAGTGCTATAAAGGCGCCTGTCCGAAGCAAAACACGGTTCAGCCATTGCTTGATCGAACGCAGCATGATCGCGACGACGATGCCGAAGCCGGTGCTCCGCCGTTTGCTCCGGTCATCGACGCTCCTTCCGAATCGGCCGCCGGGACGACGAGCCGTGGCTGGCGCAAACCTGTCGACCTGATCAAACGCGCCGGACGCTATCTCGCCGCGCTGACCTTTTCGAGCCTCACCCGCCGCATCGTGGTCCTCAACCTGATCGGCCTGTGCGCGATGCTGGCCGGCATCCTCTATCTGTCGCAATTCCGCGCCGGCCTGATCGACGCGCGCGCGCAGAGCCTCTTGGTGCAGGCCGAAATCATCTCGGGCGCGATCGCAGCCTCGGCTACGGTCGAAACCAACGCCATCACCGTCGATCCGGAGCGGCTGCTCGATCTCAAGCCCGGCGAAACCTACGGCCCGACCGACGAGACCCTCAGCAACATCGATTTCCCGATCAACCCCGAGCGCGTCGCGCCGGTGCTGCGGCGGCTGATTTCGCCGACCAAGACCCGCGCGCGCATCTACGATCGCGACGGCGTGCTGGTGCTCGACAGCCGCAATCTTTACGGCCGCGGCGATGTGATGCGCTTCGAACTGGCGCCGCCCAATGCTGAAAAGCCCGGCTTCGCCGAAAAGACCATGATCGCGATCCGCACCTGGCTCAACCGCGGCGACCTGCCGCTGTATCGCGAGTTGGGACCGGAAAACGGCAACGGCTATCAGGAAGTCCAGCAGGCGCTCGACGGCCGCAAGGGCAGCATGGTGCGGATCAACGACCGCGGCGAAGTCATCGTGGCGGTGGCAGTGCCGGTGCAGCGTTTCCGCGCGGTGCACGGCGCGCTGATGCTCTCGACCCAGGGCGACGACATCGACCAGCTGGTCACCGCAGAGCGGCTCGCGATCCTCAAGGTGTTCGGCATCGCGTCGGCAGTGATGATCCTGCTGTCGCTGCTGCTCGCAAGCACCATCGCCGGTCCGATGCGCCGCCTCGCCGACAGCGCCGAGCGCGTCCGCCGACGCATCAAGACCCGCGTCGAAATTCCGGACTTCACCTCGCGCGGCGACGAGATCGGCCATCTGTCGCGCGCGCTGCGCGACATGACCGACGCGCTCTACAACCGCATCGAAGGCATCGAGCGCTTCGCCGCCGACGTCGCGCATGAACTGAAGAACCCGCTGACGTCGATGCGCTCGGCGGTCGAAACACTTCCTTTGGCGCGGTCCGACGACAGCCGTTCACGGCTCCTGGCCGTGATCGAACACGACGTGCGCAGGCTCGATCGCCTGATCTCCGACATTTCCGACGCCAGCCGCCTCGACGCCGAGTTGCAGCGGCAGGATGTCGAGCCGGTCGACATCCGCCGCCTGCTCAACACGCTGGTCTCGGTCGCCAACGAGACCCAGCACGGCACCGATGTCACCGTCGAAGCCCGTTTCGAAGGCAAGCCCAACGACACCTACTCGGTGCCGGGACACGACTCGCGGCTCGGCCAGGTGATTTCAAATCTCCTGAGCAATGCGCAATCATTCTCGCGTCCGGGCAGCAAGGTGCGCATCGTCTGCCGCCGCCTCAAATCCGAAATCGAGATCGTGATCGACGATGACGGCACCGGCATCCGGCCCGGCGCACTCGATAAAATCTTCGAGCGCTTTTACACCGACCGTCCACATCAGGGCTTTGGACAGAATTCCGGCCTCGGGCTGTCGATCTCCAAGCAGATCGTGGAAGCCCACGGCGGACGCATCTGGGCGGAGAACCGCGCCGGCCCGATCGACGCTGAAGGCGATGCCCGCATCGCCGGCGCGCGCTTCACGGTCCGGCTGCCCGCCATATGACCGCCGGCGGCGACGCAAGCATCCATGCCTCGGCGGTGCTGGTCGGCGATCGCGCAGTCCTGATTCGCGGCCCGTCGGGGTCCGGGAAGTCCCGGCTGGCGTTCGATCTCATTCTGGCCGGCCGCGCAGGACAGCTACCCGCCGTCACCCTGATCGGCGATGACCGGGTTCGCCTGACGGACCGCAGCGGCCGGCTGATCGTGCGGGGCGTGCCTGAACTGGCCGGAATGATCGAAATTCGCGGGCTCGGGATCAGGACCATCGGCTGCGTCGCCGAGGCCGCCGTGGGGCTGGTGGTCGACCTCGACGCCGCCAATGCCGAGCGCCTGCCGCCGCCGGAAGCCCTGAAAACACTGATTTCCGGGCTGGAAATTGCGCGAATTCCGGTGGCGCCGGGGTACAGCGCCCTCCCCCTGGTTGTGGCCTTCCTTACGACAGTTTAAGGTTTCAAAAGCGAACTCACGACCTTATGCTGATTGCTGGACTGCATTCCCTCGCCATATAAGCCGTACCCTCGCCACTGAAGACGACCCGCGCGGACACCTTTTTTAAGGGGGTACGCGGCAACATCCCCCCTTGCGCCGGGGCTCTGGATGGTCAACATGTGGCCCTTTCGTGCGGTGCATCAAAAAGCGCCCGCGAGGAGTTTTGGATGATTGGTCTAGTACTGGTGACCCACGGGCGTCTTGCCGACGAGTTCAAGGCTGCGCTTGAGCACGTGATGGGTCCACAAAAACAAATCGAGTCGATCACGATTGGCGCCGAAGACGATGCCGATCTGTGTCGCAGCGATATCATCGAAGCCGTCAAGCGCGTGGACAGCGGCGATGGCGTTGCGATTCTCACCGACATGTTCGGCGGCACGCCGTCGAATCTCGCGATCTCCTGTATGAGCCGTCCGAAGGTCGAAGTGCTGGCCGGCATCAACCTGCCGATGCTGGTCAAGCTCGCCAAGGTGCGCGACGACAAGCCGCTGCCCGACGCGATCGCCGCCGCTCAGGAAGCCGGCCGCAAATACGTGACGATCGCAAGCAGAGTGCTTGCCGGGAAATGAGCGCCGCGCCGGAGCATACGTCTTCGTCCGCCGGCGTTATCGTCCGAGAACTTCCCATCATTAACAAGCGCGGCCTTCACGCGCGCGCCTCCGCGAAATTCGTGCAGACGGCGGAAAAGTTCGACGCCGAACTCACGGTGACGCGCAACGGCGAAAGCGTCGGCGGCACCTCGATCATGGGATTGATGATGCTCTCGGCCGGGATCGGCACCACCATCACGGTGGCGGCGAGCGGCCGCGAAGCCGAGGCTGCGATGAACGCCATCACCGAACTGCTGGCCAACAAGTTTGGCGAGGAAGAAGCGGGCTAGAACATTTTCGCCGTCATCCTGAGGCGCGAGCACTTGCGAGCCTCGAAGGACGACGGCGACAGCAAGTTCCCCCTTTCAGCGTCCATCCTTCGAGGCTCGCCGTAAGTACGGCTCGCACCTCAGGATGACGCTTACTTGTCGTCGTCGTCCGTGTGCGCCGGACCCACGATCCAGATCTTCCATTTCACCGCGGGACCCGCCTTGCCGTGGAAATAGCGCCGCGAGGTGAGATCGACGCGTTCCGCGTTCGCCGCGTTCTCGGCCATCCACGCCTCGCACTTCTGCAATTCGAGATCCTTGGTGTCGCAGATGCCGATGAAGCCGCGCTGCTTCGCCTCCTCGAGACTGGTCAGGCCCGAGGCCCAGACCTCACGCGGCGTCAGCGGCGCCGGATGATCGGGACTGTAGAACGTCATCGGCTCGCCGATTTCGGTGGTGCCGGCGACCACGGCCCAGCGTTTGTTGAACCGCGCGCGCCAGGCTTCGGTCAGTTGCAGCGCGAATTCTGACTTGGGTGCGAACGGCACGCCGGCGTCGCCGTCGCGCCGCACGGTCTGCGCCGCGATGATCGGTGAGATCAGCAGCATGGCGAGGGTGAACACCAGCCACATCAGCATCAGCCGGATCAGCGCCATCTGCGTGACGCGCAGCGCGGGCAGCGCGACCAGCGCCAGCGGCACCAGGAAGAACAGCGAAATTCCCCAGTCGGTCTTCATGTAGATGCCGAACACGACGGCGGCGACCGGCGGCACCAGGGCGACGATGATCTGCATGATCCAGATGTTGCGCGCCTGCGTCAGATACACGCCGAGATTGGGCCCGCGCACCCACGGGCGCTTTGCCGAGGCAATGAACTCGCCGACCAATCCCCTTCTCCGCAGCGACTTCCACCATTGCAGCTTCCACGCCAGCGCGATGGCTGCGAAGCCCACCGGAAGCAGCAGCAGGCCCAGATTGTGCACGAGATAGATCGACGCCAGCCGCAGCGTGGTGCCGAAGGTCCGCCCGCCATAGACATCATCGGCGTAGATCAGCGGCAGGAAATCCGCCTGCTTCAGCCACCACAGATGCGGCAGCATGCCGACAAGGCACGCCACAAACGCCACCCACGGCGCGGGCGAGCGCAGGAAGCGCATCCGGTCCGGATGGATCAGCGCCGCGAGACCGGCGGCGCCGATCATGGTCAGCACCCAGTATTTGGTCATCAGCGCCAGCGCCGCGGCGAGCCCGAGCCAGACGCCGGACATCCATGTGCGCTTCTGGAACGCATCGAGATAGGCCAGCACGAACAGCGGCAGCGTCACCAGTTGCAGGAGATCGGGATTGTACTTGAAGCCCTTGAAGGTGAAGACCGGATAGAGCGCCAGCATCGCCACCGTGAACATCGCGCGGCGATGATCGACCACACGCACCGCGATCAGCCAGCAGATCACAAGGCCGATGCCGGCGACCGTCATCGCCAGCGCATAGGTCGCCCAGTCGGTGACAGGAAAAATCCGAAACCAGACGCCCGCGACCCATCCCGCCAGCGGCGGATGCTTGCCGTAGCCGAGCAGGAATTTCTGGCCCCAGGCATACGCCTCGGCGACATCCATGTGGACATCCTGCGCGGCCTTCAGCGCAGTGAGGATGATGGTCCAGAGCAGCGCATGGACCACCGCGAAGCCGATGACGAACTTGAGCGACGTCGCAGGATCGTGGGCGACCGCCGCGATCCACGCCGCCACGCGGCGCGTGACCGGCACGTGGCGCAGCCGCGCCTTCTGCCGGGATCGCAGTCCGGTGCGCGGGCCGGGGTTTTTCCCGGTTCTGCGCCCGGTTTCAGTCGAAGAAGCATCGGACATCGCGGTCAACCTGTGTCGGAAACGCAGTGCGCGCCGTCACCCTGAGGTGCCGTAGCGAAGCGGAGGCCTCGAAGGGCGACGGCGTTTCATGGTTTGTCATCCTTCGAGGCTCGCAAGAGCTCGCACCTCAGGATGACGGCTCTGGACACGCCGCATCTTCAAGAGAACAGCATCAAGCTCTAACAGCGCCAAACGATTGCGGGCAACAGCAAATCATTGCGATTTCTGCGGAAGTTGGCCGTGGAACAGCCCAATTCTGTTGCCGCAAAGAGGCGCGAATGCTATCCCGCGCCCATGACAACGACCCCTATTTCCAACGTCCGCAACTTCTCCATCGTCGCCCATATCGACCATGGCAAGTCCACCCTCGCCGACCGGCTGATCCAGACCACCGGCGGACTGGAGGCGCGCGAGATGAAGGAGCAGGTGCTCGATTCGATGGACATCGAGCGCGAGCGCGGCATCACCATCAAGGCGCAAACCGTCCGCCTCAACTACAAGGCGAAGGACGGCAAGAACTACATCTTCAACCTGATGGACACGCCGGGCCACGTCGACTTCGCCTACGAAGTCTCGCGCTCGCTCGCCGCATGCGAAGGCGCGCTGCTGGTGGTCGACGCCTCGCAGGGCGTCGAGGCGCAGACCCTCGCCAACGTCTATCATGCGCTCGACGCCGGCCTCGAAATCGTGCCGGTGCTCAACAAGGTCGATCTTCCCGCCGCCGAACCCGAACAGGTGCGCCAGCAGATCGAGGACGTGATCGGCATCGACGCGTCAGAGGCGGTGATGATCTCGGCGAAGACCGGCCTCGGCATTCCCGACGTGCTGGAAGCCATCGTCACCCGCCTGCCGCCGCCGAAGGGCGATCGCGACGCGACGCTGAAGGCACTGCTGGTCGATAGCTGGTACGACGTCTATCTCGGCGTCGTGGTTCTGGTTCGCGTCGTCGACGGCGTGATGAAGAAGGGCCAGCGCATCCGCATGATGGGCACCGGTGCTGCCTATGACGTCGAGCGCGTCGGCTACTTCACGCCGAAGATGGTCAACATCGACGAACTCGGCCCCGGCGAGATCGGCTTCATCACCGCGGCGATCAAGGAAGTCGCCGATACGCGCGTCGGCGATACCATCACCGACGACCGCAAGCCGGTCACCGAGATGCTGCCGGGCTTCAAGCCCGCGATCCCGGTGGTGTTCTGCGGCCTCTTCCCTGTCGACGCCGACGACTTCGAGACCCTGCGCGCGGCGATGGGCAAGCTGCGGCTCAATGACGCAAGCTTCTCGTTCGAGATGGAGACATCCGCCGCGCTCGGCTTCGGCTTCCGCTGCGGCTTCCTCGGCCTGCTGCATCTGGAAATCATCCAGGAGCGATTGAGCCGCGAGTTCAACCTCAACCTGATCGCGACTGCGCCAAGCGTCATCTACAAGATGCACCTCAACAACGGCACCGAGATCGAGATTCACAATCCGATCGACATGCCGGAAGTGACGCAGATCAAGGAGATCGACGAGCCGTGGATCGAGGCCACGATCCTGACGCCGGACGAATATCTCGGCAGCGTGCTGAAGCTCTGTCAGGAGCGCCGCGGCAACCAGAAAGAGCTGACCTACGTCGGCGCCCGCGCCATGGTGAAATACGAACTGCCGCTCAACGAAGTGGTGTTCGATTTCTACGACCGGCTGAAGTCGGTCTCGAAGGGCTACGCCTCGTTCGACTATCACCTCACCGACTACAAGGCGGCCGATCTCGTCAAGATGCAAATCCTCGTCAACAACGAACCGGTGGACGCGCTGTCGATGCTGGTGCATCGCACCCGCGCCGAAGGCCGCGGCCGCGCCATGGTCGAGAAGATGAAGGAGCTGATCCCGCCGCATATGTTCGTGATCCCGATCCAGGCGGCGATCGGCGGCAAGATCATTGCCCGCGAGACAGTGCGCGCGCTGCGCAAGGACGTGACTGCCAAGTGTTATGGCGGCGACATCAGCCGCAAGCGCAAACTTCTGGAAAAGCAGAAGGAAGGCAAGAAAAAGATGCGGCAGTTCGGCAAGGTCGACATCCCGCAGGAAGCGTTTATTGCCGCGCTGAAGGTGGATAGTTGAGGCCCGTTGGCATGGAGGCGAAGCCGTGGCGCAGACACTTGACAAGTTGACGATGTTTTTCGTTGCAGCGATCACCCTAGCCGCAACGAATATTGCTTTGAGCGATACGCCGCTGGTTTACAAATCCGCAACTGCCACTTTAGCGGATATGCGCGCTAAAACTGGCGTAAAGACTTATGAAAAATCTGGCTGGACGATCATCGAGGACAGATCAACGATGAGCGTTTGGTCTTTCACGCCGTCAAATCATCCGGCGCATCCGGCGGCGATCCAACGATCCGTGGTGAAGGATGGCGACAACATCTTCGTACAAATGAAGGTTCTATGTGAATCCTCGAAATCTGCTTGCGACGCGATGGTTGTTGAATTTCAACATCTAGACCAGAAAGTCCGCGAGGATTTGAAAAGCCGTTAGAGCGATCTGCGCATTTGGGCGCTTTCTTCAATTCTCATTCTTTGCTCGCGCGCCTAACGGGAACTATCTTCAGATGTCGTCCCCGCGAAGGCGGGGACCCATAACCCCTAACATCACATTTTCGCTCAGGGAGTTCTCCGCTCTCGTACGACTGCTTTCACAAAACGCCTGAAAGTGATTTCCTATCGGCGCAACGGGTCGCGCCATGTACTACGTCTACATTCTCGCCAGCGGAAAGCACGGCACGCTGTATATCGGCGTGACTAACAATATCCAGCAAAGGCTGGACCTGCACCGCTCCGGCCTTGGTTCGGAGTTCGTCAAGAAGCATGAAATCCATCGCCTCGTGCATCTTGAAGAATACCAATCGCCCGAAGAGGCAATCCGCCGCCAGAAACAATTGAAGAAATGGAATCGCGACTGGAAGATTCGGCTGATCGAAAGCGAGAATCCGGACTGGAGCGATCGATCCGATTTAATCGACTAGTTCAGGGGTTATGGATCCCCGCCTGCGCGGGGACGACTCGGAGGTTATCCTGCGTTGAGTTTGTATCGCCGGGTGCCTCGCAAACCCCTAGCGCCACGCAAGTCGTGATTTATCCGACTTGCGACTATTTAATGCCGATCTCGGGTAAACCCGAGGTCGGGCGCGCTCCATTTCTTCTCTCAGAGGAAATGAAAACGGGACCGGGTCGTCCGCGCCCTCAGGTGAAGCGGATGCAGATCCGCGCCGCCAAATGTCGGCGGCCTACTGGAAAATCCTGACACGTCCGCTAGCGCGTCTCAGTGCTGTCCGCCGATGATGTCTTCCTTCCGCGCCGTTTCGCCGCAAGCCACGCTCTGGCTTTAAGCTTGATATTTGCAACTCATTCGCATTTGCATAACATTCGGACGGATTTGTTTGCAGCCCTACATTTTCCGGCGCGCGGAAGCATCACTACAGGAGACACATCATGCTGACATCGTATCGCTTCGCGCTCGCTGCGGCTGTCGCACTCGGCTTTGTCTCAGGCGCTGCGCTCGCCGCGGGCGATCTGTCGAAGCAGACGCCGGTCGAAATCACGGTCGATCTCGGCTCACCCGGCAAGCACGAATTCTCACCGAACAAGCTGCGGTTCGAGACCGGAAAACTTTACAAGCTGGTGCTGCGCAACGCGAGCAACGATCCGCATTACTTCACCTCGCATGGCTTCTCGCAAATGATCTGGACGCGCAAGGTGCAGGTGACGCAGAGCCGCGACAGCAAGACGATCACGCTCGCCGAGTTCAAGGGCGCGATACGCGAGGTCGAGGTTTATCCGGGACAATCCGCCGAATGGTGGTTCGTGCCGGTCGCCGCGGGCCGCGTCACCGATCTGCGCTGCGGGATCACCGCGAGCGACGGAAGAACCCACGCCGATCACGGCATGACAGGCGAGATCGTCATTGAATGACTTCATCCAGAAATGAACCGCGCTGAGGGTAGCGCGAAGCCTGCACTTGTCTCCGGTTCCATGCGCGCATAACGTGCGCGCGTCCTTGTCAATCATCGGAGAGAGTAATGGCGTCCTACAAGTTTGAAATCTACAAAGACAAGTCCGGCGAATTCCGTTTCCGCTTCCGCGCGCCGAACGGCGAAAAGATGTTCGCTTCGGAAGGCTATTCCAACAAGGCGTCCGCCAAGAGCACGATCAAGTCGATCGTCAAGCATGTCGCCAAGGCCGAGATCGACGACGTCTCGAAGGCCGTGAAGGCCAAGACTGAGAAGAAAGCCAAGAAGGCGAAGAAGAAGAAATCCAGGAAGAAGTGATTTCAGCGATCGATCATCGCAAGGAAAACCCCGGTTCTGAACCGGGGTTTTTCATTTGCAGCGGTCCTGCGCCAATGTGCCGCGTCACGCCACGCGAACCTGCTGGGTCGCATTACGCTGAGCCTGCAACAGCGCGGTGATCTCGGCATTCGGCCGGGCGCGGCTGAACAGGAAGCCTTGCCCCTCGTGACAGCCTTCCGCGCGCAGGCAGGCGAGTTCGCACTCGGTCTCGACGCCTTCCGCAGTGATCGTCACGCCGAGGCCCATGCCGAGCGAGATGATCGAGCGGACGATGGCCTGCGCATCCTGATTGGAGCCGAGATCGCGCACGAACGAGCGGTCGATCTTGATCTTGTCGAACGGAAAGCTGCGCAGATAGCTCAGCGACGAGTATCCGGTGCCGAAATCGTCCATCGAAATCCGCACGCCGAGTGCGCGCAGCGCATGCAGCGTCGCCAGCACCTGATCGCTCTTCTCCAGCAGCAGGGTTTCGGTGATCTCCAGTTCAAGCCGCTTCGGCGACAGGCCGGACACCTTGAGCGCGTCCATCACCACCGAGAGAAGATTGCCGACGCGGAATTGCAGCGGCGACAGGTTGACGGCGACGCGCACATCATCCGGCCATTGCGCCGCGTCCATGCAGGCGCGCCGCAGCATCAGCCCGCCGACCGCGTTGATCAGGCCGGTTTCTTCCGCGACCGGAATGAATTCCACCGGCGGAATCATGCCGCGATCAGGGTCCGGCCAGCGTACCAGCGCCTCGAAGCCGGTGATGCGCCCGGTCTTGAGATCGACCAGCGGCTGGTAATGCGGTTGCAGGATATTGTTCTCGATCGCCGCGCGCAGATCGATTTCGATGCGGCGGCGCGTCTGCGCACGGGCGTCCATTTCCGATTCGAAGAAACTGAACGTGCCGTGGCCTTCGCTCTTGGCGCGCGACAGCGCCATGTCGGCGTTCTTGAGCAGCTTCTCGGCGTCGTCGCCGTCGCCGGGCGCAATCGCAATGCCGATGCTGGCGCCGCTGACAATGGTATGGCCGTCGAACAGATAGGGCTCGCTGATGGCGTCGATCAGGCGCCTGGCCAGGAACGCCACGTCCTCGGGCCGCGACACGCCGGCCTGCACGATGGCGAACTCGTCCGAGCCGAGGCGCGCGATCGCGTCCTCTTCGCGCAGCGATGAGCGCAGGCGCTTGGTCACGCCTTTCAGCAGCTTGTCGCCGATCGCATGGCCCAGCGTGTCGTTGATGGCCTTGAAGTTGTCGAGGTCGAGAAACAGCACCGCGACCTTGTCGCCGCTGCGGCGGGTATGCGCCAGCAGTTCATCGAGCCGCTGCCGCAGCAGGATGCGGTTCGGCAGTCCGGTGAGGCCGTCATGCTGCGCCATGAACGCGAGCCGCGCCTCGGCGCGCTTGCGCTCGGTGATGTCCATCAGCGCCAGCAGCACCGCCGGCTTGCCTTCGAATATCAGAATGCGTGAATAGATCGCCACGTCGATCAGCGATCCGTCGGCCTTGACGTGCTTCCAGGTTCGCGCCGCCCGCTCCTCGGTGGTCTGGTCGCCGGTCCAGGGCGCGGCCTGATCGAAGGCCTGCACGTCGGAAATCTTCAGCTTCTCGAAATCTTCGCGCGCGTAGCCATAGTGCGCCACCGCCGCGTCATTGACGCTGATGATGCGCTCATCGTCCTGGGCGCAGACGATCATCGGCACGGGATTGCCGTCAAACAGCAGACGGAACGAGGCTTCGCGCTGTTTCAGTTCGGTAATGTCGACGCGCAGCCCGATCCCGCCGCCATCGCCGGTCAGACGCTCCTCGATCAGGATGCAGCGGCCGTCGGACAGGGTTTGTTCGTGACGATGGCCGGGATGATAGAGCTTCTCGAGCCGCTCGTTGATCCATTCATCCTCGCGGCCGATCGCATCCGGATAGTCGCCGCGCGCCACGCCCTCCTTCAGGGTGTCGCGCAACATCGCGCCCTCTTCAAAGAGATCGGCACTCTTGTTGTAGATCTCGGCGTACTTCTTGTTCCAGAGGATGTAGCGGCCGTCGGCATCGAGAAACACGATGCCCTGCGGCAGAATATCGATGGCCTCGCGCAGGCGCGCATTCGAGCGAGCCGCATCCGCAATCGCCGCCTCGGCTTCCGCGCGCTTGCGCACGATCTCGCCGATTTCGGAAACCTTGCGGCCCTTGGGTGACAGCTTCGGCACGGCCTTGGGCCGGCGAACCGACAACCTTCCCCGTGTGAGTGCTGATTTACCGGTTCTGTTTTTTGATTTTGGCCGATTGATCGGCATTGCCCCGCATCCCTTGCATTCTGCGGGCAGCAGTTTTGCTATAAGTGTCTGAAAAATTGGTATCCTTTGGCGGGCCGCGCGACTTTAGACGGATGCTGCGCCGGCCTTGAGGGTGCTCAATTGCGAGGCTTTAACGATGGGACGCAACACCAGATAAGGCCCGCATGATCGTTTCTCCCCCGCGATTATGACGATACCTCGGCTCCGATGCGCCATCTGCACAACAAACACCCGCGCGAATGGCGTTTCGCTCCTATTTGCGCCAGTCTCCCGCATGGCTAATGCCGGGTTAAGAATCGCGCCGCCTCGTCGCCGGGCCGGCCTTCCGCTATAAGAGTATCATGATGCGATTCCGTCTGATTCCTGCATTCGCCTTGATGTCAATTGCTCTCGTGGTGACAGTCCCGGCACAGGCGCAGGACAAGGGCAGCGTCAATCCCAAGCCGCTTCCGCCGCTGGCCAATCCAAACGATCCCAACGTCGCCGCCAAGGAATTGTTTGGCCGCAAGCTGCAGCCCGCTGCGCTCACGCCGCAGGCCGTTGGCTTTTACGCCAAAGGATGCATCGCTGGCGCGGTCGCGTTGCCGATCAACGGATCGGCGTGGCAAGTGATGCGGCTGTCGCGTAACCGCAACTGGGGACATCCTGATCTCATTGCGCTGCTCGAAAGAGTGGCCGTCAAGGCGCGGAAGACGGCGGGCTGGCCCGGACTTCTGGTCGGCGACATGTCTCAGCCGCGCGGCGGGCCGATGTTCACCGGGCACGCAAGCCACCAGATCGGCCTCGATGCCGACATCTGGCTGACGCCGATGCCGAACCGGCAACTCTCGCGCGAGGAGCGCGAGGAAACATCCGCCGTCATGATGGTGCGGCAGGACCGTCTCGATATCGATCCAAACGTCTGGACCCCAACACATCTTCCTGTGATCCGCGCGGCCGCGCAGGAGCCGCAGGTGGAGCGCATCTTCGTCAACGCCGCGATCAAGAAGGCGCTGTGCCGGGAAGCGAAGGGCGACCGGAGCTGGCTCTCGAAAGTGCGTCCGATGTACGGACATGACTATCATTTCCACATCCGCATGAAGTGTCCGCCGAACAGCACCAACTGCGAGGCGCAGACGCCGCCCAACGACGGTGAGGGTTGCAGTACAGGCGACCTGGCCTATTGGTTCAGCGATGCGGTGCTGCATCCCAAGCCGCCGCCAGTGCCACCCAAGCCGAAGCCTCCGCTGACGCTCGCAAATCTGCCCGCCGAATGCCGGCAGGTTCTGCAAGCGCCGTAAGAGGCTGATGTTGCCGTCAAAATGATCGTCAGGCCCGTAACCGGGTAACGATCCGGGACTTTACGCAGCGACCACGCCTGATAATGTCCCCGCGAACGATGCCCCAGCATGCTGCGCGCTGCCGGGGTTGCCGGAACGGCGCTTCCGCTTGTCGTCAGATAAATCAAAGCCGGTTTGCGTGCGCGTTTTTGCGCGCGCCCCGCTATGGAGCGCCCCAATGACCTTTATGCCCCGTTTTCTCGTTGTCACCACGCTTGTCTGCGCACCACTCTTTGCGCACGCGCAGGATGCGAAGCCGGCCGGCACGCCGCCGGCGGCCGTGCAGGACAAAACCCTTACCGTGTTCGCAGCCGCCTCGATGAAGAACGCGCTCGATGAAGCCAATGCGGCTTACACCGCCAAGACCGGCACCAAGGTGGTTTCGAGCTACGCTGCAAGCTCGGCGCTCGCCAAGCAGCTCGAACAGGGCGCACCGGCCGACATCTTCATTTCCGCAGACACCGACTGGATGGATTATTCGGCCGGTAAGAAGACCATCAATGACACGTCGCGGGTCAACCTGCTCGGCAACAAGATCGTGCTGATCGCGCCGAAGGATTCCAAGCTTGCGGACGTAAAGATCGGACCCGGCTTCGATCTCGCCAAGCTCGCAGGCGACGGCAAGATCGCAACCGGCGACGTCAAGGCGGTGCCAGTCGGCAAATACGCCAAGGCTGCGCTGGAGAAGCTCGGTTCGTGGCAGGCGGCAGAGTCTAAATTCGCCATGGCGGAAAGTGTGCGCGCGGCGCTCGCATTGGTGGCGCGCGGCGAAACCAATCTTGGCATTGTGTACGAGACCGACGCCAAGGTCGAACCCGGCGTGAAGATCATCGGCACATTCCCGGCGGATTCGCATCCGGCGATCATCTATCCGGTCGCTGCGACCGCGACTGCGAGGCCTGACGCAACGCCTTATCTCGCGTTCCTTCGTTCGGCCGCGGCGAAATCGATCTTCGAGAAATACGGCTTCACGTTTCTGATCAAGCCGACATCCTGATCGCGCAGACAAACGTGTCCGAAATCTCCGCTGAAGAATGGACGGCGATCCTGCTCTCATTGCGGGTCGCCGCCGTTGCCACACTGGTCGCCACGCCGCTCGGCATCGCCGTGGCATGGCTGCTGGCGCGGCGCGACTTCTGGGGCAAGGCCGCGCTGGATGCGCTGGTCTATCTGCCGCTGGTGCTGCCGCCGGTCGTGACCGGCTACCTGCTGCTGCTGACCTTCGGGCGCAAAGGCCTGGTCGGCGCGTGGCTCGCTGACACGCTTGGCATCGTGTTCGCATTCCGCTGGACCGGCGCAGCGCTGGCCTGCGGCGTGATGTCGTTTCCGTTGCTGGTGCGGCCGATCCGGCTGTCCATTGAGGCGGTGGACCGCAAGCTCGAACAGGCGGCCAGCACGCTCGGCGCGGCGCCATGGCGGGTTTTTCTCACTGTCACACTGCCGCTGGCGCTGCCGGGCATTGTTGCGGGCATGGTGCTCGGCTTCGCCAAGGCCATCGGCGAGTTCGGCGCAACGATTACATTCGTCTCCAACATTCCCGGTGAAACGCAGACCATCTCGGCGGCGATCTACTCGCTGACCCAGACGCCAGGCGGCGATGCCGCAGCCCTGCGGCTGGTGATCGTGTCGATCGGCATTGCCATGGCTGCGCTGATCGCGTCCGAGATTCTGGCGCGCCGCGCCACTCGGCGGCTACATGGTTATTAAAATGCTATCAGTCGATCTTGAAAAGCAGCTCGGCGATTTCGCCGTCACCGCATCGTTCCAGAGCGCCGGGCTTGTCACCGGGCTGTTCGGCAATTCCGGCGCCGGCAAGACATCGATCATCAACATGATTGCCGGACTGATCGCGCCGGATCGCGGCAGGATTTCACTCGATGGCAATGTTCTCGACGACACTGCGCTGGGCCTGCATGTTCCGCCGCACCGGCGGCGGATCGGTTATGTATTTCAGGACGCACGGCTGTTTCCCCATCTCGATGTCTCGCAAAATCTCGATTACGGGCGCCGCATGAATGGCCTCGACCGCGACGCGGATGCGGAGAAGCACACCGTCGACCTGCTCGACATCGGGCATCTGCTCAATCGCCGTCCCGCGCAACTCTCCGGCGGTGAGCGCCAACGTGTGGCTCTCGGCCGCGCCCTGCTCGCGAAACCGCGCCTGCTGCTGCTCGACGAACCGCTCGGCTCGCTCGACGAGGAGCGGAAAGCGGAGATCCTTCCATACTTCATCCGGCTGCGCGACGAAGCCAGTGTGCCGATGGTGTTCGTCAGCCACGATGCCGGCGAGATGCGGCGGCTGGCGACGAATGTGGTGATCCTGAAGCGCGGCAAGGTGGTTGCCAGCGGCGGCGTCGAAGTTTTGCCGGCGACCGTTTGAGAGAGCGCGCTCTACTTCAACGCCTTGATCGCCCTCGCGAGATAATCGAGCCCCTGCAGCAGCGGTGGACCGCCGCAAAGCGTGTAGCGTTCGGGAAGATCGATCCGCCTGTTCGCGCCATAACGCGCCAGCAGCGCCGGATGCGTGATGAACAGCGCGCCCTGATCCTGCGCCTCACGCGGCGGGTCCTGCAGCACCAGCACGTCCGGCCCGCCGGTGAGCAAGTGCTCCAGCGACACGAAGCCGCCCTGCTCCGCCGACATGAAGCCGCCGGCTCCTGCCGACGCGCGTTGCGGTGGCCGCAATCCGGCGATGGACAGCATGCCCGATGCAAGACTGGCCGGGCCTTCCCGGTATCCTTCGCGCTGAATGACCAGCGCCGTCAGCGGCGGCTTCAAGGCGACGGCCGACAGTCGCGCCTCGGCCTGTTCGATCTGGCGCGCCAGTGCCTCGCCGCGTTCGGGGTGGCCGACAAGTTTTCCCACCTCGATGGCCTGACGGCGCGCATCGGCGAGATTGCGGATGAGTTCGACGTCCACAACGCGGATGCCCATCGCGCTCAGCATGGCATGGATCGGGCGATGGCTCGGCCCGCCGAGCACCAGATCGGGCGCGAGATTCACGACCGATTCTGCGTCCCAATCCAAGCGGGGGAACGCCGCGGCCTTGTCGGTCATGACCGACAGGAGCGGATTGACCGCATAGGGCGACAATCCGGCAATCTGGGCCGGGTCGGCCAGCGCGAGCAGCAACTGATCGGCGCAGAGGTTGAAGGACACGATGCGCCGGGGTGGCCCGTCCGCATGGACGTCCTGCGCGCTGCCGCAAAGCGCCGCGAACAGGACCGAAACAAGCATGCCGGCGAAGATGGTTCTCTTGATCATGACAGCCTGTTATGCCACGCCAATTGCATTGCGTCAGCGGCGCTTCCTGCTGCGGAGATATGCCGGAACAAGATGAAGAGCGATCCCCAAAGCGATATTCAGGGCGCCTTGCTGACCACGATGCTCGCCATTCTGGTGGCGGTGTTGTTCGTGCTCTCGCTGATGACCGGGCCTGCGCAGTTTTCGCTGCGTACGGTCATCGCAGCTCTGTTTTCCGATCAGGGCGTGGCGTCAATCATCGTCCGCGATATTCGTTTGCCGAGAACGCTGCTGGCGATGCTGATCGGCGCCACATTCGGGCTGGCCGGCGCATCATTGCAGGGCCTGCTGCGCAATCCGCTCGCTGAACCGTCTCTGTTCGGCGCACCGCAGGCCGCGGCGGCGGCCGCAGCAGCGATCATGGCGTTTGGTCTGGCCAACGCATTGTCGCTGGCGGTGCCGCTTGGCGGCATCGCGGGCGCACTGCTTTCGGTCGGCGCGCTGGTCGCGATCGCCGGACGCCGCGCCTCGCTGACGGTGACTCTCCTCGCGGGCCTGGCGCTTGCGAGTCTCGCGGGCGCGGCCATCGCGCTCATCCTCAATCTTGCGCCCAATCCGTACATCGCATTGGAGATCGCATTCTGGCTGCTCGGATCGTTGCGGGACCGCAGCATGGAGCATGTCTGGCTCGCCGCACCGTTCATGATCGTGAGCTGGTTCGTGCTCGCGTTCAACGCCAGCGCCTTCCGTGCACTGACACTTGGCGAGGACGCCGCCGCCTCGCTTGGCGTCAATGTCGAGCGCACGCGCATACTGGTCGTGATCGGTGTCGCGCTCGGCGTCGGCGCGGCGGTCTCTGTCGCGGGCGCGATCTCGTTCGTGGGACTGGTCGCGCCGCATCTGGTGCGGCGGTTCTATGGCTCCGATCCCGCGCGCGTGCTGCTGCCCGCGTCACTCGCGGGCGCGGCGCTGCTGATGGCGGCGGATATCGCGGTGCGCCTGATTCCCGCTGTCATTGAAATCAAGATCGGCGTGGTGACTGCGCTGATCGGCGTGCCGTTCTTCCTGGCGATGATCTTCCATGAGCGCCGCGCGCTGGAGGATAGTACCCAATGAAATCGAACAACGCGCCACGCCTTGTTTCTACCGGCATCACCGTTGTCCGCGGCTCGCGCCGGATCGTGGATAATGCCGACCTCACTCTGAATGCTGGCGAACTGACGATTCTCGCTGGTCCCAACGGCGCCGGCAAAACCACGCTGGCCCGTGCCATGGCCGGCGTGATGCGCGCCGAAGGTTCAACCGCCTTCGACGGCGTCAGCCTGCGTCACATGCAGCCCCGCGCACGTGCGCGTGCCATTTCCTATCTGCCGCAGGGGCATGAATTCCACTGGCCGATGCGGGTGGACAGCATTGTCGCGCTTGGACGCGAGCCGCACGCCGATCCGTTCTCGCAAACCTCTTCGCAAGACCGGATTGCCATCGAGCGCGCCATCGAGGCAACCGCCGTCGGCGAATTTTCATCGCGGCTGATCACCACGCTGTCGGGCGGCGAACGGGCGCGCGTCGCCATCGCAAGGGCGCTGGCCACCGAAGCGTCGGTGCTGATCGCAGACGAACCCACGACCTCGCTCGACGAACGCCACCAGCTCATCGTGATGGATCTGCTTCAGCGCATCGCCCACGGCGGCACCGCCGTCCTTGCGATCATTCACGATCTCGCTTTGGCGATGCGATTCGCGGATCGCGTGGTCATCATGAATGAGGGCCGTATCGCCGCCAACGATAGCCCGCAGCTGGCGCTGACGCCGGACCGCATTGCCGAGATCTTCGGCATTTCGGTGAACCGTGTTGAGACGCCGGACGGACCGCTGCTGCTGCCGTCCCGCGCGCTGTAACCGGTTCAGCTCCCGAGCAGCCGGGTGCCGATCTGCGACAGCTTTCGCCGTGTGGCGGCGGCGCGGGTCAGCACAGGGGCTGGCGGCTCCTCATCCTCCGGCAGTCGCAGGCCGACCACGTTCACCCGGTTGCCGCCGATGCTTCGCGCCACCAGCACGATGGAATCGAGCGGCAGGGTCGCGCCGACGCGGGGCGCGTGATCGAGATGAATGTCGAAATAATCCGCCAGCGTCAGATGCGCATCGCTCGGAGGAACGGTGACGCCGTAAGTATCCGCGACATCCTTGAGGGTCACGTCGCCGGGCATCATGAAGTCACCGAGCAGATGCGGGTCCGGCGCTGGCACCACAGGCATATCGACGAAGAAGCGATCCAGCGCCTCGGCTTTCTCCGGCGGCGCCAGCAGATAAAGGTAATCGCCCTTGACCACCGGCTCGGCCTCGATCGGAGACAGAATCTTCTCGTCGCGGATCACCAGCGTCGGCTTCGACCATGACGGGATCAGCCCGCGTTTCAGAAACAGGCTGTTGGCGCGGACCGGATAACCGACAAGCTGCTGTTCGAGCTGTCCCGGCAGATCAAGCTCGACGCGGCGCGGCCCGCGATCCGCCCGTGGCAATGCCACGTGCAAGCGCCGCGCCGCAGCAGCGAGTGTCCAGCCTTGCAGCAGCAGGGAGATGATGACGACCACGAAGGCGACGTCGAAATACACCTGTGCGTTCGGCAGCCCGACCAGCAACGGTATCGAGGCCAGGAAGATCGCGACCGCGCCGCGCAGGCCGACCCAGGCGATGAAGGTCTTTTCGCGCCAGTTGAACGGGAACGGCGCCAGGCAAAGAAACACCGCAATGGGACGCGCCACCAGCATCAGCACCAGCGCCACCGCGACCGCAGGCAGCACAGTGCCCAATGTCCGCTCGGGCGAAACCAGCAGACCGAGCAAGACGAACATCACGATCTGCGCCAGCCATGTCGCGGCGTCGAGAAAGGCAACGACGGAATTGTGCGCGCGGGTCGGACGATTCCCGATGATCATGCCGGCGAGATAGACCGCAAAAAATCCCGATGCGTGCGAAATCTGCGCCACCCCGAAAATAACCAGTGCGGCGGTCGTCACGAAGGGCGCGTGCAAACCCTGCGGCAAGGAGATGCGATTCAGCGCCAAGACGACAAGCCAGCCGCCGACAGCTCCGAAAAGGACGCCCAGCGCGCTCTCGCGCACGAACTGAAGCGCGATATGCCCCGCCGAGCTCTGCCCGATGGAGAGAAACTCCACCAGCATCAGGGTGAGAAAGATCGCGAACGGATCGTTGGTGCCGGATTCCACCTCAAGAGTCGCGCCGACACGCGGGCGCAGTCGAAGACCCTGGCTATGAACCAGGAGGAACACAGCGGCGGCATCGGTAGAGGCCACCACCGCGCCGACCAGCAGCGCCTCCGGCCAGCCGATCCCGAGCGCATATTTGGCGACGGGCGCCGTGATCAGCGCCGTCAGCAGCACGCCCACAGTGGCCAGCGCCGCTGATGGCGCCAGCACGGCTCGGATGCTCTGAAAACGGGTCTTGAGGCCGCCATCGAACAGGATCAGGGCCAGCGCCACCGAACCGACCAGATAGGTCGACTGCACGTCGTCGAAGCGAATGCCACCGGGCCCGCTGTCACCTGCGAGGATACCGACGAAAAGGAAGACCAGCAGCAGCGGGGCGCCGAAGCGCAGCGCGAGCAGGCTCGAGAGGATACCCGCCATCACGAGAACCGAGCCGAGCAGAATGGCAATGCTGACAGAGTCGAGGGATGCCATTAGCTGTGTGTGTCTCCTAAAACGCCTGCAAATCCATGAATATAGTCGCAGCCGCCCGCCGCCAACCGATTTGTCGTTGTCATCACGATTGTGCCGGATTTGCTGGTGTTAAGTCGACCGTGCGCGGGATTCTCGCACGCCCTTAGGGGCGGAATGTGGGATTCTGGCAAAGGGATCGAATCAAATCCAGAATCGAAGCTGAGACAGGCGAACCGGCCTGCCTCCTTTTGAGGTGAATTGCCCATGGAATGGGATGATATCCAGCAGGCGTTGCAGGCCAGCATCAAGTCCGCTGAGGCCTATCTCGTATCGCCCTGGTTCTACATGCAGGCCGGCATCATCCTTGTGGCCGCTGGCCTGTCGCTGGCGCTTGCGAGCTTCCTCCGAAAACGGATCGATCCGGCAGAGCTGGCGATGGGCCTGCCGGCGCCGCTGCGCATGCTGATCCGGGTTCTGATGAACCGCGCCGGCACGATCATCTTCGCGCTGCTGATCAGCATCTCCCGCGCCATCATCGTGAAGACCGAGGTCCTGCGGGTCGGCTACCTGCTCTCGACCGCCGCCAGCCTTGCGACAGCCTGGGTCATCATCCGGCTGGCGACAGGATTGATCCGGAATGAATTCGTCGTCCGCGCGGTCTCGGTGGCGGCCTGGATCGTGGCGGCGCTGAGCATCATCGGCAAGCTGGACGATGTGGCGGCGGCGCTGGACTCGGTCTCGATTCCGCTCGGGGCGCTGCGCGTCACGCCTCTGCTGGTCCTGAAAGTCGCAGTATCTCTCGGCATCGCACTATGGCTGGTCGGCATCTCCGGGAATTTCCTCGAAGCACGGATCACGCGCTCGCGCGACCTGACGCCGTCGGTTCAGGTTCTGCTGGTCAAGATGGTCCGTCTGCTGCTGATGGTGGCCGCCTTTGCGGTCGTGATGAGCGCCGCCGGCATCGATCTATCGGCCTTTGCGCTGTTTTCCGGCGCCATCGGCGTCGGCCTTGGTTTTGGCTTGCAAAAGATCGTCGCCAATTTCATCAGCGGCGTGATCCTGCTGGCGGACAAGTCGGTGAAGCCCGGCGATTTCATCACCATCGGCGACAGTTCGGGAAAAATCAGCGCGATGAACACGCGCTATATTTCCGTCGCAGCGGGTGACGGCCGCGAAATCCTGATCCCGAATGAGGATCTGGTGACCCAGCGCGTGGTCAACTGGACCTACACCAACAAAAACATGCTGGTGAAGGTCAACTTCGCGACCAATTACGATGCCGATCCGAACGTCGTCTGCATGCTCGCCGTCGATATCGCATCCAAGACAACGAATGTTGCGACCTTCAAGGCGCCGAATTGCCTGCTCACGGAGTTCGCCGAGACCGGCATGAAATTCTCGCTGACATTCTGGGTGGCCGATCTCGATGTCGGCGCCGACAATGTCCGCAGCGACGTGATGCTGAAGCTGTGGAACGCTTTCAAGAGCGAAAACATCCGCGTTCCGTATCCGGTGCGGGAAATCCGCGTGCGCGGCGGCGCGCTACCGGTCGAAACTGTCGTCGACGTGCGAAGCTGATATCGCATGCGCTTTGCCAGCGAACTGGTGCCGGCGACCCTGATCCGCCGCTACAAGCGTTTCCTCGCCGACGTCGAACTGGCCGACGGCACGATGATCACCGCGCATGTCGCCAATCCCGGCGCCATGACTGGGCTTCAGGCCGAGGGCGCGCGGGTATGGCTATCGAAATCGCCGAGCCTTGCGCGCAAGCTGCCTTACTCGTGGGAATTGATCGAGGTCGACTTCGGCGGCGGCTCTGAGCTGACCGGCGTCAACACCACGCATCCAAACCCCATCGTCGCCGAAGCGCTCGCAGCCGGTGCAATTCCGGAATTGACCGGTTACGCAAGCATTCGCCGCGAGGTGAAGTATGGCCGCACCATCAACGGCAAGGGCTCACGCGTCGATTTCCTGCTGGAAGATCCCTCGCGTCCGCCCTGCTACGTCGAGGTCAAGAACGTGCATCTGATGCGCCGAGCAGGTGTCGCCGAATTCCCGGATTCAGTGACCGCGCGCGGTGCAAAACATCTCGATGAACTCGCGGAGATGGTGGCCTCTGGCGCCCGCGCCGTGATGCTGTTCGTGATCCAGATCGGCTCGGCCCGCTCGTTCGCGCTGGCGCGCGACATCGATCCGGCCTATGCGCGCGCCTTCGACAAGGCGCGCGTGTCCGGCGTCGAGGCGCTGGCATGGACGTGCGATCTCACCCGCTGCGACATCAAACTTGGGCGTTCCGTTCCCATCGAGGCCTCAAAACCGGCATAAATGCCCTGAAAACAGCGCTGGGGAGCCCGGCTGATGCTGCGGCTTGCACTGCGGGCAGCATCCATTAAATTGCAGTGATGCACACTCAACTTTCCTCGATTTGAAGCCAGATTCCGCATGACTTACATCGAAGCCACCGAAACCTCGCTGCGAAAGACCGGACAGATCAAGCTGCACGGTCCCCAGGCGTTTGCCGGCATGCGCAAGGCGGGAGCACTGGTCGCTCGATGTCTCGACGAACTGGCTGCGATCGTCAGACCGGGCATTTTCACGTCGCAGATCGATGATTTCGTCCGCAAGTTCGCATTCGACCACAAGTCGTATCCCGCGACCCTGATGTATCGCGGCTACCGCTATTCGACCTGCACCTCGATCAACCACGTCGTGTGCCATGGCATGCCCGGCGACCGTGCGCTGAAAGAAGGCGACATCGTCAACGTGGACGTGACCTTCATCGTCGACGGCTGGTATGGCGATTCCAGCCGGATGTATGCCGTCGGCGAGATTTCACGCCGCGCGGAACGGCTGATCGACGTGACCTATGAGGCGATGATGCGCGGCATAGCCGCCGTGAAGCCCGGCGCCACCACCGGCGACATCGGCCACGCGATCCAGAGTTTCGTCGAACCGCAGCAGATGAGCGTGGTGCGCGACTTCTGCGGCCATGGCCTCGGCCGGATGTTTCACGACGAGCCGAACATCATTCACGTCGGCCGCCCCGGCGAGGGTGTTCTCCTGAAGCCCGGCATGTTCTTCACCATCGAGCCGATGATCAATCTCGGCAAGCCGCATGTGAAGGTGCTGTCCGACGGCTGGACCGCCGTGACCCGCGACCGCTCGCTGTCAGCGCAGTTCGAGCATTCGGTCGGCGTGACGCAGGACGGCGTGGAAATCTTCACGCTTTCACCCGGCAAGCTGGACAAGCCGCCTTACAATATCTGATCCTTAGCCTGCGCGCCGAATGGACATATCCGTGCATTCGGTGAAGGCTCCTGTCTCTTGATACCAGCATAAAGCCGGTTGCAAATGCCGCCGGGCGCGGCGATGCTCGCAACATACTTGAGCACGCATTCCGTCATGCCCGCAAAATCCGACGACCCATCTGTTTCATCCGGCTTCTCCGAAGCGCCGCACTATCATGGCCATCGCGAGCGGCTGCGCGACCGCTTCCGGGAAGCGGGCGCCGATGCGCTCAGCGACTACGAACTGCTCGAGATGGTGCTGTTTCGCGCGCTGCCACGGCGTGACGTCAAACCGCTGGCCAAGGCGCTGATCGCGAAATTTGGATCGTTCGCCGAGGTGGTTAACGCACCTGAGTTACGCCTGAAGGAACTCAGCGGCCTCGGAGACTCGGCGATCACAGAGATCAAACTGATCGCCGCGACCGCAAGCCGTGTCGCGAAGGGACAGATCAGCAAAGAGAAGACCGTGCTGTCGTCATGGTCGAATGTGATCGAGTATTGCCGCGCCGCCATGGCCTTCGCCGACAAGGAGCAGTTCCGGATCCTGTTTCTCGACAAGCGCAATCAGTTGATCGCAGACGAGTTGCAGCAGATCGGCACCGTCGATCACACGCCGGTCTATCCGCGCGAAGTGGTCAAGCGCGCGCTGGAACTGTCCGCCACCGCGATCATTCTGGTCCACAACCATCCCACTCAACCAACTTTGATCACACTAGATCACACTCCTACCCATTGAATAATCTATATTTTCTGACTTGTCGTAGGGCTGGACACTATGGCATATTGGGGTCGGTTCTGAGGGGATCGATCGCCCTTTTGACCCCAGTCGCCGACCCCTATTGCCCATCTGGCGACCCCACTTGAGAGCCAACGGGAGAACCCAGTGCCAAGCCTTACTGATGGAGAGATTCGTCGCGCTCTGAAGCAGGTGGAGCAGACCGGCAAACAGCTAAGTCTCGTCGATGGCGAGGGCCACGGCACTGGGCGACTCGTTCTGGTCATGAAGCCGATGCCCACTCGCGTCACGGCGGACTGGATGGCGCAGCAGTGGCGAGATCAGAAGCGCCTCAAAAAGAAGCTCGGCTCGTATCCGTCAATGTCGCTCAGCAAGGCGCGCGAAGTCTTCAGCCGCGACTTCGCCGACATGATCCAGAAAGGTCGCAGCATCAAGATCACCGGCGACACACGCGCGGGCACAGTGGCCGATCTCTTCGAGGCGTACGTCGCTCACTTGAAGGCATCAGAGAAGTCGTCCTGGAAGGAAGCGGAGAAGGGCCTAAACAAAATCGCCGATACTTTAGGCCGCAATCGGCCAGCCCGGGACATTGAGCCAGACGAAATCACTGAACTGATCCGGCCCATCTACGATCGTGGCAAGCGTTCGATGGCTGATCATGTCCGGAGTTACATCCGCTCCGCCTACAGCTGGGGGATGAAGTCGGAACATGACTATCGGAATACGTCAGTTCGACGCTTTCGCCTCATGTTCAATCCCGCCGCCGGTATTCCTACAGAACCCAAGCAGGTAGGCACACGCTGGCTAGATGAAGAAGAATTCCTCCGGCTCTATCGTTGGCTGGAATGTCCGGACGCGCCCGTTCATCCTCCTTATACGCGAGCCGTGCGGATCCTCATGCTTACCGGTCAGCGCGTTGAGGAAATCGCGCGCCTTCATGTCGATCAGTGGGACGCGAAGGAGCGGATCATCGACTGGTCAAAGACCAAGAACGGCAAGCCGCACGCCATACCAGTCCCTGACATCGCCGCGGAGTTGATTGAGTCGATCAAACCCAACTCTTACGGATGGTACTTTCCCTCCGCCATTAATCCGACGAGCCCCGTCAGCCACGGCACGCTCTACTCGTTTATGTGGCGCCAACGGGAACGCGAGGTAATTCCTGTTGTGACCAACCGCGACCTGCGCCGAACGTGGAAAACGCTCGCCGGGAAAGCGGGTCTTTCAAAGGAGATCCGCGATCGACTGCAAAACCACACGCTTCAAGACGTCAGTTCGAAGAGCTACGATCGCTGGAATTATATGCGGGAGAAGCGGGCCGCCATGAAGAAATGGAACGCTTTTGTTCGCTCATTGCTCACCAAGAAACGTTCGAAATCGACGCCCGCGTTGCGCTATGACGCCGCCGAAGAAGCGGCTTAGCCGCTCTTATAGTTGGCTGATAGGTGCTTGGCGCGTTTCCAGAGGGGTTGAAGGTATCCTCTTTCCGATTCGTTCGGCGACGAATGCAAGTTGCGAATCGTCACGGCTATAAACGTATTTCATCGCCTGTAGTGCGACCTTATCATTAACGGTGTGAAGTATTTGGGCCGGATTGATCGCTTGAATTTTGAGAAATGTATCCTCGTTGGTAGTAGCCAAGAAGATGTGCTGCGGACTAATGGGAAGGCCGAAGTGTGCGTCCGGACCTGTCAGGCCGTTGGTCATGATGATTGGCCGATCAGAGGTGAGGAAAGGATAAGGGGCATTCGAGAGGGTTAAGACCCGCCATTGATGATCGCGCGCTGGGCGGCCCGCGCGGTTTCACCGCGCCCTTCCTCGAATCGTCCTGCTTGCCACAGGCGTCTGACGCGATGCTTGCCGCCTCGGCATGGCGTTGGAACATTCGCTCTCGTTCGGCCCTTCGCCTCCGGGTCGGCTTTGCAGCCTTCCCACCGACTACTACGGCCTCGGTTGACTTCTCGCTCCGGCTCGACACCGTTGCCCTCTCGCGCACAGGGCGAGATCTCCCCCGGTAAGTACGCACTCCTTCACTGTACGACCGCCGGGTCTTTGCCGCTTCCCTTTGATCACGAGGGCTTCGCGGTTTCTGGCTCGCTCGCCCTGGCCGACAACGCCCTTTAATCGGATTCTTGTTCGCCGGCCTGCAGTTTCGCTCCACACTTCCTCCCCCACACTCGGTCGCCCTCATGCAGTTGCGCTTCGCTCATTGTGATCAAACTCACGATGGGACTCGCACCCATAAGAGTGCGCCCATACTGGGCGCACCAAAAAAAATCCTCGCCTGAAGGCGAGGCTAGTCTGGGAGGTTTGTCGTGTCGTGGCCTATGAGCGCACGGAAATCTTCGTTCCTGGATTGAGGTCGAACCCTCCTCACCGACTATTTTGTTATCAACGGTATCTTCGCAGTTTTCTGTTGTTGATCATCAGGCGCCCACAGCCGATAGCTTAAGCTTGCGAACGCGGAAAAGCCGTTCGGGACCGTAGCGAGATCAACGCCAGCGACCGGCGTCTTTCCGGACGCGGTGTGATAGAACTCGTTCGTCAGCCAAACATTCAATTGCGCGGGTCCAAAATTGTAACCAACCAAGCCACCCGCTGCGATTCTCGTATATCGGTTCAGGTTGGTCGCGTAGTTATAGTACGCGCTGGACTTGTCGTCGCTAACCTGTGCGGCGACGTAGCCAACCGGCCCAAAGGTCCATTTTCCGATAGTCTTTGTCGCTGCGAGTTCCGCATGGAAGATATTGCCAGTCCGGTAACCCGTGAGCGGATTCTTGGTGTGGAATTCCTGAAACATGAACGCAGTCAGGTTCCAACCGTCTTTCAAATACGAAACAACGAATTCAGGCTGGAATGTCCACCACGGGTCGCCGGCGCCTGCCAATCCGGTAGGACCAGAAATATCGCCGCTCGGAACATATATTCCGAGCCCGGTCTTTACGAAGAAGCCGCTGTCGCCGAGTTTCCAACTCAGTTCTACCGGCACAACATAGGTGTTGTGCAAGCCTGCAATCTGGGAATTTGCAGGCGATGAGACGCTTGCCACGGGAACAAACGGCGCCGCGATAACCGCGTTATACGTTGCTCCGAGAAAATTCCAACCGGGCACGAACAATAATCCCGCCCCCACCCCGACGTTCTTAGCATTGGGACCGTTGGGGACATTAGGTCCTGTGACCTTCGCTTGATAGGTGACGAATTGGTTGAACATATAGATGCCAGGCGGCGGCACTCCGGCAGAAGCGCCCCCCAACGTGGCTCCCAGCCTCTGTTCAGTGCCTGGCCAACCTGCCTCATAGGCGCGAGCGGGCGCACTAAAAAGCGTTGCCGTCATAGCGATGCCAAACGCAACCTTGTTAAAAATTCCCCAGTTTGAACTCATAGTGCCCCTCCGTCTGATTTCGAATTCACGATGCCCCTCCGCTTGATGAAAGCTTACGTTGGCTACCTGCGGATTCCCGCTTGGAGCGCGGTCGCAGTTACCTCGAAATGAGAGCAGCCTCGCCCATTGGCTTCCGATCGGAGCCGACTTGGTTCAGTTGCGCAGGGGCAAATACATCGGGCCCGCGCAGCGATACGAGGACGCGGATTCCGCAGAGGACCGCGATAAACGCCAGCAATGCCGCGCCGTACTCCGCTCCGACCCGGCTCCCACGCAAAGAACTCCGAACAAATGGAAGGCGGTGTCGTGAGATGTACCTAGAACTGCCATCCCAATCGCCGGCACGAGAAAGACGATTATCGCGACACGAAGCGCAAAAAATCGATCGAGCAGATATCCGGCAAGGACGCGGCCAAACAACAGACCGCGTCCAGCGATCGAGATCGCAGACGTGGCAAATTGGCTGGAGCCTCGGCACCAGAAGGAAAATGGTGGTCAGAAGCCAAAAGGACTTCGTTTGCGTCGCTTCCCGTAGCGAAAGGCCCAGCAGGGTCGAAACTGCGGAATCCCACTTAGTGCTGGCTGGCGCTTCTTTTGGGGCGAAGGCAATGGCGGGAAACACCAACGCGAAGGTAAGCACAGCGAGGCCGATACCTTCGTCACCTGGGAGATAATGACCGCGCCCAACTACCCATCGCTCGATCAACGCGCCTGAGATGAGTACGCCTGCCGCGAGGGAAACGTTTGCAAGGAGAGCCGCTGCAGAAACTCCGGATCTCGACCCAGCGAACTCTTGAGTAATGGGCCCAACAAGAACGCCAACGGCGGCAGCGATGAGGGCCTGAGCACCACCTATTAGTCCAAGCACGGTGACCGCAACGATCCACCAGCGGCTCGCAAAACCCATGTTCAAGCCTCCCTTGTTCGATGATTTGAAATAACATCGATTTTTTTATTTTGTTCGATTTACCGTCTCGAAATCGATATTACAACACTTTTTGTGGTCCCGGCCTTATTGGCGATCTCGGCCCAGTCCATGCAGGTGCGTCTATTCGGTCGCGTTGCGAGCAAGTCGTGACATCGGAGAAGCTATTGAGCGTGCATTTGTCGCGAAGGCTTCGCTGTCTCTTTGGCGGCGGCGAGTGCGGGTTCGCGTGAAGAAATCGCGACCTTCCTGAATTCGGATGTGTCCGCTTTACATTGCGGGGTTGATCGACCCTGGTGAGCGCAAAAGCATTCAACCAATGGCGGAGCGTTTGCAGCGGACGATTACGATCAGTTGCACCATTTCATTGCGGACGGCGTCTGGGATGCGGCCCAGCTTGAGACCGATCTGCTCAATCAGGCTGCCCGGCTCATCGGCGATAAGGATGCGATGCTGGTTGTCGACGACACCGCGGTGCCAAAGAGCGAACGCTCGCTCGGTGCGGATCAAGGGTAAGGGCCAGCAACATCTTCCCGGCGAGAAGGCTTGGCTGATCGGCGAACACCGGACGTCAGGAGAAAGAAATACTATCTCGCCAACCTGCCCGCCGCGACAGATCTGCCCACGTTAGCCGCTACCATCGAGGCACGATGAATTTGCGAACAGGCGCATCAGCAGTTGAAAGAGGAACTCGGGCTCGATCGCTTCGACGGGCTATCCTGGCAAGCTGTTCATCGTCACGCGCTGATGACCATGATCGCTTACGCTTCTTGCAACACCGTCGCCTCGCACAAGCGGGGCGGAAAAAGAATCGCGGACCGCCGCCTCAACCAAGCTTGCCGGCGGTGCGTCACGCCATCATCGATCTCATTCTTCGACCGCCTTCTCAGCGATGCCCATACTGCAGAAGGCGAACCCGTAAAAGCCGCAGAAAATCTGCGAAAGTAGTGCTAGCACTCCGGGCGGCAACCACAGAAATGCTAGTCTCGATTAATCTCCGAACGAAGAAAGCGGTCCGCTCAAATTGCGGCAGCGGTCAGCCAACTTCTTACTCCATGCGCCTCGCCTGGCAACCCGGCATAGATGCGCGCACCGCATCTCATTCGAACAATTCAGAGCCTGCATCCAGTAGCAATTCTTGTGTGCGTGCGAAATGTTCACACATCAGTTGGGTCGCGAGAGCCTCGTTGCGCGTCAGTGTTGCCTCAAGTAGTTGCCGATGCTCTTTGAGATCATCACGCATCGAACCGCCCGCTGCAATCGACAGAGAGCGATACCTCTGCCCCCGGTCATAGAGCACACCTCTAAACTGCAAAAGCAGCGGCGAACCGCATGCAGCTACCAGCGAGAAATGAAAATCCCGGTGCTTTTCCTCCCACTGGTGGTTAACCACAAGAGGGTTTGTTGGTGATTGTCTCTGTAGTTTCGAGAGACGATGAAATGCGGCCAGCAAATTTGCCTCCCACTCGTCGCCGCCATGTTTGATGGAAAGCCGCAGAGCGAGAGTCTCAAGCTCTTGGCGCAGCATGGTAATGTCGATCAATTCCGCACGAGATATCGGCGACACATGGAAGCCGCGTTGGCCTTCGAGGATCGTCAGCCCTTCTGAAGCCAAACGCATCATCGCTTCCCGCAATGGGCTAAGCCCGACCGCGTAGTGCGCCCTCAGTTCATCGAGCCTCAATTTCGCGCCCGGTTTCCAGATACCGTCTGTGATGTCGCCGCGCAGACGTTGATACAATTTGTCCGACATGGTTCGACCCTTGGCCCCGGGTGCGGTCGAAGCCGGTATTCTCTCAATCGTTTCTTCCAACGCTTCCTCCACCATCGGCTCTTTCGAGAAATCGAACATTTCAATCATAAACGATTTCAGTCAGATAGTCGATATTCGGCCCCGTTTCCATATGCACCTCCCCTCTTCACTATGTTGACAGGGGATATCTCCCAATCTACGCTAAGAAAATCGAAATTATCAATAATGATCGATTTCAAGGGAGAAAAGTGTGATTCAAATAGAAATTCCAGTGCTCATCGTGGGTGCGGGCCCTGCAGGATTGACCGCTAGCGCCCTCCTTGCTGACTACGGAATTCCGGCGCTGGCTGTGTCGCGCCATTCAGGAACTGCCAACTCACCCCGCGCGCACATTACCAATCAACGGGCGGTCGAGGTCTTTCGTGATCTTGGCATCGAGGATCGTATCGTCGCTGCTGCCCTGCCCAATCACATGATGGGGAACACGACCTGGCTGACCGCCATGAACGGGACGGAGCTTGTGCGAATTGAGTCATGGGGCAGCGGCGTGCAGCGCAGAACGGATTACGATTCCGCTAGCCCAACATCGATGTGCAATTTGCCCCAGCACATCATGGAGCCAATCATTCTCGCGGCGGCAAAAGAACGAGGCGCCCGGGTGCGCTTTGATACGGAACTCGTATCGGTCCGGCAGGCCGATGGCGCAGTCTATTCGACGCTGCTTGACCGCATAACCGGGGAGAAGATCGAAGTTAAGTCACAATACCTCATTGGCGCCGACGGCGGAAACAGCGTCGTGGCGCGCGAAATCGGTTTCGAATTGGAGGGCACCGCGGGCGCGGCAGAGCAGGTCAGCTGCTGGCTCGATGTCGACCTTTCGAAATATGCCGAACCTCGGCCTAGTGTCATCTACTTGATTGCGCAGCCAGGCAACAACTTCTGGATTGGTAGCGGGTGCTTTATCTGCGTCAAACCATGGACGGAATGGGTTCTCGTCTTTGCGTTCCTCACGTCTGAAGGCACGCCGGACCTGAGCGAAGAGGCCGTCATTCGGCACGCACGGCAAATCATCGGCGATCCCGATATTCCCATTCAGGTCAAGTCCGTCGGGCAATGGGCGATCAACCACCTGTTCGCGAAATCAATGAAGATCGGAAGGGTGATGATCGCCGGTGACGCAACGCACCGGCATCCGCCAGCCAACGGTCTGGGCACCAATACCTCGATCCAGGACAGTTACAATCTGGCCTGGAAACTCGCCATGGTCTTGAAGGGCCATGCCGACCCATCGCTTCTGGATTCGTATTCGGACGAGCGGCAGCCCGTAGCGAAGCAGGTGGTCGAAAGAGCGAACAAGTCGGTTGCGAACCTCCAGGCGCTGTCTTCCGCATTTGGATTCCGTTATGGGCAGGAGGCGGCGGAAGGTTGGGCCTCAATCGCGGAATTGCACGGCAACACAAAAGCTGGAGCCGAACGACGCAAGCAATTGGAACGGGCGGTGGAAGTCCAGCAGCATCATTTCAACGCACATGGCGTTGAACTTGGGCAGTATTACAAATCGAGCGCAATTGTTGGCGATGGGACGCCACGACCGCAGCCAACCCGCGATCCGGAGCTCTACTATCAACCATCGACTCACCCTGGATCGCATCTTCCGCATGCCAGGCTGTTCCAGAACAGCAACACCATCTCTTCGCTCGATCTCGGCGGGCGTGGGCGGTTTACGGTGATCACAGGTCATGGCGGGAGAGCATGGCTCGATGCGGCCCAGCGCCTAGCTCAAAACTGCAAGCTCCCAATTATTGGTCGAGCGATTGGGGCCGGACTCGACGCGGAGGACGTTTACGGCGAGTGGGCTCGGTTGCGCGAGATCGAAGACGACGGCTGCCTGCTCGTTCGTCCTGACAACTTCGTCGCTTATCGGAGTCAAACAATGGCTGCCGACACGCTTGGCGAGCTATCGCGCGCTCTTGGCGAGATTCTCGGGAGGAAACTATCTTCCTAGGCCGAGGTCACAGGTAGCAGAAGTCCTACTGTTTCCCACCTCGGAGAAAGAAGATGTCTTCAATCAAGGCGCCGGCAGCCGAAAATCGAGCGCTGGAGCAAGAGTATAGCACGCGTGCGCAGATTCCAGACTTCGAAGCGATAATCGAAGAGTGGGCAACAAAGGCCGCAACATTCCGCGTCAGATCTCGCGCTCGCTTGGATATTCCTTATGGCGACAGTCCAGCCGAAACGCTCGACCTGTTCATGCCAGATGACCATCCCATTGCAGCGGTTCTCTTCATCCGGGGAGGGTTCTGGCGATCTCTCGACAAGTCTGTGTTCTCGAGCTTCGCTGAGCACTACGTTTCCCGCGGGGCAATGGTCGCCGTTGTCAATTACGGTCACAGTCCCGCCGTTCGCCTGAAAAATATCGTCGAGCAGGTGCGGGGCTCCGCTGAATGGCTTTTTAGGCATGCCAAAGAGCTTGGACTGGCGCGGCGCTCGATCACCATTGCCGCGCATTCCGCAGGGAGCCATCTCGGCGCCATGCTGGTGGCCACGGACTGGTCCGCTCGAGCTCCAGATCTGCCATTCAACCTGGTTGGCGGAGCGGTCTTTACGAGCGGGCTTTATGACCTGCGGCCGTTGGTCGATCTCGAATTCATCAACAAGGATATCGGTCTTGAAATCGAAACCGCGACTGCCCTGAGCCCGGCCCTGTTGAAACCCGCCAACAAGATCCCGGTTTTCGCGGCGGTGGGCCAACTCGAGAGCGTGGCGTTTCGTTGGCAGACCGAATTCCTTGGGCGGCAATGGCCCGACAATGTCCGCGACATCATTGAGCTGGAAGGGCTCAATCATCTAGCGACATACGACGAAATGTGCCGACCGGGATCGGAATTGTATCAGCTGGTTCTAGGTGTTTCGGGCTTGGACGGCTCGGACATGGCCAGCAGATCGTAGCACGTAAAGATTTCATTCTTGTCATCTAGGAGGAAAACATGATCCGCGTACGAAGAATTACACATGCGACGTTTGAAACGCCCGACCTTGAAGCGCAGCTTGACCACTATGCACGGGTGCTCGGTCTGACTGTGGTCGAAAGGGATGGCAATAGGGCATTCCTTAGCGCAGGGAACGACCATCACACTGTTGTGCTTCAGAAGGGAACCGACGCACGCTGCGTTCGTCTCGGTTTCCAACTCGGCGGAAATGACGACCTCGCAGATTTTGCTCGTCACGTCGAAGGACATGGCATTGCGACGGCGCGCAAATCAGACTCTCAACCTGGCGTCTCCGACCTACTCAGCTTTACGGACCCCAAGGGCACATTGATAGAAGTATTCCGCAATCAGGAGGCGAGCCCCCAGCCTTTTGGAAAAACCGGAATTCTCCCCCACAAGTTAGGCCACATCGCATTCAACGTGACCGACCTGGGATCGGCCCTTCGCTTCTATTGCGATGTGTTGGGATTTCGCGAGTCCGACTGGTTGGCGGATTTCTTCGCCTTCTTGCGCTGTAACGCTGACCATCATGCAATCAATCTCGTTTCGGGCGAGCGCGTGAAGATGCACCACATCGCGTTCGAATTGAAGGATTTCGCGCACATTGGCGCGGCGTGTGATGCTTTGGCCGCTGAGAACATTCCCCTCATCTGGGGCCCCGTGCGGCATGGAATAGGCCACAACATTTCAGTCTATTACCGCAATCCGGACGGGCAGATCATCGAGCTCTTCACGGAGATCGACAAGATGAGTGATGAAGACCTTGGATGGTGGGAGCCACGCCCCTATCACGAAGATCGGTTCCAAAAGCCCAAGGTGTGGATGCCTACAGTCCCTGCCGCGAACATCTGGGGGATACCGGCGCCGACAGATTTCCTCGACTGACAGAACATAATTTTGCGAGGCCAAAAGCACCCGCAGATCGGCGAGTGCTGAGTACTGATCGAGGTTGGCGACTGGCGTCCCGCAGACCTGCCATCCTTGGCACGGTCGCCGCCATTGCCAACCTGTCACCCTAGCTAGAAGGCGGAAGCCATATGTAATTTGGAATCTACTTAGTCAGTGATGTCACGAAGGATCCAGCTTTCGCCGCCAGATGAGGAGAATTGTCGATGCGTTTCACGTCGTTTGAAAAGAATGGGCTAGCGGGGCTGGCCATCCAGGTCGGTAACGAGTGGCGCGGCATGACTGCGGCTCAACCGGGATTCCCGGGTTTGCTCCAGACACTGATCGAGGCAGGCGGCACTGCCCTAGCAGATGCCAGCAAGGCGCTTGCGCAAGCGCCCGCCCTTGATCTGGCCGCCACGACGCTGTTGCCGCCACTGTCGAACCCGGAAAAGATCGTCTGCATCGGGCTGAACTATCGCGACCATTCGGCCGAGAGCGGCTTCGAACAGCCGGATTATCCGACGATCTTCGGACGCTTCAACTCCAGCCTCATTGCTGACGGTGCGCCGATCATACGCCCATCGGTATCGGAACAATTGGACTATGAAGGAGAGCTAGTCGCCGTGATCGGCCGTACGGCGCGCGATGTACCCGAGGCGCGGGCTCTCGAATATGTGGTTGGCTACTCGATTTTCAACGACGCTTCCATCCGCGACTATCAGTTCAAGTCGCCGCAGTGGACACCAGGCAAGAACTTCGACGGCACGGGTGCCTTCGGCCCGGTTTTCGTCACTGCCGACGAACTGCCGCTCGGTTGCGAGGGTCTGCGCCTGCAGACGCGCCTGAATGGTCAAGTCGTCCAGGACGCATCGATTTCCGACATGGTGTTCTCAGTTGGGAAACTGGTCTCGATCCTGTCGTCCTTCCTCACTCTGAAGCCGGGCGATGTGATTGTTACCGGGACGCCTTCGGGTGTCGGCATGGGGCGCAAGCCGCCACTTTTCATGAGGGGTGGCGATGTCGTGGAGGTCGAGATCGAACAGATCGGAGTCCTATCCAATCCTGTGCGTGACGAAGTCGGTGTAGTGGTCGTCTGAAGAGGAGGATGGCCGAAGAATTCTACAGAGCGAGCGTACGGATCGCATCGTCGTAACCGCCTTTACTGTCTGCAGCGATCAGTTGACGCACGCTAGCAAACTGAACCGAAGCGGTTCTGCTTTAGGGCCTCATTTTCCTATCTACGAAGCACCTCAACATATAGGAGAGAAAATTGAAAAGCAGATTCTTAGTTTTAGCGGTTGCAACTGCGCTGGCTCAATGTGCGGTAACGACCGCAGCCAAGTCGAGTTCGGATCGAGAACCGAACATCATAATCCTCCTGGCTGACGACATGGGCTTCAACGACATCCAACCCTTCGGTCAATCGGTCATCCAGACGCCAAATCTCAATGCATTGGCCAAGGAGGGCATGCGCTTCACGAATTTCCATGTGCACGCCACGTGTTCTCCAACGCGAGCCCAGATGCTGACGGGTGTGGACAACCACTTGGCAGGCATGGGCTCGATGGGCGAAATTCACTTTCCGGAGATGGACAAGTATCCCGGCAACTACATTGGCTCGCTGAACGATCGGGTGAAGACCGTTGCCGAAGTGCTGAAGGAGAAGAGCTATGCTACCTTCATGGCTGGCAAGTGGCATCTTGGTGGCAAGCCGGACCAGTCCCCCGCAGCGCGCGGCTTCGACCGCTCGTTCGTGCTCGTTCAGGGTGGCGGCAGCCATTGGGACGAAAGCGGCCTAGCCTCCGTCGGACCGAAGTCGACCTTCCTCGAGGACGGCAAGCGCGTGCCGCGCGATACCGGCGAGTTTTCGTCGGATCTCTACACGGACAAGTTCCTTTCCTATATGAAGGACGCACAGGTTCAGGGGAAACCGTTCCTGGGATACTTGGCCTTCCAGGCCGTGCATGATCCTCTGCAAGCTCCGGCCGAATATATCAAGAAGTATCGCGGCAAGTTTGCTGGCGGATACGACAAACACCGGCAGGAACTGTTTGCAAACATGAAACGGCTTGGCGTGATTCCAGCCGCTACGAAGATGTCAGCCCCCCCGCCTCTGTTCAAGCCATGGGCCGAACTCTCCACCGAAGAGCGCAAGGAGCAGGAGCGCCTGATGGAGATCTATGCGGGCATGCTCGATAATCTTGATGCCAATATCGGTCGAGTGGTTGCCGAGCTTAAGAAGTCTGGAGCTTACGACAACACCATCATCGTTTTCTTCTCGGACAACGGTCCATCGGCTGCCTACATGGGGCTCTATCCAGGTAACGGCGACGGCAAGTGGATCAAGCAGCAATTCGATACGTCCTTTGATAATTTAGGGGCACCCAAATCCTTTGCCGGAATCGGGCCAGGTTGGGCCCATGCGAGTTCCGCGCCGTTCAAACTGTTCAAGATGATAGTCACCGAAGGCGGAACGATCTCGCCGATGATCGTTAAGGCTCCAATGATCAAGAAGCCCGGCTCCATGAATGATTCCTTCCTGGCGGTCGAGGATATCTTCCCGACGATATTGGAGTTGACTAACGCCGAACGTGGAAAGACCCCAAATGGAGTACCACTCGAGCCGCTGAAGGGGCAGTCCTTTGTTCGTGTCATCAACGGCAAGGCAGATTCCGCTCGGGATGCCAACTACGAGCGAGGCGAGGAGTTGTTTGGCAACAAGGCGTATCGACAAGGGAAATGGAAAATTAGCTGGCTGCCAAAGCCGTATGGGGAGGAGCGCTGGCAGTTATTCGATACCCAGGAGGATCGCGGAGAAACGCAAGATCTGGCGACTCAACATCCGCAACTGGTTGCAGCCATGGCAGAGAAGTATGAAAAGTGGGCCAAGGAAAGCAAAGTGATCGACTGGGACTATGACTTTCTGGCGAAATCGCTCTTTAACTATTTCGATTGGCGCAAAGGGATCCCGAAGCAGATCGAGAGCAAGGACTAAGGAGAAGCCGGCAACGGGAGTATGTGATGAAAAGAGACACCAAATGGTACGGCGGTGTCGTGATTCTGGCACTTGCCGTTGGGGCGGGATGGTCTGTCTTGGTCAAATCGGGAGAACTCAGACTAGGTCAAATCGGCGATGGTGTGGTCGGACCGGTTGGCATGGTCTGGGTCCCAGGAGGTGACTTTCAAATGGGCAGCAGCAATGCCCAGGCCCGCTCGAACGAACGCCCGGCCCATCAGGTCCATGTGGATGGATTCTGGATGGACCGATTCCACGTGACCAACAGGGAGTTCGCTGCTTTTGTGCGTGCGACCGGCTATATCACGACCGCGGAGCTTAAGCCTGCATGGGCGTCTTTGCAGGCACAACTCCCACCTGATACGCCACGGCCCCCGGATTCGGCACTTGTGCCGGGCGGGGTTGTGTTTGTCGGAACCAGCAAGCCGGTTTCCCTTGCGGACTACTCGAAATGGTGGCGATACGTGGCCGGTGCTGATTGGGGCCATCCGACAGGACCGGGCTCGAGCATCGAAGGCCGAGACGCTCATCCGGTTGTCCAAGTGTCGTATGAAGATGCACTTGCCTACGCAAGATGGACCGGCAAGCGTTTGCCTACTGAGGCGGAGTGGGAGTACGCAGCGAGGGGCGGGCTAGACCAGGCAACTTATGCCTGGGGAAACCTGTTCAAGCCCGGAGGCAAGGAGATGGGAAAGACTTGGGGTGATACCAACCAGACGTTCCCGGTCCAATCACAGTCACCAAAGATTTTCCCAGGCACCGCGCCGGTAGGCTCTTATCCGGCGAATGGCTACAACCTGCATGACATGGCCGGAAATGCCTGGCAGTGGGTCGCGGACTGGTACCGGGCCGATGCATTCGCCCAGCAAGCCGCGGCGCGGAAAGTTTCGGTCAATCCGACCGGGCCGGCGGATTCCTTCGATCCGGAAGGTATCCGCGCGGATGCGCCAAAGCGCGTCATCCGCGGCGGCTCCTTCCTCTGCAGTGAGGCATATTGCGAAGGCTATCGCGTCAGCGCTCGACAAGGACAGGATCCTGATAGCAGTTCGTCGAACGTAGGCTTCCGGCTTGTCGTTGGGGCCGATGCTTGGCGAAAAGTTGGACAATAAATGTCGCCAATCCTGAAGATCGCGCCCAAGACGCTCCGGCTGGCGGCTGAAGCGGGAGAGATCGAATCTCTTCATCCTCTGTCGGATGGTCCTTGGATCTTCGCCCGCGCCGCTCTCACAACGTCCGCTGCTCAATCCATCACCAAACGG
>JAFVHU010000031.1 GCA_017474385.1 Afipia sp. | reverse complement strand
TTCGCTGGAAATGCGCAGCCAGATCGAGACCGCCGACATCACGGATGAGGCCGAGAAAAAGGCCAAGATCGAACAGATCAAGGCCGACATCGAACGCTTTCGCGAGATGGTGTTGAAGTCGGAAGAAGTCATCGAGATCGAACCGGCGAAGGGCAGCAAGCCGGCCAAGACCATCACCAAGCCGGGCGGCCTCTACATCATCGGCTCAGAACGTCACGAATCCCGGCGCATCGACAACCAGCTCCGTGGCCGTGCCGGCCGCCAGGGCGATCCCGGCCGCACCAAATTCTATCTGTCGCTCGAAGACGACCTGATGCGCATCTTCGGATCGGATCGGCTCGACAGCATGCTGACCCGTCTCGGCCTCAAGGAGGGCGAGGCGATCATCCATCCGTGGATCAACAAGGCGCTCGAGAAGGCACAGCAGAAGGTCGAGGCGCGTAACTTCGACATCCGCAAGAACCTGCTCAAGTTCGACGACGTGCAGAACGACCAGCGCAAGGCGATCTTCGATCAGCGCATCGATCTGATGCGCGACCAGAACGTGGCCGAGACCGTCTCCGACATGCGCCATGCGCTCGTTGACGATCTGGTCGCCAAGCACGTGCCCGAGCACGCCTACGCGGAACAGTGGGATGTGGCCGGGCTCAAGGACGAGCTGAAGCGCGTTCTCGATCTCGACCTGCCGGTCGATGAGTGGGCCAAGGAAGAGGGCATCGCCAACGAAGAGATGCTGTCGCGCATCGAGCAGCGCGTCGACGAACACATGGCGGCAAAGTCGGCCCAGTTCGGTCCCGACGTCATGCGCTATGTCGAAAAGTCGATCCTGCTTCAGACGCTGGATCATCTGTGGCGCGAGCATCTGGTGATGCTGGATCACCTGCGCCAGGTGATCGGGCTGCGCGGTTACGGCCAGCGCGATCCATTGCAGGAATACAAATCCGAGGCGTTCAACCTGTTCGAGGGCCTGATCTCGCACCTGCGCGAGGCGGTGACTGCGCAACTGGTGCGCGTCGAGATCGTGCCGCCGGACGAGCAGCCCGAACTGCCGCAGATGGAAGCGCACAAGCTCAATCCGAATACCGGTGAGGACGAGATGGCCTTTGCACAGGCTGCTCTTGCGCCGATCCCGGCCGCCCAGCGCGATCCGCAGAATCCTGCGACCTGGGGCAAGATCGGCCGCAACGAGGATTGTCCGTGCGGCTCCGGCAAGAAGTTCAAGCATTGCCACGGCAAGCTCGCCTGAGCAGAATCGCCGGGCACAAGGGCCCAAACAAAACGCCGGTCGTTTGACCGGCGTTTTTTATGTGCGGCAATGATCCTGGCTTTAGCGAACCGTCGACCAGCGGCTGTCGAAGGAGTTCGCTTGCACCGCAGGCTGGGCTCCGGCCAGCGATGGCTGCGGTGAGGAAGCAGCGGGTGCTGCTGCGGCTGTCGTCGCAGGCGCGGCAGCGACAGGCTTGGCGGGAGCTTGCGCCTGAGTCTGCTGCGGACGTTCGAGCGGAATGACGCGCGGAGGCATGCTCTTGGCGGCTTCCTTGGTCGGTCCCGGCGACTTTGCCTTCGGTGCAGCGGTGACAGCGGCAGGCTTCGCAGGCGCTGCGGCAGGCTGGGGATCGGATCCACGCAGGCCGACGGAGCGGGACAGCTTGCTGAGGAAGCCCTCGGACGAGCTTGCGCTGGCATTGTCGGACGCGGCAGGCGTCGTGCTTGTCACCGCCACCATCGGCTCGCTGTTGGACGAGGTGAAGCTGAACGACGGCGCGGTTTCCGGCGCCTTCGGAATGGTCGCGTGCGCGGGAACGGTGCCCGGAGCGGGCAGATACGCCGCGACCGCATAGTCGGTGACGTCCTTGTCGATTGCGGCTTCGCCTTCGGGCAGCTTGGAGGCGAACACCGGATGCATGCCGCCATCGATGCCGGCGCGTGAACGTGCGGTCGGCGTGCCGCGCGAGACCAATTGCGCGGTCTTCAATTCATCCTGGCGCTGCTTGTCCTGGACCGCTTCGGCGATCTCGGGCGAAATTTGATAGGCCGGGCACTGTGCCGAGGCGTTGAAGGCCAGCGGGCGGGTCGCGTTGGCCGGCTTCTCCGCGTCGAAGACATACTTCTTCTCGCAGAAATCGACCTTCGGCTCCTGCTTCGTGACCTCGAAATGATCGTTGCCTTCCTTGATCATCTTCCAGAACGGCATATTCGGATTGTTGCGGTGGCGGGCCATGTTCTGCGCGGTCATGCGGAACGGATAGGCCTGCACCTGAAATGCGTTCTGGCCGCCGAAGAAGGATTCGCGGCCGAGCGCGTAGATCTCCGAGATCTGCTCGTCGGTCATCGCGTAGCAGCCGCGCGACGAGCAATCGCCGTGGACCATCAGATGCGATCCGGTGCGTCCCCATGCCTTGTCGTAGGCATTCGGGTAGCCCATGTTGAACGACAGGAAAAGCGTCGACGTCGGATTCATCTGCGCCGGCGTGACCGAATAGAAGCCCTCCGGCGCCTGCCGGTCGCCTTCCTTGATCTTCGGTCCGAGGTCTCCCGACCATCGGCAGATCGGATAGGTCTTCAGCAGCGCGAACTTGCCGTCGCGAGTCTGTTTCCAGACCTCGAGTTCGGCTTCCTGCTTGAACAGGCGGACAAGTATCGGAGATGCCTTGTCCATGTTCTTGGTTTCGATGTCGGCAAGCAGCTTGTCGGGGATCGGGCGATTGGCTTTTGAACTTGGCGAGAGCTGCTCGCCGTTGCATCCCGCAAGCACAAGGCCGGCCGCAAGCGCAACCGACGTGACAAGCGCGCGAATGTGCGTGCGGTCGATCAATGCAAGGCTCCGCGGCAGACCGGCAATCCCCATACTCCGGCTAGACCCCAAGGTGGCAGATCGTCTTCCGGCAAAGTGGCGCGTAGGAGGCGGCCGGAAAACACTGCCCGTCTAAACAGGCCGCACGTGTTTTCGTCGTAAAAGCAGCGTTCGCTTTTTGGCTAAAAACGTGCGTCAGCAATTGAGCAATTATTATCCTTAAGCCCCCCTGGTCGCAAGCCGAGCGGCCTGTCCCGCAGGGGCAGGAAGCGTTTTATGGTCAACGCTAAGTAAATCAAAATACAGGGGAAAAACGGGTCGGCCAGAAGTGGGTCTGTCTCGAAAAAGCCACGATGTGACTTCGCTGCACGGGCCTCGCCGATTTAAGCCGAACGAGGCCTAGCCGAGCTTGCGTCCGATATCGAGAAACTTCTGCCGGCGCTGGTTGCGGACAGCCTTTGAATCGAGGCTCCGCAGGTCGTTGAAGGCCTGCGCGATGGCGTCACCGGTCCGGGAGATCATGGCCGCCGGATCGCGGTGCGCGCCGCCCGGCGGCTCCCTCAGGATGGTGTCGATCACACCGAAGCGGGCAAGGTCCTGCGCGGTGATCTTGAGATTGGTCGCGGCTTCCTGCGCCTTCGCCGAATCGCGCCACAGAATCGAGGCCGCGCCTTCCGGCGAGATCACGCTGTAGACCGCGTGTTCGAGCATCAGCACGCGGTTCGCGGTGGCAATCGCGATCGCGCCGCCCGAACCGCCTTCGCCGATGATAACGGCGACATTGGGCACGCCGAGGTTGAGGCAGGCATCGGTGGATCGCGCGATCGCTTCGGCCTGTCCGCGTTCCTCAGCGCCGATGCCGGGATAGGCGCCTGCGGTGTCCACCAGCGACAGCACGGGGATACCGAAATGATCTGCCATTTCCATCAGCCGCACGGCCTTGCGATAGCCTTCGGGCTTGGCCATGCCGAAATTATGCTTGAGCCGGGTTTCGGTGGTCGAACCCTTTTCCTGGCCGATCACGCAGACGCTTTCGCCGCGGAAGCGTCCGAAGCCGCCGACCAGTGCTTCGTCGTCGCCGAACTTGCGGTCGCCCGCGAGCGGCGTGAACTCGGTGATGAGCGTCTTGATGTAATCCACGCAATGCGGCCGCAGGTGATGACGCGCGACCTGGGTTTTCTGCCAGGGCGTGAGATCGGAATAAAGCTCGATGAGCGCCTGCGCCGCCTTCTCCTCGATGCGCGACACTTCCTCGCTGATGTCGCTGCCGCTGGCGGCAAGCGCGCGCAACTCGTCCACCTTGGCGTCGAGTTCGGCGACGGGTTTTTCAAAATCCAGATAGCTGCGCATCAGGTCCGGCATGTGACAAGTATAAGGGGCGGGCGCGATTGGGCGAAGGGCGCGCGAATCGGTCGTTTGGTCGGTCTTAATCGAGGGTTGAGGTCTTTCGTGGGGTCTTTCAAGTCAAGAAGCGGTCCCAAGTCAAGCGCCGCGGTCAAAAGTGCCGATATTGCTGGACTTTTAACAGGTCATTTGTCGGCCAGCGGATGAAGATCGCGCACCAGGCTCTTCAGCCTCTCCTCGACGATATGGGTGTAAATCTGGGTCGTGGAAATATCGGTATGGCCGAGCAGCGTCTGGACGATCCGCAGGTCCGCTCCATTGTGCAGGAGATGAGAAGCGAATGCGTGACGCAGTACATGTGGACTGATCAGGCGCGGCGCAATGCCGGCCGCGACCGCCAGTTCCTTGAGGTCACGGGCGAAATGCTGCCGTGTCAGATGGCCGCTTTCGCCGGATGACGGAAATAGCCACTTCGACGCCGCCGATGCCTTCTTCTGCGAACGCCGCGTATCTTCCAGCGCGGCGAGATAGTCGGCCATCGCCTGCTTCGACGTCTCGTTGAGCGGGACCAGACGTTCCTTGTTGCCCTTGCCGCGCACCACGATCATGCGCGCATCGCGCCGCGCCGCCGACAGCGGCAGCGCCACCAGTTCGGAAACACGAAGCCCCGTCGCATAAAGAATTTCGAGCAGGCAGGAGAGCCGCAACGCGCGCAATTGTTGCAGCGGCGATTGTTCGGGCGCGACAGACAGCGCCTTCGCCTGCGTCAACAGACGATCGACGTCGGCGATGGACAGCACCTTCGGCAGTGCGCGTCCGCGTTTCGGGCCGGACAGGATTGCAGCGGGATCGTCGCCGCGCATGCGTTCACTGAGAAGAAAGCGAAACAGGTGACGCGTCGACGAGAGCTTGCGCGCCACACTCGACGATTTGAATCCTCGGGTGTCGAGGTCGGCCAGATAGTCGCGCAGTGTCTGGGTGTCTGCGTTCTTGAAGGTGGATTTGCGCTGCGCGAGAAATTCGGAGAGGTCTTCGAGATCGCCGCGATAGGCGTCGAGCGTGTTGGCGCCGGCGCCCTGCTCAGCCGCGAGCATATCGAGGAACAGGCCGGTGAGCCGTGCGTCTGAGGATTTGTCGGACGGCATGACGTTCCTCCAGCCGCTTACCTCTTGAGGAATCTGTCGGGCGGAACGCTGATCGTCATTTCGCGAGGCTTGGGATTGACGAAATTGGCGAGCGCAAAGATGCCGCCGTAAATCAGCCCGCCGAGCACCGCCACGACAGTCAGGAAGCGAAACAGGCTGGGCATCTACGAGTGTCCCGTATCCGACGTTTGGTTCATCTTGCAGCGCGTCCCTGGCAAACGTCGGATACGAAAGGACACTCGCAAACTATGATTCTGGTGATCCTTTGGTTCTAACATTCGTAAAGTGCCTGCGAAGGATATGGTACGAATGTCAGAACCGGATCACCAGCCTCGAAATTAACCTTTGGATGCAGTCGCCGAAGGCGCGTTAACCGCCGGAACACTGCGGTTCGGACCGCCTAAACTACCAACATGTTCGCGCCGTTTCGGCAAGAGTCTCTGGACTTGCGGCCCGCCGCACTAGCGGCGGTATCGGCAGGAGTAGTATAGGTGTCATCTCAGCCGCATTTACGGCAAACCGAGCCAGAGATGACCGAGACCGCAGCCAGACATCAGGACGGCATAACCCATGAGGCCGACATCGTCGCGGCTCTGGGCGGCCGCTCGATCGTGCTGGTCGGGATGATGGGGTCGGGCAAATCGACCATCGGGCGCCGGCTTGGTACACGGCTTCACATTCCGTTTCTCGATGCCGATCATGAAATCGAGATCGCGCATGCGGGCATGACGGTCAGCGAAATCTTCGCGCAGCATGGCGAGCCATATTTTCGCGATGGCGAAGCGCGGGTGATCGCGCGGCTGCTGGAGACCGGCCCCAGCGTGATCGCCACCGGGGGCGGCGCATTCATGCGCGAAGAGACGCGCAGGCGAATTCATGACAAGGCCGTCTCAATCTGGCTCCAGGCGGACGGCGATATCATCCTGCGGCGGGTCAAGCGCCGCGCCGACCGGCCGCTGCTGCAAACTGCCGATCCGGCCGCGACCATCGCGCGTCTGATCGATGAACGAAGTCCTTTTTATCAACTCGCCGATCTGGCGATCGCCTCGCGCGATGTGCCGCACGAAAAAATCGTCGATGAATGCATCGACGCGTTGTCCGCCCATCTGTTGTCAGGCGGCGCGGCTTCCTCTTCTTCAAGCGAAACACAATGACCGCTCCCATCAAGACCAATAATCCGGTGACCGTCGGCGTCGCCCTCGGCGATCGCGCCTATGATATCGTCATCGGCCGCGATGTGCTGCCGTCGCTCGGCCATCGCATCGCCGCGCTGCGCCCCGGCGCGCGCGTGGCCATCGTGACGGATCGCACCGTCGCCAAACACTGGCTCGGCAAAACCGAAGCTGCGCTGGCCGATGCCGGCATTGTATCGTCGCGCATCGTGGTGGGTGAGGGCGAGGCGTCGAAAAGCTATGCGGTGTTGCAGGAGGTTTCCGAAGGGCTGATCGCAGCGAAGATCGAGCGCAACGATCTGGTGATTGCGCTCGGCGGCGGCGTGATCGGCGATCTCGCCGGCTTCGCGGCGTCGATTGTCCGGCGCGGTGTCGATTTCGTGCAGGTGCCGACATCGTTGCTCGCGCAAGTAGATTCATCGGTGGGCGGCAAGACCGGAATCAATTCGCCGCACGGCAAAAATCTCGTCGGTGCATTTCACCAGCCGGTACTGGTGATCGCGGATACGGCGGTGCTCGACACGCTGTCGCCGCGCCAGTTCCGCGCGGGCTATGCGGAGGTCGCCAAATACGGTGTGCTTGGCGATGCGGAATTGTTCGACTGGCTGGAGGCTCATCATGGTGAGATATTCTCCGGCGATGTCGCGCGTGAACAGGCCATCGCCGCCAGTTGCCGCGCCAAGGCGGAGATCGTGGCGCGTGACGAGCGAGAAACCGGTGATCGCGCATTGCTCAATCTCGGACATACCTTCGGCCACGCACTTGAAGCCGCGACCGGTTTCTCCGATCGTCTGTTTCACGGCGAAGGTGTTGCAGTCGGCATGGTGCTGGCTGCCGAATTCTCGGCACGTCTGAACATGATCCCGGTGCCGGATGCGGCGCGCGTGCAGCGTCACCTCGCGTCGGTCGGTCTGCCGACCCGGTTGCAGGACATCGCAGGCTTTCAGCAGGAAGGCCTTGCGGATGCCGACACGCTGATGGCGCTGATGGCGCAGGACAAGAAGGTGAAGCGCGGGCGTTTGACGTTCATCCTGCTGGAACAGATCGGCAAGGCGGTGATCGTCAACGACGTCGATCCGTCGGCGGTTCGCGCGTTCCTTCAAGAGAAATTGTCGGGGTGAGGACGATGCTGTCTCGGCGTATCGCCGGCGCGCCGCATAAAGACGAGGCAGTCGCGGGACAAACATGAATTCAGCGGCCGTCAATCTGCTCATCGCCATCCTTCTGCTTGCCGCCAACGCATTCTATGTGGCGGCTGAATTCGCGCTGGTGAAGAGCCGCGGCTTTCGCGTCAAGGTCATGGCCGAGCAGAATCGGTTCGGCGCCCGGCTGCTGATGAGCATGATGGGCAATATCGAAGCCTATCTCGCGTGCTGCCAGCTCGGCATCACCATGGCCTCGCTCGGTCTCGGCTGGGTTGGCGAGCCGACCGTTGCGGCACTGCTCCAGCCTGTTCTTGAGCCGCTCGGAATGCCGGAGCCCGCGCTGCACTTCACGGCGTTCCTGACCGGCTTTCTGGTGTTCTCGTCGCTGCATATCGTCATCGGCGAACAGGTGCCGAAAACGCTCGCGATCAGGCAGCCCGTGCCGGTCTCACAATGGATCGCGTATCCGCTCTATGTCTCCTATCTCGTTCTCTATCCGCTGAACTGGCTGCTCAACGGCGCGTCGCGGGGTATCCTGCGGATGCTCGGGGTAAAGGAATCCTCGCAGCACGAAATTCTCACCGATTCCGAAATCGAAGGGCTTGTGGAAGAATCGGCCGAGCACGGCAAGATGGAGAGCGGCGAGGCCGAGTACATCCAGAATGTCTTCCGGTTTGGCGATCTTGCCGTGTCCGACGTGATGGTCCACCGCACCAAGATGATCAGCGTCAACGCGGACGGGCCGCCCGATGCGGTGATCCGCGGAATTCTCGAATCGGAATACACCCGCATTCCGCTCTGGCGCGAGAAGCCGGAGAATATCATCGGAGTCCTGCACGCCAAGGATTTGCTGCGCGCTATCCGAGCCAACGACGGCGATCTCTCCAAGATTGACGTTGGTGCGCTCGCCTTGCCGCCGTGGTTCGTGCCCGAGATGCGGCCGCTGTCCGAACAGCTCAAAGCCTTCCGCCGCCGCAAGACGCATTTCGCGCTTGTGGTCGACGAGTATGGCGAGGTCCAAGGCCTCGTGACCCTGGAAGACATTCTGGAAGAGATCGTCGGCGACATTTCCGACGAGCACGATGTGGTGGTCGCGGGCGTCCGGGCCCAGCCGGATGGATCGGTCGTGGTCGACGGCTCGGTGCCGATCCGCGATCTCAACCGCGCGATGGAGTGGCATCTGCCGGACGAGGAGGCCACCACCATCGCCGGCCTTGTCATTCACGAGGCGCGCTCGATCCCCGACCGGGGCCAGAGCTTCACGTTCCATGGATTCCGTTTCAGGGTGCTGCGGCGCGAGCGCAACCGCATCACGGCGCTGCGGATCGTGCCGCTGCCGCGTGAGAGCGACGCGCCCGAGAAAAAGCCGAAGGCGGGAACTTCATTCTAGATTGCGTAGCGATGACGTAAAATTGGCGTGCCTCTTCCTGCTCCCCTCCCCCTTGCGGGGAGGGGTCGGGGGTGGGGGCAGCAGACGACTTGCGTGAGCGAGCAATGAATGATCGTCAGCGACAATTTGCACGGCGCATGCGCGCGCAACCGACCGATGCTGAACGTATCTTATGGCAGCGGCTGCGCCACGATATCGCGTTGACCGGATCGCATTTTCGGCGACAGGCGTTAATCGGCCCGTTCATTGTCGATTTCGTTAGCCGCCGGGCGAAACTCGTCATCGAGCTTGATGGTGGCCAGCACGATGTGCAGCGATCGGCTGACGAAGTGCGAACGGGAAAGATCGAGGCTGAAGGTTATCGTGTGCTGCGTTTCTGGAATCACGACGTGTTTGGCAATCTTGAAGGCGTTCTGAGCGAAATTCAGAGCGCGTTGTCCCCCACCCCCAACCCCTCCCCGCAAGGGGGAGGGGAGCAGTAGCGTGCCGCTGCCGCGTGAGAGCGACGCGCCCGAGAAAAAGCCGAAGGCGGGAACTTCATTCTAGCGCCGCGGCAATGATGCCGCGGAAACTCAGTGCTTGCACGCCTTTGCGGGGGCGGGCCGCCTGGCGTCCTCGCCCGGGGCGTAGGTGTGCATCGCCAGTGCGTGAACGGAGCCAGCGAGTTCCGGCGCCAGCAGCGCATTTATCATGCGATGGCGCTCGATCCGGCTCTTCCCTTCGAACGCCTTCGACACGATATATATCCTGAAATGCGTCTCGCCGCCCGGCCTGTGGCCCGCGTGGCCTTCATGCAGATGGGATTCATCGGCGACGTCGAGGCTTTCAGGCGTGAAAGCTTCGCTCAACTTCTTTGTGATGTGATCTTTTGCGGTCATGATCTGCGCAATATCGTGCGTTATTCGCCAAGGTCAATGACCGTTTCAATTGCGGTTCACCGTCGCGGCGATGTATACTCCGCGCTCGCGAAAATTCGCGTCAAAACTTGAAGCTTCCAGCAAGGCGTTGTCATAGCAGCCATGGCCATCGACTCATCCAAATTCTTCGACAGCATTCGCATCAAGCCCAACAAGCAGAGCGCGAAGCAGCAGGCTGCGGCGCGCGAGGAAGCCCAGATGTGCGAAGCGCCCGGCTGCAAGAACAAGGGTGGACATCGCGCGCCCAAGGGCCGTGGCCATGAAAAGGAATACTGGCATTTCTGCCTGAACCACGTCCGCGAATACAATCAGGGCTATAATTTCTTTCAGGGCATGGCTCCCGACGCGGTCGCCAGCTACCAGAAGGATGCGCTGACCGGCCATCGCCCGACCTGGAAGATGGGCGCGAATGGCGGCAAGAAAACCAAAGCCAATCCCGATCTCGACGCCGCGTCCGATCCGTTCAAGATGTTCGACGAGATGAACGGCCGCAACCGCTGGCGCCCAGGCCCCGGCTCGGCCTCAAAGCCGGAGCCGGAGACGCGCAAGATCTTCAATGCCGAGAAGAAGGCGTTGCTGGTGATGGGCCTTGGTCCCGACGCGACGCTTGAGACGGTGAAGGCGAAATACAAGCTGCTGGTCAAACAGCATCACCCCGATGCCAACGGCGGCGACCGCTCGACCGAAGATCGCCTGATCGAGATCATCAAGGCCTACAACTATCTCAAGACGGTCGTGCGCGCGTCCTGAGCGCGGGCTGCTTCATTGAAGCTTTCAGCTAGCTGGAGCGCGGCTCGACCGGCACAGCCGCGTTGCGCCGGTTGCGCCAGTAATGAACGGCCACCGCGATCGTCCCTATGGCGATGATGCCGCCGACCAGCGGCAATCCGTAGTGTTCGACTTTTGCGCCCCATCGTTCGGCAGCGGAGCCAGCCAGGAGACCCGGCAACACATGCGCCGGCGCCCACAACAGGCATGCCGCTATGCTTGCGGGATAGAAGCGCCGCGGCGGCATGCCGAGTGCGCCCGCGATGACCGGAACGACCGCACGGACCGGCGGCACGAAACGCGCGAAGAACACCGCGAACGTCCCGTAGCGGTGAAAGAACTCTTCGCTTTGCGCCATAACCGCCGGGTATTTCGACATCGGCCACGATGTCAGGACTTCGCGCTGGCTGATGTAACCGATCGAGTAGGCGAGAGCTTCTCCGATCACCGCGCCGGCAATGGCGGCGGCCAGCACCGGTGTGAGGCCGAGGCTGCCGGCGGGGATCAGCGCGCTGAGCGCCAGAATGACGGTCGACCCCGGAACGAGCGTGCCCAGAATGGGAATGGCTTCAAGAAACGCCGCCAGGAAAATCGCGACATAGGCGAGTTCGGCGTGAAGCGAGACGAAGCCGATCAACTGATTGAGATAACTCACTGGGTGCCCACTGCCGGCGCGATTTCAGACGGTACAATACACCGGAGGGACCGGCGGCGAAGTGGCGAGATCGGCTGCAAAAGCGGCCAACCCTGTGCCCGGAAATCCGCCGTGAGCCCCGGCAATCGCAGGGCAGACCTACCAAACGCGCAAAAATGGCTTATCTCGATGAAAATACACTGGAACTTTCATTGCGGGGTGGGCTTCTGCCCTTTGCATCTGTCTGCTAGGTTGAATCACGCACCCCACCCGCAGCAAGCACGTCTGGTTTCGGGAGCATCCGGGACCACGGAGGATTGATGAGCGCCGCCACGACTCTATCGCAGGAATCCACGAACCTCCCCGACATGAAAGTGTCGGTTCGTCAGGTCTTCGGTATCGACAGCGATCTCGAGGTTCCTGCCTATTCCAACAGCGATCCCCATGTGCCCGACGTCGACTCGGATTACCGTTTCGACCGCGCCACCACGCTCGCGATCCTTGCCGGTTTTTCCAAGAACCGCCGCGTCATGGTCACCGGCTTTCACGGCACCGGCAAATCGACCCATATCGAGCAGGTCGCAGCCCGCCTCAACTGGCCCTGCGTGCGCGTCAACCTCGACAGCCACATCAGCCGTATCGATCTCGTCGGCAAGGACTCCATCGTCGTCAAGGATGGCAAGCAGGTCACCGAATTCCGTGACGGCATCCTGCCGTGGGCGCTTCAGCACAATGTCGCGCTGGTATTCGACGAATACGATGCCGGCCGCCCGGACGTGATGTTCGTGATCCAGCGCGTGCTCGAAGTCTCCGGCCGCCTCACGCTGCTCGACCAGAACAAGGTCATCAAGCCGCATCCGGCGTTCCGCCTGTTCTCGACCGCCAACACCATCGGTCTCGGCGACACGTCGGGCCTCTATCACGGTACCCAGCAGATCAACCAGGGGCAGATGGACCGCTGGTCGATCGTCACCACGCTGAATTACTTGCCGCATGACGAGGAAGTCGAAATCGTGCTCGCCAAGGCGAAGCACTATCGCACCGATGCCGGCCGCGACACCGTCAACAAGATGGTTCGCCTCGCTGACCTCACGCGTAACGCTTTCGCCAACGGCGATCTGTCGACGGTGATGTCGCCGCGTACGGTCATCACCTGGGCGGAGAACGCCGAGATTTTCGGCGATATCGGCTTCGCGTTCCGCGTCACCTTCCTGAACAAGTGCGACGAACTCGAGCGTCCGCTGGTGGCGGAGTTCTATCAGCGCTGCTTCAATGCGGAGCTGCCGGAATCCGCGGTCAATGTGGCGTTGAGCTAGGTTTGCCTCTCCCCTTTGAGCGGGGAGGAAAGGTTGCATGAGCACGTCGAATATCAAGTTCAGGACCGGGTCGAAGGAATCTCCGACGGAGCCGTTCAAGCGCGCGGTGACGTCTGCGTTGCGGGCCATCGCCAAGCAGCCCGAACTTGAAGTGACCTTCGCCGCCGAGCGTCCGGGCCTGTCGCCCGGCAAGGCGCGGTTGCCTGAACCGGCGCGCAAGCTGACCCGCAAGGATGCCGCCATCGTGCGCGGCCATGCGGACTCCATTGCGCTGCGCGTGGCGTGTCACGATCCGAAAGTTCATCGCAAGCTGGTGCCCGGCAATCCGCAGGCGCGGGGCGTGTTCGATGCCGTCGAGCAGGCCCGTGTCGAGGCGATCGGCGCCAAGCGCATGAGCGGCGTCGCCAAGAACCTCACTGCGATGCTCGACGATCATTTCCATCGCGGCAAATACGACGAAATCACCGACCGCGCCGATGCGCCGCTGGCCGATGCGCTGGCGATGATGGTGCGCGAACGGCTGACCGGGCTCGCGCCGCCGGTGGCCGCGCGCAAGATGGTCGACCTCTGGCGGCCGATCCTCGAGGACAAGATCGGTTCGCGCCTCGATGTGCTGAAGAATTTCACCGAGGATCAGTCCAAGTTTGGCGACGCGGTTCATGACCTGTTGCAGGCGCTGGAGCTGGGCGACGACCGCGACGCAGACCAGAGCGAAGACGACAATCAGGACGAAAATCGCGACGGCGAGAAGGACCAGTCCGGCGCGGACGGCTCTCCGGACACCGAGTCCGCGGAGGAAATGAGCGCCGATCAATCGCAATCCTCTACCGAGGACATGTCGGAAAACGCCATGGAGAGCGCGCAGGCGTCCGCCAGCGATGCGTTCGACGACAACGAGATGGGCGAGGACGAAACGCCCGGCGAAGCGCATCGCCCGCCCAGCCGTGGCGGCAACGAGCCGCGCGGACCGGAATATCACGCCTTCGCACCGAAATTCGACGAGGTCGTCTCGGCGGAAGATCTCTGCGAACACGACGAACTGGAGCGCCTGCGCAGCTATCTCGACAAGCAGCTCGCGCATTTGCAGCACATCGTGGCGCGGCTGGCCAATCGCCTTCAGCGCAAGTTGATGGCGCAGCAGAATCGCGCCTGGGAATTCGATCTCGAGGAAGGCATGCTCGATCCGGCGCGGCTGTCGCGCGTGGTCACCGATCCATTCCATCCGCTGTCGTTCATGCACGAGAAGGAAGCGACCTTCCGCGATACGGTGGTGACGCTGCTGCTCGACAATTCCGGCTCGATGCGCGGACGGCCCATCACGGTCGCCGCGACCTGCGCCGACATTCTGGCGCGGACGCTGGAGCGCTGCGGCGTCAAGGTCGAGATTCTCGGCTTCACCACGCGGGCGTGGAAGGGCGGTCAGTCGCGCGAAGCGTGGCTGGCGGCGGGCAAGCCCGCCAATCCGGGCCGTCTCAACGATCTGCGGCACATCATCTACAAGTCGGCGGATGCGCCCTGGCGGCGCGCGCGCAAGAACCTTGGCCTGATGATGCGCGAGGGTTTGCTCAAGGAAAACATCGACGGCGAAGCGCTCGACTGGGCGCACAAGCGCCTGCTCGGACGCTCGGAGCAGCGCAAGATACTGATGATGATTTCGGACGGTGCGCCGGTCGACGATTCGACGCTGTCGGTCAATCCGGGCAACTATCTCGAGCGGCATCTGCGCCACATCATCGAAGAGATCGAGACCCGCTCACCGGTCGAACTGATCGCCATCGGCATCGGCCATGATGTCACGCGCTACTATCGCCGTGCCGTGACCATTGTCGATGCGGAAGAACTCGGCGGCGCGATCACCGAAAAGCTCGCCGAGCTTTTCACCGAGACGCATGCCGAAGCCCCGACGCCTCGCCGCCGCAGATTGCATTCCTGACGCATGACCGTCGATCTCAACCGCCGGTCGTTTCTGCGGAACGCCATGGCGGTGCTTCCGGCCGGTATGATCGCGACCGGAGCAGAGCTTGCGCACGCGCAAACGTCGTCGCTTGTGGTCAATGCCCGGAGGATCGAGTCGTTCGATCCGCGCGATGCTTCTCACATACGCTATGGCGCGCTGGAATTCCGCAGCGGGCTGGTGCTGACGTCGTCGTTTCGCGGCTTCGGCGGCTTGTCTGGATTGCGGCTCGACAAGAAGGGCGAGCAGTTCATCGCTCTGAGCGACAAGGGGAGCTGGTTCACCGGCCGGATCGCCTATCGCGGCAAGGTCATGACTGGATTGGCCGACGTGAAGTCCGCGCCGATATTGGATAGCGACGGCAAGAAGATCACAGCGCGCGGCTGGTTCGACACCGAGTCGCTCGCCCTTGATGGTTCAACGGTCTATGTGGGTCTCGAGCGCGTCAATCAGATCCTGCGGTTCGATTTCAGCAAGGGCGGTATTCGCTCAAAGGGCGAGATCGTGCCGGTGCCGCCCGAAATCGGCAAGCTGCCGTTCAACAAGGGGCTGGAAACTTTGGTGTTCGTCCCAAAGGGGCAGCCGCTTGAGGGAACCCTGATCGCCATTTCGGAGCGCGGGCTCGATGCGTCGGGAAACATTCTGGGCTTTTTGCTCGGCGGTCCATCGCCGGGGCAGTTCTCCGTCAAGCTGACGAAAAACTTCGACATCAGCGATGCCGCGCTGCTGCCGTCCGGCGATCTTTTGCTGCTCGAACGGAAATTTTCGATGCTGGAAGGTGTCGGCATCCGGATTCGCAGGGTGCCGCTCGCATCCGTCGTGCCGGGTGCGGTGATCGATGGGCCGACGATTTTTGAGGTCGATCTCGGCTACGAGATCGACAACATGGAAGGCATCGACACCCATGTCACGGCGGACGGCGATACTGTCGTGACCATGGTGTCCGACGATAATTTCTCGATGATCCAGCGCACGCTGCTGTTGCAGTTCACGCTGGTCGGGGAGTGAACGCCGTCATCCTGAGGTGCGAACTCTTGTGAGCCTCGAAGGATGATGGAGGGCAACAGATGATTTTGCGGCGCATCCTTCGAGGCTCGCCGCAAGTGCGGCTCGCGCCTCAGGATGACGCCGACGAGGGTGCAACAAAAAAGCCGGGCTCCCGCCCGGCCTTCTAAATCAGACATTCAAGCTCGAACGATCAGCTCGCGGCAGCGAGCTTCTTCTTTTCGATCTGGCGCTTCAGTTCGACCGCCTTCGGCGACAGATCGTCGGCGCTGGCCTTGAGCAGGAACGCATCGAGGCCGCCGCGATGATCGACCGACTTCAATGCGTTGGTCGAAACGCGCAGGCGCACCGAGCGGCCGAGCGCGTCGGAAATCAGCGTGACGTTGCACAGGTTCGGCAGGAACCGGCGCTTGGTCTTGTGGTTCGAGTGGCTGACCTTGTGGCCAACCTGAGGGCCCTTGGCCGTCAATTCGCAGCGCCGAGACATCGTGTAATCCTTTGGCGAAATCTTGTGTCGCCCCGGACCGCCCTCAAGGGGATCGCGTGGGGGTGTGAAACCGTCCATTTCAGGAACGGCGGAGCTATAAGGGGCTAGCCGCCCATCGTCAAGGTTAGAGGCCGATTTCAGCGGCTTTTCTGCATGTCAGGCGGCGGGGTGCCGTTGCCGGAAAAGACGATTTTCCCCGTCAAACCAGTGATTTCCTAACATATAATCGACGTAATCCGTGACCAGACAGGTATCACAGGCTATCGATACGACTTTCGCGGCCTATTCGGGAATAAGTCCCGCAGACGCTGCGCCCGGTGGCTCCCGGTCAATCGCTGGTCAGCAGGATTTCGTCGGCAATGCCCCGGTTCCCAAAGCTTTCTTGGATGCTCTCCCGGACCGCCAAAATCCAGGTTTGTCTGGGTATTGTGGCCGTCGGGGTTCCCGTAGCGATGTCCGCCGGTCCGGCCAGCGCCCAGGGCCGTCTGGACGCCAAGTATGAAGCCTCGCTCGCGGGCCTTCCGATCGGCAAGGGGGCCTGGGTCGTCGATGTTTCCGAGGATCAATATTCGGCAGCCGTCAGCGGCGCCACCACGGGCCTGATGAAATCCATCGGCGGTGGCAATGGCACCGGCACCTCGCAGGGACGGATCACTGCGGGCCAGTTCGCTCCGCTGAGCTACATTTCGACGGTCAATTACGGAAAGAAGGCGGAGGTCATCCGCATCACGCTCGGCGGCGGCAATGTCAAAGACTCGTCCATCGAGCCGGTGCCGGACGAAAATCCGGATCGAATCCCGGTCACCGACGCGCATCGCCGCAACGTTCTTGATCCGATGACGGGCGCGCTGCTGAAGGTTGCAGGCACCGGCGATCCGGTCGGTCCCGAGGCCTGCCGCAAGACGCTGTCGGTGTTCGACGGCAGGATGCGCTACGATCTTCGTCTCGACTACAAGCGGATGGAGATGGTCAAGGCCGAGAAAGGCTACCACGGCCCGGTTGTGGTCTGTGCGGTCTACTTCACGCCGATCGCCGGCTACGTTCCGGACCGTGCGTCGATCAAGTACGTGGCCGCTCAGCGCAACATGGAAATATGGTTCGCGCCCATCGCCGGAACGCGCGTGCTGGCGCCTTTCAGGATTACAATTCCGACACCGCTCGGCACCGGCATGATCGAGGCGACGGAATTCATTTCGGCGCAGAAGACCGCCAAGACGAACTGATAAACCCGGCTGGCAGCGACCGCTGCGAGGATGATTCAGGAACGAATCTCACCATGAATCGTGTTGACTCTCCGGCCAATCCGATTCGACTCCGGGTTTAACGATTTCATCCCAATCGCGGCGTGCGCGGAGCATCTTCAAACCCCATATAGTATTGTTGGCCGACGGATTGTGCGACATGTTGAGGCCTCCAACGCCATCGCACCGCGAGTCAGCGATTCGGGCTTCTTTCGTTCCTTAACCGTTCCAAACCTTAAGTCGTGGCGCGAAAAGCGTCGCATTGTGAGACACTTCCTTCAAACTTGCTGCGGCGTCCGCGTCGTGTGCGTCATGCGGACCTCTCGAATATGCCTCTGTCGTCTCCCGTTCCGCTGTTTTTGAATGAGCGTGCGCCCGGAGCCGGTGTTACGGCGGTGCTGGGCCCGACCAACACCGGCAAGACCCATCTCGCGATCGAGCGGATGCTGGCTCACTCGTCGGGCATCATCGGTCTGCCGCTGCGTCTGCTGGCGCGCGAGGTCTACAACAAGATCGCCGCGCGGGCCGGAGCGGGTGCGGTCGCGCTCATCACCGGCGAAGAAAAGATCAAGCCGCCTCATGCACGTTACTGGGTCTCCACCGTCGAGGCGATGCCGCGCGATCTCGATGTGTCGTTTCTCGCCGTCGACGAAATCCAGATCGCGGCGGACCTCGAGCGTGGTCACGTTTTCACCGACAAGATTCTCAACCGGCGCGGACGCGACGAAACCCTGCTGCTGGGTGCAGCCACCATGCGGCCGATCATCGAGCGGCTGCTGCCCGGCGCGAACATCGTCACCCGGCCACGGCTGTCGCAACTCGAATTCGCCGGTGACCGCAAGATCACGCGGCAGCCGCGGCGCACCGCGATCGTCGCGTTCTCAGCGGATGAAGTTTACGCCATCGCCGAGTTGATCCGGCGGCAGCACGGCGGCGCAGCCGTTGTGCTGGGCTCGTTGTCGCCGCGTACGCGCAACGCCCAAGTGGACATGTTCCAGTCCGGCGACGTCGACTATCTCGTCGCCACCGATGCCGTCGGCATGGGCCTCAATCTTGATGTCGATCATGTGGCTTTTGCGTCGGACCGCAAATACGACGGCTATCAGTTCCGCCGCCTGACCCCGGCCGAATTCGCGCAGATTGCGGGCCGCGCCGGCCGTGCGACGCGCGACGGCACCTTCGGCACGACGGGCCGCTGTGCGCCGTTCGAGCCGGAACTCGTCAATGCGTTGCAGAACCACACCTTCGACAGCGTAAAAATGTTGCAATGGCGGAACACGCGGCTGGATTTCTCCTCGCTGGGCGCGCTCCAGGTCTCGCTGGCGCTGACGCCGAACCACGAAGCCCTGACCCGCGCGCCGATCGCCGAGGACATCCGTGTGCTCGACCATGCCGCCCGCGATGAGGACGTTCGCGACATGGCCAAGGGCGCCGCCGCCGTAGAGCGGCTCTGGGAGGCCTGCCAGATTCCCGACTATCGCAAGCTGTCGCCCGCCGCCCATGCCGAGCTTGTCACCACGCTGTATGGGTTTTTGATGCGGAAGGGCCGGATCCCGGACAACTGGTTTGAGGCCCAAATCGCGCAAACCGACCGCACAGACGGCGATATCGACACATTATCGGCCCGGATCGCCCAGATCCGGACCTGGACATTCGCGGCAAATCGTCCCGATTGGCTGGTGGACCCCGAGCGCTGGCAGGCGATTGCCCGCGCCGTCGAGGATAAATTGTCAGATGCCCTGCATGAACGGCTAACTGAGCGTTTCGTTGATCGCCGGACCAGTGTATTGATGCGGCGCTTGCGGGAAAACACGATGCTGAATACTGAAATTGGGAAGACGGGCGAAGTGATCGTAGAGGGCCATATGATTGGCCGTCTCGACGGATTCATGTTCGCGCCAGAGTCCGCCGAAGCGGGCTCCGATGCGAAGGCCCTGCAGGCCGCGGCGCTCAAGGCGCTGGCCGGTGAAATCGATGCGCGCGCCGAGAAGCTGTCAAACGCACCGGACGATCAGTTCGTGCTGGCGTCCGACGGAACGCTGCGCTGGACCGGCGACGCCGTCGCCAAGCTTGTTGCGGCCGACGATGCGCTGCATCCGCGTATCCGCATCATTGCCGACGAACGGCTGACCGGTCCGTCACGCGAGGCTGTACAGACGCGGCTCGATCTGTGGCTGAAGACGCATATCGAAAAGATTCTCGGGCCGATGTTCGAGCTGTCGAAGGCCGAGGATGTCACCGGCATCGCGCGCGGCATCGCCTTCCAGTTGATCGAGGCGCTCGGTGTGCTGGAGCGGCCGAAGATCGCCGCCGAGATGAAGGATCTCGATCAGCCGTCGCGCGCGAGCCTGCGCAAATACGGCGTGCGTTTCGGCGCCTATCATATTTTCCTGCCCGCGCTGCTGAAGCCCGCCGCGCGCGGCCTCGCGTCGCTGCTGTGGGGTCTGAAGCGCGACAATGTGGACTGGTCGGCGCTGACTAACGCGCAGCATCTGGCCGCGAGCGGACGCACCTCGTTCCCGGCGGACAAGGCGCTCGATCAGGAGGCTTACCGCACGCTCGGCTACAAGCTGTGCGGCGATCGCGCGGTGCGTGTCGATATTCTGGAGCGTCTCGCGGATCTCATTCGCCCCGCGCTGTCGTGGCGTCCCGGTTCGCCTGGTGACAAGCCGGCTGGCGCGTTCGACGGCCGCTCGTTCACGGCGACGCAGGCCATGACATCGCTGACGGGTTCTGCGGGCGAAGATTTTGCTTCGATCCTGAAGGCTCTCGGCTATCGCATGGAGAAGCGTCCGCCGCTGCCTGAGGTCGTTGCGCCGCCTGTCACCACGGAAACCGTGGCTGATGCGACCGCTGAAACAGCGGATGCCGCTTCGGCATCCGAAGCCGTCGTTGCCGAACCGGAAGTTGCTGCGGCAACCGATTCGATCGCGGATGTTACGAACGACGCGACGACCGAGGTGACGCCACCTGCCGAATCCGCCTCTACGGACACATCGGCTTCGCGCTTGCCCGAAGTGAACTTCGCTCCGCCACCGGAACCCGCCGAACCTGTTGTGGAAGCTGCTGTCGCTGAGACACCTGCTGAATCGGCTGTTGTTGGCGAAACCACTGAGACGGCGGCAGTTGAAACGTCTGCTGGCGAAGCTGCGCCCGATCAGGTTGCGACCGAGGCGACAGCTTCCGCAGAACCGGTCCTGGTCGAAGTCTGGCGGCCCGGCGGTCGTTCCGACGAGCGCCGTCCGCGTCATGATCGCAGCCGCTACAAGGGGCCGGATAAATCCGCGGCTCCCGCAGCCGAAGGTGAGGCCGCTGCCGGTGGCGATGAGAAGCGCGAGCGTCATGGCCGCCATCGCCGCGACCGCAACAACGAGCATCGCCGGCCACGCCCTGATGCGCCGGCGGTTGCCGCCGAAGGTGCGGGCGCCGCACAGGCGCGTCCGCCGGGTGACGACAAGGGCGGTCGCCCGCCGCGTGAAGGCTTCAAGGGCAAGGACCGCAATCAGGAGCGCGGCAAGGGCAAGTTCGACAAGCGTGGCCGCGATGGGCGCAAGGATGACCGCGACCGCAGTGGCGGCTCGCATCGCACTTACGCGACCAGCGCCGCACCGCGTGAACGCGATCGTCCCGCCGATCCGAACTCGCCGTTTGCAAAGCTGGCGGCGCTCAAGGAGCAGCTTGCGGGTAACCGCAAGGAATAACTTGGATCGTCAGCGCCTCGACAAGTGGCTGTGGCACGCGCGGATCGTCAAGACCCGGGTCGATGCTGCGGCTCTGGTCACAAAGGGACGTGTTCGCATCAATGGTATGCGCCAGACGTCACCGGGACATGCGGTGAAGGCAGACGATGTTCTCACCATCGCGCTCGACAGCCGGGTTCGTGTGCTCAAGATCACGGGATTTGTGGACCGGCGAGGGGATGCTGCTGCGGGACGCGCAATTTACGCTGATTTACAAACGCCTCCCGAGTAACTAATTGCCTCTAACTACGGGCAGAACTTCCCTTGCGGCGATGCACATCCTGCGCTACGCCAAACTGAAATTTTAGACCCTTCCGGAGCCTTGGATGACGTACGTCGTCACTGAAAACTGCATCAAGTGCAAGTACATGGACTGCGTGGAAGTTTGCCCCGTGGATTGCTTCTACGAGGGCGAAAACATGCTGGTGATCCATCCGGACGAGTGCATCGACTGTGGCGTGTGCGAACCTGAGTGCCCGGCGGACGCGATCAAGCCCGACACCGAGCCCAGCCTTGAAAAGTGGCTGGAGGTGAATGCCGAATACGCCAAGTCCTGGCCGAACATCACCCAGAAGAAAGACGCGCCGGACGACGCCAAGGAATTTGACGGCGTCGAGGGCAAGTTCGACAAATATTTTTCCAAAGAACCGGGCTCGGGCGACTGATCTGGCCTGTTCGCGCCGCTGCGGTACGGATAACTTTTAACCCTACCCAGCGATGAGTGGCTCGGCGGACACCGTCCGGGGGCCGCAGCAGGGCATAAATCATTGATTTTTGCGGGAAATGTGCTATTTTGGGCACATTCAAGAGCCGAACCCTATTTTTGTCCCCGGTTAGGACTCGTCGGGTTCCCCGAGAAACCATTGAACAGGGGCGTGGCGGTTCCACGCATAGGCGCTGTGTCAGACAAATTGCGTCACAAAAAGAACTCCAAAATAAAAGACAAGGGTTCCAAGGATAAGGGCACCAAGAAGACGTCTGCGATTCGCAGCGCGTCGAAGAAGGATGCTCGCGCATCCGCCCCAACCTCAAAAAACAAAAGAAGCACAATGCCCAACAAAAAAACTGCAAAGCCGTCTGCGAAGGCCCCGGCAAAGTCCGCTGCGAAGCCTGCGAAGACGGTGTCGAAGGCTCCTGTCGCGAAGGCCCC
>JAFVHU010000030.1 GCA_017474385.1 Afipia sp. | reverse complement strand
GTAAGCCCACGGTGAGCGCCGCCTTGTTCGGTGATGGCGAACATCGGAAGTCCTAGTGCAAACACTAGGAGTAGTCCTATGAGGAAGCCGCCGATTGAAGTGATCACGTCCGTCGAGCGCCGCAGGCGCTGGTCTCGCGAGGATAAAGAGCGGCTTGTTGCAGCCTGCCTCGAGCCGGGAGCCGTGCTTTCCGAGATTGCCCGTGCGGCCGGTATCCATGTCAGCCAGCTCTTCCGTTGGCGCAAGGAGCTTTGCCAGATCGAGGAGCCGCGAATGGAGGCCAGGAACACCTTGGTGCCCGTGATCGTGTCGGAGGCCGCGCCGGCAGCCCCGCTGGCTGCCTCAGAAGCGCCAACTCCCTCGCAGTCCCGCCGGAAGCGTAGTGACGTGACGATTGAGCTGGGCCGTGGTCGGCGTGTCCGGGTGGACAGCGACATCGACACGGAGGCGCTGGGTCGCATTCTCGATTGTGTGCTGGGACGGCGATGATACCTGTTCCTGTTGGCGTGAAGGTCTGGCTGTCGACGGGCCATACGGACATGCGCAAAGGCTTCCCCGGTCTGTCGTTGATGGTGCAGGAGACGCTGAAGCGCGATCCGATGTGCGGCCACCTGTTCGTGTTCCGCGGCCGCGGCGGCGGCCTGATCAAGGTGATCTGGTATGATGGCCAGGGAGCCTGCCTGTTTACGAAGAAGCTGGAGCGCGGCCGCTTCATCTGGCCGTCGGCAGCCGATGGACCGGTGGTAATCACACCGGCCCAGCTCGGCTATCTGCTGGAAGGCATCGATTGGCGGATGCCGCAAAAGACCTGGCGGCCAACGGCGGCAGGGTGAGCGAAAGCACTGGATTGGCGGGGTCGAATATGATTCCATCCAACCATGAGCAGCCCGGCCGAACATGTCCCTGACGATCTTGCCAGTGCGCTCGCATTGCTGGCCGAGGAGCGTGCCCGGCGCATCGCTGCCGAGGCCGAAGCCGCGACCGCCAGGGCGGAAGCTGCCAGCGCCAAGGCGCTCGTCTCACATTCCGAAGCACTGATCGCGCGGCTGAAGCTGGAGATCGAGAAGGTCCGCCGTGAGCTTTACGGCAGCCGCTCCGAGCGCAAGGCGCGGCTCCTCGAACAGATGGAGTTGCAGCTCGAGGAACTGGAAGCCGACGCGGGCGAAGATGAACTGGCGGCGGAGATGATTGCCAAGGCCTCGGCGGTTCGGGCCTTCGAGCGCAAGCGCCCATCTCGCAAACTGTTCCCCGAACATCTGCCGCGTGAGCGCGTCGCCATCGCGGCCCCGACCAGTTGCCCATGCTGCGGTTCAGCCAAGTTGTCGAAGCTCGGCGAAGACATCACCGAGACTCTGGAGGTCATTCCGCGTCAGTGGAAGGTCATCCAGACGGTGCGAGAGAAGTTCACCTGCCGCGAATGCGAGAGGATCACGCAGCCGCCCGCGCCCTTCCATGTGACGCCCCGCGGTTTTGCCGGGCCGAACCTGCTGGCGATGATCCTGTTCGAGAAGTTCGCCCAGCATCAACCGCTCAACCGCCAGAGCGAGCGATATGCCCGCGAGGGCATCGACCTCAGCCTGTCGACGCTGGCTGATCAGGTTGGCGCTTGTGCCACTGCGCTCAAGCCCATCCATTCGCTGATCGAGGCTCATGTTCTGGCTGCCGAGCGGCTGCATGGCGACGACACCACAGTGCCGATCCTGGCGAGAGGCAAGACCGACACGGGCCGTATCTGGACTTATGTCCGGGACGACAGACCCTTCGGCGGACAGTCACCGCCAGCGGCTCTATTTTATGCGTCGCGAGATCGGCGACAGGAGCATCCCCAGCGCCACCTGAAGACCTTCACCGGCATTCTGCAGGCGGATGCCTATGGCGGCTACAATCCACTGTTCAAGGTTGATCGTGATCCCGCGCCTCTGACGCAGGCGCTGTGCTGGGCGCATTCCCGTCGCAAGTTCTTCGTGCTCGCTGACATCGCCGCGAATGTCAAACGTGGCGGCAAGGCCGTGCCGATCTCACCGATGGCGCTGGAAGCCGTCAGACGGATCGACGCGCTGTTCGACATCGAACGTGAGATCAACGGATATCCCGCCAGTCAACGCCTGGAACGTCGTCGCAAGGACAGCTTGCCGCTCATCAAAGAACTCGAGAACTGGATGAGGACCGAACGGGCAAAACTGTCGCGCAGTTCTCCCGTCGCCGAGGCGATCGATTACATGCTCAAGCGCTGGCATGGCTTCACGTCCTTCCTGGAAGACGGCAGGATTTGCCTGACGAACAATGCAGCCGAGCGGGCGCTCAGAGGCTTTGCCCTCGGCAGGAAGTCGTGGCTCTTCGCCGGATCGGATCGCGGTGCTGATCGTGCGGCATTGATAGTGACACTCATCATGAGCGCCAAGCTCAACGACATCGATCCGCAGGCGTGGCTCGCCGATGTTCTTGCCCGTATCGCCGACACCCCGATGACCAGGCTGGAGCAACTGCTTCCGTGGAACTGGACATCGGCACGATCACCCATGGCATTGGCATCATGACATCCAACGAACGCATCGCCCGGATTCTCGTCAAGCTCGATCATGTCGAGCCGGCAATCTGGCGCAGGGTCGAAGTTCCGATCACCACCAGCCTGAAGGGGCTGCACGACGTCATCCAGTCCGTCATGCTGTTCGAGGATTATCACCTCTTCGAGTTCAATGCCGGCGGCAAGCGCTATGCCGTGCCCGATCCCGAATGGGATATGGGCCGCGAGACCTATGCAGCCCGCAATGTTCGGATCGGCACTCTTGTCGATCGAGGCATCTCTACCTTCGACTACACCTATGACTTCGGCGACGATTGGCGGCACTCTATCACCGTCGAAGCCGTCACAGACGCCGATCCGGCAATCGAATATCCCCGCTTCGTTGACGGCGAACGAAGAGCCCCGCCGGAAGATGTTGGCGGCTTGCCCGGCTTCGAGGACTTCCTCATTGCAATGGCAAAGCCTCGACATGCGCAACACCGCGAAGTCGTCGATTGGTACGGCGGCCGCTTCGAGCCAAAAGATATTGGCATCGATGCGATCAATGAGCGGTTGATCAAACTCGCGCGCCGCCGAACCCTCGGAAAGGCCGCATTCGCAAAAAGCCAGAACAAACGCCACTGACGGGAAGCAGGCCCTGCCGCGGCCTACGCCGGACGCTTACC
>JAFVHU010000029.1 GCA_017474385.1 Afipia sp. | reverse complement strand
GCGCTGCCGAGACCCCGCGCTCCCTCACCAACTTGACTGCCTCAACCTTGAACTCGCGACTGAACTTTCGTCTCTGCATGGCTACCTCCGGCTTCATGAAACACCCAATCTCGGTGTCCATCAAACCGGCAGCAGCTCAGACCGATAGGACTGCAGGCTCTTTAACTTAGCGAGATGGCTCACTCAGCGCTTCTCCGTCACGCCCTCCGCTTCTGCGAACGCCAAGCCTTCGCCATTGGCCAACTAGTTTCGTCGTGCCCGCGCCACACTCAATGACTACACTGAGATCGGACAGGCCGCAGAGGGCGGGATTGACCAGCATTTCTCGTGAGGCGCTTTACGATCTTGTTTGGACTGAGTCGGTGCGCACGATCGCTCAACGCATGGGCGTCTCCGATGTGTGGCTGAAAAAGTGCTGCTCCAAGGCTGACATCCCTGTACCGGACCGCGGCTACTGGGCAAAACTCCGCGCGGGAAAAACAGTCGTCCGCCGGAAGTTGCCCCCGCGGTCGCCGGGAATGGCGACGGACTTGACGATCGGAACTGATGGACGCCAATATTGGTGGTCTCCTAATCCTGAAGCCGAACTGGCTACGCCACCCCCAACTGAACCCACGTTTGCCGAACCCATCGAAGGCGTCTCCGCCCGAGTCGACCAATCGCTGGGGAAAGTCCGCTTCGTGCGCGATTTCGGATCAGCCCACAACTTGATCCGCCATCTGCTCGACGAAGACGAGTTACGTCGTCTGAAACCTAGCGATGCCCACTATAGGCTACGTTATAGCGACCCCTTCTTCGATTCGCCCTTCGAACGAAGACGGCTGAGGATATTGAACAGCCTATTCCTCGCCCTGAACAAAGCCGGTTACCAGTCTTGGCTCAACGATCCTCAAGCCCGCAATATTGGCGTGACGATAGGCAGCCAGAAGATTTCGTTCGCGCTGGATCATGCGAGGGCCAGGGCGCAAGCCAACGGACGGGTCCAAGCGCCGCGCGAAGCCTACGAGATCCTGCGCCTGGAAATTTCAACCACCGGAGGCTGCTGGACGGACGATGACAGCGGCCGCATTGAGGATCGGCTTAGAGAAATCGTCTTGAAGCTAATCGTGGCCGGAGAGGTTCAGTACCGTGCCAACGCCCAGCGTGCCTACGAAAATGCATACCGACGCCGCGCCGAGTTGGAGCGCATGCTAGCCGAACAACGCGCCGAGGCAATTCGACTTGCACGTGAAAAAGCCGTCACAGCAGAGGCGAAGCGACGCAAAACATTGCTCCGAATGGCGGCCGGTCACCGCGACGCTCAGGATATTCGAGCATTCGTCGACGCTGCAATCGAGGCTTTCGGTCCAGATACGGCGAAGGAAGGACCCGCTGCGGACTGGACGGCTTGGGCACTCGGAGTCGCAGACCAAATCGACCCAGTAGGCCGGCTTCATATCGCCGAGGATGGAACGGTCGCGGAGAAACCGTTGGTCGCTCCCGCGGCAGACCCCTCTCCCAACAGCCAAGGGGAGTGAGCTGCCAGAAGACGACAGATTACAGGCGATAAAGCATCTCCTATTCAATTTTGTCCGAAGCCCTTCTCTCCGCCACATGCGGGATCCGCACGTGATAATCGTGCTCGCAAACGAGATCATGCGCGTCGTTAACGGCCGCAATTCAGTCTGGCTCAAGTGGGATGAGCAGCGGGAGAAGCTGGTGAAATCAGCCGTAGGCTGCTGGATTCCATTCGATGATCTGCGCGACTTTCTAAATGAGCTGCCGGGACCGGTACTAACAACCACGGATGTCACCCAGCATATGCGGGCGTTCGAAGACGAAGACTATTTCTCTTATCCCAACGAGGAGCTGCAGCCAGGCTGTCTGACGATTTATGAGCGTGAGAGAGCCATGGGAACCGAGCTGCCAGCCATCGTCGGGCTTCTGCGCGACCATGTCGAACGCGAGGAAGAGCGCCTCAGGGTCGCGCAGAAAGAGCAATACGACCAATCGCGCGAAAGGGATCGCCTTGCCCGGGAGCATCGCCTGCTATCCGGCGCAGATTGCAAGTGGACACAGCTAGCGAAATCGCCCGACTGGCATTGCCGCACGAACGGGCGGCTGTACCGGCTTTCGCCGACCAAAGAAAAGATGTGGAATCTCTACCGTGCAAACACTGTCGATAGCCCGAACGGTTCGGTGATCGGGAAATACCAGAGCCGGCGTGATGCGTCGAAAGTCGTTACCCAGATGGCATATCAGCCTGACCAACTTTAGTTGGCTGCATCGCGCCTGAGCCGGCCCGCGCTCCTTTCAGAGACTACGATTGGGACTGCTATTCTCTGCCGGCAACGGTATGGTGTTTCCGCACAGTGCAGAAGAAGATCATCGGCAGACATTCATGCCTTCAGCGAGAAACGATCTGTCATCGCCTAGAGAGGTAAAACTATTTGCTCGATGGATTTGATAGGTTCTAGCTAGGCAAAGGCCGCCGACATACCCCAGCTGAACACCGGCCAAGAGCCGTTGGTTCCGTCTTCGACGCTAAAGTGGAAACTCCTCAAGCGCTTCGCCTCCACCATCCTCAGCATGTCTGAAAATTGCCCGCGCGTAACCTCAAGTGAGAGATTAAGACAGAGGAGATGCTCGGCCTTGAACAGGTGGCCCGCGTAAAGAAATTCCGTTTTCATAGGAGTCGGCGTCATGATCATGATGACGCCGGGCCAAGTAAAGCCCACCTCTGTCATGGTGAACGCCGCGGGCATTAGCATGTACGTGAACTCGACGGACTGTCTCGGCGGCCCGGGCTGGACGACTTGTCCGAAGTTGATCGTACAGCCTCCGAGGATTTCACCATACCAATTGCCCGGTCTCAAGTCGGGCAGTTTCAGCGGTGTCTTTCTCTTTGTCTCTCGCGGCATCGCACTCCTCCAATCAGCTCCGTCCGAGGAGGGAACACTATGACGAGACCTAAAACGCCATGGCGACCAAATTTTGAAGCAACGGCAGAACGTTTGTTAGATTGCCGATGCAGTACGGCGTCATGGCACAACGCAGTCTGGCAGCGGGGTGGTTTCTCGAACGTCAGGTGGAAGGCCCCACCCTGCTGCTCCAACTTATCTGCATTTGCAGCGACGCATAAACAAATCCGAACTCTTAATCCCGGACCTCTCGTGGGGGTGGCCTTTTCGTTGCTCAATTCATGCCTGTCTTTCAGAGTTCGGCAAACGTGATATAGTTGTTCGTGACGCAACGTGCTCTGAGCAAACGAAGCGTGCTTAGTCGTTACCGACAAGGACATTCACGTTGAATCACAAACTGCCGACCCCAGAGCCATACCCCAGCGATTTCTCGCGTCGGCAAGAATGCGTTTCAGTTCAATGCGATAGATTCTGAGAGAATGTTGATGCATAACCATCCCTCCGGCGATCCAACGCCGTCGACCGCCGACATCCAGATGACGAAGTCGATCATGTCGATCTCGAGCCCGCTCGGAATCTCGGTGCACGACCACATCATCGTCGGAAAGAACGGCCACGCCAGCCTGAAGGGGATGCGGCTGATCTAGCAAAAGGAGCGCCACATATTCAGGCTGTCATGCGCGGGCTTGACCCGCGCATCTATCTGAAAAGATTTCTTCAAGAAGATGGATTGCCGGGTCAAGCCCGGCAATGACCAACGGGATATCCGAGTACTCGGTGCGCAGCGCCCCGCAGGCGCTATTGCCGCGTCAGCAGCAGCGGATCGGCACTGTCCGGCACCCGCCGCCACTGCGCATTGTCGTCGGCCTCGAAGCGCCAGATCTCGCCCTTGGCCGATTGCAGCAAGAGTTCGCCGCGCTCGATGCGCCATACCGTCGGCGCGAAAGCCGTCACCAGCGGATCGCAACGCGGTTTCAGATACACCGCGAAATTCTCCGGGGTGTTCGTTTCGGTATTGGTCAGGGTTACACCGCAGATCGACTTGCCGCTGCCGCGCACCATCGCCCAGTCCCCGATCAGTTGATCGGCGGATTTCGACAGGGCACGCGCGGCCGCGAGATTCTGCAAGAGATACACGCCCTCGCCTTGCCGCAGGCCTTCGAAGATCCCGCTCTCAACCTCGGTCACGTCGATGATCGACTGCCCCGCCGCATCCTGCAGCCGCACGATGTCGAGACCCTTCACGCTCCATGCCACGATGCTCTTGGTGAAGGGCAACGCAGTGCCGCATCCCTTATCGAGTTCGAGCTTCAGGCCCTGCGGCGTGGAATCGCCCTTCAGCGTCACAATGCAGGTCTTGTCGCGCCCCGCCGTCGACAACTCCCATTCTCCAACCATCTCCTTGGTAAGAGAACGAGCGTCCTGCGCCACGGCATCCGGTGTAATCATGAGAATCACCGCCAGCAGGCAAGCCTGCCCGGCCAGCAGACGTCTCGTGAAACCGGACAGCGCGGCGCGCGGCATGGTCAGCGGCCTTTCACCGGGGTCTCGGCAATCGGGGTCAACGGCGCCTTGCCGGAGAACCATAGCTTGAGATTGTCGACCACGAGCTGATCCATCGCGTTGCGCGTGGTCACCGAGGCCGATGCGATATGCGGCAGCAGCACGACGTTCTGCATCGTCTTCAGCACATCCGGCACCTGCGGTTCGTTCGCGAACACGTCGAGGCCCGCCGCCATGATGGTGCCGTCCTTGAGCGCGGCAATCAGCGCGTCCTCGTCCACCACCGATCCGCGGGCGACGTTGATCAGAATGCCGCGCGGGCCGAGCGCCTTGAGAACATCGGCATTGATCAGCTTTGCAGTCGATGCGCCGCCGGGCGTGATGACGATGATGGTGTCGACGTCCTTCGCCATCTCGATCAGGTTGGGATAGTGCTTGTGGGTCACGCCCTTCGCCGGACTGCGCGAGTGATAGACCACCGGCACCAGCGAGGCATCGAGGCGGCGCGCGATGGCCTGGCCGATACGGCCCATGCCGACCATGCCGACCTTGCGATCACGCAGCGAACCGGCGCTCAGCGGAAAATTCTGCGTGGTCCAGTGTCCCGCACGCAGATAGCGATCCGCCTTGATGAATTCGCGCACCGTCGCGATCAGCAGACCCAGCGCGGTGTCGGCGACTTCTTCGGTCAGCACGTCGGGCGTGTTGGTGACAATGATGTTGTGCTCGGCGGCGTACTTGGCATCGACATGGTCATAGCCGACCCCGAAGCTGGACACGATCTCGACCTTCGGAAAGCGCGACAGTGTCGCGCCGTCGGTCGAGACCAGGCCGGTGACCGCAATGCCGCGAATCCGCCCGGCGATTTCGGGGGCCAGGCGAGTCAGGTCGCGATGGTTCTCGAATTTATGGAGGACGAAGTTCGCGGGAAACCCGTTATCGATCACCGGCTTTGACGGGCCGTAAACCAGCACATCGACCTTTTCCTGAGAACCATTCGCAGCCATTAGTTTTCCTTTCCAAGCGCACTTTCGTGCCAGCGTCGTAGCACAAGATACGAGGCCAGCGAGAGGCCCAAATAGATGACAATTCCGGCAATCGAGAGCAGCAACAGCGCCGCGAACATCCGCGGGATATTCAGCCGGTAGCCGGCTTCGGCGATCCGGTAGGCCAGTCCGGAACCGGCCCCGGCCGAGCCTGCGGCGATTTCGGCGACCACCGCTCCGATCAGCGACAGGCCGCCCGCGATCCGCAGGCCGCCGAGAATATGCGGCAGCGCCGAAGGCAGCTTCAGATAGCGCAACGTCTGCGCGCGCGAGGCGCCGTACAATTCGAACAGGCCGAGCAGATTGCGATCGACTGAATTGAGCCCGAGCGTGGTGTTGGACAGCACCGGGAAGAAGGCCACGATCCAGGCGCAGACCACAACGGCCACATGCTGCGGCAGGTAGATCAGCAGCAGCGGCGCGATCGCGATGACCGGTGTCACCTGAAGGATTATCGCATAGGGCAGCAGCGCATATTCCAGCCATTTCGAGCGGCTGAACAGCACCGCGAGCGCGATGCCGCCAATTGCCGCCGCGATGAAGCCCTGAACCGTGGTCGAAAGCGTTGTCAGCAACGACCCAAACAGGATCGGCCAGTCCTGCACGAGGGTCGAAAAAACGACACTCGGCGCGGGCAGCACATAGGCCGGAAGATTGTTGAGGCGAACCACCGCCTCCCAGATCGCCACGCCAACAGCCAGCGCAATCAGCGGCAAGAGGGTTTTCAGCAACCGTGCTGGCGATGACTCGCGCGCCGTCATAGCGCGACTCCCGCGCCACCTGCCTTGGCGAGCGCCGCAGACACGTCGCGGCAGTGCGCTGCATACTCCGCGGATGTGCGGAAGTCCTCGCCGCGCGGCTCGGCGGCATCGATGCGAAACTCCCGCGCGATGCATCCTGGCCGGGACGTCATGATCAGCACACGCTGCGACAGATACACCGACTCGAACACCGAATGCGTCACGAACACGACCGTCTTGCCCAGCTTGCGCCAAAGCGCGAGCAGATCGTTGTTCAGCTTGAAGCGCGTAATCTCGTCGAGCGCCGCGAACGGTTCATCCATCAGGAGAATATCCGGATCGGTCACCAGCGCCCGCGCCAGCGAGACCCGCATCTTCATGCCGCCGGACAGTTCGCGCGGATAGACCTCCGCGAACTCTGTTAGTCCGACCTGAGCCAGCGCCTGAGTGACGCGCGCGTCGGCATCGGCACGGGACACATGCGCCAGATCGAGCGGAAGCTGAACGTTGCCGCGCACCGTCGCCCACGGCATTAGAGTTGGCTCCTGAAACACGAAACCGATGTTGTGGCGCAAACGATCTCGCGCACCACGCCCGGCGACCTGCACGGTGCCGGACGTCGGCTCATTCAGACCTGCGATGATGCGCAGCGCCGTGGACTTGCCGCAGCCGGACGGCCCGAGCAATGAAACGAACTCTCCCGCGCGCACCGTCAGGTCGAGCGGGCCCAGGGCGGTAACGCCATTGTCGTAGACCTTGATGACGTCGCGCAGCGATACTGCCGCGCCACCCGGCGGCCTGTCGCGCGTATCGTCAGCCTCTAGGATGGACATTCCGGGAAATCCGCCGCCGTCAGTTCTTCGGCCGCAGGTTGAGACCCACGGCCTTGTTGACGAAGCGCAAGGTGTAAGCCTTGCGATAGTCGATGTCCCGCCGCGTTACTCCCGCGCGAACCATCTTGCCGAAAAACTCCGCCATGTGCGCATCGCTCATCGCGCCAATGCCGTCTTTCAAAGTATCGCCCGAATCGACAATGCCGTACTGCTTCATCTTCTCGACAGAGTAAGCGAGCAGGTCGTCGGTCATCTCGGGATTGGCTTTCTTGATGAGCGCGTTGGCCGCTTTGTTGTCACCATAGAGATAATTGTACCAGCCGGTCACCGACGCATCGACAAAGCGCTGCACCAGATCGGCCTTCTTCTCGGCAAAGGCGGTCCGCGTCTCGATCAGCGTCGAGTAGGCATTGAAACCATAGTCGGCGAGCAGGATCACTGTCGGCTTGAACTTCGCCTGCTTCTCGACGGCGAACGGTTCGGACGTCACGTAGCCCTGCATTGCGCTGTTCCTATCGGCCAGAAACGGCTGCGCGTTGAACGTGTAGGGCTTTACGTTCTCCTCGCTGAAACCGTATTCGGATTTCAGCCACTGGAAATAGGTCGGCATCCCCTCCTTGGACACGAACAGCGTCAGCGGCTTGAGGTCCTCGATCTTAGTGACCTTGGATTGCGGGTGCGCCAGAAAGACCTGCGGATCCTTCTGGAAGATCGCGGCAACGGCGACCACGGGCACGTTGTTCGCGACAGCGTCGAACGACTGCAGCGTATTCGCGCTCATGAAAAACTCGATCTTGCCGGCGATCAACTGGATGCGGTTGTTGACGTTGGGACCGCCGGGAACGATCGTGACGTCAAGGCCATAACGCGCATAAGTGCCGTCCGTCACCGCCTGATAGAATCCGCCGTGTTCGGCCTGCGCCACCCAGTTGGTGCCGAACGACACCTTGTCCGGCCCCCCCGGCGCCTGCGCATATGCGGGGTCGGCGGCGAGAGCCATCCCGACGAGAAATACGCGCAGCAAGTGGCTGGGTGGCATCATTGGACTCCGTGAAGCGTTTTGCCCATGATGGGCATCGCAAAGCTACTCTGCTAATTGATTCAAAGAAACGCCTGTTCGAAGAAACCCGCACACGATGACCTCGAAGCCTCCGCATGACTGGGCCGGAATTCACTTGTCCGGCATCGATAAAACCGATGCCGCTCGCTGGATCGCCGTGCTGCCGCTCGCGGCGACCGAGCAGCATGGGCCGCATCTGCCGTTAGAGACCGATACGCTGATCGCGCAAGCTTACCTCGGGCGCGTACGCGCGATCGTACCCGACAGGATACCGGTCACGTTTCTGCCGATCGAACCTGTGGGAATTTCAACCGAGCATACGGACTATCCCGGTACGCAGACGCTGCCGACCGACGACGCGCTCAGCAAGTGGATGACGTTGTGTGACACGGTGGCGCAGGCTGGCGTGCGGAAGCTCATCATTGTCACCAGCCACGGCGGCAACAGCGCTGCGATGGCGCTGATCGCACAGGACTTGCGCGCGAAGCATGGAATGCTGGCGGTGACCACAAGCTGGAGCCGGTTCGGCGCGCCGGACGGATTATTCCCTGCCGATGAGTTGCGCTTCGGCATCCACGGCGGCGCAGTTGAAACCTCGATCATGCTTGCGGCATTTCCCGATCAGGTTCGAAAAGACCGGCTCGCAAATTTCGAGTCTGCTGAAAAACAAATGACGAAAGAATTCCGCTGGCTCTCCGCGGGACGCCCCGCCCCGTTCGCGTGGGCGATGCAGGATCTGAATCCGCTGGGCGCAGTCGGCGATGCAACGACGGCCACCGCGGAAAAAGGCGCCGCGCTGATCGAACATGGGGCGCGCGCCTTTGTCGAACTGCTGGAAGATGTCGGGAAATTCGATCTGGCGCGATTGTCGAACCAGCCTCAACATCTGAAATAGATATAAGATATTGATATTGTTATATATTTTTTAGATCGCGATTTTTCACGCCGCCGTTCGAACCGAATTCCGGCAGCTCACCACCAATTGGCATGCGGTCCACACGGCCCGCCCCAAACAAGGATGGAGAGTTTCATGTCGATCAAGACCAAGATTGCCGCCCTCGCTGTCGCCGCTGTCGCTCTGACCGGTGGCATCGCCGCCACCACCCAGCAAGCCCAGGCCGGCGGATTCCATCATCATCACCATGGTGGCGGCATTGGTGTCGGCCTCGCCGCCGGCGCGCTGTTCGCCGCTGCTGCCAGCAACGCTTACGCCAACGACTATTACGGCTATCGCCGCTGCGGCTGGGTTCGCAAGTTCGACGCATACGGCAACTACATCGGCCGCGTTCGTAGCTGCTACTGATCAGAATCAGAGTTGAGTTCGGCGCGACGCCTCATCCACGCCGCGTCGACCCAAGGACCCGCCCGGTTGTCCCCCCGGGCGGGTCATTTTGTTTTGCTTGCGTGATTCGTCGCGGGACTTGCGCTGGGAGCGACGTCGCTTGATGTCGCGCAGGCGGCCGACGCCATTGTACCTCTCAAGGCCGCGCGCGTTGCTCCGATCTACGACTGGAGCGGGTTCTATGTCGGCGGGCATGCCGGCTACGGCGGCGGCAGTTTCGGCACCGGCACCAATCCGCTGCCGCAACAGGGCGCCTTCTTTTCCGCACAGCATCACGGGCCTGATCGGCGGCTTGCACGGGGAGTTCTAGGCCCCAACTCCACGCACGGCAATCGGCGGCGCAGGTACGGGCGCAGGCGTTACCGGGAGAGGCGCAAAGGACTCCGCCTGCGCAAATGCCCAGGCGTGGAAGCGCGGGTTCTCGACGTGACCTTCAAGCAGCTCGCCGGGACGAAGCTGCGGGTAAAGCCGCGCGAACGACAGCACCTCCGTTCCCGAGAGACGATGCGAGAAGTGGATCGGCCGGATGTCCTGCGGATGGCTGAGACCGGAGGCCGCGATCAGTTCTGCGAGCGCGTGCAACGTCGCGCGGTGATAATTGTAAACGCGCATGGTCTTGTCCGGAACCACCAGTGCGCGGTTGCGCGACGGGTCCTGCGTCGTCACACCCGTCGGACAGCGATCGGTGTGACAACTCAGCGACTGAATGCAGCCCAATGCAAACATGAAGCCCCGCGCCGAATTGCACCAGTCCGCGCCGAGCGCCATGGCGCGCGCCATGTCGAAACCCGTCGCGATCTTGCCGGCTGCGCCAATCCGGATGCGATCTCGCGCATTGATCCCGATCAAGGCGTTGTGGACGAAGCTGACGCCCTCGCGCATCGGCATGCCAAGATGATCCATGAACTCCGCAGGCGCTGCGCCGGTGCCGCCTTCCTTCCCGTCGACCACGATGAAGTCAGGATAGATCCCGGTCTTGACCATCGCCTTGCAGATCGCAAGGAACTCCCAGCGGTGGCCGATGCAGAGCTTGAAGCCCACCGGCTTGCCACCCGACAGCCGGCGCATCTCGGCGATGAACTGCATCATCTCGATCGGCGTCGAGAACGCGCGGTGATAGGCCGGCGAAATGCAATCTTCGCCCATCGGGACGCCGCGAATGCGTGAAATTTCCTCGGACACTTTCGCGGCGGGAAGCACGCCGCCGTGACCCGGCTTCGCGCCTTGGCTGACCTTCAGTTCAATCATCTTGATCTGGTCGTCACTTGCAACCTTGGCGAAAAGTTCAGGATTGAACGTTCCGTCTGGATTGCGGCAGCCGAAATATCCTGAGCCGATCTCCCAGATCAGATCGCCGCCGTTCTCGCGATGATAGGGACTGACCCCACCCTCGCCGGTGTCATGCGCAAAGTTTCCCTTTTTCGCTCCGGCATTCAGCGCGCGCACCGCATTGGGGCTGAGCGCGCCGAAGCTCATGGCGGAAATGTTGAACACCGAGGCGGAATACGGCTTGGTGCAGTCCGGCCCGCCGATCGTGACGCGAAAAGGGGCGTCGGCCAGCGGCTTTGGCGCAACCGAATGATTCATCCATTCGTAGCCTTGCGTATAAACATCTTCCTGTGTGCCGAACGGGCGCTTGTCGAGCACCATCTTGGCGCGTTGGTAAACGACCGCGCGCGTATCGCGGCTGAACGGCTTGCCGTCCTTTTCACTCTCGAAGAAATACTGCCGCATCTCCGGCCGGATTTCTTCCAGCAGGAAGCGAATGTGCGCCGAGACCGGATAGTTGCGCAGGACCGCGTGACTTTTTTGAAGCATGTCGTGAATGCCGAGCACCGACAGCGATCCAAAAATCGTGATCGGGATGGCAAACAGAAAAATGTGCTTGAAGTCGTAGTAGAGCGCGCAGCCGATCAGAAGCGCAGTAATGAGAATACAGAGCGTCAGAATGATAAAGCGAGGCGAGAGCAGCAGCGAGAGATTTTGCATAAAGACCTCGACAACAAATTCGTAAGGCGCAACGCCGGCCCGCATGTTGGCGCGTTTCCCTGCGCAGGTCGATAGCGCAGCGAGAACAGCCACGGTAGACGGAAACTATACACCAAAGCGTAAGGCATCGACATCAACAGTGCTGCCAGCATGCGGATGGCCTGACGTCATCCTGTCATATCGCGCGGGTAAGGCTTGCAGCTTCCACGGCATATTGCAGAGCAATATACGCCCGACCCGTATCGCGCCCGATGCTCGCTCAGTGCTGATGCGGACGCATTTCGCCGGGGATGCCGCCCTTCTCGAGGCCGCCATCGGCGATCCACCTCTCGGTACTCTTTACGGCCCGCGTGATGTGATCGTCGGTACGAGTGAAGTCATAGGGCGAGCCGACCAGCGGGCAGAGCGGCGGCACAACACAATAGTCTATGGTCGACTCCAGATACTCCAACTCGGTGGTCATCTGCCGCGAGATCAGCAGCGTCAGCGCGTGCAGCGCGGTTGCGACCGCCCCGACCGGCGGATCCTGTCCCGCGCAGGCAAATCCCGTCGGCATGATGATGAGCCGCTTCGCCCCCTTCTGGATCGCAACCCGGATCGGTGTGTTGCTCGATATCGCTCCGTCAGCCAGAAAACGGTTCTTGTATTTGACCGGTGCGAACGCGCCCGGAATCGCCGTGCTGGCCACGATCGCCTCGGCGGCGGAGCCCTCCGACAACACCACGGTCTCGCCGGACACAATGTCGGTCGTCACGATGTGAACCGGAACGGCGGCCTCTTCCAGTTTCTTATACGGCAGATGATCTTCGATCAGCTTGCGGACACCGTCGTGCGAGATCAAAAAATCCCGCCGCCACAGGAAGCCGAAGAACGAGGAAACCGACACGGGAAACACGTCGTGCCGCGTCAACCCCCGCCAGATCTCCGCCAGTTTCTTGACGCCATCCAGTGTCGGCGCGCCGGCATAATAAGCGCCGTTCATTGCACCCACGCTCGACCCGACCACGAGATCGGCCGTGACCCCTTGGGCCGCGAGCGCCTGCATCATCCCGACCTGAATCGCGCCAAAGCTTCCGCCGCCTGCGAAAACAAAAGCTGTCTTTGGTGCGGTGTGACCGTCTTTGCCGTGCATCGCCGGATTTATACCAATCCATGCGCCGCACACGCAATCAAGATCGCTTGTTCACGCCGCCGGCATCGATCAGCACCGCTGCGCACCATACTCAGGCCGTCCGCATCAAGACTTTCTTTCTCCGGACTTCCGCAAGCCTGCTCATCGCATCGTTGCGCCCGCCGAGCGCGCGGGTGAGTTGCAATGCGCTGTCCAGCAGAAGGTCGGACATCCGCCTGGAATTGTCCTTGGTGAATCGTGGCTTCGGCCCGGACACCGATAGCGCACCGGCCAACTTCCCGTCGGGGCCGAACACCGGGCAGGCAATGCCGGCGCAGTCAGGATCGCGTTCCCCGAAAGACGCCGTGATGAAATCGTTGCGGATGCGATCGAACGCCTCGCCTCTTTCGCCATCAAAAGCGAGAATGACCTTGCCTGCCGCGCCGCGATCCAGCGGCAACAGCGCACCGGCCTCGACACGATCCAGCGTCGAGTGCTGCGAGTCGACGCGGAACACACAGAGTCGCGACGTGGCGTCGTGCCTGATATGAAAAGACGGGCTCTCCGTTCCCGCGCCGACGAGATGGCGCAGCACCGGCATGACATGATCGTAAAGCCGGTTGGTGCGCTGATAGACCGCGCCGAGACGAAACGGCGTCGGCCCCAGATGATAACGCCCGTCGGGAAGCTGGCCGAGATAGCCGAACTCCTGCAACGACGTCATCAGCCGCAACAGCGTGCTCTTGTAGAGACCGGTTCGGCGCGCCAGCGCGGCGAGCGTCATCGCTTCCGTCTCGCCCTCGAATGCGGCCAGAATGGTCAACGCGCGATTCACAGCCGCGACGCCGGGAGACGACATCCGCTTACTCCTTGTTGAACGATCCGGGCCGGTCGAGGAGCCTGGCGATCACGGGAAAGTACGCACCGCCAAAGCCGCCATCGATGGCTTCCTGAAGAACCTCGTGAACCAGCGCCGCACCGCGCGGCTGGATGCCGCCCTGCGCCGCGAGTTCGAGCGCATAAGACATGTCCTTCAGCGCATATTCCGTCGAGAACGCGCGCAGCGGAAAATCGCCCGGCACGATGGCTTTCAAACCGTGATTGCGCAGCGCGAAGCTGTCCGCCGATCCTTTCGACAGCGTATCCAGCAACAGCTTCGGCTCGACGCCGCTGTGTTTGGCAATCGCGACCGCTTCCGCAAGCGCATTGACCGTCTGGAACAGCACCATGTTGTTGAGAATTTTGGTGACCTGTCCCGCACCGGTGCCGCCGCAGAGCGTCACCTCGGTCGCGAAGCAGCGGATCAGCGGCTCGACCGCATCGAACAACTCCGGCGATGCGCCGACCATCACGCTCAATGTGCCGTCCTGCGCGGCCTGACGCGTCCGCGCAATCGGCGCGTCGATCCACCACGCTCCCCTGCGCTCAAATTGTTTCGCAAAGTCGCGGGTGAGTTCGACCGACGACGTCCCGAGATCGATGACGATCTGGTTCGGCCTGATGTTTTGCAACAGCCCCGCGCTGCCTTCGAAGGCGGCGCGCACGTGCCTGGCGCTGGGCAGGCAAAGAAACACAACGTCGGCGCGCGACACCACGTCGGCGACTGAAGCTGCAACGGCTGCGCCGTCTTCGCGAAGCCGCGCAAGCGGCTCAGGTGCGAGATCATAGACCACGAGCGGTTTCCCGCTCTTCTTCAGAAGATTGCGGCAGATCGGCTCGCCCATGACACCAAGCCCGACAAAACCGATCGCATTCGTTGTCAACGAAGGATCGGTCATGACGCCTTCACCCGCTTACCGGCGGAATCGCCCGCGATACGGCCGAACACCGCGCCTGCCATCAATCCGGTGCCGCCGGGATAATTGAAATAGAACAGCCCGCCCACCAGTTCGCCGGCGGCGTAAAGATTCGGGATTGGAGTCTCATCGAGGCTGACCACTTCGCCGGCCTGCGTGATCTTCAGGCCGCCGAAGGTGAAAGTGATGCCGCAGGTCACCGCGAACGCAAGATAAGGCGGCTTGTCGAGTGTGTTGGCCCAGTTGCTTTTCGGCACAGCGAGGCCATTGGTGCCGCGGCCGTCCTTGATGTTCGGATTGAACGGCACGTCGGTTTTCACCGCGCTGTTCCAGCCGGTCACGGTGCGCATGAAGCCCACTGGGTCGACATCGTCGAGCTTGTTCGACAACTCCGCCAACGTATCGGCCTGAACTTTCGTGACCTGCCGGATGCGGTACTCGTCGCGGAGCAGATGGACGACCTTCTGATCGAAGATCTGCCAGGCAAACTGCCCCGGCTGATCGAGGATCACGCGGCCGTATTTCGCGTAGGTGTAGTTGCGGAAATCCGCGCCTTCGTCGGCGAAGCGCTCGCCCTTTGCATTGACCATGATGCCGAACGGATACGAGTGCTTCTGGAAGCCATCGCCCACCGCGAGGTCACCATGCTCCGGCGCGTTGCGATCCCAGCCCACCGCATGACAGCCGGACCAGTTACCGGTCGGCCGCGCGCCGATATCGAGCGCCATCTGGATGCCGCTGCCGGTATTGAAGCGCGTGCCGCGCACCTTGGCGAGATCCCATGACGGACCGAGATAACGCGTGCGCCACTCGGCGTTGGCCTGAAAGCCGCCGCTGGCGAGGATCACCGCCTTGGCGCGGATGTCGCGCGTCTTGCCCTTTTGCCGGACGCGCACGCCCTGCACGCCGTTGTCATCCGTGATCAGCGACAATGCACGCGTCTCGAACATCACGGTGATGCCTTCGCGCGCGGCAGACTTGTGCAGCGCCTCGACGAGACCCGGCCCGCCGCCCCAGGCTTCGACGGTCAACCCGCCCCAGAACTTGAACTTGCCGTCGACCTTGAACGCCTGACGTCCATAGATCGGCACAAAGCGCACGCCCTTGGTCCGCATCCAGTTCATGGTGGCGTGGCTGCGGCGCACCAGCAATTCGACCATGTCGGGATGGGTGCGGTTCTGCGTCACACGCGCCATGTCGTCGAAGAACTGGTCCTCGCTGTAGGTGCCGAAGTCGGTGTTCTCTTTTTCGCTGTCGGACAGATCCGGCATCAGTGCGTAAAGATCGTCCACACTGTTGTAGGCGACGCGCATTGCGCCGGCCGTGAAACTCGAATTGCCGCCATGCTCGCCCTCGGGCGCGCATTCCAGAACGGCCACGCTCACGCCATGCTCGCGGGCCGCCAGCGCCGCACACATCGCAGCGTTTCCCGCGCCCACAACCACAACATCGTATTCGCTCATGATCGTCCTTGTTGCCGCGTGCGGCTTGAGTGCGGCCACTGATGCAGGCTGCTTTGCGTCAGCCGATGGCTCGTTCTGCAGAACAGAACGATGTTCTATTACTTGTGAAATTTCTTACACCGCTTTCGCGAGCCAACTCAAGCAGTGCTTAAATCGCGAACGACCGTTTCGGATGCTTGTGCAGCGCGACGGCATCGGCCTTGTCGACCGCTTGCGGGTAAAGCTCGCGCACCATGGGATCGTGACCGGGGATGACGCGATCGGGATGACCGGCAAGACGTTCAACGGTCTTCCAGCCCTCCATCATGTCGCCGACGTTGTAGACGATCGGGAATGGATTACGGCGATGCATGTTGCCGTAATAGTGCGCGGCGTCGGAGGCGAGCACCAAAGGCCCGCGCTCGGTCTCGACGCGCACCACCTGAAGGCCATCGGAATGCCCGCCGACATGATGCAGCGTCACGCCCGGCGCGATTTCATCGTCTCCGTCATGAAACACGACACGGTCGCTGAACACATGGCGCACCATCAGGGTGACGTCCTCCGCAGAGAACGGATGCCGCAGCAGGCCGTGACACATGCACCGGCCGGTGGCGAAATTCATCTCGCGATCCTGCAAATGAAACCGTGCATTGGGAAAGCGATCGAGATTCCCGGCGTGATCGTAATGCAGATGCGTGATCACGACGTCGCGAATGCTGTCGGGCGCAACGCCGAACCGTTCCAGCGCATCGGCCGGATTGACGGTCAGGTTGCGCGACCGCTCGCGCGCCGCGACATCATTGAAGCCGGTATCGACCAGGATGTCACCATCTTTGCCGCGGATCAGCCAGACGAAGTAATCGAGATCGGTGCCTTCATTGTGCACATCCGGCGTCAGGTAATTCTGGTGCGGCTGGCGTCCCGTCATCGTCGCGTAACGGATGGCATAAACTTCGTGATGATGGGCCAAGGCGTTCCTCGTCGGCTGTTGTTTTGCCGACACTCTGCACATCGGCAGCCAGCGCGACAAGCCGCGAGGAAGGATAGGCAGTCCTATGCCAGCGCGGTCGAGTAAATCGTCATCGCGCCAATCCCGATGGTGATCAGGCCGACAACAAGCTGAAGCCCGCGATTGGCCCATGTCAGCCACCGCGCCGAGACAGCCAGTGGCACCGCGATCACAGTGGACAGCGCCCCCATCCCGAGCATCGAGCCAATGCCAAACAGCAGAACATAGAACAGGCCATGCAGTGGATTCGCGAATTGCGAGACAACCAGCACCAGCAGTGCCGCTGAACCAGCCATGCCGTGCATCAACCCGACCAGCAGCGAGCGCCACCGGAATCCATGCGGATGATCGTGACCGCTGCGCCGGTGCGGAACGGAATCAACAGCATGGCTGTGAAGATGAAGATGCGCCGTGCCATCGCGGTGCCGATGCTGATGGAAATGCACGCGGTCGCGCCACAGCCGCCACAGCACATGCACCCCGAGCCCGACCAGCATGATGCCGACGGCGGTTTCCAGCGGGCGCGCGAGATGTTCGGGAATGGCGTGGCCGAGAAGAATCGCCGCACCGGCGAACATGAACAGGGTGATGGTGTGACCCAGTCCCCAGGTCAGCCCATGCTTGACGATGTCACTGACGCTCGAGCGCCGGGCCGCGATGCTGGACACCGCCGCGATGTGATCGGCTTCGAGCGCGTGCTGCATGCCAAGAAGAAAGCCGAGGCCCAGAATTCCGAACATTGGTGTGACGATCTCATATCTGAACCGGCAGCGTACGCTGCACGCGCCGTATGATATTGTCAATAAATCCTCATACATCGGGCGGCAATCCGCGCAAGACTGCGTGTTTTGGAGCGTATGGGGAGCGGCGAAACGCCCCGTTGTCCGGCGAGACGCGTTGCAGGATCATGTGTGGTATTTTGCATGCCGTAACGACCCCAAAGCGCCGCCAAGAGACGGCGCAATCCAATAATCCCGGGAGGATGACGTGAACCTGAAATTCGGCTGGTACGCTTTATTTGCACTTGTGGCGGGCTCTTTCGCCGTGGCCGGTCAGGTCCAGGCCCAAACATGGCCGGAGAAGCCAGTCATCTTCGTCGTGCCGTTCGCAGCCGGCGGCGGCACCGATGCCTTCGCCCGCCCGCTCGCCGCCCAGCTCGACACCCAACTGGGAACGCGCGTGCTGATCGAAAACCGCGCAGGCGCCGGCGGCACCGTGGGAGCCTCGCAAGCCTCCAAGGCTGTGCCCGACGGCTACACGTTCTTCGTCGGCGCTGCGCATCACGCCATCGCTCCGGCGATCTATCCCAATCTCGACTACAATCTCGAGAAGGATTTTGTGCCGGTGGCGCTGATCGCGCGGCCGCCGCAGGTGATCGTCGTCAATCCCGACAAGGTTGCCGCCAAGACGCTGCCGGAATTCGTCGCTTACCTTCGCGCCAATCCGGACAAGCTGAACTACGGCTCCGCCGGCGCCGGTACCACGCATCATCTCGCCGGTGAACTGTTCAAGATCGTGACCAAGACGCGCATTCTGCATGTGCCCTATCGCGGGGCGGGACCGGCGATGCAGGATCTCGTCGCCGGCCACGTGCCGCTGGTGTTCGACGGGCTCGGCTCGTCAGCGCCGCAAATCCGGAGCGGACAGCTGCGCGCGCTCGCGGTCGCGGCCCCGAAACGGGTGGCGGCGTTCCCTGACGTTCCCACCGCAGCGGAAGCAGGCGTGCCGGGTTACGAAGTGTCGACCTGGTACGGCGTGTTCGCGCCGAAGAAAACACCGCCGGCGGTGATCGAACGAATGACCAAGGAACTGCAGAAGGCGATGCAGACGGCTGCGATCAAGGATGCGTGGGAGCGCAACGGCTCCGACGTGCCCGACGTCACAGGTGCGGCGTTCGGTGCGATGGTGGCCGCAGAAACCGTGCGCTGGCAGAAAGTCGTGACCGAGGCAGGGGTCAAGCTGGACTGACCTGCACAGGGAGGGCTCACGCGAACAAAACAATCACCGGTTCAGCATGTGCTGGACCGGCGGCGCGCCACAAAAACTCGGATGATCGGTTCTCGGATTTCTGAGGTGAATGGCGATCCCGGGAAGACTCGAACTTCCGACCTGCGGTTTAGGAAACCGCCGCTCTATCCGGCTGAGCTACGGGACCGGTCTCAATCTCTTGCCGAAGATGAACGGCAAGAGCGCTTAAAACTTTCGCAATTCCTTACCAGAGGGCGCGCGCGACCGCCACCCTGCCTTGTAACCGTCATGGCGAGCCACTAGTCTTTCGCACAGGGCTGGCGTTTGACAGGAGATAACGATGGGTTTGCTCGACATTCTCAACGGCATGCAAAACGGACCTCGCGGGCCAAGCGAACCAAGCGCATCGGGTGAAAGCAGCGGCGGAATGTCGCCGATGACCATGGCGATCCTTGCTCTTCTTGCCTACAAGGCCGTCAAACACATTAGCGGAGGCCAGCCGGGCACAAGCCCCGGTGCGCCTGCGCCGTCTACACCCACCCCATTACCCGGCACCACCACCGCCAGCACTGGCGGACTCGGCGGCGGACTTGGCGACCTTATGAAGGGTCCACTCGGAGGCGCACTCGGCGGATTACTGGCCGGCGGCGCGGCGGGAAGCGTCCTGAGCGGCGGGCTGAACGATCTGCTCAAGCAGTTTCAGGAAAAGGGCCAAAGCGAGACGGCCAACTCATGGGTCAGCCCCGGTCCCAACAAGCAGATCTCACCCGGCGACCTCGCCTCCGCGCTTGGCGCAGACCAGATCAGCACGCTGACCTCGCAGACCGGCTTGTCGCGCGATGAACTGCTTGCGGGTCTCGCAAGGCAGTTGCCCGACGTCATCAATCAACTGACGCCCGACGGCCGGCTGCCGACCGAGCGCGAAGCTTCGCGCTGGATTTGATTGGCGTCACGACAGCGTGGAGTGATGCTTCGCTCCACGCTGACCGGCAAGCGTCTCTTTGAATTCAAGCACGAAGGATACCAGCAATGCTTTATGTTCTTTTCGTCGGATTGGTCGCGGGTTTTCTTGCACGGCTTTTGTCACCTGGTCCGAACAATCCGACAGGATTCATCCTGACGATCGTGCTCGGCATCGCCGGCGCATTTCTGGCAACCTTTATCGGCCAAGCTATCGGCTTCTATAGCCCGAGCCAGGGCGCCGGATTCATCACCGCCACCATCGGCGCGCTGGTTGTGCTGTTCATCTGGAACCGGCTGGTTGCGCGCGGCATCGTCTCCGATCCCGGCAACAAGGTCTGAGCGGCAGCTTCATCCTCCGCTCAGGATTTCCCGGTCAGTTCCGTTTGGGCAGAACGGCCGGTCCGAGATGTGCGCCCGCATCGATCCGCATGATCTCTCCGGTCAAGCTGCGTGACGCCGGACCGGCGAGGAAGCAAACGAGCTCGGCCACATCGTTCGCCGTTGTCGCGATCTGGAGTGGCGACTGCTCCGTCACCATCTGGCGAATCTTTCCAGCGAGCTCGGGACCCCGCCCCTTGGTGAACCACGGCGTATCAATGTATCCGGGACAAACTGCATTGACGCGGATCAGCGGCGCCAGAGCACGCGACAACGAAAGCGTGATGCTGTTCAGTGCGCCCTTGCTTCCGACATAGGCGACCGACGATCCGATCCCCGCGATCCCCGCAATCGACGAGATATTCACGACCGACGAACTGCGGCTGGAATGCTTCGCACCGGCCTCCAGCAAAGCGCGCGACGCACGGATCATCTGAAACGGACCGATGGTGTTGACCGCGTAGATGCGCTGGAAATCTTCTCCCGAAAGACCATCAAGATCACCATGATCGACATGCTTGGTCATGCCGGCGTTGTTGATCAGGCCATCGAGTTTTCCCCACGGAGCGGCGGCAGCCGCGATCTTCTTGCAATCCTCGTCGCGCGAGACGTCGCCCTGCACCACCACAACCTCGGCTGCACCTGCCTTCCGGCATTCATCGGCAACCTGCTCGGCCTCTTTCTGGCTCGACGCGTAGTTGATGACGATGCGCGCGCCCTGCTTCGCCAGCAACAGCGCGGACGCCGCGCCGAGGCCCGATGCAGAACCCGTGACGATTACCGACAATCCATCCTTGGCCATCTCGTATCCTTCTTGGGAAACCGTTATTGCGCGCGCAATCTAACGGCCAATTTCTGGCCGTGACAGCGATTTTCAGGCCAACACGCAGCAGGAATGGCAGATACGCAAACGCTGCGCCGGGATGCGCGGCGGGTGCTTCGGCATCCGGGCTCAGGCCGTGACGCGGAAATCAACGCCGCCGAGGCGGAAAGACTTTCCCGTCACCGCGTGTCCCCTCGCCTGCGCGGAATGAAGCACGGCGGCCGGATCGCGAACACGAAACGTGAGCGCGCTCATGATCTCGCTGGGGCCTTCGACAAAACGTATCCCGCAATTCACCAGCGCAATTTTCGTTCCGGTCGCAGGTACTCCGATGATACGGCTCCAGTGATCCGCAAGCCCGCGCGGATCGAGACTTGTCAGTTCAACCTCAGTCAGCGCCATGGTCACATCATCGCGGATCGCGCTGTGCCAGTCCGGACCCGCGGGCGGATAGGCGCCGCGAACGTTGTCGCTGCCGGCGGTATGGTTGAATTCGATGAACGCGGCGCGGCAGTCACGCGGATGAAGCTGGACGCCGAGATACGGCGGACGGTCGATGACATGAGAGGTCCGCACGCCGATCTCTTCGGCGTTCCTCTGCCGTTCGCGCGGATCGGCACAGGAAAAGATCGCCATGTAACCGCCGTGCTCTCCGGTCTTCTCGATGAAGCGGCCGGCCGCGGTGCCATCCTGAAACGGCGCCACGACTTCAAGCAGAATGGTGCCGACCGGAAGCAGCGCGTTTTCCAGGCCATAGCGCGCAACATTGGAATCGCGGTAACAGACGGTCAGCCCCATGATCGCGGCGATATCGCCGATCACCGGCTCAAGCTGTGGCGCAACGAGACAGATCTGCCGCAGCCTCGTTGCCTCCGTCATGCGCGCTCATTCCCGTTTTGATTTTTAATGGACATGATCTTGCCCGAAAACCGGTTCCCACTTTGCGCTAACGCGGACCTTCGGGTCGGGATCATGCCCTAGTGTCCCTTGAACACCGCCTTGCGCTTTTCCATGAACGCTTTTGCGGCTTCCAGATGGTCCGCCGTTTCGCCGCAGCGGGTATGGTGCGCAGCCTCGGCATCGAAGCAGGCTTCGAGCGAGAGGTGTTCGGCATTGTTGATGTTGCGCTTGATGTAGCCGAGCGTCACGGTCGGCCCCTGCGCCAGCGACATTGCAAGCTCGGTGGCCGCGTCGGCGACCTCGGCATCCGGAACGACCTTGGTGACCATCCCGAGCGCAAGCGCCTCCTGCGCCGTGAGGACCGGCGACATCAGGTACAACTCGCGCGCCTTGGCACTGCCGAGTATCTGGGTCAGAAAATACGTCCCGCCGTAGTCACCGGAAAAGCCAACCTTGGCAAACGCCGTTGTGATCTTGGCGGATGCACCGGCGACGCGCAGATCGCAGGACAGCGCGATCGAGAGACCCGCGCCCGCCGCCGCGCCGTCGATCTGCGCCACCACCGGCTTCGGCAACTCATGCAGCAGCCGCGAGATTTCCATGCCCCGCCGCAGATTGGCGCGCTTCACCTCGTAGGTGAGCTCCGATTTGTTCTCGGCCATCGACTTGACGTCGCCGCCGACACAGAAAGTGCCGTTGGCGCCGCGCAAAAGCACGGCCCGGACTTCGGTGTCGTCCGCCGCCCGCCGCGCCGCCTCGATCAGGTCCGCCGACATTTCGGCGTTGATCGCATTGCGTCGCTCGGGCCGGTTCATCGTAATGGTCAAGAGACCGCGATCGAGGCTTTGCAGAATCGTACCGGGCATGGCGATTTCCTGTGTTGGACGATAAGCGGCGCCGGACGAAGCCGGCGCCATCGATCGATCTACTTCTTGATCAGGGGGCAGCGCGACGCGTCGAGCGACTGGAAGGCCTGATCGCCGGGGATCGTGGCCAACAGCTTGTAGTCGTCCCAGCGCGCCCTGGATTCCGACGGCTTCTTCACTTCGAACAGATACATGTCGTGAACCATACGTCCGTCTTCACGGATTTTGCCGTTCTTGGCGAACATGTCGTTGATCGGCGTCGACTTCATGATCTTCATCACCGCGGCTGAATCGGTTGTGCCCGCTTCCTTCACCGCCTTGAGGTAATGCGTGACGGATGAATAAACGCCGGCCTGTGCCGAGGTCGGAACGCGCTTGACCTTGTCCATGAAGCGCTTGCTGAACGCACGGGTGTCATCGTTCAGATCCCAGTAGAACGCTTCGGCCAGCACGAGCCCCTGCGCGGTTTCGAGACCGATGCTGTCGATATCGGTGATGAAAGCCAGCAACGGCGACAGCTTCTGTCCGCCCTTCATCAGGCCGAATTCAGCCGCCTGCTTAATAGCGTTGATGGTGTCGCCGCCTGCATTGGCAAGACCCACGACCTTGGCTTTCGATCCCTGCGCCTGCAACAGGAACGACGAGAAGTCCGAGGTGTTGAGCGGATGCTTGACCGTGCCGAGCACCTTGCCGCCCATCTTGGTAACGACCGAGGAGGTGTCCTTCTCAAGATCCTGTCCGAATGCGTAGTCCGCCTGAAGGAAAAACCAGGTATCAAGCCCCGTCTTCACGGCTGCGAGGCCGGTGGAATTCGCCTGCCCGAACGTATCGAAGACATAGTGCACGGTGTAAGGACCACAGGCCTCGTTCGTGAGGCGAACCGACCCCGGGCCGTTGAACATGATGATCTTGTTGCGCGCCTTGGCGATCTCGTTGGCCGCCAGCGCAGTCGCGGATGCCGCGACATCGACGATCGCCTCAACGCCCTGATTGTCGAACATGTCGCGGGCAATGCTCGATGACAGGTCGGCCTTGTTGAGATGATCCGCGGCGATGATCTCGATCTTGCGGCCCAGCACTTCGCCGCCGAAATCTTCCGCCGCCATTTTCGCCGCCGTCTCGCTGCCCACGCCGGTGATGTCGGCATAGAGGCCGGACATATCGAGGATCGCGCCGAGTTTCAGGGGCGGCTTGCCTTGCGCTATCGCGGCGCTCGGACCGAGCAGGAGAGCATAGGAAATGAGGGTTGCGAGTATTTTCTTCAATGTTGTCTCCCGTTATCGATGACACGCCTTCGCCGGCGGCATCTTTCGTTGGTTTCATCATGGCGCAACCCTGACATGGCAGCAAGCAACCGGTCATGCAAATGCCGCCGGTTAGCATGCGTGCGCACTTGACTCACATCAGTAAGCCGCAACACATTCCGCAGGTCGAAACTGGTTTCGTGCCGAGTCCGCTTCGGCGTACCTGCAAGGCCTGACAACCGTGGTGATGAACCGCCGCATCTCTGTGACCTTCTGTTGCGCGGTGCTGCTGATCGCGAGCAGTGGCGGCAAGCTTCACGCCGCATGCGAATTCGCGCTCCAGGGCGAAGGCCGCGTCAGCGACGTGATCGACATGCGCACGTTTCGTCTCGATGACGGACGCGAGGTGCGTCTCGCAGCCATCGAGCCTGCGGGAGATCGTGGCAGGGAAGCATTGGCATCGCTGATCGACGGTCGCGATGTGACACTGCATGGCCCCGACGACAGACCGGATCGTTACGGACGTCAGCCTGCCTTCGCCTTTCTCAAGGGTTCGGAGATCTCCATCCAATCCGAACTTCTGACGCGCGGCGAAGCACTGGTATCTCCGGCCGCGGCGGACAAGGCATGTTCCGCGGCGCTGCTCGCGGCCGAGGCCACCGCCCGCGCGGCAAGCCGCGGCATTTGGGCCAGTTCCGTTGCCTTAAAAAACGCGGAAAGCACCGACGATATTTTGGCTGGAATTGGACGTTTTGCCGTGGTGGAGGGGACGGTTTCATCGGCCCGTTTGGCCGGGGCGGTATTTTACGTCAATTTCGGGCGGCGATGGACGCAGGACTTTGCCGTGACTATTTCAAGGCGCATAATACCGTCGCTGGAAAGCGCGGGCGTCGACCTTAAGTCTCTGAAAAACAAGAGAGTTCGGGTTCGAGGCTGGATCGAGAAGCGTGGTGGACCAAGGATTGAGGTCACTCACGCGGGGCAGATCGAGTTGATTGCTGCGGCTGATATAGCCGTGAAGGGCACGATGCCGAGGGACGAGGGCAAATAGCGGCGTGGCAACACCTGCGAACCAACGCGAGACCAGGAACCTCCGCCGCGTTTTCGCGGCGGCATCGCTGTGCGCGTCACTGGCTCTGGGCGCCTGCGGCGACCTCGGCCGGTTCCAGACCGCATCGAGCCCGGGTTTCGCCCCGGTCAAACCGAACAAGCCAGCGGCGCAGACCCCGGCTACCGAGCGCGAACACAGCCGCATTATCTCGTCCTACGGCGGATCGTATGACGATCCGCGGCTGGAAGCTCTGATCACCAAAACCGTCGATCGCCTTGTCGCAGCCTCCGAGCGGCCAGATCTCACCTACAAGGTGACGATCCTGAATTCCGGTGCGGTCAACGCCTTCGCGCTTCCGACCGGGCAGCTCTATGTCACGCGCGGCCTGATCGCACTTGCCAGCGATACGTCCGAATTGTCTTCAGTACTTGCCCACGAGATGGCGCACGTGCTCGCCAAGCATGCCGCGATCCGCGAAGACCAGGCCAAACAGGCCGCCGTCGTCACCCGCGTTGTCGCCGACATGGGCAATGACGCCGACATGAATGCGCTGGCGCTGGCCAAGACCAAGCTGACGATGGCGAGCTTTTCGCGCTCACAGGAATTCGAAGCCGACGGAATCGGTGTCGGCATCTCGGCGCGTGCCAAGTTCGATCCGTTCGGCGCCTCCCGCTTCCTCACCGCGATGGAACGCAACGCTGCGTTGAAGGCCAGCCGTGCGCCTGCCGATCCGCGCTCGATGGACTTCCTGTCGTCGCATCCGGCAACGCCCGAGCGGGTGCAGAATGCGCAGGCCAACGCACGGCAGTATTCGTCGCCCGAGGCCGGCGAACGCGACCGCGATGCCTATCTCTCCGCCATCGACAATCTGGTCTACGGCGAAGATCCCAGCGAAGGATTCGTGCGCGGACGGCGCTTCCTGCACCCCAAGCTTGGCTTCACATTCCAGGTGCCGGACGGCTTCGTGCTGGAGAACACCGCGCAGGCCGTCGTCGGGGTTCGCGAAGGCGGCACGCAGGCGATGCGCTTTGACGTGGTGCGCGTCCCCGCGGAGCAGACGCTCGGCGACTATCTCAACTCCGGCTGGATGGAGAATGTCGACAAGGCCTCGACCGAAGACGTGAGCACCAACGGCTTTCCGTCCGCCACGGCCACAGCCAGCGGCGATCAATGGCAGTTCAGGATCTACGCCCTGCGCTTCGGCAGTGACGTCTACCGCTTCATTTTCGCGGCGAAGAAGAAAACGCCGGAAAGCGATCGCAGTTTCCGCGAGACGGTGAATTCGTTCCGGCGTTTGACGCTGGCCGAGATTCAGGCCGCACGGCCGCTGCGGATCAAGGTCGTGACCGTACAGCCCGGCGATACCATTGAATCGCTGGCTTCACGCATGCAGGGCGTCGATCGTCCGGTTGACCGGTTTCGTGTCCTGAATAGTTTCGACAGCCGCTCGACTGTGAAGCCGCGCGAGCGCGTGAAGATCGTGGTCGACTGATCTTCACGTCTGATCATTTGAAATTGAAGCGATTGCTTCGATACTGGTGCGACAGGACTCCCTCTCCCGCGGGGAGAGGTGAAGCAGAGCCGACGTTACGGCTGCGATTTTACATTGCTGTCAAACAAAAAGCCCGGCTCAAAGGCCGGGCTTTTTCTATTCGATCGTTGCCGGTGGGATCAGGCGGCTTCGTCTTCCGATACGGAGTCGTCGCTATCATCGGCGTCGTCAGCAGCCGCGTCAGCGCCCGCATCGGCATCAGCCTTGGCGGCACCGCGGCGCGGGCTCTTGGCAAGGTTCGCCTCGATCTCCTTGACCGCTTCGGTTTCCGTCACGTGCTGAACGACGGCGATTTCGCGCGACAGGCGATCGAGCGCCGCTTCGTAAAGCTGACGTTCGCTGTAGGACTGCTCAGGCTGAGACTCCGAGCGGAACAGATCGCGGACCACTTCGGCAATCGCGACGATGTCGCCCGAATTGATCTTTGCTTCGTATTCCTGCGCACGGCGCGACCACATGGTGCGCTTGATGCGCGCACGGCCCTTCAGGGTTTCCAGCGCACGCTTCACCAGCGACGGATCCGACAGCTTGCGCATGCCCACATTGGCGACCTTCGCCGTCGGCACGCGCAGCGTCATCTTGTCCTTGATGAAGTTGATGACGAAAAGCTCGAGCCGTGCGCCCGCGATCTCCTGCTCTTCGATCGCAAGAATCTGGCCGACGCCATGCGCCGGATACACGACGAATTCGTTGGTCTTGAATCCCTGACGCTGGGTCAGCGGCTTCTTCGGCTCTTCCACGCGCGGCGCAGCCGCAACCGGCTTCGCGGCGGGCTTGCCGGCAACGGTCTTCACGGGGGCCTTCGCGACAGGAGCCTTCGACACCGTCTTCGCAGGCTTCGCAGCGGACTTTGCCGGGGCCTTCGCAGACGGCTTTGCAGTTTTTTTGTTGGGCATTGTGCTTCTTTTGTTTTTTGAGGTTGGGGCGGATG
>JAFVHU010000028.1 GCA_017474385.1 Afipia sp. | reverse complement strand
GATTTGATTGGCTCCCCGGGCTGGATTCGAACCAGCGACCATTCGATTAACAGTCGAATGCTCTACCGCTGAGCTACCGAGGAATACTGCTGAAGCAGCAATGGGGCCGCATATAACAAAGGCCCCGAGTCTTGCAAAGCCTAAAGTCTTGCAAAGCGCCAATCGCCTAAAAAATGAGGGCGATCAGATGGATGCATTAGAGAGAGTATTGGAGGCCACGACCAGAATTGAACTGGTGTACACGGTTTTGCAGACCGTTGCGTAACCACTCCGCCACGTGGCCCCAATAGTCGGGTTCTTATAGTCCCCCAAAGGCTTATGCAATGGCCTCGCCGTCCGGCCACACTGCGGTTCATTGTTGTAACGAAGTCGAAAGATCGCTCGCACAAAAGAAAAGCCCGGCACAAGGCCGGGCTTTGATCTCGCTCGTGCATCAATCGTCACTGGAAGCGATAGCTCAAGCCCGCGCGCAGGATGTGAGCGTTCATGTCGTAAGACGTCGCGAACGGTGTGTATTCAGGAGCGTGCGGCGAGCTGTTGATAACCATGTTCGCGCTGGATGTACCCAGATCCACGTACATGTACTCGGCGCGCACTGTCCAGTTACGCGCGTAGGCATATTCAAGGCCCGCGCCAACGGTCCAACCGAGCCGGAACCGTGAATCTGTAACCACGCCATTGCCGCCGAGCGGATCACTGTGCGTGTGCGTGTCCTGATAGTTGCTGGACACTGTCGTGCGGCCAACCGCGAGGCCACCAGTGCCGTATGCGAGGAGGTTGGGGGAGACCGCATAACCAAGGCGTCCGCGGAAGGTCAGAAGGAAGTCGCTGGATGCCGATGTATTGACCCAGAACGTGTCGCCGCCGAGACCGGCACCACCGCCGCCGCCCGACACATAAGTGCCAGTGCCGGTCTGACGCTTGCCGATGTTGAGATAACCAAGCTCACCCTCGACGCCGTAAACGAATGCGCCGGATTGCCAGTTAACGCCCGCGTGGGCGCTTCCTGTGAACTGTCCGCCGGAATTCGAGCGTGTAAGAGAACTCAATAGCGTCGTGGCGGGATTCGTATCGGTGTTGTTGCAAATATAAACGTCCAGACCGGTGCCGCAGGTCACTGCGTTCGACCCGCCGGAGTTGCTCCACGAGCCGCCTGCGTTGATGCCCGTGTAAACCCCGGCCCACGTACCCTGTGCCTGTGCTGCAGAGGTACCAAGGATCGCAATCGCGGCCGCGATCAAAAGCTTTTTCATGAAATTCCCCAGAAGCAAAAATTCGGAATGAGTAGATTTACACCAGTCTCAATGCGCCAAATTAAGCAGATTCTGCCCTTGAATACTGTAGCCAGCCGGCAACACCTAAGACATTCCAAATGCTCGGAATTTGTCTTTTCCGCTTCTCATCGCGGGCAAATGAACACATGCCATCGCGGCCGCCGGAACGGACCAGTCAGCCGCCGCTCTTGGCGTTGCTCGCTGCAATTACCTTCAAGAGGTCTGCGGTGGGAAACCCGCTGCGATTCATGGTGCACAGAACGTCGATCATCTGGTCGCTGGGCTCATTCGCCGACATCAGGGCCGCGCGCACTTCCAACGGCAGGTCGTCAAACTCGTCCATCTGCCGCCGCATCGTCGACAGTCTGCTCGCAGAGAGGTCTCCCTGTTCGGCGCGTGGTGCGGGTTTGCCCGCAGATGGTGTTTGATCCCGCTTCATTTGAATGTGTTCGCTGCCACGTCGTAGGTCCAGGTCAGGCGCCCGTTGGTGAAAATCACCGAGCGAAATCCGAGATCGCGCGCCTTGTTGAAGATATTCCCGGATCTGGCGAGGTTAAGTACCGTCGGCCGATCCATCTTGAAATACTTGCAGCTCAGCACGGTCTCGTGGTCGCCGGATGTGCCGATGTCCATCGCAAGTCCCCTGCGTGACATCTGCTTGCTGGTCGTGACTGCGAACTGCTTGCGGCCCTCGACGTTCCCGGCGAGCGAATCGAGCCGGGCGCTGACGTTGGTCGCGCCGTGTTTGCGGACGTATTCACGCTCGTTCTTCTGCATCGCCGCCAGCAGTTTCTTCGCGCGCGGAGCTTCGGGCGCGGAATCATCGATTTTTCCGCGATCGGCCTTCGCTGCGTAATAATCCGCCAATGCAGGGAGTTTCTGTCCGCGCTTGGCCGAATAGTCGCCCAGCGCCTTCATGATGGCGGCTGCGCGCTCGACCACCTTCTTGCGCTTCGGTGCGGGCTGATCGGTGGTGCTCACCGCTGCGGGCGTCGCAGTCTGCGCCGCCGCCGGCGCGATGCTCGCGCAGGTCAACAATACGGCCAGCGGCAGGCCGCAAAGCCGGGTGCGGAGAGGGTGTCTTGTCGCGCTGCGTGTCATGTGCCCCGCTTCAATAGCATCAGGTACCGTATTGACGATCTCTTACCATAGACAGACTTGCAGCTAGCAGACTTGCATCGTATCCGGCCTTGCAGCAAATATGTGCCGCGCTGGCCATACCTTCGCTGGCCGATGATCCATTCGGTGTTCCTGTCTTGAGGCTATCCCATGTCTGATTTCACGACCTCTCGGCAGTATATGGTCGACTGTCAGGTGCGGCCGAGCGATGTGACCGATCTACGGATCATCGATGCGATGCTCGCCGTGCCGCGAGAGAATTTCGTGCCACAGAGCAAGCGCCTCATCGCTTATCTGGATAGCGACATTGATGTCGCCGCGGATGGTCGGCCGAAACGCTGTCTCATCAAGCCGGCTGTGCTCGCGAAAATGCTCCAGGCTGCCACGATCTCCGAAACCGACCGTGTTCTGGTAGTCGGTTGCGCCACTGGTTATTCGGCGGCTGTCGTGGCCCACCTCGCGGCGCAGGTATTTGCCACCGAGCCCGATTCGGCGCTGGCCAACGCGGCGGCAAGAAATCTGGCCGATCTGGGCCTCGCCAATGTGACTGTCAGCACGGCCAAGCCAGCCGAGGGCGAAAAGGCCCACGCGCCATACGATGTCATCGTCATGGACGGCGCGACGGAGGTGGAACCTCACGGGCTGTACGAGCAGTTGAAAATGGGCGGACGGCTCGTCGGGGTGTTCGCAACCAGCCAGCCTCCACGTGCCACATTGATCGCCCGGTCACCGGCCGATTTCGGCAGCCGGGTCCTTTTTGACGCCTCGGCACCGGTTTTGACCGGCATGGAACGTCATCCAGCATTCACATTCTAAGGTCCCGGCGCTCACATTCTAGGATCGTTTTCCTCAGGAGTGGGCAGGTGTGGCTACAATGTCCCAGCCTGACTGTTTCGACGGCGGCCGGGCTGAAAGGGTTTCACCCCGGCTTGGCGATGCATAGACTTACGCGGAACGGGCACAGACGACTCAGCTACCCGGTTTTCGCGCGCCCTGATGGCGGAGTGGAGCCGGTTTGGGGATAGAAGTAATGCAAGCTAAATATCTGAAGAAACTCAGTGCGGGTGTCGCTCTGGCGACTCTCCTGCTGTGCCCGGTCATGACTGTCCCGGTCATGGCTGACACGATCGAGGCCGCACTGGTTCGCGCCTATCAAAACAACCCGCAATTGAATGCGCAACGCGCGTCTGTCCGCGCGACTGATGAAAGCGTGCCACAGGCGTTGTCCGGTTACCGCCCGCGTGTCGCGGTGACCGCCAGTGCGGGCACCCAGTACACCGAGTCCCAGACCAACACCCAGATCGGTGGTCGACTCAGTGAAGTCGGACTTCGCGGCGTCAACGCGCCGCGCTCGGTCGGTGCGACGCTCAGCCAGACGCTGTACAACGGCGGCCAAACCGGCAATCGCACGCGCGCTGCTGAAAGCCAGGTCTCGGCTGCGCGCGAAGGCTTGCGCGTGCTCGAACAGACCGTGCTGTTCTCGGCTGCGACCGTCTACATGGATTACCTGCGCGACTCGGCGATCGTCGAGGTGCAGAAGAGCAACGTCCGTGTGCTCGAGCAGACCCTCAAACAGACGCGCGATCGCTTCAATGTCGGCGAAGTGACGCGCACTGACGTTGCACAGTCCGAAGCTCAGCTTGCCGCAGGCCGGACGCAGCTTCTGACAGCCGAATCCAATCTGACGACGACGCGTGCGAATTTCCGCCGCATCATCGGCAACGAGCCTTCCAACCTTGCAGCCGGATCGCCTGTCGACCGTTTCCTGCCGCCGTCGCTGGCCGGCGCGGTCGATCTCAGCCTTATCGAAAATCCGAACGTGACTGCCGCCATGTACGGCATCGACGTCAGCTTCCTTCAGGTGAAGGTCAGCGAAGGTGCGCTGTTCCCGACCGTGACCCTGCAAGGCAGCGTGCAGCAGTCCTATGAGAGCACGATGGCGACGTACAAGGCGTTCGGCGCATCCGCTGTCGCCCAGTTGACGGTTCCGGTCTATCAGGGCGGCGCCGAATACTCGCTGATCCGTCAGTCGAAAGAGACTCTCGCCCAGCAGCGTCTGAACCTTGAACAGGTTCGCGATCAGACCCGCGCCACCGTGGCGCAGGCCTGGGGCCAGCTTGTCGCCGGCAAGGCGCAGGTGCAGTCGGCACAGTCGCAGGTGACGGCAACTGAAATCGCCCTGAACGGCGTTCGCGAAGAGGCGAGGGTCGGACAGCGCACAACGCTCGACGTCCTCAACGCGCAGCAGGCGCTGGTGAATGCGCGCGTCGCACTGGTGACGGCGCAGCACGACCGGGTCGTTGCATCCTACAGTGTGCTGAACTCGATTGGACGTCTGTCGCCGAGCGTTCTGAAACTCGCCACCAACGTCTACGATCCGAGCGTCCACTATCACCAGGTTCGCGATAGCTGGTTCGGCGTTCGGACACCTGACGGCCGCTAGTAAGCTTCTCGTGGAATTTTGGATTTGATATTCGCGTCGGGAAACCGAGCGCGAATATCAAATCGACTCCACTTGGCCGCGGGTTAACCCTCTCTCATCAGCGCTGTGATCAACCGGCCGAGTCTGTCGCCCGTTGCTTGCAATCAATTGTCGCCATGACATACCGTTCTGATGGAGCGCGAAGCGATTCGTGATGTGTGCGGCAATTGCAGGTCCCTCAGGTTGACCTGGCAGCCGATGGGGTGGAGTCCGAGATGACGCAACCGGCAAAGGCGCAGGAGCCCTCGATGGAGGAGATTCTCGCGTCGATCAGGCGCATCATCTCCGATGACGAGGCCAAGCCTGTTGCGGCAAGTGCTACCGCTGCACCGGCTGCGGCGGCTCCCGTTGTCGCACCGGCGGCACCTCCGAAAACGGAAGTTCCCAAAGCGGAAATGTCGCGGTCCGCGCCCGCTCGTCCTGTGATGGCCGGCATTCCGCCATCCAAGATCGCACCGCCCAAACCGGCGCCTGCTCCTGCGCCTGCACCGGCGGTAAAGAACAGCCAGGCCGAAATCGATGCGATGATGGCGAGCTTCGATGCGCCTGCTGCCCCGGCGAAAGTCGCGGCACCGGAGCCGGAGCCAGAGGACGACGCCGATGTGTTCGAATTGACCGAACAGATGGCCGTGCCCGAACCGCCACCGTCATTTAACAAGATCGAGCCCGAGGACGATCTGGAGTTCACCGAGTCGCCGATGGTTCAAGCCCCCCAACAACGCTCTCCTGTGATGGAAGCGCCGACGTTCACCGAACGGGCGCAGCCGCAGCGTGAGATGCCGACGCAGCAGATCCTGTCGGGTTCGACGGTTTCAGCGGTGGAGTCCGCGTTCAATACGCTGGCAAATACCGTTCTCAGCAACAACGCCCGGACCCTTGAGGATCTCGTCAAGGAGATGCTCCGTCCGATGCTGAAATCCTGGCTGGACGACAATCTGCCCAATCTGGTGGAACGGATCGTCAAGGCCGAGATCGAGCGGGTCTCCCGCGGCCGGTGATTCTGGCCATCCGGGCCTAAATTCCCCATATTCCCAATGGTTGACTTGAGCCGCGCTGGCAGGTTTCTAGCGCATCACGGCGTTGATCAGCTTGCCGTCACCCTGAGGTGCCGTAGCGAAGCGGAGGCCTCGAAAGGCGACGGCGTTTTATGGTCCGTCATCCTTCGAGGCTCGCATGAGCTCGCACCTCAGGATGACGGATGAGAGCCCTTATCGCGTCAATCCAACCGTCACCTTCGCGTGTGTGACAAACAGTATGATTGCAGTGTGATGATCGAGAAAAACTACCAGCCCGCCGAGATCGAGGATCGTATCGCCCGTGCCTGGGAAGACGCAGGCGCGTTCAAGGCGGGGCGGCCGGAGCGCCGCGATGTCGAGCCTTTCACGATCGTCATTCCGCCGCCGAACGTCACCGGCTCGCTGCACATGGGCCACGCGCTCAACAACACGCTGCAGGACATCCTGTGCCGTTTCGAGCGCATGCGCGGCCGCGACGTGCTGTGGCAGCCGGGAACGGATCACGCGGGCATCGCCACGCAGATGGTGGTGGAACGGCAGTTGATGGAACGGCAGGAGCCGGGCCGCCGCGACATGGGCCGCGCCAAGTTTCTGGAACGGGTCTGGCAGTGGAAGGCCGAATCCGGCGGCGTCATCGTCAATCAGTTGAAGCGCCTCGGCGCATCGTGCGACTGGTCGCGCGAGCGCTTCACCATGGACGAGGGACTCTCGCGCGCCGTCGCAAAGGTGTTCGTCGAGCTCTACGCGCAGGGCCTGATCTACAAGGACAAGCGGCTGGTCAACTGGGACCCGAAATTGCTGACTGCGATTTCGGACCTCGAAGTGCAGCAGATCGAGGTCAAGGGCAGCCTCTGGCATCTGCGCTATCCACTCGAGGGCAAGGAGTTCAACCCCGAGGACGCATCCACGTTCATCGTGGTTGCGACCACGCGGCCCGAGACCATGCTCGGCGACACGGCTGTCGCCGTGAACCCCGAGGATGATCGCTACCGGCATCTCGTCGGCAAGCACGCCGTGCTGCCGCTGGTGGGGCGGCTGATTCCGATTGTTGCCGATGACTATTCCGATCCGGAGAAGGGTTCGGGCGCGGTGAAGATCACCCCGGCGCACGACTTCAACGACTTTGAGGTCGGCCGCCGTCACAACCTGCCGTCGATCAGCGTGCTTGATCAGGAAGCGCGCATGTCGCTTTCCGGCAACGAGGACTATCTGCGCGGTCTTCCCGAAGCCGCATTGATCTTTGCCGAGGAACTCGACGGCAAGGATCGCTTTGCCGCGCGCAAGCTGATCGTCGCCAAGCTGGAAGAGGCCGGGTTCCTCGAGAAGATCGAGCCCAACACGCATATGGTGCCGCATGGCGACCGCTCCGGCGTCGTCATCGAGCCGTATCTCACCGACCAGTGGTACGTCGACGCCAAGACGCTCGCCGCGCCTGCCATTGCAGCGGTGCGCAGCGGCGAGACTGCGTTCGTGCCGAAGAACTGGGAAAAGACCTACTTCGAGTGGATGGAGAACATCCAGCCGTGGTGCATCTCGCGCCAGCTCTGGTGGGGTCACCAGATCCCGGCGTGGTATGGACCGGACGGCAAGGTGTTCGTCGCCGAGACCGAAGACGAGGCAGTCGGCAAGGCGCTCGGCTATTACGTCGAGCAGGAAGTCATCACGGCAGAGCAGGGCCACGATATGGCGCTCGATCCGGCTTTGCGCGAAGGCTTCATCATCCGCGACGAAGATGTGCTCGACACATGGTTCTCGTCGGCGCTGTGGCCGTTCTCGACGCTCGGCTGGCCCGACGACGACAAGGACGTGAAGCGCTATTACCCGACCAACGTCCTTGTGACGGGTTTCGACATCATCTTCTTCTGGGTCGCCCGGATGATGATGATGGGCATACACTTCATGAAGGACGTGCCGTTCCCGACGGTCTACATCCACGCCCTCGTCCGTGACGAGAAGGGCGCGAAGATGTCGAAGTCGAAGGGTAACGTCATCGATCCGCTGCATCTGATCGACGATTACGGCGCCGACGCACTGCGTTTCACGTTGGCGGCGATGGCGGCGCAGGGCCGCGACATCAAGCTCTCGACCCAGCGCGTCGAAGGTTATCGCAACTTCGCGACCAAGCTGTGGAATGCTTCGCGCTTTGCCGAGATGAACGGCTGCGCGCTGGCTGACGGTTTCGATCCGTCGAAAGCCAGGGAAACACTCAACCGCTGGATCGCGCATGAAACCGCGCGCGCCACGCGTGAAGTGACCGACGCCATTCAGGCCTATCGCTTTAACGACGCGGCGGGCATCATGTACCGCTTCGTCTGGAACATTTACTGCGACTGGTATCTCGAACTGGCCAAGCCCGTGCTGATGGGGCCGGACTCGCCGGCCAAGGCCGAGACGCAGGCCAGCATTGCCTGGGCGCGCGATGAAATCCTCAAGCTGCTGCATCCGTTCATGCCGTTCCTCACCGAGGAGCTTTGGGGCGTGACGGCCAAGCGTGACGAGATTCTCGCCCTCTCTGACTGGCCGCTGAAGGCGCAGGCCGCGCCGATCATCGAACCGGCGATCTCGGCCGATCCGCTGGCTATGCCGATCGTGGTTCTGCCGGCGCCAGAGATCGAACAGTTCAGCGATCCTGCGGCCGAGGCTGAAATCGGCTGGCTGATAGAACTCATCTCGGCAATTCGCTCCATGCGCGCGGAAATGAACATTCCGCCGGCAACGCTGTTTCCGCTGGTGCTGGTTGGCGCGTCCGCCGACATCAAGTCGCGTGCGGAGCGCTGGAGCGATGTGATGAAGCGCCTTGCGCGGCTTGGCGATATTTCCTTCGCCGATCGTGCGCCAGACGGCTCCGTGCAGTTGCTGGTGCGCGGCGAGGTCGCTGCGATTCCGCTGAAGGGCGTGATCGATCTTGCCGCCGAGAAGGTGCGCCTCGACAAGGAGCTTGCGAAAGCGGACGCCGACATCAAGCGCGTCGACGCCAAGCTCGGCAACGAGAAGTTCGTCGCCAACGCGCCGGAAGAAGTGATCGACGAACAGCGCGAGAAGCGCGAGGAAGCGGAAGCACGCAAGGCGAAGATTCTCGAAGCGCTGGAGCGTCTCAAGGGCGCGGAATGACCTTGCAGCGGTCATCCTCGTTCAACGCGCTGCTTCTCCTCTGGCTCGCTGGAAACGGCCTGCGGCTGACGCTTCTTGCCGTGCCGCCGGTGCTGGCGCTCATCATTCTGGATCTCAAGATTTCCGGCACCGAAGTCGGCGTCCTGAATGCTATTCCGGTTTTCCTGTTCGCCCTGGTCGCGGTGCCGGGCTCGCTGCTGATCGCGCGCGTGGGTGCGGTGCCTGCGCTCATCATCGGGCTTCTGATCGCGGCGGCGGGGTCGGCGTTACGCGGCTTCGCGACCGACACGTGGATGCTCTACATCACGACCGTGATTATGGCGGCGGGGATCGCGGTGATGCAGCCGTCGCTGCCGCCGACGGTGCGCCAATGGGTGCCGGATCGGATCGGCTTTGCCACGGCGGTCTATACCAACGGGCTCCTCTGCGGCGAAATCTTCCCGGTCATGCTCGCGGCTTTTATCGTGCCGCTTCTGGCGGGAAGCTGGCGCGCTAGTCTTGTGCTCTGGTCGATCCCGCTGGTGGCGATCGCGCTCATCATCTTCCTGTTCCAGCCGGGCGGCAAAGATGCGCCGGTCTCGCGCCACCGCCTCTGGATGCCGGACTGGCGCGATCCGTTGCTCTGGAAGCTGGGCCTCATCATGAGCGCCCCCAACCAGCTCTATTTCTGCACCAATGCTTTTCTTCCGGGATATCTGCTGCACACTGACCGCACAGAACTGATCGGCCCGGCACTCACGGCCCTCAACGTCGGCCAGTTGCCCGCGTCATTCCTTCTGCTCGTGATGGCAAGCCGCTGGGAGCGGAAGAAATGGCCCTTGCTCTCTGCCGCTGCGATCGGGATTGCAGGGATCGCCGGCATTCTGATGTCCGGGCAGGCGTGGAGTCTGATCGGATCGGCGGCGATGGTCGGCTTTGCGTGCGCCATCATACTGACCCTCGTGTTGGCGTTGCCGGCGTTGCTGGTCGCACCGGATGATGTGCCGCGAATGTCGGCAGGCATCTTCACGATGGGCTATGGCCTTGCGATGGCGATCTCGGTTCTCGGCGGCATTGCATGGGATATCAGCGGGAGCGCTGCATTTGCGTTTGTCCCGATCGCTATTTGGCTGCTGCCACTCATTGTGTTGACACTGGTGACCGATTTTTCGACGCGCCGGAGCGAATGACGATCACGGCGTGATATCCGGGAGTGGCCGATGCTCGACCATGTTTCGATTACCGTCTCCGACATCGCCGCGGCGGAGCGCTTCTATGATGCGATCATGAATGCGCTCGGCATCGTGAAGGTCGGACGCCGCGATGACTGGCTTGGCTATGGAGAACGCTCGCGTGCAGCGTATCCGGATCGCGTTTACATCTCGATCCGCAAAGGTGCGAAGCCTGAGGACGCTGCTGGCCGGCATTGGTGCTTCAAGGCGAAGTGGCAAACCCAGGTTGATGCATTCTGGGACGCGGGTATCGCGGCGGGCGGCAGCGATGACGGCGCTCCCGGCCTGCGCAGCTATCACGCATCTTACTATGCCGCATTCCTGCGCGATCCTGACGGCAACAGGATCGAGGCGGTCTGCCACGCCGCGATCTAATTGCATGTGACATGCATGCCTTCATTTTGATTGCAGCGGGGTCCGTCAGCGGTTCGCCTTATCCCGGAAACGGCTTGCTCATGAATTTTGAGCCCTTCAGTCCGTAGCGCCACGGCAATTCGACCGCCTTGGTGATGCCGATGCGGAGGCCGCTGACGATGTCGGGTTTGCGCGTGCGCGCGTGAATTGCGATCGGCGGCGCATCGAGCGCGAGACCGTTGTGCTTGTTGGTCACGGCCATCGCCTCACAGAGTTTGCCTGGCCCCGAAGACAGCATTCTCTCGTCGTTCATTCCGCGCCGGCGCCGCATCGCCGGGATGCCATGGGTCGGCTCGATCGCGCGGATCAGCACGGCGCTGGCGGAGCCTTCCTTCTCACAGACGAAATTCATGCACCAGTGGATGCCGTAGGAGCGATAGACGTAGAGAAAGCCTGGCGGGCCGAACATCACCATGTTGCGCGGCGTTGGCCCATTGAACGAATGCGCCGCCGGCTCGGTGTGGTGATAGGCCTCGACCTCGACAATGACGCCGCCGACGCCGTCCACCAGCAGCGTCGCGCCGATCAGGTCGGGGGCCACGTCATGGGCGCTGCGCGCGAAGAATTTCTTCGTTAGAAGACGTCCCAGTGGCGCAGCAGGCTTCAGGTCAGCCATTTATGGGCAGGGGATGAGCGTGGGAGGCCATGCGGGATCGTCTGGAAACGTGATATTCATTCCAAGGTAGCACGATGCATACGGCTTGCGCCAAGGGATCAGCGAGCCTAGGTAAGTACAGGATATTCGCGGACTTTTCATGGTAACTCTGATCGATACGGTGTCGCCCAATCAGGTGCGCCCGCGCCACCCGGAGAAGGTCAACCGGCCCGATTCGAAGTCGCCGGCGAAGCCTGACTGGATTCGCGTGCGCGCGCCGAATTCGCGCGGCTATGCCAACACCCGCAACATCGTCAAGGAAAACGGCCTCGTCACGGTGTGTGAGGAGGCGGGTTGCCCAAACATCGGCGAGTGCTGGGACAAGAAGCACGCGACGTTCATGATCATGGGTGACACCTGCACCCGCGCCTGCGCCTTCTGCAACGTCAAGACGGGAATGCCCGGCGCGCTCGATGCGTCCGAGCCTGAGCATGTTGCGCTGGCCGTGCAGAAGCTTGGTCTGCACCATGTCGTGATCACCTCGGTGGATCGCGATGATCTTGCCGACGGCGGGGCGGATCATTTCGCGAAAACTATTCGTGCCATCCGCGCGAGCTGCCCGACCACGACCATCGAAATCCTAACGCCGGATTTCCTGCGCAAGGACGGCGCGCTGGAGCAGGTGGTCGCGGCCAAGCCCGACGTGTTCAACCACAACCTCGAAACAGTGCCGTCGCGCTATCTCACCGTGCGGCCCGGCGCGCGCTATTTCCATTCGATCCGGCTATTGCAGCGGGTCAAGGAAATGGACCCGGCCATCTTCACCAAGTCCGGCATCATGGTCGGCCTCGGCGAGGAACGTCATGAAGTGCTTCAGGTCATGGACGACCTGCGCTCGGCGGATGTGGATTTCCTCACCATCGGTCAGTACCTTCAGCCGAGCCTCAAGCATCACGCCGTGATGCGCTATGTGACGCCGGATGAATTCGGCGGCTACGAGAAGGTTGCCTACACCAAGGGCTTTCTGATGGTGTCGGCGAGCCCGCTGACGCGCTCTTCGCATCATGCGGGTGAGGATTTTGCGAAGCTGCAGGCGGCGCGCTCGGCAGCGGAACGCTAGCCTTCCACGATGCCACACTTTTCAAACAAGCGCCGCGTGCATCACAGCGCGGAGAAAATGTTCGATCTCGTCGCCGACGTCGAGCGCTATCCTGAATTCGTGCCGTTGTGCCAGTCGCTGAAAGTCCGCCAGCGAACGGCGAAGCCTGACGGCCGCGAGGTCATCGTCGCCGACATGACAGTGTCGTTTCAGCTTGTCCGCGAGAGATTTACAAGCCGGGTGACGCTCGATCGT
>JAFVHU010000027.1 GCA_017474385.1 Afipia sp. | reverse complement strand
TTCGGCATCAGCGGTGCATTGCTCATGGCAAATCTCCTTTACGCTTCGCCCGCCAGATTTTTTGGGGGGTAAAGCCGTCTGGTCATCGGTGATGACGGGAATTCGTCCCTATATAGTCTGCCGAGGGCAGACCGTTCAATGGTTTTGATCGCCCTTGACAGAATGGGGAAGGCAGCCCCAAGTCCCCTTTATTAGTCCCGAAAACCCTTGATTCCGGCTTAAAATGACCCCTGACGCTCAAAAACCGCAGCTTTCAGTCGTGCTTTGTTCCCCCCGAGGCTTCTGCGCCGGGGTGGTCCGGGCCATCGACACGGTGGAACGCGCGCTGAAGCTCTATGGCGCGCCGGTCTATGTCCGTCACGAGATCGTGCATAACCGCTATGTGGTGGAAAGCCTGCGCGAAAAGGGCGCCATTTTCGTCGCGGAACTGAACGAAATCCCCGAAACCGATGCACCGGTGGTTTTTTCCGCCCATGGCGTGCCGAAGGCCATTCCGACCGAGGCCGACAAGCGTAATTTCTTCACCCTGGACGCGACCTGCCCGCTGGTGACCAAGGTCCACCGCGAGGCGGCAATCCATTTCAAGCGCGGCCGTGAAATCATCCTGATCGGCCATGCCGGTCATCCGGAAGTGGTCGGCACCCTCGGCCAGTTGCCGAAGGGCGCGGTTGTCCTGATCGAGACCATGGACGCGGCGCGCACATTCCAGCCGAAGGATGCCTCGAAGCTGGCCTTCGTGACCCAGACCACGCTGTCGATCGACGACACCGCGGAAATCGTCGCCGTGCTCAAGGAGCGCTTCCCGGACATCGACGGCCCGCACAGGGAAGACATCTGCTACGCCACCACCAACCGCCAGCTCGCGGTGAAGAAGGTCGCGCCGCAGGTCGAAGCCATGATCGTGGTCGGCTCGCCAAACTCGTCGAACTCGCAGCGCCTGCGCGAAGTCGCCGAACGCGAGGGCTGCAAGGTTTCCGTGCTGGTGCAGCGCGCGTCCGAACTCGACTGGTCGAAGTTCGAAGGCATCAAGACTCTCGGCATCACCGCCGGCGCATCGGCGCCGGAAGTCATCGTCGAGGAAATCATGGATGCGTTCGCCGCGCATTACAAGCTGAGCGTCGAGACCGTGTCCGCCGCGCAGGAAAACGAATTCTTCCCGCTGCCGCGCCCGCTGCGGAACGACGCGGCGGAGTAAACCTCTTATGGCGGTTTACACCGACGTCACCGCCGAAGAGCTTGCGGATTTTCTCGTCCCTTACGGAATAGGCGACCTGTTGTCCTACAAGGGCATCGCCGAGGGCGTGGAGAATTCCAACTATCTTCTGCACACCAGCAAGGGCTATTTCTTCCTGACGCTGTACGAGAAGCGCGTCGCGGTGAAGGATTTGCCGTTCTTCCTCGGGCTGATGGCGCATCTGGCGACGCACGGCATCACCTGTCCGCAGCCGGTCGTGACCAAAAGCGGCGAAGCGCTGGGCACGCTGGCGGGACGGCCTGCCGCGATCATCGATTTTCTTGAAGGCGTGTGGCCGCGCAAACCGAGCGTGGCGCATTGTGCCGCCGTCGGTCAGGCGCTGGCGAAGATGCATCTGGCCGGTGCGGATTTTTCGATGTCGCGGCCGAACGCATTGTCGGTGAAGGACTGGCGTCCGTTGTTCGATCAGGCCGGAGACCGCACCGATGGCGTGCAGCATGGATTGCGTGCGCTGCTCGGCACTGAGCTCGATCACCTCGAACAACACTGGCCGGGCGATCTGCCGAAAGGCGTGATTCATGCTGATCTCTTTCCCGACAATGTGCTGTTTCTGGGCGACAAGCTGTCGGGGCTGATCGACTTTTACTTTGCATGCAACGATATGCTCGCCTTCGATATTGCGATCTGTCTCAACGCCTGGTGCTTCGAGCCCGATCACTCCTTCAATGTCACCAAGGCGCGGGCTTTCCTCAACGCCTATACGCGCGAGCGCAAGCTCACCGCCGCCGAGCAGGACGCGCTGCCGCTCCTGGCGCGGGGCGCTGCGATGCGCTTCCTGCTGACGCGGCTGGTGGACTGGCTCAACGTGCCGCCGGGCGCGCTGGTCAAGCCGAAGGACCCGCTTGAATATGTCCGCAAGCTGCGCTTCCACCAGAGCGTGAAGAGCATGCGTGATTACGGCGTCGAGCAGTCCGGGATCGTGGCGTGAGCGATTCAAAGCTGCCGCATGTCACGATCTTCACCGACGGCGCGTGCTCCGGAAATCCGGGGCCGGGCGGCTGGGGCGCGATCCTTCGTTTCGGCGACGTCGAGAAGGAATTGAAGGGCGGCGAGAATCCATCGACCAACAACCGCATGGAGTTGATGGCGGCGATCTCGGCGCTCGAAGCGCTGAAGAAACCGGCATCGGTCGATCTCACCACCGACAGCCAGTATGTCCGTCAGGGCATCACCAGCTGGATTCACAACTGGAAGCGCAACGGCTGGAAGACCGCCGACAAGAAGCCCGTCAAGAACGCCGATCTGTGGCAGCGGCTTGATGCGGCGCTGAAGTCCCACAAGGTTCGCTGGCACTGGATCAAGGGCCATGCCGGGCACGCGGAAAACGAGCGTGCCGATCAGCTCGCGCGCGATGGGCTGGCGGAGAATCGCAAATAACTTGTCATAGCCGGGCATAGCCGTTCGAAGAACGGCGTCGCTTCCGCTTGCCTATGTCCCGGCCATCCACGCTCTTACTTTTCACGGCGCAAAGACGAGGATACCCGGCACAAGGCCGGGCATGACGCAGTTCAGTGTTGGCGTTCAGATCAAAGCTGCGACAGCAGCGTGTCGCCGCCGGACACCTCGACCTTGCCCGGAGCAGGTTCGAGGTTGAAGATCTTCACTGTGCCGTCTTCCACCAGCATCGAATAGCGCTTGGAGCGGATGCCGAGGCCGTTGCCGGAGGCGTCGAGTTCAAGGCCGATCGCCTTGGCGAAATCGGCATTGCCGTCGGCGAGGAAAATCGCCTCGTCGCGCTGGTCGGTGTCGCGCTTCCAGGCGCTCATGACGAAGGCATCGTTGACCGACACGACGGCGATGGTGTCGATACCCTTGGCCTTGAGGGCGTAGGCGTTCAGGAAAATGCTCGGCATGTGCATCTTGTGGCAGGTGCCGGTATAGGCGCCGGGAACGGCGAACAACGCGACCTTCTTGCCCTTGAAGATGTCATCGGTGGTTTTGACCTGCGGACCTTCCGCGGTCATGACGCGAAACTTGGACTCGGGCAGCTTGTCGCCAACTTTGATGGTCATCGGTGTTCTCCGTGAGATCGGTGCAGTGTCATAGCGCGGTTTCCGCAAAGGTGGGAACCGGTTTTGCGAATGGGAGACGCGCAATCTGCTAGCCAGCCGCTTGCTGCGGTGCGATCTCAGTCCGTCTTCGACGGCACGGTGGCGTTGACCTCGTAGGCGGCGCCGGGTCCCGCGACCGTCAGCTTCAGGATCGCGCCGTCCGCAGTCACGCCCGGAGGAAGCCCGTCGAGTTCGAAGGCGAAACGCAGGACGCCGTCCGCCTCGCGCTTGATGAGTTTGGGGACCGGCAATGCCCAGTCTGCGGTCGGGCCCTCGGCGAACAGCTCGACATCCCGGGATTTGCCGGGCGAATTCTTCTCGTCCAGAGCCACGTCGACCAGCACCAGCTTGCCATCGCGCCGGACGCCGCGGATCGCGACCGGCGTCGCGTCGCCGATCTTGGCGGGCTTCGGCACGGTTTCGAGCGCCGCGGCGATGGAGCTGTCTTCGGTGCTGGCGACGCTGACAAATCCAAGCTCGGCGTTCGCCTCGACCGGGATGCAAAGTTTTTCGCACACCGCGTAGTTGATCGACGCGCGCAACGTCACCGGCTTGTCAGGACTCTTTGCGATGATCCGCAGCGGCAGCAGCACCTGGTTATGATAGCCGAATGAGATTCCTCCGGCGCCGTCGGGGAATTTCATCGGTACCGGCCATAGAATTTTCACGGAGTCGATGTTGTCGGACTTCGAAAAATCGATCCGCGGCGGCACGCCGGAATCTCCCGGCGTGCGCCAGTAGGTCTTCCAGCCTGGTTGCAGCTGAAAGCTGATGCCGCCGAGCAGCACGTTGCCGCTGCGCGAACCGGCGATCAGCCGGACTGAGGAGTAGGTGTCCTTGATCCAGGGCGAGGCGTCATCTGCGCGCGCGTGCACCGGCGCGAGGCAGGCAATCGCGGCGAGGGCAATGCTGGAGGCGGTGCGAACGGGAACCGAGAGTGTCATCAGACGTCCTTACAGGGTGGTATCCCTGTGAGCCATTGAATTGCCTGTGATCCAGTCTTTTTCGCGACCAAATGCAGCATGTTGCAGCCGCGCTGTGCCGCTTGATTGACAGGATCGGCACCCAATATCAGGATGGTTGAACAGTACGAGAGTCGTTGCGATGAAGGCCACGCGCAAGAAGACCGAAAAGACTGCTGGTGGCCAGATCCTGGCCGAAGGCGAGACATCGGGCGTCGGCTATCTCGACGGTCAGTTGCTGATCGCCATGCCTGTGATGGACGATGAGCGCTTTGCCCGCTCGGTGATCTACCTCTGCGCCCATTCGTCCGAAGGTGCCATGGGCATCATCGTCAACCGCCCGGCCGGAAGCATCGACTTTCCGCAACTGCTGGTGCAGCTCGATATCATCAACAAGGCCGATCAGATTAAGCTGCCCGGCAGCGCCGAGGAGATGAAGGTGCTGAAAGGCGGGCCGGTCGATACCGGCCGGGGCTTCGTGCTTCATTCGAGCGACTTCTTCATCAAGGACGCGACGCTGCCGATCGATGACGGAATCTGTCTCACCGCCACGCTCGACATCCTGAAGGCGATCGCGGCAGGCGCCGGACCCAAGCATGCCATTCTGGCGCTGGGCTATGCCGGCTGGGCGCCCGGCCAGCTCGAAAACGAGATCCAGCACAACGGCTGGCTGCATTGTCCCGCCGATCCCGATCTGATTTTCGGGCCCGACGCCGAAGACAAGTATCAGCGCGCGCTCGAAAAGATCGGTATCGATCTGGCGATGCTGTCGAACGAAGCCGGCCACGCTTAGCGCGAAAACCCTCTAAGCCGTTTCAGGCCCGGCAGCGGGAGCTGTTGTCGTGGCCGCAGGCGTCTGCGTTTTCGTCGTGATGTTGCGGATGCTTTGCCGGCGGTTGCGCGGCTGCTGAACCGTTTCGCCGGTCAGCAACCGGAGGGTGGCGTCGGCGTCCATCGGCTCGCCGAAGGCAAAGCCTTGCGCGTATTCACAGCCGAGCTGGAACAGCTCGATGGCATCGGAATCGGTTTCTGCACCCTCGGCGACAACCTCCATGTTGAGATCGTGCGCCAGCGCAATGATCGACTTGAGCAGCACCGGCCGCGCGCCGCGGCTGGAGGTGCGCACGAACGACTGATCGATCTTGATGGTGTCGAACGGGAAGCGTTGCAGATAGGCCAGCGACGAGTGACCGGTGCCGAAGTCGTCCAGCGACAGGCCGACGCCGAGCTCCTTGATCCGGTGCAGCATCTGGGCGGCGTGCTCGGGATTTTCCATCACGAGGGATTCGGTCAGTTCCAGCTTGAGCGAGCCGCGCGCCACGGCGGAGCGTGACATCACCCCGCGCACGTCGTGAATGAGATCGTGGCGCAGCAGTTGCCGCGACGAAACATTGACGCTGGCGAAGATCGGCTGGCGCGATCGCACGGTGCGCTGCCAGATCGCAAGCTGCTTCGCCGTGGTGTCCATCACGAACAGGCCGAGCTCGACGATCAGGCCGATTTCTTCCGCAATCGAAATGAATTCCGACGGCGACATGCGGCCGAGCTTGGGATGATCCCAGCGCGCCAGCGCCTCGAAGCCTGCGATGCTGCGATCTTCCAGCCGCACGATGGGCTGGTAGAGAATGGTGATTTCCTGGCGCTCGATGGCGCGGCGCAGTTCGGATTCCAGCGCGAGGCGGTCGGTCTTGCGGGCGCGCATGGCCGGCTTGTAGACGTCGATGCGGTCGCCGCCGATGCGCTTGGAATGATACATCGCCAGCTCGGCGTCCTTGATAATCTCCTCGGTCAGCGGGACCTGCGGATCGCTCAGCGCGAGGCCGATCGATGCGGTGAGGAAAATCTCGCGGCCGTCAAAAGCGATCGGCGCCCGGATCGTCTTGCGGATGGTTTCGGCAAACGCAGTGATCCGCGTGGGCTCGTGTTCCGAGGTCAGGATCAGGCCGAACTGGTCGCCGGCGAGACGTGCCAGCGTGTCCTGCGGCTTGAGAATGCGCGCGAGACGGCGCGCCAGCGTCAAAAGGATCGAGTCGCCGACCGCGATGCCGACGGAATCGTTGACCTGCTTGAAGCGGTCGAGATCGATCACCATCACGGTGGGGCGCAGGTTCGGCGTGGTCTTGGCGAACATCGACACCGCGCCGAGGCGATCGATGAAGAGCTGCCGGTTCGGCAGGCCGGTGAGATTGTCGTGCACCGAATCGTGCAGCAACCGTTCTTCGGAATTCTTGATGTCGGTGACGTCGGTTAGGGTGCCGACCACGCGCGAGACTTCGCCGTCGGAGCCGACCACCGGGCGCGCCTTGAGCGCGAACCACATGAAGTGCCCGTCGGGGGTGCGCAGCCGGAAGTCCTGCACCAGGCGGCCGCGGCGCTGATCGAGCACGCTGTCGAGCGCGGCGCGGAAGCGGTCCTGATCGAGCGGATGCAGCACCTCGAGCCATTTGGCTGCGGGGCCTTCCAAGGTGCCGCGTTTGAGTCCGAGCAGCACTTCGGTTTCGGGGCTGGTGAAGACCTTGTCTGCTGAGACGTCCCAGTCCCAGATCAGATCGCCGGAGCCGGTCAGCGCCAGCGCGCGGCGCTCCACATCGGAGACGATGCCGTTGGTTGCACCGCCCGCCGCGAAGGCGTGCTGCATCACCGTAAAGCCGATCAGCATCACGATCAGCACAAGGCCGCCAAGCAATGCGGGTCCGACGATGTCATTGGTCACCGCGCCGGCGATGGTCATGCCGGCGGCGACGACCCAGACCATCAGCAGGAACCAGGTCGGAATCAGCAGCACCGCGCGGTCGAAGCCGTGGGTCGACAGATAAACGATCAGCGCAAAACCAAACACCGCGATCAGCGCCAGCGAGATGCGCGCGATGCCGGATGCGACGGCGGGATCAAACAGGGCGAGCGCGACTAGCGCGCCGAGGAACACCAGCCAGCCCATGGTGATGTGCGAATAGCGCACATGCCATCGCGACAGGTTGAGATAGGCGAACAGGAACACCAGCAGCGTCGCCGCCAGCATAGCCTCGCCGGACGCGCGCCACACGCGCTCCGCGCCGGCCGACATGTCGAACACCTTGCCCCAGAATCCGAAGTCGACGCCGATGTAAACGAGAACCGCCCACGCCAGCGCGGCGGCGGCCGGGAACATGATGCTGCCTTTGACCACGAACAGGATGGTCAGCACCAGCGCCAGCAATCCGGAAATGCCGATGACGATGCCCTGATAGAGCGTGAACGAGTTGACCTTGTCCTTGTAGGCTTCCGGCTCCCACAGATAGAGCTGCGGAATCTTGTCGGTGCGCAGTTCGGCGACGAAGGTGATCACCGCGCCGGGATCGAGGGTGATGCGGAAGACGTCCGCAGTCGGGTTCTCCTGACGCTCGGGACGGTCGCCGGTCGAGGGCGTGATCGAGGCGACGCGCGACAGGCCGAGATCCGGCCACAGCAGTCCCGATGACACGATGCGGTAATGCGGCACGACGATCAGACGATCGAGCTGATCGTCGGTGTTGTTGGTGAGTGCGAACACGATCCAGTTTTGTCCGCCTTCGCGCGCGCGGACTTCGATGCGCCGGACGATGCCGTCGGTGCCGGGTGCGGTGGAGACCTGGATGCGGTCGGTGTCGCTGCGCTGGAATTCAAGCACGCCGGTGAGGTCGATCGCAGGCGCGTCGCTGCGGACGCTGATCGCGTCGAGCGCGTGCGCCGGCTGAACGGCGGTGAATAGGATCAAGCTCAGCAAAAATGAGAGCGCTGCGGCCCGAAGCGAACTTCGATTGTGGAACACTTGCAGCGCGAAGCCTCTGATCGAGCGCAAAGTCAGCTCTCCGCGGTGGACCCGGCGGGGTTAACAGGACCCGCCGGTTGGAACGCGATAAATGCCACGAATATGAAGCAAATCAAAGGGTTTCGATGGGTTCCCCGGCGTTAAACCGTCAGCACAATTTTGCCAATATGTTGGCTGGATTCCATCCGCGCATGAGCTTTTGAGGCCTCTTTCAGCGGGAACGTGCTGTCCATCAAGGGTTTGACGCGGCCGCTGGCGAGCCAGGGCATGGCCTTGGCCTCAATTGCGCTGACCATTGCCGCCTTGTCCGCGACGGAACGCGGGCGCAGCGTCGAGCCGGTATGGTGGAGCCGCTTCATCATCAGCTTGGCGAAATTCGGCGTCGCCTTCGAACCGCCGAGGAACGCGATCTGGACGATGCGGCCCTCAATGGCCGCGGCTTCATAGTTGCGGTCGATGTAATCGCCGCCGACCATGTCGAGGATGACATCGACGCCGACGCCATCGGTCAGCGCCTTCGTCCTGGCGACGAAATCGTCGGTCTTGTAGTTGATCGCTGCATCCGCGCCGAGCTTGAGACACGCATCGACCTTGTCCTGTCCGCCGACGGTGACGAACACCTTCGCGCCGTGCGCCTTCGCCATCTGGATCGCCATAGTGCCGATGCCGGATGAGCCGCCGTGGATCAGCAATGTCTCGCCTGGCTTCAATCCGCCACGCTCGAACACATTGTGCCAGACCGTCATCAGCGTCTCGGCGACTGCGCCGGCCTCGGTCATCGAAAACCCTTTCGGCACCGACATCGCGTGGCTCTCATGGGTGAGACAGTATTCGGCATAGCCGCCGCCCGCGACCAGCGACATCACCTTGTCGCCGATCTTGCGCTTGGTGACGCCTTCGCCGAGCGCGACCACTTCGCCGGCAACTTCAAGGCCAGGAAGATCGCTCGCGCCGGGAGGCACCGGATACAGTCCCATGCGCTGCAACACGTCGGGACGATTGACGCCTGCGGCTTCAACCTTGATGAGAATTTCATTCGGTCCCGGCTTCGGCACCGGCCGCTGTTCAGGCACGAGCACCTCGGGTCCGCCGGGTTTGGAAATCGCGATGGCGGTCATTTGTGCGGGCAGCTTGTCCATGATGTGTCCTTGCGGCGGATGGGCGGGGAAGAAAAGATGTCAGGCGATAACGCAGCTATAATCGGGTGAACGAGAGGAGGGAAGCATGGCCGGCGATGACGACGACAAGCCGAGAAAGAAAGTCACCCACGAACTGGGGCAGGATCTGTCGCTGCTGTCGTTCGAGGATATCGAGGATCGCATCGCAGCACTGACAGCCGAGATCGAGCGGCTGAAAGCCGATGCCGCCAAGAAGCGCGCCAGCCGCGACGCCGCCAACGCGTTCTTCAAGTCATGAATTCGTGAACGCAGTTCCGGGGCAATTGCAAAGGAACCGTAAAAAGAACCGTTCATTTACGACGTATTAAGCTTTCGGGATTATGACTGCAATTGTCCTTGTTTGGACACCGAGTGGCTCCTGTCACTCTGTTTGACGCCTCCCTGTTATCAACTTTCAAAAGCCGCCGGAAACGGCGGCTCTTTTTTTGCCGGGGTCATAATACTTTGGCCGGGGTCATTTTCCCGCGCCTGGCATCCCGCTGGAAACCATATCTCCTCATTGTTACGCGGCGTGGCTGGACTCTCCGAGCCGGGCGCGCAATGATTTGTTCATCATAAAAAAATCCAGCGAACCAGCAGCGTGAGGCGTTAACCATGTCCGACCAGGGCGAAGCCGATCTCGTTCTCTTAAGCGAACGGATCACCAATTCACCGGCCTTCGGGACCTTGTTCAGGGAAGGCATGGATCTCGTCGAGGAGACTGCGGCCTATCTGGACGGACCGGGCCGCACCGAGGCGAAGGCATTGGAGCGCTCGGTGAGCCTGAGCTAC
>JAFVHU010000026.1 GCA_017474385.1 Afipia sp. | reverse complement strand
TGTCATCCCACCGAACGCAGGCGGATGTGGTTGAGTCCCGGTCTCATTGTTGGACCGGCCGCCACATCAGGTTCGAAGCCTCCCGGCACCTTCCTCGCTCAAGACCTGCGGACTTCTGATCGCGTTTGTAGTCCGTATGTCGTCAGCAGGCTGAACCTTTCGCTCCCCTCCCCTCTCTTTTCTCCACATGCTCCACAGGACAACCCCAATGCGGGAAATCAAACTACAAGACCTCAAAACCAAAACTCCGGCGGAGCTTGTCTCGTTCGCCGAAGAGCTTGGGGTCGAAAATGCCAGCACCATGCGCAAGCAGGAGCTGATGTTCGCCATTCTCAAGCAGCTTGCGATCCAGGAAACCGACATCATCGGTGAAGGCGTCGTCGAAGTTCTTTCCGACGGCTTTGGATTCTTGCGCTCATGGGACGCCAATTATCTGCCCGGCCCCGACGATATCTATGTCTCGCCGTCGCAGATCCGCCGTTTCGGATTGCGCACCGGCGACACCATCGAAGGCCACATCCGCAGCCCAAAGGAAGGCGAACGCTATTTCGCGCTGCTCAAGGTCAACACGCTGAACTTCGAGGATCCCGAGAAGTCCAAGCACAAGGTCAACTTCGATAACCTCACGCCGCTGTTTCCGGACGAACGTTTCCGTCTCGAGCTCGATGATCCGACGCGCAAGGATCTCTCGGCGCGCGTCATCGACATCGTGGCCCCGATCGGCAAGGGCCAGCGCGCCCTGATCGTCGCGCCTCCCCGCACCGGCAAGACGGTGCTGATGCAGAACATCGCACACTCGATCACCGCCAATCATCCGGAATGCTATCTGATCGTTCTTCTGATCGACGAACGTCCGGAAGAAGTCACTGACATGCAGCGTTCGGTGAAGGGCGAGGTTGTGTCCTCGACCTTCGACGAACCGGCGGTGCGTCACGTGCAGGTCGCCGAAATGGTGATCGAAAAGGCCAAGCGCCTGGTCGAACACGGCCGCGACGTCGTTATTCTACTCGATTCGATTACGCGTCTTGGCCGCGCCTACAACACCGTCGTGCCGTCATCCGGCAAGGTGCTGACCGGCGGTGTCGACGCCAATGCGTTGCAGCGCCCCAAGCGTTTCTTCGGCGCCGCGCGCAACATCGAGGAAGGCGGTTCGCTCACCATCATTGCGACCGCGCTGGTCGATACGGGCAGCCGCATGGACGAAGTGATTTTCGAAGAGTTCAAGGGCACCGGCAACTCCGAACTCATTCTCGACCGCAAGGTCTCGGACAAGCGCACCTTCCCGGCGATCGATATCTCGCGCTCCGGCACGCGCAAGGAGGAGCTCATCACCGATCCGCAGTTGCTCAAGAAGATGTACGTCCTCCGCCGCATCCTCAATCCGATGGGCACCATGGACGCTATCGACTTTCTGCTCGACAAGCTCCGCAACACCAAGAACAACTCCGAGTTCTTCGACTCGATGAACACCTGATACGAGCTTCTGGCCGCCAACGGCGGTCAGCTTGTTTTGCTATGCCCGGCCCATCAGTGCGAAGCACGTCTTCGTATCGATGTGCCGGGCATTTGCATTTTTGATGTATCCGGTCAGGATGATTCCGCCGTTCGCGTCGATACAGGATACGACGGTAAAGGGAGATTTCTTCTTGACGTCAGAATCCCGTCTTCCGCTCGGTATTGCCCTGCCCGACTGGACGCGCCGTGCGTCACCGCAACCGGTCACGATCGATGGCCGCACCTGCTGCATCGAGCCGCTGGATGTTGCGCGTCATGGTGATGATTTGCTGGCGGCGTTCAGAGCCACCGACGAAGCGTCATGGGTGTATCTGTTCATCGGTCCGTTCGCGGATGACGCCGGGATTCTGAACTGGCTGACCGAAGCTGCGAACAGCAAGGACTACATCTACAGCGCCATCATCGACCGCGCGTCAGGACGCGCCGGCGGCGTCTGCGCATTCATGCGGCCCGATCCTGCCAACGGTGTCGTTGAAATCGGCAGCATCCATTATGCCGACACGCTGAAGCGCACACCCACCACCACCGAGGCGATGTATCTCTTGATGCGCTACGTGTTCGACGAACTCGGCTACCGGCGTTACGAATGGAAGTGCAACTCGCTCAACGCGCCGTCGAGACACACCGCGCTGCGGCTCGGATTTCGCTTCGAGGGAATCTTCCGCAATCATCTGGTGGTCAAAGGCCACAACCGGGACACCGCCTGGTTTTCGATTCTCGACAGCGAATGGCCGGCGCTCAAACGCGCTTACGAGCAATGGCTGGCGCCCGAGAATTTTGATCGGGAAGGGCGTCAGCGGATGTCGCTGACGGACGTGATCACCGCCGCGCGCGGACGATAGTCGATTGTGCGTCGCAGTAATGAAATTGTTGCACCCATCATTGCAACATATTGCGATGCAGCAATTTTAGAATCATGATCTCCGGGGATTTTTCGTTGCCTGCCGGGCAGGTGTCCGACAAATAGGCATGCATTCCCCCGACCAGACCATCTTCGCCTTGTCGTCAGGCCGCGCGCCGTCGGCGATTGCCATCATCCGCGTGTCCGGTCCGCAGGCGAGGGCGGCGGTCGAGCGGCTGTGTCGAAAACTGCCGACACCTCGTGTTGCCCATCTCGCGACCCTGCGCGATCTCGACGGCAGCGCCATCGACGAATCGGTCGTGCTCTGGTTTCCGGGTCCGAACAGCGCGACCGGCGAAGACGTCGCGGAATTTCATGTTCATGGCGGCCGAGCCGTCATCGCGGCGATGTTCGATGCGCTCGGTGCGGTCGACGGCTTGCGTCCGGCAGAGCCGGGGGAGTTCACGCGCCGCGCTTTCGAGAACGGCAAGCTCGATCTCACCGAAGCCGAAGGTCTCGACGATCTGATTCATGCCGACACCGATCGTCAGCGCCGTCAGGCGCTGCGGCATTTGAAAGGTTTGCTCGGCGTAAAAGCCGAGAGCTGGCGACAGCAGATCATTGAGGCGTCGGCGCTGGTTGAGGCGGGGATCGATTTCTCCGACGAGGGTGACGTGTCGGCGGAGCTTGTCGCACCGGCGCTGCGCAAGGTCGCGGCGCTGAAATCCGAAATCGAAGAAACCCTTCGCGCATCGGCACAAAGTGAACGCCTGCGCGAAGGCCTGACGGTTGCGATTGCCGGCCCGCCGAACGCCGGCAAGTCGACGCTGCTCAATCGCCTGGCGCGGCGCGAGGCTGCGATCGTGTCGCCGCATGCCGGCACCACGCGCGACGTGATCGAAGTTCATCTCGATCTCGACGGCTATCCGGTGACGCTGATCGACACCGCGGGCGTGCGCGACACCCACGATCCCGTCGAGCAGGAAGGGGTGCGCCGCGCGCGCGATCGTGCGCGCACATCGGATCTGGTGCTGTGGCTGGTCGACGCCAACGACAAGACCGCGCCGTCGCCGCAAAACGAAGACGATCATGCGCCGGTCTGGATCGTGCGCAACAAGGTCGATCTGACCGGCGGCAAAGGTGAGGGCGCGGCGAGGGCGCAGTTCGATATTTCGGCTGCGCGGGGCGATGGGGTTCCGGAGTTGATTGCGGCACTGGTGTCCTACGCCCAGGATTATTTCGGGGCAGGCGAGATGGCCCTCGTCAGCCGCGCCCGGCATCGGACGCTGCTGCGGGAAACGGTCTATGCGCTGGAACGGGCAGGGCGCTCAGCCGGGAAGGGCGACGAGCTGCTGGCTGAAGAGCTACGAATCGCGATTCATTCGTTGGGCCGGTTGACTGGCCGGGTGGATGTCGAGGACATCCTCGATGTGATCTTCCGTGAGTTCTGCATCGGCAAGTAAATGGAAAGTAGGCCATTGGCCTATGGCGGGTTCCAGGTGGGCCAATGGCCCTGTTTCACGTGAAACAAGTCTGCCCGCCCCGGTGTTTCACGTGAAACACTCCTGATCGATTTCCGTCGTTGAGCTTTTGCATCAAAGCGGTAGAAGTCTGCGCATGCAGAACATGTTCGACGTCATCGTGATCGGGGGAGGCCACGCCGGCTGTGAAGCCGCCGCGGCATCCGCGCGCGCAGGCGCGAAAACCGCCCTGGTCACTCATCAATTCGCGACCGTCGGCGCGATGTCCTGCAATCCCGCCATCGGGGGCCTCGGAAAGGGTCATCTGGTCCGGGAGATCGATGCTTTGGACGGTTTGATGGGCCGAATGGCCGATCAGGGCGGCATTCAGTTCCGGGTTCTGAACCGCCGCAAGGGGCCGGCCGTGCGAGGTCCCCGCGCCCAGATCGACCGCAAGCTTTATGCGGCGGCGATGCAGGCGGAAATCCGGAACACGCCCAATCTGACCGTGATCGAGGGTGAAGCCGACGAGCTTTTGCTGTCCGAGGGCCGGATCTGCGGAATTCGCCTGGGCGATGGCCGGGAATTCACCGTCGGCGCCGTGGTCGTGACCACCGGGACGTTTCTTCGGGGCCTGATCCATCTCGGCGAGAAGAACTGGCCGGCCGGACGGGTCGGGGAAGCTCCGGCGATGGGTCTCTCAAAATCCTTCGAGCGGGCAGGATTTACCCTGGGCCGTCTCAAGACCGGGACGCCGCCGCGGCTTGATGGCTCGACCATCGACTGGTCGGCGGTCGAAATGCAGCCCGGAGATGACCCGATCGAACCATTTTCGGTGCTGACGGACCGGATCACGACCCCGCAGATCGAATGCGGGATCACCCGGACCACCAACGCGACCCATGAGATCATCCGGGCCAATGTCCATCGCTCGCCGATGTACTCCGGCCAGATAAAAAGCTCCGGTCCGCGCTATTGCCCGTCGATCGAGGACAAGATCGTCCGGTTCGGGGATCGCGACGGCCATCAGATCTTTCTGGAGCCGGAAGGGCTCGACGACACCACGGTTTATCCGAACGGCATCTCGACATCGCTGCCGGAAGAGGTCCAGCAGGCGATTCTGGCGACCATTCCCGGCCTCGAGCACGTGAAAATGGTCCGGCCGGGTTACGCCATCGAATACGATCATGTTGATCCGCGCGAACTCGATCCGACCCTCCAAACCAAGCGCGTGCCGGGTCTTTTCCTGGCCGGGCAGATCAACGGCACCACGGGCTATGAAGAAGCCGGTGCGCAGGGATTTGTGGCCGGGCTGAACGCCGCCTTGCTGGCCGGCGGCGGCGAACCGGTGGTGTTCGACCGCGCCGACGGTTATCTCGGCGTGATGATCGACGATCTGACCTCGCGCGGCATCACCGAGCCGTATCGCATGTTCACCTCGCGGGCCGAGTATCGCCTGACCCTTCGTGCCGACAACGCCGACCAGCGCCTGACCGGCCGGGGAATTGCGCTCGGCTGTGTCGGCACTGAGCGGGCAGGGCGTCATGCCGCCAAGGTCGCGGCGCTTAACACTGCGAAATCATTGGCAAAATCACTCTCTGTGACGCCGAATGAGGCCGCAAAGCACGGCTTGATGCTCAACCATGATGGCCAACGCCGCACGGCATTCGAAATGCTGGCCTATCCCGAGGTCGAGTGGGCCACCGTCACCTCGATCTGGCCGCAGCTCACCGAGATCGACCCCAAGATCGCCGTCCATCTGGAGATCGACGCCAAGTACGATGTCTATCTCGCCCGCCAGGCCGCCGACGTTCAGGCGTTCCGCCGCGACGAAGGCCTTGTTCTGACGGACGTCGATTACAGCGCCGTTCCGGGTCTCTCGAACGAAGCCCGGCAGAAGCTCGAAAAGGTTCGTCCCCGGACCATCGGACAGGCGGGCCGGATCGAGGCCATGACCCCGGCGGCGCTGGCAATTCTCGCGGCCTATCTGCGCCGCGAGGCGCGCCGGTCTTCCGCCGCATCGGCCTGAGGCATCTCATGGCCAAAGCGGCCTCCATTTCCAACCCGGCTTCGGACAAGGCGGCGGCTTTGGCGCTGACTCCTGTTTCACGTGAAACAGAGGCGCGGCTCGATCGCTATGTCGATCTGTTTGTGGCGTGGCAGGCCAAGACCAATCTCATCTCGCCCTCCACGCTTCCGCAGCTCTGGACCCGGCACATCGCCGATTCTCTCCAGCTTCTGGATCTCGCGCCGTCGGCGAGACATTGGCTCGACTTCGGCAGCGGCGGCGGCTTTCCCGGTGTGGTGCTGGCCTGTGCAATGGCGGAGCATGAAGGCGCGTCCGTTCAGCTCGTCGAGCGCAACGCCAAGAAGGCGGCGTTTCTGCGCGAAGCGCTTCGAGTCACCGGCGCTGCCGGCTCGGTTATCCTCGCCGACATCGGGGATTATGTGGATAGCTCGCATGTGCCGATAGATTGCGTCACAGCGCGTGCGGTCGCTCCACTACATATGTTGCTGGACTATGCGGAACCTCTGGTGAGCCGGGGCGCGAAAGCACTCTTTCTAAAGGGACAAGATGTAGAGTCCGAATTGACGGAAGCTACTAAATACTGGAATATCGAGCCCATTTTACATCCCAGCCGCACCGGCGGACACGGCTGGATCGTCGAGCTCAACACAATCGAGCGGCGATAATCCTCCGGCAGTACAGGTACAAGGCGGCCAGGCAATGGTTGGCATCGACGGAATTTTTGAGGACGAGAACGGCACGGCGACGGGCGAACGGGGTCATCCCCGCATCCTGGCGCTCGCCAATCAGAAGGGCGGCGTCGGCAAGACCACGACCGCGATCAATCTCGGGACCGCGCTGGCCGCCATCGGCGAGCGGGTGCTGATTGTCGATCTCGATCCGCAGGGCAATGCGTCCACCGGACTTGGCATCGATCGCCGCAACCGCAACTGCTCGACCTACGACGTGCTGATCGGCGAAGCCAAGCTGCGCGAGGCCATCATTCCGACCGCAGTGCCTCGCCTGCACATCGCGGCGTCGACCATGGATCTCTCGGGCCTCGAGCTTGAGCTCGGCACCACGCGCGACCGCGCGTTTCGTCTGCGCGACGCCATCGCCGACCTCAACGTCAATGTCGCGCCGGACACCGATTACACCTACGTGCTGATCGATTGCCCGCCGTCGCTCAATCTCATCACCGTCAACGCCATGGCGGCGTCGCACGCGATTCTCGTTCCGTTGCAGTGTGAGTTCTTCGCGCTCGAAGGTCTGTCGCAGTTGCTGCAGACGGTGGAGCAGGTGCGCTCGACGCTCAACCCGACGCTATCGATCCACGGCATCGTGCTGACGATGTTCGACTCGCGCAACAACCTGTCGAATCAGGTCGTCGCCGATGTGCGACAGTTCATGGGCAAGAAAGTTTACGACACCATGATCCCGCGCAACGTGCGCATCTCCGAAGCGCCGTCCTATGGCAAGCCGGTTCTGGTCTACGATCTCAAGTGCGTCGGCAGCGAAGCGTATCTGAAACTCGCGACTGAAGTCATTCAGCGCGAGCGCGAGTTGCGCACGCACTAGGTAGCCATCGTCACCCAGAGGTGCCGCAGCGAAGCGAAGGCCTCGAAGGGTGACAGAACAATGCAACCGCCATCCTTCGAGGCTCGCAAGGGCTTGCACCTCAGGATGACGGAAGTCTTGAACGATTGAGTTTACAGGCGGAGTGCGTGAGTTGAGTGCGAGGGAAGCGGCAATGGCCGAGGAGCGTTCGCGACTGGGTCGCGGTCTTGCAAGTCTGATCGGCGATGTTGGCGGCGAGGCGGCGCATGTCGATCGTCCCGCGCGCACGCCGCGCCGCGTTCCGATCGAATTTCTGAAAGCCAACCCGCGCAATCCGCGCCGGACTTTCTCCGACGACGAACTCAACGAACTGTCGGCGTCCATCAAACAGCACGGCGTGATTCAGCCGATCGTGGTGCGCCCGGTGAAGGGCGCGCAGGATCGTTTCGAGATCATCGCCGGCGAGCGCCGCTGGCGCGCGTCGCAGCGCGCCGGTCTGCACGATGTGCCGATCGTCACTGTCGAAGTAAACGACAGCGACGCGCTCGAAATCGCGATCATCGAGAATGTGCAGCGCTCCGACCTGAACGCGATGGAGGAAGCGCAGGGCTATCACGCGCTCGCCGCGGAATTCAAACGCAGCCAGGAAGATATCGCCAAGATCGTCGGTAAGAGCCGCAGCCATGTCGCCAACATGATGCGTCTGACCAAGCTGCCCGATCAGGTTCAGGCCTACATCGCCGAAGGCAAGTTGTCGGCGGGTCACGCGCGCGCGCTGATCGGCGTGCCCGATGCGGCAGCCGCGGCGAAGCGGATTGTCGAGGAAGGTCTGAACGTGCGTCAGACCGAGGCGCTGGCGCATGAAGAAGGCGTGCCGGAGCGCGGCGCCCAGAAGGCGCGCGGTGGCAGCTCGGCCAAAGTGAAGGATCCCGACACCATCGCGCTCGAAAAGCGGGTCAGCGATGTGCTCGGTCTGAAGGTCAGCGTCGATCACCGCAATCCCGGCGGCACGGTGCAGATCAAGTACACCGATCTCGATCAGCTCGACGAGATTTTGCGGCGGCTTGAAGCCGGCAAATAAGGTGCTTCAAGAAAGGTGTCATGGCCGGGCTTGACCCGGCCATCCACGCCTTGTTTTTGGATACTTCAGAAAGACGTGGATGCCCGCGACAAGCGCGGGCATGACGTGTTGAGAGTTCATCCCCTACGCCGCGCGTTCACCGCAATCGCAAGCAGTGCGCGCTGCGCGATGACTTCTGCCAATGACGACTGTTTGCGCATGTCGAACGCGGCGTCGGCCAGTTGCGCCATGACCCGCCCCATGCGCTCGGAGCTGGTATTGCGCAATGCCGTCTCGACCAGTGTCTTGCGCGAAAAGTGCAGCCGCGGAAATCCGCTGTCGAGCGCTTCAAGTTCGCTGCGGCCCTCTTCGATCGATAAACGCGCCTTGTGGAGCAGCGCGGCGTGGCGCTGTGCCGACATGATGATCAAACCGGGATAGGTCCCGGCGGCCATCGCCTTGGCGAACGCGGTTTCGACGTCGGCGGCCCGCCCGGCAAAAGCGTTGTCGACGATAGGATCGAGCGCGAGACCCGATGCGTCGGTCACGATGGCCACCACGTCATCGAGTGTGACCTCACGCTGACCGTGCGCGTAAAGCGCAACTTTCCGAATCTCATTGCGTGACGCCTGCCGGTCGCCGCCGAGCAGCGACGTCAGCGCCGCACGCGCGTCTGGTTGAATCTTCAGATTCGATAAGCGCAGTTCGTCGTCGATCAGCTTGGCAAGATCGTGCTCGGTGTCGGCGTAGCAGGCGATCGCGACAGCGGTCCTGGCTTTCTCGCAGGCCTTCCGCAATGGTGCATCAGGGCGCAACTCGCCGGCCTCGATGACAATGCGGCAGTCTTTCGGCTGCATCTCGGCCAGCGTATCGATGCCGCTGGCGAAGCTGCGCGAGCCGGCGCGAATTCTGATCGCGCGGCGGCCGCCGAACAGCGGCACCGTCATGGCTTCATCGACCAGGCGCGACGGCTCGGCGGCGAGTTCGTCGCCGTCCATGCGGACCAGAGAAAACGGATCGCTTGGATCGTCGACGGCGGATGCCATCAAGGCATCAGCGCGTTCGCGCACGAGGCCTGCGTCGGGACCATAAAGCAGAATGATCGGCCGCGACGGATCGGGCCGGGCCAGAAACGCGTCGATTTCTTTCCCGCGAAGCGCGACCACGAATGTTTATAGTCCCGAGTGCGATCAGGAGCCGGCGACGAAGAACGACGCGAGACGCTGGCTGATATTGTCGGCAATTGTCTTGGCGGCGCGGTCTTCCGCGTCGCGCAATCCGCGCGAGCGCGCGAAGCGCTGGGCTTGTCCCGGAATGTCGTAGGACACACGCGAGAAGGTGGTGCCGGTCAGCACTGTCTTGTCGGTGGCATTGTCCTTCAACTCATAGGTCGCATCGATACCGTAGTTCTCGATGTCGGGTCGTGCGGTGGTCGGATCGACGATGATCGACAGCCGGGTTGTGGTCAGCCGCATCACCAGACGGTGGGTCGGCGGCCCGCCGACGGCGCTGCCATACATGCTGAACATCAGATTGTTGCGAATCTCGACGCCAAGCCGCGCCTCGCGCGAACCGTTCGGCAGGTTGAGCGGGGGAACCTCGACGCCCTGCAGCTTCTCGCGCAGGGCCGAGCCGCCGGTCGCGCTCCGCTCGCCGTACATCGGCTGGAAGCACCCGGCCGTCAGTGCCGCAAGGGCGGCCACGGCGATGAGCCGGACAGCGATGCGCTTATTAAACCACGACATTCACGATCCTCTGCGGAACGACAATGACTTTTCGGGGAGGTTTCCCGTCCAGCGCCATTTTTACTGCATCGAGTGTCAAAACGGCAGCCTCAATTTCCCCGTTTGAAGCATTTCGGGCGACCGTGACATCCGCGCGTTTCTTGCCATTAACCTGCACTGGCAGCGTAATTGTGTCATCGACCAGCAATTTGGCTTCGGTTTCGGGCCAATTTGCCTCCGAAACCAGCTCCTGGTGTCCCAGGGCCTGCCAGCATTGCTCGGCCAGATGCGGCATCATCGGGGAAATCAGCCGGACCAGGATGTCGAATGCCTCCCGGGCCGCCGCCGCGACGGCGGGGTCGGTCTGCAGAGATTTCGCCGGGCCGTCGACGACGTCCCCGAGCGCGCCGACAAAGGTATAGAGCTTTGCAATTGCGGTATTGAAACGAAGCCGCTCGATGGCGGTCGAGACATCCGCAAGGGTACGGTGAGCAATGCGCCGGAGCGCCATCGCGCCGTCGTTGTTCTCCGCGATGGTCGTGCCCGGTTCCGGCAGATGCGGAGCGGCAGCATTCACCAGCCGCCAGATCCGCTGCACGAAACGGCCGGCGCCCTGCACGCCTTCCTCGCTCCAGATTACGTCGCGGTCGGGCGGCGAGTCGGACAGCATGAACCAGCGCGCGGTGTCGGCGCCGTAGGTGCCGATGATGTCGTCGGGGTCGACGGTGTTGCGCTTCGACTTCGACATCTTCTCGATGGGACCGATCTCGATCGGCTCTTTCGTCGTCAGCAATGTCGCGCTGCGCTTGTCGCCGACGGTCTCGATGTTGATCTCGGCCGGCGAGGCAAAGGTACCGTCCTGCTTCTTGTAGGTTTCGTGCACCACCATGCCCTGCGTGAACATGCCGGCGAACGGCTCGTCCATGCCGATGTGTCCCGTCGCCTTCATCGCGCGGGTAAAGAAGCGCGAATACAAAAGATGCAGGATCGCGTGTTCGACGCCGCCGATATACTGATCGACCGGCATCATGTGGTTGGCCACGGCAGGCGTAGTCGGCGCGTTTTCGTTCCACGGATCGGTGAAGCGCGCGAAATACCACGACGAATCGACGAACGTATCCATCGTGTCGGTTTCGCGTTCCGCTCCCGTTCTATCGCATTCGGGGCATCTGACGTGCTTCCAGGTCGGATGATGGTCGAGCGCGTTGCCCGGCTTATCGAAGGTCACATCGTCGGGAAGCACCACTGGCAGATCTTTATCCGGCACCGGCACGACTCCGCAGACAGCGCAGTGGATCACCGGGATCGGGCAACCCCAATAGCGTTGTCGCGAGATACCCCAGTCGCGCAGGCGGAAGTTGACCTGCCGCTCGGCAACCGCAACGTGTTGGGCGAATTGTATGAGGTTGCGGCTTTCGAACAACTCTTTCGAGCCGACGATAGAATATCGTCTGTCGGGAGACCAGCTTGTCAAAGTCGATCCCAACAATTCGTCGAAGCCAAACTCTAATGTCCTATCAAACGGGGCGACAGGACTTCCAGCCACGCTTCGAACAATCGGCGTGCTCAGAATTCCATCTTTCTCCGTTGATCCTGACGGAAGCTCGATCTTATAGCCCCACGTAACGGTCTCAAGCCGCTTTGCGACCTCTTCCTTCGCCTCTTCGATGGTCATGCCATCGAGGAAGCGCGAATTGATCATGCGGCCTTCGCCATCATAGGCAGTGTCGGTGATGACGAACGATTTCGGATCGACGTCCGGCGGGCCGACCACCGGCGTATTTCCAAGACCGTACTTGTTGACGAAATCGAGGTCGCGCTGATCGTGCGCCGGGCATCCGAAGATGGCGCCGGTGCCGTATTCCATCAGCACGAAGTTGGCGACATAGACCGGCAGCTTCCAGTCCGGATCGAACGGATGGACGGCCTTGATGCCGGTGTCGAAGCCCTGCTTCTCGGCGGTGTCGATGATTTCCTGCGCGGTGCCCTGACGTTTGGTCTCGGCAATGAATTCGGCGAGCTTTGGATTCTTCAACGCAGCCGCCTGCGCGAGCGGATGATCCGCCGCGATCGCCATGAACCTGGCGCCGAACAGCGTGTCGGGCCGCGTCGTGAAAACCTTGAGTTCGGTATCGCCATTCGGCGCGGTCGCGGTGTCGAGTGCGAACCGGATCAGCAGGCCCTCGGACCGTCCGATCCAGTTGCGCTGCATCAGCCGAACCTTGTCGGGCCAGCGATCGAGCGTGTCCAGTGCGTCAAGCAGGTCCTGCGAGTACTTCGTGATCTTGAAGACCCACTGGTTCATCTCGCGCTGCTCGACGACAGCGCCGGAGCGCCAGCCGCGCCCGTCGATCACCTGCTCGTTGGCGAGCACGGTCATGTCGACCGGGTCCCAGTTGATCTTGCGCTTTTCGCGCTCGGCCAACCCCGCCTTCATGAAATCCAGAAACATCTTCTGCTGATGTTTGTAGTAGCTCGGGTCGCAGGTCGCGAATTCGCGCGACCAGTCGAGCGACAGCCCCATGGTCTGGAGCTGCTTTTTCATCGCGGCGATGTTCTCGTAGGTCCATGCCTTCGGAGCGACCTTGCGCTCGATCGCCGCATTCTCCGCCGGCAGGCCGAAGGCGTCCCAGCCCATCGGATGCAGCACGTTGTGGCCTTTGGCGCGCATGTAGCGCGCGACCACGTCGCCCATGGTGTAGTTGCGGACGTGACCCATATGGATGCGCCCCGACGGATAGGGGAACATCTCGAGCACGTAGTATTTCGGCCGGGGATCGTCGTTGCGCGTGGCGAAAATCGCCCGCTCATCCCAGAGCTTTTGCCAGCGTGGCTCGGATTCGCGGGCGTTATAGCGTTCGGTGCTCATCGGATCGGTCGTCTGCCAAAGGGGGATAAAGGAGGCGGCAGACTAGCCACAAAAGACCGCGATGGGTCAACGCCTTAGGCGCAAATATGGTCTGCGCGGCCCTAGTGATCCGGTCTGACATTCGTATGACATCCTTCGCAGGCCCTTTTACGAATGTCAGAACCCAAGGATCACTAGAATTACAGTTTGCTAGTGTCCTTTCGTATCCGACGTTTGCTCGGGAGGCGCTGCAGAATGAAGCAAACGTCGGATACGGGACACTAGCCGGCCAGCGAAACCGGCCGATCGGCAGGCCGGATCAGGCCGTGTTCGACCACCGCGTTCCTGCCCCGGCGTTTGGCCGCATACAGCGCCGCGTCCGCCGCCTCGATCAGGTCGTCCTGCGGCTGGGCGCTGCCCGGCGTGACCGTTGCGATGCCCACGCTGACAGTGACGCGCTTGAAGTCGCTGGTGATGTGCGGAATCGACAGCTCTTCGATTGTTGTGCGAACTTTTTCGCCCACCTGCAGCGAGCGGGCCGGATTGCTGTTCGGCAGCAACAGACAAAATTCCTCGCCGCCATAGCGGGCTGCGAAGCCGGCACAGGCATCCGCGATTGTCGAGAGCGCTTCGCCGACGCGGCTGAGACAGGCGTCGCCTTCCGGATGGCCATAGGTGTCGTTGAAAAGCTTGAAATGATCGACGTCGATCATCAGAAGCGAAAGCCGGCTGTCGGATTGCAGCGCTTTCATCCATTCGAATTCGAGCCGGCTCTGGAAGCCCCGGCGGTTGGCCAGCCCGGACACAAGATCGAGCGATGCGATGACGGTCAGCCGGTCGTTGGCGGCGGCCATTTCGCGCTCCCGCTCGGACAGTTGCGACGCCATGGTATCGAAGGCCTTGGCGAGCGGAATGAACTCAATCGGCAATGAGGCGTTCGAGGCCTTCGCCGAGAATTCGCCGCGGCCAAACCGATTGGCGGTGTCGGTCATCATGCGGAGCGGCCGGATGATCAGGCGCTCGCCGGCGAACCAGGCGCCGAGCAGCGTCGCGAGAACCACGATTGCGAGCTGTATGTATGCAGTCCGAATATCGCGGTTGATATCACCCAGCATCAGGGACTGGTTGGTGCTGACAATCATGCGGGCCCGTGTGCCGGTGACCCGCGCGAAGGACACTGCCTTGCGTTCGCCATCGGCGGACTCGAAGGAGATCGAACCGTATTCCCGATCGAGATTGATCTCGCGAAGGACGACTGCCTCAAAAAGCGATGTGTCCTTGAGCGGCTGTCCGATCAGACTTGCGCTTTCGGGAGGAGATGCGAGAATCTTTCCTGTGCCATCGACAAGAACGACCGATACGCCGGAGCGTCCGCCGCGATTCGCCAGCAACTGCGACATCCATTTCAGATCGATCGCAGCGATGACCACCGATTCCTGTCCGCCGTCCACCGCCGAAACCGGGTATGCGGCAATCATCGTCGGCAGGCCGGTAATGCGGCTTGAGATGTAGTCGCTCAGAACGAACTCGTGAAGCTCACGCGCCTTGATGACATAGTCGCGGTCGCTGAGATCGAAACCGACGATGCTTTGCGATGTCGAACAATCGATCTTACCCTCCGGACCAATAATCGAAAGGTTTCTGATCCAGGGTAAATCAACACGAAGGCTTGCGCGCATCACCGCGCAACCGCGGCCCTGCTGGGAAGCGGCGGCATAAATGTAGGCGGAGGATTTCACAACGGCCTGGACCGTCGATATGATTTCGCGCTGCGCATCGGCGGTATGTTTTGCGAGCTCCGACAGCTCGTTTGCGGCCTGCATCATCTGCCTGGAGCGCGAGTCTTCCAGCAAACGGACGCGATCGAGCATCAACGGGACGACCAGAATCAACGCCAGAAGCACAAGGCGCGCGCGAATCCCGAATAGCGCCTTGAGTTTAGACGTGTTGCGGCCGAAGCTGGCGATTGACATCGGTATTCCCTTGCCCCACGCCAACACTACAAAAAAGGCTTCAAGGACCCTTTCTTGAATTCGCTAAAATTCGAATGATCCTTATTTTGAAGGCAAGGTTGCATCGATGGCTGTGGATAATGTGCCGCCGGTAACATCTGATTCACCAAACGGGCTTGCCGCCGTAGAGCGCGAAGTGTCGCGCGCGTGCAAGGACGCCCGCCGTGATCGCTCCTCGGTGACGCTCGTAGCTGTGTCGAAAACATTCGATGGCGAGGCCATCGCGCCGGTGATCCGCGCGGGTCAGCGCGTGTTCGGTGAAAACCGGGTGCAGGAAGCGAAGGCCAAGTGGCCGCCGTTGATGGCCGAACATCCCGGTCTTGCGCTTCACCTGATCGGGCCATTGCAATCGAACAAGGCCAAGGAAGCCGTCGCGCTGTTCGACGCCATCCACTCGGTGGATCGCGCCAGTCTCTGTGAGGCGCTGGCGAAGGAAATCGTTAAGCAAGACCGGCATCCGCAACTGTTCGTTCAGCTCAACACCGGCGAAGAACCGCAGAAGGCGGGGATCGCGCCGGCCGACGCCGACGCATTCATTGCGAGCTGCCGTGACGTCTACGGCCTGCAAATTTCCGGACTGATGTGCATCCCGCCGGTCGAGGATCCGCCGGCGGCGCATTTCGCGCTGACCGCCAAGATCGCGGCGCGCAACGGACTGAAATTATTGTCGATGGGGATGAGCGCGGATTTCGCCACCGCGATTCAGCTCGGCGCTACCCATGTGCGTGTTGGCTCCGCGATCTTCGGTCATCGCTGATTTTCGCGAGCGTTCAGCCGATCACGATTTTCGTCTCCGGTCCCAACCGCGACAGCAATCTCAGCATCGCGTTTTTGGTGAGTCCGACGCAGCCTGCGGTTGGTGAAAATTTCTCGCGGGCGAGATGCAGGAAAACGGCGCTGCCTCTTTTCGCGACGCGCGGCCGGGTGTTGTGGTCGATCTCGATGATGAAATCATAAAGATGATCCTCCCGCGCCAACCGGTCACCGCCCTCGCCGGGCGCGCGTTTGACCGCGCGATTGTAGTGCCGATCAGTGGGATCTTCCGACCAGGCGTCGGCGGGACCGATCGCCCGGATCGGCAGATAGGTTCGCGGCCGGGGGTGCCTGTCGGCGCGCCACCACAGCCGCACCGGCCGGAAGATGCCGCGGGGGGTTCCGCCATCGCCTTCGAACTTGTTGGCCTTGATTCCGCCGCGTCCAAGCGCGACCGGTAGGACATGCGTGCCGGCGACCAGCCAACCCTGGTTCGGCCGGCCTGCGGCAGCATGAACCCTGACAGCGAAAAGCGGTCGATCACGCAACGGTGTTCGATAAGCCATTGGAAAGCCTATATTTCCCATAATTGGTTCCCGTGACTGCGTACAACTCCGGCTTGCGCTTTCGCCTGCAAATGCTCTATTTCGCCGAGGTTCCTCGAGATTGTTCTCTGGACCCTCTTATACAAGCCGAATTTTAAAGGACTGGATGCAATGGCCAACGCCCGCAAGATCCTGATCGTGGATGACGATACCGATCTGCGCGATGCCCTGGTGGAGCAGTTGTCGCTTCACGAGGAGTTCGAGGCATCCGCCGTCGATACCGGCGCGAAAGGCGCGCTGGCGGCGAAAAGCAACTCGCCCGACCTCGTGCTGATGGATGTCGGCCTGCCCGATACCGACGGCCGCGAAGTTGTCCGCAGCCTGCGCAAGGGCGGCTTCAAGTCGCCGATCATCATGCTGACCGGGCACGACACCGATTCGGACACGGTTCTCGGCCTCGAATCGGGCGCGAACGACTATGTCGCGAAGCCTTTCCGCTTTGCCGTGCTGCTGGCCCGCATTCGTGCGCAGTTGCGCCAGCATGAAGCCAGCGAAGACGCGGTGTTTTCGGTTGGCCCCTACAGTTTCCGCCCGGGCTCCAAGATGCTGACCGGCGCCAACGCCAAGAAGGTCCGGCTCACCGAAAAGGAAACCGCGATCCTGCGTTTTCTCTATCGCGCCGGGCAGATGCCGGTGTCGCGCGAGACCCTCCTCCAGGAGGTCTGGGGCTACAATTCCGGCGTGACCACCCACACGCTGGAAACGCATATCTATCGCCTGCGCCAGAAGGTGGAGAAAGACGCTGCAAACCCCGAAATTCTTGTGACTGAGTCCGGGGGCTATAAGCTGGTGCCATGAGGCGAATCAATCGCCGATTTATTTCGGCACGCTATGGCCATTGAAGACGACATCGCCCTGTTTTCGCGCGTCCCGACATTGAATTTGTTGGGTGCGGCGGCATTGCAGGTGCTTGCGATCGGCGCCGAGCAACGCGACTACGGTTTCGGTGAGCGGTTGTTCGAACAGGGCGACGCGGCGGATTCCGGTTTCATTGTCAGGCACGGCGCGTTTCGCATCGCCTCGGACGACGGACAAGAAGCCATTGCAGGCCAGAATGTTCTGATCGGCGAACTCGCGCTCGTGGTGGCGATGGCGCGGCCGGCGACGGCGACGGCTCTCGAACCGTCGTCGGTGCTGCGTATTTCGCGCAGTCTGTTCCAGCGCGTGCTCGAAAGTCATCCTGAAGCGGCACGGCGTCTGCGCGATGATTTTGCCGCGCGCACCAACGCAGCCGCCGGTGCCATGGTTCGGGCGACCGAAACGCTGCGATAGTTTTATCGCGACTCACACATCGAGGACGGCGGTCACCGGCACATGGTCTGACGGGCGCTCCCAGCCGCGCGCGTCCCTGGTGATTCTGAAATCGCGAACACTATCGCCCAGCGCCTGCGAGACCCAGATGTGATCGAGACGGCGGCCCTTGTTCGCCGCGCTCCAGTCCGCAGAGCGATAGCTCCACCATGTATAGACTTTCTCCGAGAGGGGAATCCGTTGCCGTGCAACGTCGATCCAGTTGCCGTGGGATTGAACTGCGAGCAGCTTCTCGCACTCGATCGGCGTATGCGAAACGATCTTCAAGAGCTGCTTGTGTGACCACACGTCATGCTCGTGCGGCGCGACGTTGAGATCGCCGACGAGAATATGCCGGTCGGGGGCTTTCGGATGCAGCGGTTCGCAGTCGCGCATCTCGTCGAGGAACGTGAGCTTGTGTTCGAACTTCGGGTTGAGTTCGGGATCGGGAATATCGCCGCCGGCGGGCACGTAGAAGTTATGCACGACCAGCGGTTCGGCAATTTGCGCCTTCTGCCCGAACGCCACGGAAATATGCCGTGAATCGACCTTGCCGCAGAACGTCCGCACATCGCTGCTCTCGAAGGGTATCTTCGAGACGATAGCGACGCCGTGATAGCCCTTCTGGCCATTGAGCGCGACGTGCTCGTAACCGAGCCGCTTGAAACGCTTCAGCGGAAATGCGTCATCGATGCATTTTGTTTCCTGAAGACACAGCACATCGGGCCGCACGGACTTGATGAACTTCGCGACCAGATCGATGCGCAGCCGCACCGAATTGATGTTCCACGTGGTCAGGGTAAGACGCATGGGAAACGTAAAGCACAGGCCGCGCGGCGAGGAAACGTCATCCTGAGGTGCGCGCTCTCTTGCGCGCCTCGAAGGATGACGAGATACGAGTGACGGGGCTACCGTCGGCCTTCGAGGCTCGCCGAAGAGGCTCGCACCTCAGGGTGACGGCAACGACCTAGTTGTTCGAGTTCTGGTAGTTGGTGAAGTCGATCTTGAACATCGAGGGATCGAGCTTCTTGGTGGTGTCGAGATTGTAGACCGCGACTGTGGTGTCGTAGCCCTGCGGATCGGTGACGGTCCATTGCTTGAGCTGGTTGTCCTTGACCCCGATCATCAGCATCAGCCGGCTGGTCCCGACCAGCGCCTGCTTTTCCTCGATGGTCACGCTGATGAACATGTTGTCCGCGGAGACGCCCACCACATTGGTGTCGCGCAGCAGATCGATGCGGTCGGACAGCAGGTAGCGCAATGGCGTTTGCGACAACGGATAGACGTCCTGGGTCGCGAGCCTGCGATCCAGCACGACCACCGAGGTGCCGTCGGCCACAAGCGCGATCGGCGACGGATCGTCATATTCGAAGCGGATCTTGCCGGGCTTCTGGATATAAAAATCGCCGGTCGTGCGTTTTCCGTCCGGACCGACCTGCACGAAATTGCCCGAGACGTTCTGCAACGACGAGAGATAGGTGCTGACCTTGCCGGCCAGCGCCTTTTGATTGGCGTCGAAGTTCTGGTTTGGCGTTCCGCCGCCGAACAGGCTGCGCAGATCCGGAATGATCGGCGTCGGTGGTGCCGACGTGGCTGGTCCTTGCACCGGCGGTGCAGGAGTGTCCCCGATGCGGGCTTTTGGCGCGGGCTTTGGAACCGGAACAGCCTGGGCCAGTGCCGATGGCATCATCAGCGATGCTGCAATTGTTGCCGCCAGCGCCATCATCGGCACTTTCGCGACAGAAACAGCACGTGTGGGGCGCCGGGGCTGGCAGAACGGCTGATTGCGATGGAATTTTCTCAACGGTCCGTCCTGTCGGGATGTCTTGTGATCTTTCCGTCGGGGCTAGCCCCAAGCTATGGCGTTTTCGCGGCTGCGAACAGGGTCTCAGCCAAATCGATCCTCTTCCTCGGCGACCAGAATCTCACGTTTTCCGGCGTGATTGGCCTGTCCGACGATGCCTTCCAGCTCCATCCGCTCCATCAGGGTGGCGGCACGGTTGTAACCGATCTGGAGCCGGCGCTGGATGTAGCTGGTGGAGGCCTTGCGATCGCGTTTGACGATCGCAACGGCCTGCGAGAACAGGTCGCCTTCGCCGCCGTTGGCGCCCATGCTGGTGCCGTCGAACACGGCGTTGCCGTCCTCGTCGGTTTCTTCTTCCGCCGTGACCGCCTCGAGATATTCGGGCTGACCCTGCGACTTGAGGTGACGGACGATCTTTTCGACTTCCTCGTCCGAGACGAACGGGCCGTGGACGCGGCTGATGCGGCCGCCGCCGGCCATATAGAGCATGTCGCCCTGACCGAGCAGTTGCTCGGCGCCCATCTCGCCCAGAATGGTGCGGCTGTCGATCTTCGACGTCACCTGGAAGGAAATGCGGGTCGGGAAGTTTGCCTTGATGGTGCCGGTGATGACGTCCACCGACGGCCGCTGGGTGGCGAGGATCACATGCAGGCCGGCAGCGCGCGCCATCTGCGCAAGGCGCTGCACCGCGCCTTCGATGTCCTTGCCGGCGACCATCATCAGGTCGGCCATTTCGTCCACGATGATGACGATGAAGGGCAACGGTTCGAGTTCGAGTTTTTCTTCCTCGTAGATCGCCTTGCCGGTTTCCTTGTCGAAGCCGGTGTGAACGGTGCGGGTCAGCTCCTCGCCCTTGGCCTTGGCTTCGGCAACGCGGGCGTTGTAGCCGTCGATGTTGCGCACGCCGAGCTTGGACATGTTCTTGTAGCGCTGCTCCATCTCGCGCACCGCCCACTTCAGCGCGACGACGGCCTTCTTCGGATCGGTCACGACCGGCGTCAGCAGATGTGGAATGCCGTCATAGACCGAGAGTTCGAGCATCTTCGGGTCGACCATGATCAGGCGGCACTGATCGGGGCGCAGGCGATACACCAGCGACAGGATCATGGTGTTGATGGCGACCGACTTGCCGGAGCCGGTGGTGCCGGCGATCAGCAGGTGAGGCATGCGGGCGAGATCGACGATGGTCGAGACGCCGCCGATGGTTTTGCCGAGGCACAGCGGCAGCTTGGCGGTGGACTCGTTGCCTTCCTTGGCGACCAGCAGCTCGCGCAGATAAACCTTCTCACGATGCTGGTTCGGCAGTTCGATGCCGATGGCGTTGCGGCCAGGAACGACGGCGACACGGGCCGACACCGCGCTCATCGAGCGGGCGATGTCGTCGGCCAGGCCGATCACGCGCGAGGACTTGATGCCGGGCGCTGGTTCGAGTTCGTACAGCGTGACGACCGGGCCGGGATGCGCATTGGTGATTTCGCCGCGCACGCCGAAGTCCTGCAACACGCCTTCCAGCGCGCGCGAGTTGGCTTCCAGCTCGTCCTTGCTGAGGGGCTGGCGATCCGTTGATTTCGGCGCGGCCAGCACGGAGATCGGCGGCAGTACGAAAGCGCCCTTGCGTTTCGACGCCTTTGGCTCGGCGCGCTTGCGCGTCGCACGGGCGGGCTCTTCCTCTTCTTCCTCCTCGTCCTCTTCTTCCTGCTCCTCTTCGTACTCGTCTTGCGGCACCAGCGACGGAGCGCGGCGTCCGCCGCCAAGATCCGGCTCCATGCGCTCGAACGATGCGGCGCGGCGCGACTCCGAGCGTCCGACGAGCATCGCGAAGAAGGCCGAAAGTGCCCGTACCATGCGCGTTTTTGCGCTCATGGCGGTATGAACGATCCAGCCGAGCGAAATCGAGCGGCGGTCACTTTCTTCGAAATCCTCTTCGTCCTCGATCATCGGCGGCCGTGTGCGCTCGACGATCTTTTCCTGCGCGCCCGCGCCGCATGCGAAGACGAAGCTTCCGATCATTGCGGCGAACAGGATGACGCCAAGTACGATGCGATAGATCAGGCCGGGCGGACCGAACACCACCGCAGGGAAACGCACCAGCGCATCGCCGACGACGCCGCCGAGTCCGGTCGGCAACGGCCACGCGCCGCTGCGTGGCAGGCAGCTTGCAAATCCCGCCGCGATCACGGCACACAGAATCCAGCAGGCGATCCGCAAGGCTTCGCGGTCGAAATGGCGATGCGTCAGCAGCCGCCAGCCCCAGATCGCCACCGGCAGGATCAGCATGATCGCGCCGAGGCCGAGAATCTGCATCAGCATGTCGGCGCCGATCGCGCCCGGGCGGCCCATCAGATTGCGGATCGGACCGGAGGTTGCGTGGCTGAGACTCGGATCCTGCACCGACCAGGTCATGAGCGCGGCGGCGACGACACACGACAGCGCGATAACGCCGAGCCCGGCGAGTTCGCGCAGGCGGCGCGCCAGCATCTCGCGCAACGGATCGGAGATTTGGCCGACGATGGGAATGACGCGTTCGATCGCTGGCATAGGTTTACTAGTGTCCCGAATCCGAAGTTCGCTTTCTTTCGCGGCATCCTCCCGGAGCGAACTTCGGATTCGAGAGGACACTAGAAAAATATAATTCTAGTGTGGTTTTGGTTCGCAAGTCCGCAAATGGACCGTGCTGCAGAAATGATGCGGACTTGCGAACCACCACACTAGCCTCGAGCTTCGTTCAAGACGTCGACCATTCGGTGCAACGCTTCAGCCGTTGTTTCACTGTCCTGCTGCACCAGGGCGACGCGGATGTATCCGGTGCCGGGGTTGCTGCCGTCGGCTTGCGGCCGGGCCAGATAACTTCCGGGAATGACGCGTACGCCGCCTTCCTTAAAAAGCTTCACTGTCGCGGCTTCGTCGCCGCCATGCGCGGAGACATCGAGCCAGATGCAGAATCCGCCCGCGGGCCGCCGGTAACCGAAACGGTTGCCGAGAATCTGGTCCGCGAGATCGAACTTGATCCGGTAGAGCCTGCGGTTCTCGTCGACATGGGTTTCGTCGCTGTAGGCGGCGACAGCGACATGCTGCAGCGGGACCGGCACCTGGGGCGCAGCGACATTGCGCAGCTCATGAAAGCGCGCGAGAAAATTCTTGTCGCCGGCGACGAAGCCGACGCGCAGGCCCGGCAGGTTCGACCGCTTGGAAAGCGACTGGAACGCAACCACATTGGCAAAATCATGTCCGGCGGAGGCGAGCATGCTGCCCGGCGCTTCGCCGGTGTAGATTTCGGAATAGCATTCGTCACTGAGCACGATGAAGCCGTGACGGTCGGCGAGCTGCTTCACGCGGTCGAAATACGCGCGCGATGGCACCGAGCCTTGAGGGTTCGCAGGCGAGGCAAGGTAAAAGGCGACGGTGCGGTCGAGCGTTTCCGCGCTCAGGGAATCGAGATCGGGCAGAAAGCCGTTCTCGCGCGTGGTCGGCAGAAACACCGCTTCACATCCGGCGGCCCGCGCACCGGCCGCATAGGCCGGATAGAACGGATTGGGCATCAGGATCGCGGGCGTACCCTTGCGGGGACCGACATAGCGCGCGGCGGCGATGGCTGCGAAAAACAGCCCCTCGCGGCTGCCGTTGAGCACCAGAATTTCGGTTTCGGGATCGATCGCCTTGGCCAGCCCGAATCGCCGCGAGATCCAGGCGGCCGCCGCCTGCCGGAACGGCTCGATGCCCTTGGCAATCGGGTAGCGGCCGAACTCGTTGATATGGCTGGCCAGCACCGGTCCGACAAAGCCCGGCACCGGGTGCTGCGGCTCGCCAATTGACATGTTTATCAACGGCTTGCCCGGCGTATAGGCGCTCAGCAGCTCGGTCAGCCGGGCAAACGGCGAGCGCTCGCCGTCTTGGGCGCCGGCGGCGGAAGCCGAGCGGGAAGAAGCGGTCATGGCCATTCGAAAAACGCCAGCACTTTTAAGGTCCGTCGATCCTGCGGGTCGGTCAGGGGGCCACGCGGGATTTGATCACGTCACCATAGGTGCGGCGAGGTTAAGACGCGATTAACCATCGCCGCGCGGGCGTGGTTTGCCGCCTCCTTCGGAGGGCATCTTATCCGAAAACCGGCCTCCATTTTCGTAGATGTCGCGGCACAAAAAGTAAGGGCCCCAGCTTGCGCTGGGGCCCTCCGACGGACGGGGCATTGCCGGGTTTGTGCCCCAACCGTTGTTCCTGAACTCGCTTACATGTTGTAGGCGCGCTCGGTGTGGTCGGTGAGATCCAGACCTTCGCGCTCCTGCTCGACCGGAACGCGCAGGCCGACGATGACGTCGACGACCTTGTAGATGATCGCCGAACCGATGCCCGAGAACAGCAGCGTGGTGCCCACGCCCCAGTTCTGCGAGATCATCTGCGCTGCGAAGTCGTACTCGCCGATCTTGCCGGTGACGTAATCCATGACGCCGGTGCCGCCGAGAGCAGGGTTGACCAGGATGCCGGTGCCGAGAGCGCCGACGATGCCGCCGATGCAGTGGACGCCGAACACGTCGAGGGAGTCGTCATAGCCAAGCGCGTTCTTCACCACCGTACAGAAGAACAGGCAGACCACGCCGACGACGAGGCCGAGAACGATCGCGCCCATCGGACCTGCGAAGCCGCAAGCCGGAGTGACGGCGACGAGACCGGCGACCGCACCCGACAACGCGCCGAGGACCGACGGATGGCCCTTGATCATCCACTCCGCGAACATCCAGGACAGGGCCGCAGCAGCGGTTGCCAGGAAGGAGTTGGTCATCGCGAGAGCAGCGCCGCCCGAAGCTTCGAGGTTCGATCCGGCGTTGAAGCCGAACCAGCCCACCCAGAGCAGCGAAGCGCCGATCATGGACATGGTCAGCGAGTGCGGAGCCATCAGCTCCTTGCCGTAGCCGGTGCGCTTGCCGATCAGGAGAGCGCCGACGAGACCCGCGATGCCGGCGTTGATGTGCACCACCGTGCCGCCTGCGAAGTCGAGGGCGCCCTTCTTGAACAGGAAGCCGCCGTCAGCCATCACTTCGTCGAGTTTCGCCTGTGCCGCAGTCTTTGCAGCGCCGTCAGCCGCGGCTGCAAGCGCCTTGGCGGCATCGGAGATCGCGTCCGGTCCGGCCCAGTACCAGACCATGTGGGCCATCGGGAAGTAGATCAGCGTCACCCAGAGCGGGATGAACAGTGCGATCGCTGCGAACTTCATGCGCTCGGCGAAGGCGCCGACGATGAGGGCCGGCGTGATCGCCGCGAAGGTCATCTGGAAGCAGAAGTAGATCATCTCCGAGATGTTGGCGTCGACCGAGAACGTCGCCGCCATCGAGTCAGTCGTGATGCCGGACATGAAGGCTTTGGAGAAGCCGCCGATGAAATCCGAACCGCCGGTGAATGCGAGGCTGTAGCCGTAGAGAGCCCAGATGATGCAGACGATGCAGACGGTGTAGAAAACCTGCATCAGAACCGACAGCATGTTCTTGGAGCGGACGAGGCCGCCGTAGAACAGCGCGAGGCCCGGGATGGTCATCAACAGCACGAGAACCGTTGCTGTCAGCATCCAGGCATTGTCGCCCTTGTTGATGGTTGGCGCGGCGTAGGCGGCTGTCGTAGCGAAGAGGCCGACGGCGAGAGCTGCCAATCCCGCGCTGATGGGACGCTTGAACGTCATTTGTTTGTACTCCTGATAAGATGAGGTTTGCGCGAAATCAGAGCGCCGCGTCATCGGACTCACCCGTGCGGATGCGAACCGCATGGTCGAGATTGATGACGAAGATTTTGCCGTCGCCGATCTGGCCGGTCTTTGCAGCGCCGGTGATCGCTTCGATGGTCTTGTCGACTTGGGACGAGGCGACAGCGACCTCGATCTTGATCTTGGGCAGGAAACTGACGGCGTACTCAGCGCCGCGGTAAATTTCCGTATGGCCTTTCTGGCGGCCATATCCCTTGACTTCCGTCACCGTGAGTCCGTGAACGCCGATGGCGGTCAGGGCGTCACGGACCTCTTCCAGCTTGAATGGCTTGATGATGGCCATAACAATTTTCATGGGTAGTTCCCCGCTTGGGCCCGGTCGTACGGACCGGGCGTTCTCGACTGAGGGTCACCGCGCGAAGAAAGATCACTCCACGGGCACCAGCCGGGTCCCATAGAATCAAATGCCGTGCCAACACCGCCAAAATCCCTAACGGTTTATGAATCCGAGGGTTTTCGGCTTCCGAGGGGGTGCGAAGAAATTGGGCTATTTTGTCGCGCCTAAAAGAACGACACTAATGCCAAAAACATAGGCACGGCAGACTGCCGACACATTCGTGCCCATCCGACAAGCAAACGGTATCTGAGTCCCGAAAGCCGGGGTCAAATCCAGTCAAATGGGGCAATTTATTGGAGCGCCTCGCCGTGCTGGGTGATGTCGAGCCCTTCGACCTCGTGCTCGTGCGGAACCCGCAGACCGGCCAGCATGTCGACCACCTTCAGCAGAACGAACGTCATCCCGCCGGTCCAGACGAACACCACCGCCACGCCATAGGCCTGGGTCAGCAGCAGCCTGGGATTGCCCTCGATCAGCCCGGCCGTCCCGCCGATGGCGGCGGTGGCGAAAACACCGGTCATCAGTGTTCCCAGCAATCCGCCGATGCCGTGGATGCCGAACACGTCGAGCGTGTCGTCATAGTTGAAGCGGTGCTTGAGACTGGTGCAGGCCCAGAAGCAAACCGCCCCTGCCACCACGCCGATCACGATGCCGTGCCAGGGCTCCACGAAGCCCGAGGCGGGTGTAATGGTGCCGAGACCGGCCACGGCGCCGGAGATCATGCCGAGCACCGACGGCTTGCGCCGCGTCATCCATTCGATCGCGCTCCACGTCAGCGCGCCGGCGCAGGCGGCCAGATGCGTCGCGAGGATCGCCATCACGGCGCGCGAGTTGGCCTGCAAGGCCGAGCCGCCGTTGAAGCCGAACCAGCCGACCCAGAGCAGTCCGGTGCCGATCACCGCGAGCGAAAGATCGTAGGGCGCCAGGTTCTCGGTGCCGTAGCCGCGGCGTCGTCCCATCACGACCGCTGCGACAAGGCCAGCGGTGCCGGCGCTGAGATGAACCACAAGGCCGCCGGCGAAATCGAGCACGCCGGCCTGCGCGAGAAAGCCGCCGCCCCAGACCCAGTGCGCCAGCGGGACGTACACAAATGTAAACCAGCCGACGCAAAACAGGACGTAGGATGAAAAGCGCATGCGGTCGGCGACCGATCCCGCCACCAGCGCGACGGTGATGACCGCAAAGGTCATCTGGTAGATCACGAACAGCGCTTCCGGAATGGTCTTTGCCGCACTGTTGACGCCGTCCATCGTCATGCCGGCCAGCAGGAAGCGCTCCAGCGTGCCGAGCCAGGCGCCGTCGCCGGCAAACACCAGGCTGTAGCCGTAGATCACCCAAAGAAGAGAAATCAGCGCCACGGCGATCAGGCTTTGCGCCATGGTCGCCAGCACGTTCTTCTTGCGCACCATGCCGGCATAAAACAGCGCGAGGCCCGGTATCGTCATCATCAGGACGAGCGCGGTCGCCGTGATCATCCACGCGGTATCGGCGGCATCGATCTTGATCGTTTCAGCGAGTGCTGGCGTCGCAGATGTAACAGCGAAGCTCACAGCAGAAACCGCCGTCGCAAAATGTGCGACCGCACGCGGCAATCTCAACATGGTAATCCCCCCGGCTCGTGTGGTGGTTCGCAGGTCCGCATCATCTCTGCGGCACATTCTCTTGCGGACCTGCGAACCAAAACCACACGAGAATGATAATGTTCTAGTGTCCTTTTGAATCCGAAGTTCGCTATGGAGCGCGCCGAAAAATGAAGCGAACTTCGGATTGAGGACACTAGGAAGACCTTGCGGCATCTTGCACGCGCCGCTGCAGTCGCTTGGTGATGCAGACTCTAGAAAAATAAAATCAAAGTGCGTCGTTGTCGGTCTCGCCCGTGCGGATACGGACGGCGTTTTCGATCGGTGTGACAAAAACCTTGCCGTCGCCGATCTGCCCGGTGCGTGCACCGGCGGTGATCGCTTGCACCGCCTTGTCGGCGAGGTCGGCTCCGACCGCGATCTCGATCCGCAGCTTGGGCAGGAAATTCACGATGTATTCGGCGCCCCGGTAGATTTCCGTGTGCCCTTTCTGGCGGCCGAAACCCTTCACCTCGGTCACGGTCATGCCGTGCACGCCGATAGCGGTCAGGGCCAGACGAACCTCCTCGAGCTTGAAGGGTTTGATGATGGCGGTGATAAGCTTCATGGCAGCTCTTCATCCCTTAAAGTTCAGCGCGGCAGCGCCACGAGTCTTTACGCGGGCCTGCGCTAATCCGCTACCTTTTTGGGCAATGGGGCAGAAAAATATGCAGGTTCGATTGAAAACCGTTGCGGCAAAGCGCGGTCCGTTTGTAGCATCGACACTTTCGGGGGCTGAGACCGACTGCCATTGCTCTGATGCCGCAGGATTTTCTCGCGGCTGGTCCGGCGCTTCATTTTCCCAAGAACAAAGGAAAACTCATGCCGGGCCGATCTTGGTTTGTTGCCGCCGGGGATAAGCAGGAAGGCCCGTATTCCGAAGACGAGTTTCGCGATCTGATCGCGCGGGGGACTATCAGGGCGGACACCTATGTGTGGGCCGACGGCATGCAGGACTGGAAGTACGCGGGAGATATTCCAGGGCTGCTTTCAGGCGGCGTCGCGCCGCCTGCGGGTTTTGGGCAGGCCGCTTCGGCTTCATATGCTTCCGCCGGCAGCACACAGGGCGCCTTGACCTCCGATTTCCCGCTCTGGGAGCTGGTGTGGCGGAGTCTTGTGTTCGTCATCGGCTCGATTTTCATCATACCGGTGCCGTGGCTGCTGGTCTGGTATCTCAAGTGGCTCGTGCCGTGTGTGCGGGTGCCGGGGCGGCCGAACCTTAGCTTCGAGGGGACGGCGATGACGGTCGTTCCATGGTATTTCGGCGCCCTCGTGCTTGCGATTGCAATTTCCCTGATCGGGAGCGAATTGCTCAGCAATCTGATGATCGTCGTCCAATTGGTGCTGTACTGGCTTTTAATTAAGTGGCTGGTTGCAAATCTCGCTTCCGACGGACAGCCGCTTGGACTGAGTTTCTCTGGAACGGTCTGGGCCTATCTCGGCTGGAACGTGCTGGCGATTCTTTCGATCCTCACGATCATCGGCTGGGCGTGGGTCTATTCGGCATGGATGCGGTGGATCTGCCAGAACATCGAAGGCACGCACCGCGCGGTGATCTTCAACGGCTCCGGATTGGAAATTCTCTGGCGCGGAATCGTAACGGTCATCGGTTGCGTCTTGATCATTCCGATTCCGTGGGTCGTGCGCTGGTACTGGCAGTGGTTCGTGTCGCAACTCGCGGTGGTACCGCGCGACGCGACACCCGAACGCGCGATCGAAGCCGCGCGCGTCTGACGCGTCTGCTGCTCTTCAAGCCGCCGGTTATGCCGGCGGCTTTTCCTTGCGCTCGCGCAAGACGCCTTCCTGCGCGACGGACGCGACAAGCGTGCTGTCCTGCTTGAAGATGAGGCCGCGCGTCAGACCCCGCGCGGTCTGCGCGCTCGGTGAATCCTGGCTGTAGAGCAGCCATTCGTCGGCGCGAAACGGGCGATGAAACCACATCGCGTGGTCGAGGCTGGCCGGCATCATGCGGTTGTCGAACAGGGTGCGGCCATAGCGCGCCATTGCAGCGTCAAGCAGCGAGAAGTCCGACGCGTAGGCCAGCGCGCACATGTGCAGCGCCGGATCCTCGGGCAGCTTTGCGACGGTGCGGATCCAGATATTGATCCGGCCGTCCTCGATTTTCTGGCCGAAGTACCTGCCAAGCTCCACCGGACGCAGCTCGATGGGCCGGTCTGATTCATAGTAGCGGCGGATGAATTCCGGCATCTCCTTGAACATCGGCTGCTTGGAGACCTCTTCCGCCGTCAGCTTTTCGGGCGGCGGAACGTCCGGCATCTTGTCCTGGTGATTGAACGAACTTTCTTCCTCGGCGTGGAACGACACCATGATCGAGAAGATCGCATGGCCGTGCTGAATCGCGGTCACCCGCCGCGTCGAATAGCTCTTGCCGTCGCGCAGCCGCTCGACCTCGTAGACGATCGGAATCTGCGGATCGCCGGGCAGGATGAAATAGCAATGCAGCGAATGTGGCAGCCGCTTCTCGACGTTCTCGACGGTGCGGCAGGCCGCCACCATCGCCTGACCGATCACCTGGCCGCCGAACACCCGCTGCCAGCGCGTCTTGGGGCTGACGCCGCGGAACATGTTCACCTCTAACTGCTCGATATCGAGGATCGACAACAGATCAATCAGGCTTTTCGACATTCACGATGTTCCGATCTTCGGCATTCGGGGACGACAGGGTGGTTTCCGGTCACCCGCAAACCCTGATAAACAGCGCAGGCCTCTCTTCGGGCCTATTCATGGGGCATATTTCCTCCATGGCCGGGCTTGAGGCAAGGGCAGCCATGAAACGAATTGCACCTATGAAAGTCCGGCTCTGATGTCGTCGCAACGAAGTATCGTGATCGGTGGAGGCGCATTTGCCGGTCTGGGGCTGGCGCTGGCGCTGCGGCAGGGCCTCGGCCCCGATGTTCCGATCGTCGTCGCCGATCCTGCTTTTGCCATGCGGCCGAGCCGCGATCCGCGCGCATCCGCGATCGTTGCGGCCTGCCGGCGGTTGTTCGAGGTGGTTGGCGTCTGGGATCAGGTGGCCGAAAGCGCCCAGCCGATCCTCGATATGGTGGTGACCGACTCGAATCTCGAAGATGCGACGCGGCCGGTGTTCCTGACATTTGCAGGCGACGTCGAGCCCGGTGAGCCGTTCGCGCACATGGTCGAGAATCGTCACCTGATCAATGCACTGGTGACCCGTGCGGAAGCCGAGGGCGTCGAACTCAACGCGGTCGCGGTCTCTGACTACGACTCGAATGCCGAAGGCACGCGCGTCGCCCTGAGCGACGGCCGCGTTATCGATGCGAGCCTTCTGGTTGCCGCCGACGGCGCGAAATCGAAACTGCGCGAGCGCGCCGGCATCGCGACCCATGGCTGGGACTACGATCAGTCCGGCATTGTCGTCACCGTCGGACACGAGCGCGATCATCACGGCCGTGCCGAAGAGCACTTTCTCCCCGCAGGCCCGTTCGCGATCCTGCCGCTGAAGGACAACCGCTCATCGCTGGTCTGGACCGAAAGCCGCCGCGAAGCCGCGCGCATCATCGAACTGCCGGAGAATGAATTTCAGACCGAACTCGAGACGCGGTTCGGCCTGCATCTTGGCGAGGTGAAGGCGCTCGACAAGCCGCGCGCATTTCCGCTCGGCTATTTCGTGGCGCGGTCGTTCATCGGCGAACGGCTCGCCCTGGTCGGCGACGCCGCCCATGTGATTCATCCCATCGCAGGGCAGGGGCTTAACATGGGTCTGAAGGATGCGGCGGCGCTCGCCGAAGTAATCGTCGACGCCGCGCGGCTCGGCATCGATCCCGGACAGGCCGATGTGCTGGAGCGCTATCAGCGCTGGCGGCGGTTCGACACGGTGGCGATGGGCGTCGCCACCAACTCGCTCAACATGCTGTTCTCGAACAAGTCCACGCTATTGCGCACGGTGCGCGACATCGGTCTCGGGCTGGTTGATCGTATGCCGCCGCTGAAAAGCGCCTTCATTCGTCAGGCGGCTGGTCTCTCGGGCGAAGTGCCGCGCTTGCTCAAGGGCGAGGCGCTGTAGGCCGTCATTGCGAGGAGCGTAAGCGACGAAGCAATCCACCTTTTCTATGGATTGCTTCGCTTCGCTCGCAATGACGAAGAGTTATCCGGCGCTGGCCAGCTTCGCCAGTTGCTCGCCCATCAGGCGGTGCAGCAGGTTCATCGCCTTCAGCGGGCGGACCATCACCTTGAAATGCGTGATCTGGCGTCCGTCATCGCTGAACGTGATGATGTCGACGCCGTTGATCTTGATGCCTTCGACCTCGTTCTCGAATTCAAGCACCGCGCCGTTGTCGCTGCGCCATTCGCCGAGATATTTGAAGCCCGGACCGCCGAGCACCGTTCCGGCGCTGGCCAGATATTTGAACGTAATGTCGCGCCCGCGCTGCGGCGTATGGACGACGGGACTTTCGAATACGGCATCGGGGTGAAGCAGATCCCACAACGCCTTCTCATCATGAGATTTGATAAAGTCGTGCCAGCGGTCGAGAGCGAAGGGTCGCATCGGGCGTCTCCGGTGGTGTTAGTCGATCCGCCGGGCTTCTTCCGGCAGCATGATCGGAATGCCGTCGCGGATTGGATAGGCGAGCTTTGCGGAGCGCGAGATCAGTTCCTGCCGTGCGCTGTCGAACTCCAGCGGACCCTTGGTCTGCGGGCACACCAGAATTTCCAGTAATTTGGGATCGACGCCGCTTTCGGGTCGTTCAGCCGGCGAGGTCGTCATGCATGGCTCCAGAGCTGTGCGTAGTTTTGAGCATTGTATCACACCCACGGCAGGCCGGATCAACTTCCGCAGGGAACGAAAACGGCCCGTCGGGTATCCGGCGGGCCGTCTGCAACAATAATTCGATGCGAAAGTGCAGCGCTCCTTAGCGCGGCGCCAGCACCATGACGACCTGACGGCCTTCGAAGCGGGCGTCCTGTTCGACCTTGGCGACCTCCGCGACGGCGGCCTTCACCTTGTCGAGCAGCTTGGTGCCGATTTCCTGATGCGCCATTTCACGGCCGCGATAGCGCAGCGTGATCTTGACCTTGTCGCCTTCCTCGAAGAACCGCAGCATCGCGCGCATCTTCACGTCGTAGTCGTGATCGTCGATCATCGGGCGGAGCTTGATCTCCTTGATCTCGACGACCTTCTGCTTCTTGCGGGCTTCGGCGGCT
>JAFVHU010000025.1 GCA_017474385.1 Afipia sp. | reverse complement strand
GCACCAAGATTTTCTATACTAGGCTTTCGTTTAAAGTCCGGACCATCGGCGAGCTATCTCCGGTGATGTTATGCTCCTTCTGACTGCGCGAACACAACTAACCGTCGATACAAGACGTCACGTTTGAAGACCAAACTTCAGCGGCAATACCGGAATGACAGCGCATGCAACACCAAGCTAACCCGCAGCCGGCAGCGAACCCAGACAGACATCTCGCTCCCGAAGCCGCATTGCTCCAAGGTTTGTACAAGGTTGAGTTTGAAACACCCCGGGGCAAAGCCTTAGGGGTGATCAATGCGGAAAACGGAAAGCTCCGGGGCGGCAGCTCTGCGTTCGCGTATATCGGATCCTATACCCAGAACGGCCAATCGTTTGCCGGAAGTGTGTCCAGCGTTCGGCACACGCAGGATTCAAGCCATCCCTCGGTGTTCGGTTTCGACGAGGTCATGATCAACTTCAGCGGAACCGTCAAAGGCGGCTTTGCGATCTGCGAAGGAACTGCAACCGAGTTTCCGAGCCTGGCCTTCAAAGCGGTGCTCACACGGATTGTCGACTGACCCAAGGCGCACGCCTGTCGGCTTTGCTCAGCGCGGCTCGACCACGAGGCATTGAATCGCCGAGCCGAAGTAACCCTGAACATCGCCGAGGCGCGAGACCGCGAGCCCTGCGCCATCAGCGCCCAGCATCATCTCCGAGTTCAGCAAGATCCAGTCGCCCACCGGCTGCCGCGCGAGCGTCACTGTCAGATCCGCGTTGATGAATATCCATTTGGTGAAATCGAGCACCGACCCCACGCCATTGCTGCAATCGGCGGCAAGGGCCGCGCGCATCGCCTGCGATATGGACGATCCCTCGACAATCGGGCGATTGGGACGAAACCAGATTGCACCGGGACCCAGCCTGAGGAAGCCACCCTTCACCGCGCGCATGGAAACGCCGGCCAGGAATTTATTGGAAACCTGCGGTTCATCCCGCCCGGCCTCGGGGCCGGGCACATCGAGCGTCATCTCCACTACCGTGTTGGGCAAGTCGATCGCCTGCGACCTGACCTTGAGAACGGCGGCGCGCACGACCTCAACACCCTCGGCAAAAAGCCGCACCGCGCAGAGCTGAATCTTCCGGCCCTCGCGAACCACTTCGGTTTCGATGGTGAGCGGCGCCACCGGCACCGGACGCATCAGATCTATGGTCAGCCGCACGACATGCATCGGCTGCGGCGACGGGATGCGCTCTGCCGCCCAAACAACCAAGGACGATGGCGCGCCGCCATGCTGCATGCTGGGGTTCCACGGCCCCCCTGCATGCTCGCTGGTGAATACGCGATCGCCCTCGACACGAAAGACGGCGTCCATCGTTAGACCTAGAGCGGTGCGTCGGCGGCGGCCTCGTATTCCTTCTTGAAGCGTGCCACCAGTTCTGCGACCGGCTGCACCTTGTCGACGCTTCCGATGCCCTGTCCGCTGCCCCAGATTTCCTTCCAGGCCTTCGGCTTGTTGCGTTCACCGCTGGCATCGGTGCCGAAATTCATCTTCGACGGATCGGACACCGGCAGATTGTCCGGGTCCATGCCGGCCGCCACGATCGACGGCTTGAGATAATTGCCGTGCACACCGGTAAACAGGTTCGAATAGACGATGTCGTCGGCAGAGGATGACGCGATCATCGACTTGTAGGTGTCCGGAGCGTTGGCTTCCTGCGTCGCAATGAAGGCCGAGCCGATATAGGCGAAGTCGGCGCCGAGCACGCGCGCAGCACGAATGGCGCGGCCATGTCCGATCGCGCCGGACAGCGCGATGGGGCCGTCGAACCATTGCCGGGTCTCGGCCACGAAAGCGAACGGCGAGATCGCGCCGGCATGGCCGCCCGCGCCCGCAGCCACAAGCACTAGACCATCCGCGCCCTTCTCGATCGCCTTGTGCGCAAACTTCTGATTGATCACGTCATGAAACGTGATGCCGCCCCAGGCATGAACGGCCTGATTGAGTTCCTCACGCGCACCGAGCGACGTGATCACCATCGGGACCTTGTGCTTCTCACAAACCGCGAGATCCTGATCGAGACGGTTGTTGGATTTGTGAACGATCTGGTTGACCGCGAACGGCGCTGACAGACGATCCGGATGCGCCTTGTCATGCGCCGCGAGTTCTTCCTTGATCCGGTGCAGCCATTCGTCCAGCAGCGCGGCAGGACGCGCGTTCAACGCCGGAAACGAGCCGACGATTCCGGCTTTGCACTGGGCGATGACGAGGTCAGGTCCCGACACGATGAACAACGGCGAACCGATCGCCGGAATTGAAAGACGATTTTTGAACAAGGCGGGCATCGACATCGGAAAATCCTCTTCCGCAGAATGAAACACGCGCGAGCACCAAGGCCGCAGCACTTGCCACGGTCTTAGGGGCTATAGCCATTTCTTGAAAGAGGCTTGCGTTTACTGGCAGACGGCCCGGGTAACGAAATTTTCTGTCCGGCACGCGCCCTGGCCTGAAAAATATGATTTTGCCGAGCATTTCTGGGTGGATTCGATATCGACGCTCCTGCCCTCGGCGTAGCCTTTCTCCTTGCAGAGCTGATCTGCCCCGCGCTTGCAATCCGGCGCGCCATTGGCGGCCGGCGGGCAAAGGGTGCGCCCGCTGGCCATTGTCTGGCCGGACGGGGGTGCGATCCGTTTCAAACTGTCGGTCGCATCCTTGGCGCCGGAATTCAGACCCTCAAGCGCCTGACCCGGACTGGGCAGCGTCGACGTCAGACCCGACGCCGAGTCCTTCAGAAATTTGCCGATCTCCTCGACCAGTCCCGGATTGCTCGGTGGAGGTGCAGAAGGCGTTGGCGGAGCTGCTTGCTGCGACGGCGCGACCTGAAACTGCGGCTGCGCCTGCTGCGACCAGGCCGCCGTCGTTCCAAACACGGCCGTGAGCATGGCGATCAGGACGATGCGTCCCCGCACGTCCACTAGCAAATCGCTGGAGTGATTGGACATGGCTTGAGCGTAGTCCACCGTTGCCGCGGGGAAAAGACTTTATGTACGGCGTGTTTCGTCACGCGAACCGCTGCCCGCTTCGCTTGAAAATAATTCCTAGAACAGCCGGAACGCGACGATGAAGCCGAGCACCAGACCGCCAGCCAATATCGCGACCCAAAGTCCAAGGCGTTTCTCGATGGCTTCGCGAATCCATGTGCCGTAGCGGTTAAGCACGATCGCGACAATAAAAAATCGGCCGCCACGCGCGATAATCGAAAAGACGATGAACAGCAGCAAATTATAGTTGGCGAAACCGGATGTGATGGTGACCAGCTTGTAAGGGATCGGTGTCAGGCCCTTCAACAGGATGATCCATGCGCCGTATTCGGCATAGGACGCGCGGAACGCCTCCACCTTGTCGCCGTAGCCATAGAGATTGATCAGCCACTGTCCGACGGAATCATAAAGCAATGCGCCGATGGCGTAGCCGACGACGCCGCCTGCAACCGACGTCACCGTACAGACCAGCGCGTAGAGCCACGCCTTCTGCGGCCGCGCCAGCGACATCGGGATCAGCATGACGTCCGGCGGAATCGGAAAGAACGAGCTTTCCGCGAAGGACACAGCGCCCATCAGCCAGAGGGCGTAAGGTTTATCGGCGGCGGCTATGCACCAGTCGTACATTCGTTTCAGCATGGCGCGATGAACCACCGTCCAGCCGATTTGTCCATGTATGGAAATGTGTAATTTTGCGGCTAATTAGCGCCGTTTCTTGAGCCGGCCGCTCTGAAGCGCGACAATTGGTCGCCGGGCCACCTTCTCTGGGGCTGCGGCGATTTTCGGCGCAGCCTTCGCAGCAGGGCGAGGCTTGTCCGCATAGACTTTGGGCAGCTTCTCGGCGATGCCCTGGACCCGCTCACGGCGGTCCATTTCCGCCCACACGTCTTCCGGGCGAACACCTGCCGCCACCCAGAGGACCGACAGGTTGTAGAGCAGATCGGCGCTTTCCCGGACCACGGCATTGGAGTCGCCGTTGACCGCATCGATCACGACTTCGATGGCTTCCTCGGCAAGCTTCTTGGCCATTTTGGCCGGGCCGCGTTGAAACAGCCGTGCGGTGCGCGACGTCGCCGGATCGAGATCCTTGGCCGCGACAACTGCGTGATAAAGCCGTTCTAGCGAATCACTCATACTTCGAACCTAGATCAAAACCCTCGCCAGCGTGTTAACGCCCGCCCCAACCGGCTGAAAATGCTCCAAAAAAGCAATCGCCGGGATTCCTCCCGGCGAGGCCGATGACCGCAGCGCTACCAATCCGACGCTCAGTAGCGCGGGACGGTGTAATAGCCGCCGCCGGCATACGGATAGCCGCCGCCGTAATAGGCCGGCCCGCCGTAATAGCGGTTACCGTAATAAGGACCACCGCCGTAATAGTAGTTGTCGCGGTAGTAGTCGCGGCGGCGCTGTTCGGCGACGATGGCGCCGACGGTACCCAGCGCCAGCCCCATGAAAGCGGCCCCGGCGGCGTTGTTGCGATAGCCGCGGCGCACGACCCGGCGACGGGCGCGCGAGCTCAAATCGGTGGCCTCGCTGGCGTTGGCCGGCTCAGCGGATGAGGTTTTGGCGGCCGATGAAGCGAGCGGATACGCCTGCGCGACAGGCGGAACAGCCAGTGTCGAGACCAGCGCGGCAGCCGTCGCCAGAACCACAGCTCGGCTGAAGGGTGAAGGCAAAGTCTTGCGAACAAACATTTCAACGTCCTCACAGGCCATCCCTGGTCTGAATGACCAGTCGAGGATAACCCCACTGATTACATTGGGTTCCCTGACCTGAATGCAAGCTGAAGGGCAAAAGGCGAAACTGCGACAAACCCGCGCGGAAATGGCCAAAAGGTGACGGACGCCGCCTTGTGTGCTTGTCATCATACCAACACAGCCGATGCTCAAAAGCCGCCTCACGCCCCCCAAGTCAAAGACCAAGTCCAAGTGCCGCGCATGCCCAAAAGTCCGGAACGCTTCCCCTGCAAAATACTCTTGCCGCTGATCGCGCTGCTGTCTGCGTCCTGGCTCGGCATGACCCTTGGCGCGGCGCCAGGCGCGGCCGCATCGGCCCTACACTTCTCATTCGACCGGCCGATCGACGGCGCCGCGGCGCCGTTTGTTGTCGCATCGGGCAGGGGCCTGTTTCGTGCGGAAGGTCTCAACGTGACCACCGATGCGGCGACCGGATCACTCGACGCGATTGCACGCGTCGCATCCGGCAACAGCGATATGGCGCTGGCGGACATCAATGCGCTGATCCGTTACCGCGACACGGAAGGCAGCCTGCCGATCAAGGCGGTGTTCGCGCTCTACAACAAGGCGCCCTACGCGATCATCGCGCGCAAGAGCCGCGGCATCGCGACCATGTCGGACATCGAAGGCAAGACCATCGGCGTGGTCGACGGCGACCTCGCGGCGCGGCTGTGGCCGACCATCGCGCGCAAGAACGATATCAAGCTCGACAAGGTCAGGACGGAGAGGATCAGCGCTGCGGTGCGCGAACCGATGCTCTCCGCCGGTCAGGTCGATGCGGTGACAGGCTTCTCGTTTCTGTCAGCGATCAATCTGCGTGATCGCGGCGTTCCGGCAAACGATCTTGCGGTGATTCGCTTCTCCGAGTTCGGCAGCGAAGTCTACGGACATGCGCTGATCGTGAATCCGAAATTCGCCGCCGCCAATCCGGATGCCGTGAAAGCGTTCGTGCGTGCGACGGTCGCGGGCGTTCGCCTCGCCATCAAGGATCCCGCGCGCGCGGCCGACGATGTCGTTGCGCAGATGAGCGGCGGCTCGCGCGAGCTTGAACTCGAGCGGCTGCGCGCCGTCATTCAGGACAACATCGTTACCGACGAGGTCAAACGAAACGGTCTCGGGGGCATCGAAGGCAACCGCTTCGACGCCGGTGTCGGCCAGATCGCCGACACTTATGAATTCCGTAAACGTCCCTCTGCCGGCGACATTTTCGACGACAGCTTTCTGCCGCCCGTGAGCGCGCGCAAGGTCAATTGAGCCGCGCAACTTTCAGATTGAATTTGTTGGCAGCAGCAAGAGCTAAAAGTGCCAGCAACGGATTCCCGGATTTTATTTTGCGAGCCTGATATCGGACCCAACCCGCTCAGCTCGCTTTCAGCTTTAAGGCGGCTGCGGTTCTCGGGCGCTTCGCGGGGCGTGAGTGGTCGCGGGTGGCGACGCGCTTCACCTTTTTCACGCCGACTTTCTTCATCTCCGCTTTCTTCATGTCCGCTTTCTTCATGTCCGCCTTCTTCAGGCCCGATGCCGCCTGTTTGGTGCCGCGGTTGTGCGCTGCATATTCCCGGCCGTCGACCGGCGCGACGTGCGGCGGGTCCCTGCCGAGATACGGGCGCCCGATTCCAAACTCCTTCCCATTTGCATCAACCCACTTCCAGAGCTTATCGGAGGAAGCCCATCGCTCGTCGCGAGTTCCGCCCTGGACACTCACGATATCGGCTGCAAGCCCATGCCCATAGCCCCCGCGGGAGCTTCCGCCGTGAAACGACTTGTTGCTCGCCGCCTTGAGGCCGCTTGCGATCGACTGGCGGTAGTCATCACGGAATGCGCTGGTGATGCCGGGCGAAAGGCCCGCCGCCTCCGCCGCGCGAAGCATATGAAACAATTTGAGCTTGAAGCTCCGATCCATACCTCCGAGCACATAGTCCATCATCGGCATGCGGACTCGTTCCGCCGCCTTCGGATCCTTCCAGCCAAAATCCTGATCGACAAGCCTGGTGAAGGTTCTGGTGACAGTCACCATCTTGCCCTTCCGCTTGACGGAGACCTTCCTCCGTTCAGGCACCTTGATGGTGTCCTCCTTCGGCGTTCGTTGATAAAGCGCCCACAGATATTGATCGACACAGATGTCTACGACCAGGCACTCGCCGACAATCTCGATGGGGTTGACGGCCCTGTTCGCGCCGCCAATTTCGATATCCGACGGATCCACGCTTGCGAGTCGCACCGACGCTGGTTGCGTTGGTGGCACATCTGGCAAAATGATCGAGGCCGCTTCGACAACCGGCTTCGGCTTGTCCAGAGTGATTAGTGCTTCGGCAACTGCTCCTGCAAGTTCAGCCACTGCATGATCGGTTTGACCGAGAGCGTCATCGAGCACTGAGCTTGGCCGCGATCCCCCGGCAAGCTGGTGTTTGGTGGAGTGAGAGGGAGCACTGATGTCATTGCGAGGGACCGCGCCAGCTTTCTGGGTTCCTTCCGGCCCGGAAGCAGCGAGCAAGCCAACGACTCCGCTCGCGAAAAGGACTGATCGCAACAATGGCGACGGCTCTGTTGAAAGTCGCTGCAGGTTCATCATTCCAGCCTCATCGGAACCGGATTGCACTGCCAACCATGCGAACACTGCTGATTGTTCGGGCAACGTGATGGCCACGCAATGGCGTAACCGGGCAGGCCGTGCCCTTTTCCCCAAAGTGTTGCCTGTGTGCCACGGCGGATGGCAGGTCCGTTTTGCGCCAATTTCAACTGCGAGCATGCTTGTTCCTCGCGAGTCGGATATGTGAGGCTGGTTACGGCAGCGGATAGTCACTGCAACGGGGAATGGAATGGCGGATCGATTGACGTCGGTGAAATCCACAGCGGCAATGCGCTGTTGGGGATCTTCAGCCGTTGTGATGTTCGCTGCGATGGCCGCGCTGATGGCGCCGATTGCCGACGCCACAGCGAAACAGGCGCGCCGCGCGCAACCCACTGAGACGACCGCGCCTCGCGAGGCGGGCGAGCCGATCATGGCGATCGTGGCGATCAAGAGCCAGCAGGTCACGCTCTATGACGCCGAGGGCTGGATCATGCGTGCGCCGGTGTCGACCGGCGTCAAGGAGCGCGAGACGCCAGCCGGCGTCTTTGCCATCGTCGAGAAGAACAAGGACCACCGCTCGAACATGTATGACGATGCCTCAATGCCGAACATGCAGCGCATCACCTGGAACGGCCTTGCGTTGCATGGCGGGCCGTTGCCCGGTTACGCAGCCTCACACGGCTGCGTGCGAATGCCTTTCGGCTTTGCGGAGAAGCTGTTCGACAAGACGCGGATCGGGATGCGCGTAATCATCTCGCCAGACGATACGGCCCCGGTCGACTTTTCTCACCCGGCGCTATCGCTCTTTGTGCCGAACACGGAGGTCATCGCAGCCGCTCCGGCAAAGGCCGAGACGCTCGCGCGCGAAGCCGCGGAGGCTGCGAAGACGGCCGACGAAGCGAAGAAGACTGGTGCAGTAGCGGCGCGCGAGACGGCGCCACTCGCGGCGTCGCTGCGGAAGCTGGAGCGGCTCAAGGCCCGGACCGAGGCCGACCTCGCATTCGCCGACAGGGCGCTGGCCACCGCCAAGACCAACCAAGCGAGGGCGAAGGCCGAGGACCGTAAACAAAAGGCCGCGGCCAAGGCAGCAGAGCTGGGCACTCAGTTCGACACTACCAAGGCGGACGCGAAATCAAAGCTCGACGCTGCCGCCGCTGCAAAAGAAGTGGCCAAGACCGCTCAAACAAAAAAGGCCGACACCGCCAATGCGGCGCGCGACGCGAAGCTCGCGCTCGTGCCGGTCTCGGTCTACATCAGCCGCGCGACGCGGACGCTTTACGTCCGGCGCAACACGCAGAAGCCGGCACCGGACGGCGGCGGCGAAGTGTTCGATGCGACCATTGAGGTTCCGGTCACGATCCGCGATCCCGGCAGGCCGCTCGGCACGCATGTGTTCACGGCGGTGGCGCGCAACGACACCGGCCTGCGCTGGACCGCCGTCACGATCGAGAACGGAGATGACGCCAAAAACGCGCTCGACCGCATCACCATCCCGAAGGAAGTCCTCGATCGCATCGCGCCGACCGCATTGCCACGATCCTCGATCGTCGTCTCCGACGAGCCGCTGAGCGAGGAGACCAACTATCGCACCGAGTTTGTTGCGGTGCTGAGCGACCAGCCACAGGGCGGCTTCATCACCCGCAAGCCGAGCGAAGTTCTCATGGCGGACGACAACGGCTTCGGCAACCGACAGGACGACGGCGGCTTCGGCCTCTTCTTCCAGCGCAATCCGAATCCCCAGCCAAGCAATACACGCCGGGGCGGCGGCCAGTACTATCCTCCAGTGCAACGAGGCTGGTGGTAAGTAACAATGATCGCAAGCGGCGTGCCGGCTTCGCCGGCATTGGTGTTGCGGATTCGATCGGGTGAACATACGCGATGTTAAGCGGAACAAGCCGATTCAGGACGTGGCGGTAGATACCTGAGCGAAAATCTACTGCTTCTGCAATTTCGTGACTGTCTTCATTCCACCCGTTTCCGTGATGGAATAAGTGACCCTGTCTCCGGCATGCACGGCATCCAGCGCCGAGCGGTCCTGCGCCTTGAATTCTTCCACAGCGCCGCCAGCACTCGTTCCGACGGTCCCGCTTTGCTCCTGCTGAATCGCGATCGTGCCTTTGATCCGGTCGATTTTCGTTACCATTCCCGTAAGGGCTTGCTGGGCCAAGGCCGCCGAACTGATGATGGTAAGGACCATCGTACCAGCCAAAACGATGCTTGCGATTTTCATGGCAGTCTCCGGTTTTTGGCGTATGCCCGACAAGCTGCGGTGGCTCGATTGGTTCCTCTAAAAGATGACGAACCTGCGCTCGTCGTTGGGACTTTTGCCGAAGCGTTTCTGCGGCCATTCATCGCAGCAAGATTGAACCACCTCCTTTCAATTAAAAGCGGCAGCGCCCGCTTGAAAGCGGGCGACCGATTCACGCTGTGACGTTCGGGAAGCGGTAATCCTTGAACCGATCGCGGAGTGTCATCTTGTGGATCTTGCCGGTTGCCGTGTGCGGGATGTCGTCAACGAAGGCGACGTCGTCGGGCATCCACCATTTGGCGATTCTGCCGTCCATGAAACCCAGAATGTCGTCGCGGGTGGCCGCGTTCTCCTGCTTGAGACGCACGATCAACAGCGGGCGCTCGTTCCATTTGGGATGATGCACGCCGATGACGGCGGCTTCTGCGACAGCTGGATGCCCTGCGGCCAGATTTTCCAGATCAATCGATGAAATCCATTCGCCGCCCGACTTGATCACATCCTTGGAGCGGTCGGTGATCCGCATGTAACGTACCCGTCGATGGTCGCGACATCGCCGGTGTCGAAATAACCTTCATCGTCGAGGACATCCGTATCAACCCGGTAGTAGGCCTTCGACACCGCCGGACCGCTAACCTTGAGCCGGCCGAATGTCTTGCCGTCCCAGGGCAGCGACTTTCCGGCATCGTCAGTGATCTTCATCTGCACGCCAAACGGCGGAAAGCCCTGGGTCTGCAAAATATCAAGCCGCTCTTCGCCCGTGAGTTTTGTGAAGGGCGGCTTCAGCGCGGCGACGGTGCCGAGCGGCGACATTTCCGTCATGCCCCATCCATGACGCACCCGGATGCCCATATCGACGAACGACTTGATCATGGAGCGGGGCATCGCCGAGCCGCCGCAAGCCACCGTTTTCAAGTCAGGCAGCTTCAGTCCTTCGGCGGCGATGTAGTTGAGCAGCATCTGCCACACCGTCGGCACGCCCACTGTGAACGTGACCTTCTCGGCCGAGAGCAATTCGTAGACCGAGGCGCCATCGAGCCTGGCACCCGGCATCACCAGCTTTGCGCCCATCGACGGTGCGGAAAATGCCGCGCCCCAGCTATTGGCGTGGAACATCGGCACCACCGGCATCACGGTATCGGCGGCGCCGGTGCCGAGCGAATCCCCGGCATTGGCGATCAGCGCGTGCAACACATTGGAGCGATGCGAATAGAGCACGCCCTTCGGATTACCCGTGGTGCCCGAGGTGTAACACATCGCCGCCGCGGTGTTCTCGTCGAACGTCTTCCAGGCGAAATCGCCGTCGACCGAGCCGATCCATTCTTCGTAGGAGACCGCGTTCTTCAGCTTGGTCTCCGGCATATGCGCGCGGTCGGTGTAGATGATATAGCGTTCGACATTCGGCAGCATCGGAGCGATGGCTTCGAGCAGCGGCACGAAGGTGAGATCGATCATCACCACCCGGTCGCCGGCATGATTCATGATCCACGCGATCTGCTCCGGAAACAGACGCGGATTCACCGTGTGGCAGATGGCGCCGATCCCCATGATGCCATACCAGGATTCCAGATGACGCCAGGTATTCCAGCCCAGCGTGGCGATGCGATCGCCAACCTTGACGCCGTCCTTGTCCAGCCGCTGCGCGACCTTCAGCGCGCGGGCGCGTATCTGGCGATAGTTGGTACGGTGAATCGGCCCTTCGATTGAGCGCGTGACAACCTCACTGCCGCCATGGATAGCGGCGGCGTGATCGATGATCCGATTGCACAGCAGCGGCCAGTCCTGCATCAAACCAAGCATGCGAAACCCTCCAAGTGTCTCTCTCGCGCACGAGCGCACGCCATGCGCCTTGGGGACGAGATCGTCCCAAGGCGCATCTGCCGCGTGTCCCGCGCTTTGCGATGATGTTGAAGAAAAGGAGCCGACGACGCTCCGTCGGCGAAGTGGCTAGGACCGAAACAACCCGGCGCTAGTTTCTGCTGGGACTCAGGCCGGCGCGAGTGAAAGCCTCCACCCGTTGAGGGCCGTTCACATAGACATCCTTACGGGTCACTTCGCCTGCAGGATTCACCGTGACGACGTCGAGCATTTCGACTTTGGCGGTGAACGGCTTGCCGGCTGTATCGACCTGATCGATGACCGCGGACCATTCCATGACCCAGTAATCAACGCCGAAGAACATCCGGCCTTCTTCGAAACCGAACGGCGACTTGGCGAACAGTTCAGCACAGTACCGCCGAAGAGCGTCGCGGCCGTTGATCGGCTCGGCTCCATCGTGCACCCAGAAGATGCTGTCTTCGGAATGAAGCGACGCGATCATCTCCGGATTCCGCGTCTTCCACCCCACATGGTAACGGTCAAACAACGCCTGCGTATCAAGGCTCTTTTCAGCAAGCTGCGCTCTCGACATTTCATCCTCCCATTTCATTTTGTTATGGGAAACTATTTACCGACTACAAGTCTGTAAGTCAAGAAGTTTGAGAAATGCGCGCTGTTCGTGGCGTGCCGAGAACTTTCACGAGTCCTTTTGAAGGCCGTACAGCATGCTCCTCAGGGTCGCGCAGTAAACGCGGGCGACCTTGACCGGATTGTGGGAAGCGCCCGTGGCCAGCGCAGCTTCTATAATGGCACCTGTGACAAGCCGCGCCGCGGAATCGATCTGCTTGCGGGATGCTTTCGGTCCCATGATCTCCACGATCCCGCTATGGATCGATTCAAAGAAGTGACGATCGTCCATTTCGCGCCATCGCTGCAGGCCCATGACGACAGGCCCATCAATCAGAATCAACCGGCGCAATCCGGGTTCGCTCGCAGCCTTCAGATAGGCGTAGGTATTCATCGCGATGGTTTCGGGCGTGCGCGGCCCCTTGTTGGCGGCAAGACGCGAATTGAGCTGGACAGCCAGTTCAGCCTGTGCGCGATCGAGAACGGTCTCGAAAATGGACTGCTTGGACGAGAAGTGATGATAGACACCCCCCTTCGCGATGCCTACGGCAGCGGCGATATCATCGATGCTCACGGCATCGAAGCCGCGGCTCATGAAAAGCTTTTTCGCCGCGCTCAGGATTCCATCAATTGTCGCAGCTGATCGTTCTGACTGCCGAGCCATCGTTTCCCGTATCCAAAACCATCCCGCTGTCTTACTTTGTCCGGCTGGAAAACTCACTATCCGTGTTGCGATGTTCTGCATGTCCGTCAATGCATTCTGGCAGCCATGCAGTGGCTGACGAGAAGACAGAATGAATGACTTGCTAGAAATATCCAGGTCGCACGTCCATGAGCGCTCCAGCACCGAGGAGAAGAGTCCTCCCATGGATCATTCGTCTGACGCACTGCATACGCCGATCGACGAGTTCGTCCCTGAACTCGACCGTCTTGCCGCCGATGCCATGGCCGAACTGAAGACGCCGGGCGCAGCGATCGCGGTGGTGCAGGACGGCAAGGTCGTGCTCGCAAAGGCCTATGGTCAGCGCGACGTTGAAGCAAATTTGCCGGTCACCACCGCAACGCAGTTCGTGATCGCGTCGATCACCAAGTCCTTCACCGCGACTGCTGTGGCGCTGCTGCACCATGAAGGGCGCCTCGACTGGACCAAACCGATCCGTGACTATCTTCCGGAGTTTCGCCTGCACGATCCGGTGGCGACCGAACGGCTCACAATCCTCGACGTCCTGACGCATCAATCCGGCTTGCCGCGGCACGACTGGGTGTATCTCCCGGGCGATCGCGCACCCGCCGAGCTGCTGGGCCTCATGCGACATCTCGAACCCAACCGCGATTTTCGCACGGCATATGAGTACAATAACCTCGGCTACAACCTCATTGGTCTTCTGATCGAACGGGTCAGCGGACAAAGCTATGAAGCGTTCATCCGTGCGGCTGGCCGACAGACTCGGCATGACGATCGGGTTCAGCCTCGACGATCTCGAAGCCTCGGCCGATGCCGCCCGCCCCTATATGGTGCAGGACGACACGCGACTGCCGGTCCCGCGCCTGCCATTCCGGGCTGTGGCTGTCGGCGCGATCACAGCATCAGTGGACGACCTTGCGAACTGGATGCTGCTGCATCTCGGCAAGGGCGAGTTCAACGGTGAACGACTGCTTCCGGCGGCGCTGATCGACGCGCTGCATACCCCGCGCGTTCACTATCAGCCGGCGGCCGCCGAGTTCGGCGATGCGCACTATGGCCTCGGCCTCCGATGTCAAAGCTACCGTGGTGACCGGATCGTTTTTCACGGCGGAGGCTTGCCCGGATGGGGTGCGCTGATGACGCTGTTGCCGGACTTCGGAATCGGCGTCACCGTCCTGACCAATCGCAGCCCGAACGAAGGCGTGGCGGGACCATTGACCTGGCGAGTCATCGACCGGCTGCGAGGCCGCGAGCAGATCGACTGGTCCGCGCGTAGCCGCAAGCTTCGAGATGAGGCCGCTGTGCAAACGCAGGTTTGGAAAGATGAGCAGGAAAAAGACCAGCATCCCAATACGCAACCGGCACACGATCTCTCTGCCTATGCCGGCGGCTACGAACATCCGGCTTACGGTGTGATGTCGATCAAGGAACAGGACGGAGCGCTTCACTGGTCATGGCGCGGCATGTCCGCTGCAATCGCCCACCGGCACTATGAGAGCTTCGAATTGCCTGAGGGGCTACACCCTCCGCTGCCCTACAGGCTTGCCATCACGTTCCTGACCGACCGTGAGGGCAACATCGTCAGTCTGTCCACCCCGCTTGAGCCCAGCGTGAAAGATATCGTGTTCGGACGCGTCGCTGCCGGCGCCTCCACCGATGCCGCTTGAGCGCGCGAATGATGCATGGGTTCCATTGACCGCGCTCCTCCGGCCGCGCTCACTGCCGCCAAATGCCCGCAAAATCAATTGAGTGCATAACGGGTCTGCCCTTGTCCCTCTTGCCCTGTATTCGCTGGCGATCCCCGGCTAAGATGGATGCCCTTTCGTTGAAGTCAGACTTGCAAGGCTGTCCTTTGATCCGTCTTTATGTCCGCGTTCTTGAACTGCTCGGCAAGGAAGCCCGCCTCGGCTGGTTTCTCGCTGGCGCCAACCTCATGCTGGCGGTGGCGCAGTTCGCCGAACCGGTGCTGTTCGGCCGCATCATCGATGTTCTGTCCGGCAAGCCGATGACCGATGCGCTGTTCGGTATCGCGATCACATCGCCATGGCCGCTGCTCGGCGCATGGGTCGGGTTCGGACTGTTCACGATCGTCTGTAGCGCGTTCGTGGCCTTGCAGGCGGATCGCCTTGCACACCGGCAGCGGCAGGCGGTTCTCACCGGTTATTTCGAACACATCATGCAACTGCCGCTCACCTTCCACACCGGCACGCATTCCGGCCGTCTGATGAAGGTGATGCTGCAAGGCACGGACGCCTTGTGGCGGCTCTGGCTGAGTTTCTTCCGCGAACACTTCGCGTCGATCGTCTCGCTGGTCGTGCTGCTGCCGCTGTCGCTCTACATCAACTGGCGGCTCGCAGTTCTTCTTTTCATCCTGTGCGTGATCTTCACGGTGCTGACGACGCTCGTGGTGCGCAAGACCTACAGTCTCCAGATGGAGGTGGAGGAGCACTACGGCGATCTCGCGGCCCGCGCATCCGACGCGCTCGGCAACGTGGCGCTGGTGCAGAGCTTCGTGCGCGTCGACGCCGAAGTGCAGGGCTTGCGCGGCGTCGCCGACAAGCTGCTGTCGGCGCAATTGCCGGTGCTGTCATGGTGGGCGCTGGTCGTGGTGATGACCCGTGCGTCCACCACCATCACGATTCTGGCGATCTTCGTGGTCGGCATTATCCTGAACAGCAAGGGTCAGGCGAGCGTCGGCGAAATCGTGATGTTCGTCTCCTTCGCGACCATGCTGATCCAGAAGCTCGAACAGGTCGTGAGCTTCATCAACAGCGTCTTCATGGAAGCCCCGCGGCTGCGCGAGTTCTTCGACGTGCTCGATGCGGTGCCAGCGGTGCGCGACCGGCCCGACGCCATCGATCCCGGCCGCCTCACCGGCCTTGTGGAATTCAACGACGTCTCGTTCTCCTATGACGGCAAGCGCCCCGCCGTTGAGGACGTCTCGTTCACCGCGCTGCCGGGACAGACCTTCGCTCTGGTCGGAGAAACCGGTGCCGGCAAATCCACCGCGATCGCGCTGCTGCATCGCGCGTTCGATCCGCAGTCGGGCTTCATCAAGATCGACGGCATGGACATCCGCGGCATGACACTCACGGCGCTGCGCCGGAATATCGGCGTGGTGTTTCAGGAAGCGCTGCTGTTCAACCGCTCGATTGCGGAGAACCTGCGCGTCGGCAAGCCCGACGCCACCGACGAGGAATTGCGCACGGCTGCCGAGGGCGCACAGGCGCTCGACTTCATCGAGCGCAGTGACCTGAAATTCGAAACCAATGCCGGCGAACGCGGCCGCATGCTCTCCGGCGGCGAACGTCAGCGCCTGTCGATCGCGCGTGCGCTGCTGAAAAATCCGCCAATCCTGATCCTGGATGAGGCGACCAGCGCACTCGATGCGGTCACCGAAGCCAAGGTCAACGCCGCTCTCGATACTGTGATGAAGGGCCGCACCACGTTCGTGATCGCCCACCGGCTCTCGACCATTCGTAATGCGACGCGAATTCTGGTGTTCGACAAGGGCAAGGTGATCGAAAGCGGAACGTTCGATGAACTGGTGGCCAGCGGCGGTTATTTCGCCAGACTCGCAAGAGCGCAGTTCATGGTTCAGGACGGCGGCCACCCGGAACCGGCTTCCCGAACGGTAACCGCCGCTTCGAGGACGTAAGGTTGTGGTGTCATCACCGGGCTTGTCCCGGTGATCCCGATAAATTGAGTACAGTCCCCCCTCCGTCGGGATGGCCGGAACAAGTCCGGCCATGACAGAACAACATGTGGGCATCGTCGAATTTTGGCCCATTTCATGCTTGATTGAGCCTCAAAAACCCTGTTCGGACGGGTGCGCTACGGTATAAGTATTGAGCGCATCTGATTTGGCGATTTCGATTGCTCTCAACCCGCATGCAACACGCCGAGGAGACCATGGTTTCATTCGCCGCAGGCGTGCTCTCGAACATCGGAATCCGGTAGTGGCGTTGATCCGTGCCCTGTTCCGGCGGCGGCCGCTGCGATCGTCTGCGCTCGTCGCGGCGATGCTGATGGCAGCGATCGCGCCGCGCATCGCGCAGGCGGAAGCGCTGCTGGTGATCGAGGCCGACACCGGCAAGGTTCTTCAGGCAGAGAACGCGACCTATCCCTGGTATCCTGCGTCCGTCACCAAGATCATGACGGCCTATGTCGCGCTCAAGGCGGTCAAGGACGGCCGCATGACGCTCGACACGCTGCTCACCGTGTCGCCGACGGCCGCCGCGCAAGCGCCCTCGAAGATGGGCTTCAAGCCCGGCACCCAGGTCACGCTCGATAACGCGCTCAAGATGATGATGGTGAAGTCGGCGAACGACATTGCCGTTGTCATCGCCGAAGGCGTTGGCGGATCAATCGACGGTTTTTCCGCCGAGATGAACAAGACCGCGCAGCGGCTCGGCATGACGCAGACCAGCTACGTCAATCCGAACGGCCTGCCGGCGGAAGGACAGATCACTTCGGCCCGCGACCTCGGCATTCTGGCGCGCGCGATCATCCGCGACCTGCCCGAGTACGAATATTTCATGCACATTCCGGCCATCAAGTTCGGCCGCCGCGTGACCGCGAACTTCAACAAGCTGATCGGCCGTTATCCGGGCGCCGACGGCATGAAGACCGGTTTCATCTGCGCATCGGGCTTCAATCTTGTCGCGACCGCGACGCGCAACAACAAGCGGTTGATCGCCGTCGTGCTCGGCGCACAATCGTCCGCGCAGCGCGCGGCGAAAGCAGCGCAACTGCTCGAACGCGGCTTCGGCGGCAACAAGCTGTCCTGGCTGAAGCCATCGCTCGGCACCGTCGATGCGCTGGCACCGATCGACGCCTCGCCGCCGAACCTGCGCGACGAGATGTGCGGACCGAAGCGCAAGCGCCCGGCCGCCGAGAACGAAGAAGACGATCCGGATATCGTGGCGGACAATAACAGCAGCAATAACGAAGCCAGTGTGTCGATGTTCACGGCCGGACTTCAGGCTCCGACCATGAAGGTGTCTGACCTGCTCGCGATGCCGGCTGCCGCAGCAACGCCGGTCATCGTCTATACCGGTCCGACCCGGACCGGTGCGGCCATCCTGGAAGCCGATGCCGCCGAGGCTGCCAACCAGGCGGCGTCCGTGGCGAAACGGAAGAAGGGTGCCAAGGCGGCGAAGCTCGCCGCCAAACCGGATGCCGAGGCCGCCAAGAAGGACGCAAAACCTGCGGCAAAGCCTGACGCCAAGCCGGCGGCAGCGGCCCAAAAGCCGAAAGCTGCCGCGGTGGCCCCTGCCGCCAAGCCAGCCGGCGCACCAAAGGCCGACAAGAAGCCTGATGCGGCGGCGAAGCCTGCCGCGGCCAATTCAGCAGCCAAACCTGCCGCCGCTCCCGCCGCCAAACCGGCGGCCAAGCCCGCCGCCCAGCAGAAGCCCGACGCCGCGCCTCGCGGCTAACTCACTCATCCGGCTGTGATTGTGCTTTGCGAAATCCGCATACGTGAGCGGCCGCAGGCCCGCGTTTAGAGCCTCTAAAGTGCGTCGTTACCACGCACAGGCTTGCTATGGCCTGCGGCTTCGCTCAATACTTATTTCAATACTTGAGAACATAGCCCGTGCACCCCGCCACAAGACGGGGGCCGTCAGGAAACAATCTGAGGGGAGTAATCATGGAACGTATCTGGCTCAAGCAATATCCGGCAGGCGTGCCAGCCGACATCGACGTCAACCAGTATCCATCGCTGGTGGAACTGCTCGAAGAGAGCTTCAGGAAATTCGCCGACCGCAAATCCTTCATCTGCATGGACAAGTCGATCACCTATCGCGACCTCGACGAAATGTCGGCGGCGATGGGCGCCTACCTGCAGAGCAAGGGCCTCAAGAAGGGCGCGCGCGTCGCCATCATGATGCCGAACGTGCTGCAGAACCCGGTCGCCTCAAGCGCCATCCTGCGCGCTGGTTACACCGTGGTGAACGTCAATCCGCTCTACACGCCGCGCGAACTTGAGCATCAGCTCAAGGATTCCGGCGCCGAAGCGATCATGCTGCTGGAAAATTTCGCCACCACGCTCGAGAAGGTGCTGCCGAACACCAGCGTCAAGCATGTCATCATCGGCTCGATGGGCGACCTGCTCGGCTTCAAGGGCATGATCGTCAACTTCGTCGTGCGCAACGTGAAGAAGATGGTCCCGGCCTATTCGATCCCGAGCGCGGTGTCGTTCAACGACGCGCTCGCCGCCGGACGCAAGCTGAAGCTGAACAAGCCGACGCTGACCGGCGACGATGTCGCGTTCCTGCAATACACCGGCGGCACCACCGGCGTCTCGAAGGGCGCGACGCTGCTCCACCGCAACATTCTCGCCAACGTGCTGCAGAACGACGCGTGGCTGCAGCCGGCACTCAAGAAGCCGCCGCATGTCGATCAGCTCTTCATCGTCTGCGCGCTGCCGCTCTATCATATTTTCGCGCTGACCGCGTGCTTCCTGCTCGCGGTGCGCGCCGGCGGTGTGAACCTCCTGATCCCGAACCCGCGCGACATGGCGGGCTTCGTCAAGGAACTGTCGAAGTATCAGGTCAACAGCTTCCCGGCGGTGAACACGCTCTACAACGGCCTGCTCAACACGCCCGGCTTCGACAAGCTCGACTTCTCCAAGCTGAAGAGCTGCTTCGGCGGCGGCATGGCGGTGCAGAAGCCGGTGGCCGACAAGTGGACACAGGTGACCGGCGTGGCGCTGTCGGAAGGCTACGGCCTGTCCGAAACCTCGCCGACGTTGACGTGTAACCCGGCGGACACCGACAAGTTCTCCGGCTCGATCGGCATTCCTGTGCCGTCGACCTGGCTCTCGATCCGCGACGACGACGGCAACGAAGTGCCGCTCGGCGAGCCCGGCGAGATCTGCGCCAAGGGTCCGCAGGTGATGGCGGGCTACTGGAACCGGCCGGAAGAAACCGCGAAGGTGATGACCAGCGATGGTTACTTCCGCACCGGCGACATCGGCATCATGTCGCCCGACGGCTACACCAAGATCGTGGACCGCAAGAAGGACATGATCCTGGTCTCGGGCTTCAACGTCTATCCGAACGAAGTCGAGGAAGTGATCGCAAGCCATCCGGGCGTGCTCGAATGCGCGGTGATCGGCGTTCCCGATGCGAAGTCGACCGAAGCCGTGAAGGCCTTTGTGGTGAAGAAGGATCCGAACCTCACCGCGCAGGACATCATCAAGTTCGCCTCGACCGAACTCACCGGCTACAAGGTGCCCAAGCACGTCGAGTTCAGGACGGATCTGCCAAAGACCAATGTCGGCAAGATCCTGCGCCGCGAACTGCGCGACGAGAAACCGAAGGCTGCCGCTGCCGCCGCAAGCTGATCGCTTCTTCTATCAACTCACGCAATGGCCGGGCCTGTCCCGGCCATTGCCGTCTTCAAGATCATTGAGAATCCGATGAACGCCAAGCGACCGCCCCGATCACACCTCAAGACATCCTCACCTTCTGGCGCGAGGCTGGATACGATCGCTGGTACGGCAAGGACAATGCGTTCGATCAGGAATTGCGCGACCGTTTCATGGGCCTGTGGGAAGCGGCCTGCGACAGCAAGCTGGGCGCATGGCAGGACACCGACGACGGCGCGCTGGCGCTCGTGATCGTGCTCGACCAGTTTCCCCGCAACATGTTCCGCAACGATCCGCGCGCATCCTTAACGGACCCCCTCGCCCGCGCGGTTGCCACACGCGCTATCGCGGAAGGCCGTGACCTGCGCGCCGAGAAAGGCTTGCGCGCTTTCATCTATCTGCCGTTCGAGCATTCCGAGGACATGGCCGATCAGGAGCGCAGCATCACGCTGTTCGCGCCGCTCGGTGAGGACAGCCTGAAATGGGCGGTCTTGCATGCCGACATCATCCGCAAGTTCGGCCGCTTCCCTCATCGCAATGCCGTGCTGGGGCGGACCACGACGCCCGAGGAAGCCGCGTTTCTGAAGGACGGCGGCTTTTCAGGCTGACCATCCGGTTACCCGATCCAACCAAATCTTAACGAATCCTTGCTAAGGCGCATCCTGCCGCCCACTTGGCGGGATCAGGATCGAATGCCGTGGCCGTGATGGAAGAAAGCGCGTCTGGAGCGAAGCCCGCGGGTGTGATCGCGCGGCTGCGCGATGTGCTCACCGGCACCTCCGAGGCCTCGCTGACCAAGCGGCTCGCCGGCACCGTGTTCCTCATTCGCGTGCTGAGCGCAGGCCTCGCTTATTTCTCGCAGGTGCTGCTGGCGCGCTGGATGGGCGGCTCGGACTACGGCATCTACGTCTACGTCTGGACCTGGGTTCTGCTGCTGGGCAGCGTGCTGGACTTCGGCATCGCGGTGTCCGCGCAAAAGATCATTCCCGAATATCGCGCCGGCAAACAACTCTCATTGTTGCGCGGCTTTCTGTCTGGAAGCCGCTGGATGACGCTGGCCGCGTCGACCACCATCGCGCTGCTGCTCGCGGGACTGGTGAAGTTCCTGTCGCCGTCGATCGATGCGAAGACTGTGGTGCCGCTTTATATCGGCTGCCTCATCCTGCCCGCGTTCGTAGTCGCCAATACCCAGGATGGCCTCGCGCGATCCTATGACTGGATGCGCCTCGGCCTGATGCCGCAGTTCATCGTGCGGCAGACGCTGATTATCGGATTTACCGCAGGCGCGGTTGCACTCGGCATGAAACTCGGCGCGACCGACGCGATGATCGCCAGCGCCGCTGCGGTATGGATCGCGATGATCGGCCAGTTGATCGTTCTCAACCGCCGCCTCAATGCCAGCGTCGAATCCGGACCGAAGACCTACGATGTCCGGAACTGGCTGAAGGTGTCGCTGCCGATCATGATGGTCGAGGGCTTCTACCTGCTGCTGTCGTACACCGACGTGCTGGTGTTGCAGCAATTCCGCTCATCGGAAGAAGTCGGCGTCTACTTCGCCGTGGTCAAGACGCTGGCGCTGGTGTCGTTCATTCACTACGCGATGTCGGCGACCACCGCGCACCGCTTCAGCGAATATCACGCCTCCGGCGACAAGGAACGGCTGTCGGCCTACATCGCCCATGCGATCAAGTGGACGTTCTGGCCTTCGGTCGCTGCGACCGCCGCGCTGCTGGCGCTGGGCAAGCCGCTGCTCTGGCTGTTCGGACCGCAGTTCACCGCGGGTTACGGCATCATGTTCGTCGCGGCGATCGGCCTGATCGTGCGCTCCGCCATCGGCCCCGTGGAACGGCTGCTCAACATGCTCGGTCACCAGAACATGTGTGCGCTGGCCTACGCGCTGGCGTTCCTGGTCAATCTCGTGCTGTGCGTGCTGCTGGTGCCCCGCTTCGGCGGTTACGGCGCTGCCACCGCAACCTCCATCGCGCTGGTGTTCGAGACGGTCCTGCTGTTCTGGATCACCAGAAACCGCCTCGGCTTTCACGTGCTGGCGTTCGGGAAGAAGTCGTAACACAGCACGAAAGTCATACGCGGGCTTGACCCGCGTATCCATCGCACTTCCAAAGAGATGGATTGCCGGGTCAAGCCCGGCAATGACATTCAGTGGCTACTCCGCCGTCCAGCCGCCGTCGATTGACAGGTTCGCGCCGGTGATCTGCGCGGCATCGTCGCCGCAGAGAAACAGCGCCAGCGCCGCCACCTGCTCCGATGTCACGAATTCCTTGGTCGGCTGGGCATCGAGCAGGACGTCGTTGATGACCTGCTCCTTGGTCAATCCGCGCGCCTTCATGGTTTCCGGAATCTGCTTTTCCACCAGCGGCGTCCAGACATAGCCTGGCGAAATGCAGTTCACCGTGATCTTGTGAGTCGCAAGCTCCAGTGCGGCGGTCTTGGTGAGACCGGCGATGCCGTGCTTCGCGGAGACGTAAGCCGACTTGAAGGGCGACGCGACCAGCGAGTGCGCCGAGGCGGTGTTGATGATGCGGCCCCAGCCGCGCTTCTTCATGCCGGGCACCACGGCGCGGATGCCGTGAAACGCCGAGGTCAGGTTGATCGCAATGATCATGTCCCACTTCTCGATGGGAAAGTCCTCGATCGGAGAGACGAACTGCACGCCGGCGTTATTCACCAGAACGTCCACCGAACCGAACGTCTTCTCGCCGAGCGCGATCATTTCCGCGATTTCTGCCGGCTTGGTCATGTCGGCGGGCGAATGAACCGCCTTGACGCCAAAATCCTTCTCGATGGCCAAGCGCTCTTTCTCGATGTCGGCTGGCGCGCCGAAGCCGTTGATCACGATGTTCGCGCCCGCGCCCGCAAAGGCCCGCGCATAGGCGAGACCGATGCCGCTGGTCGAACCCGTCACCACCGCCGTCTTGCCGGAAAGAGTACCCATTCGTCGCTCCTGTTCACTGCTTGATATAACGCAACCCGTCTTCGCAAAGATCGTAGGTGACCATTGATTCATCCGATTGCGGCCGGTTCAGCCACTCCGGATGGCTCATCGAGGCGGAGACGTCGCGCTCGCCAGCAGCCCAGTGCTCGACCATCCCGATCCGCGAGAAGTCGTAATCCTTCGACGAGGCTTCGTGGACCTTGCTGCGATAGATCAAGTGAACCACCGTGATGGTGTTTTCCTTCGCCGCCTCGTTGAGCGTCGCGACCAGCGGATCGTCCTTGAAACTCTCCGGCAGCTTGGCGATCAGTTCGCGCACCGCCTTCTTGGCGTCGTGAATCCTTTTCGCCTTGTCGGTGTTCATGCGGGTGCGGCTTGAATAGCGGATGTCCTTTTCGCGCTCGGCCGCATCGATCAAGCCCTGCGGGAGCAGCCCGCGCGCGCTGAACAGATCGACCTGGAAGATCAGGAGATCGGTCCGGGTCTCGGCATCCAACACGTAATCCAGCGGCGTATTGGAGGCGACGCCGCCGTCCCAGTAATGCTCACCCTCGATCTCGATGGAGGGAAAGCCCGGCGGCAACGCGCCGGACGCCATAATGTGCTCCGGCCCGATTTTCTTGCCGAGCTTCTTGAACTCGACATTATCGAAATATCTGAAGTTGCCGCTGGTGACGCTGACCGCGCCCACGCTGAGCCTCGTCTTCAGATCGTTGATGCGGTCGAAATCCACCAGCCGCTCCAGCGTCGCGCGCAGCGGTGTGGTGTCGTAATAGCTCTGCGACTGCGGGCTGCCCGGCGGCCAGACCGGCGCCGGCGGAAACCGCGGCGTGAAAAATCCCGGCGCTCCGAAGGTCGCGATCAGCGCGGCGCTGGTCTCATTGAAGACCGAGCGCGCGTGGTCGCCCTGCACGAACGGAGCCCATGGCATCGGCGAACCCGACGACACCATTTCCCAGAACTCCTTCAGCTTGCCGACCCGCTTTTCGCGCTCATTGCCGGCGATGATCGCAGCGTTAATCGCGCCGATCGAAATACCTGCGATCCAGCTCGGCTCGAAATCATGATGACAGAGCGCCTGATAGGCGCCGGCCTGATAGGAGCCGAGCGCACCACCACCTTGCAGGACCAGCACGCGCTGCGCCTCTGCGGGTATCGATACGGCGGTTTCTCTTTGGGGGGAAAGCTGATCCATAGGCATTACTCAACACCATCGGCGGGGAACCAATGTTGCAGCACGGTGGCCTCAGTTCGCATCCGCGTCAATTGGCGAAAAAGGGGATCGTGTCACAGAAGATTTATCTGGGCAGCTAGCGCGCGTCCGGCGCGGCAAGGATCAGCGTCCAGAACACCTTGTATTTGGTATTCGGAACATAGGTCGCCGCAATGCCCATTTTTGTGACACCGCTGGCCAGCATGTTGGCCTTGTGGGGCGGCGAGTCCCGCCAGCCCGAGAAAGCCTCCGCGAGGGTGTGATAGCCGGCCGAGACGTTTTCGACTGCCTTGGTGGCATCGAAGCCCGAGGCTTTGATGCGCTTGTCCAGCGGACCGGCGACGTTGTGATCAAGCTTGTTACGGGCCCCCATCGCCTGCGACTGGGTCTCCGCTGCCTTCATCAGCAGGGGATCGACCTGGACCGCGCCGAGGCCGTTGTTCTGCCGGTAGCCGGAGATCATCGAAGCTGCGACATTGGGATCGAGCTTCGCGCCGGCAGTGGCCATGCTGAGATAGAACGCCGGCTGCTCGGTGGACGTGTCACCGCCCGTTCCGCAGCCGCCCAGGATCGTCAGAGCCAGAATGGTCCCCGCCACGCGTATCATATCAATTCCCCAACCGTCGGTCGGCGTTTGTTGCACACCAACAGTGGCTGAAAGGTGAACGCGAGATGGATTGGAGTGGGAACCCTGATGCAGACCGACATGCACGATACGCTCCCTCTCCCCGCCTGCGGGGAGAGGGTTGGGGTGAAGGGCCAATCAGATGCGTTGCGTCGATGCCTGCCCCTCACCTGGATCGCAAAAAGCGATCCGACCTCTCCCCGTAAGAACGGGGAGAGGTGAAGAACTCACGACTGCGCCGGGAACAGCCGGTAGCGCCGGGGCTGGAGGCTGACCACGTCGCCGGGCTTGAGATCGCGGTCACGCGGCGCGTCGATCTCGATCAGGGTTTCGGTCGCGCCGTTATGCAGAACCACGTCGGCGCGCTGGGTCGGGCCGAACGCACGCACATGCTTGACGTCGCCCTCGAAGATGCCGCTGCCGTTCGGCACGATTGAAACGTCATGACGGCGGATGAAGAGATTCGACGGACCCGATGCGGCATCGCGCGGCTCGAGGTTCAGGACCTTGTCGCCGAGCCGGACCTTGCCGTCGGACACCTGCACCGGCAGCACGATGGATTCGCCGATGAAGCCGTGAACGAAGGCGGTCGCCGGATTGTCGTAAACGTCACCAGGTGTGCCGATCTGTTCGATCTTGCCCTTGTCCATCACCACCACGCGGTTGGCGACTTCCAGCGCTTCTTCCTGATCGTGGGTGACGAAAATCGAGGTGACGTGAATCTCGTCATGGAGCTGGCGCAGCCAGCGGCGCAATTCCTTGCGCACTTTGGCATCGAGCGCGCCGAACGGTTCGTCCAGCAGCAGGATGCGGGGCTCGATGGCGAGCGCGCGCGCAAGCGCGATGCGCTGGCGCTGGCCGCCGGACAACTGGCTCGGATAGCGATCCGCCAGCCAGTCGAGCTGCACCAGATCGAGCAATTCCTTCACGCGTTTCCTGATGTGTGCTTCGTCCTTGCGAACCGAGCGCGGCTGCACGCGAAGACCGAAGGCGACGTTCTCGAATACGCTCATATGCCGGAACAGCGCGTAGTGCTGGAAGACGAAACCGACGTGACGTTCTCCCGCGCCGCGCGACAGCGCATCCTCGCCGTCGAAAATCACCGAGCCTTCATCCGGCCAGTCGAGACCCGCGATGATACGCAGCAGCGAGGTCTTGCCGGAGCCCGACGGCCCGAGCAGCGCCACCAGTTCGCCGGTGGCAACCTTGAGATCGACATGATCGAGCGCGGCAAACGCGCCGAACTTTTTCACGATGTTGCGGACTTCAATCGTCACTTGCGGTCTGTCCTTCTTCGAGATGGCTTTCGAGGACCGTTTTCACGATCAGCGTGACGAGCGCCAGGAATGCGAGCAGCGACGCGATCGCGAACGAAGCCACAAACTGGTACTCATTGTACAGGATTTCGACGAGCAGCGGCATGGTGTTGGTCTCGCCGCGGATATGGCCCGAGACCACCGAAACCGCGCCGAATTCGCCCATCGCACGGGCATTGCAGAGCAAAACGCCGTAGAGGATGCCCCATTTGATGTTCGGGATGGTCACGCGCAGGAAGGTGCGCAGGCCGGATGCGCCGAGCGAAATCGCCGCCTCCTCCTCCTGGGTTCCCTGCTCCTGCATCAGCGGGATCAGCTCGCGCGCCACGAACGGAAACGTCACGAAGGTCGTCGCCAGCGCGATGCCCGGCACCGCGAACAGGATCTGGACGCCGTGCTCCATCAGCCAGGTGCCGAAATAGCCCTGCGCGCCGAACAGCAGCACGAACACCAGGCCCGAGATCACCGGGCTGACCGAGAACGGAAGATCGATCAGGGTGATCAGGAAGACCTTGCCGGGAAATTCGAACTTCGCGATCGCCCAGGCCGCGATCACGCCGAACACGAGATTCAGCCCCACCGAGATGACCGCGACGGTCAGTGTCAGCCTGATCGCGGACAACGCTTCCGGATCCGAGAGCGCGGAGAGATAAGCGCCGATGCCTTTCGAGAACGCCTCGGTGAACACCACGACCAGCGGCAGCACGACGAAGATCGTCAGAAAACCGACGGCGATGGTGATGAGAAACCAGCGCACCCATGCGGGCTCGGTTCTGACCTGATGCGCGGGCGCAGATGTGCGGCGTTTGATGACCATGACGCCGCTCAGATCGAAACCGCGACGCCGCGCGTTTGCGCCCAGCGTTGAATGCGGTTGATGGTGAAGATGATCAGGAACGAGACGATCAGCATGATGACGGCGATGGCGGTGGCATCCGCGTAACGAAACTCAGACAGCCGGATCACGATCAGCAGCGGTGCGATCTCCGAGACGTTCGGAAGGTTACCGGCGATGAAGATGACCGAGCCGTATTCGCCCACCGCGCGCGCAAACGCGAGCGCGAAACCGGTCAGGATCGCCGGCGTCAGGCTTGGAAGGATCACGCGCCGGATGATGTCCCAGCGCGACGCGCCGAGGCTTGCGGCGGCTTCCTCAAGCTCAACTTCGAGATCGAGCAGCACCGGCTGCACCGTGCGCACCACGAACGGAAATCCGATGAAGATCATCGCCACGAAAATGCCGATCGGCGTGAAGGCGACTTTGATGCCCCACTCCGCCAGCGGCGCGCCGAGCCAACCCTTCTGCGCGAACAGCGCCGTCAGCGCCACGCCGGCAACGGCGGTCGGCAGCGCGAACGGGATGTCGACAATGGCGTCAAAGATACGGCGGCCGGGAAACTTGTAACGCACCAGCACCCAGACGATCACCATACCCATCACCAGATTGACGATGGCGGCCAGGAACGCGAGGCCGAAGGAAATCCTCAGCGCGTTGAGGGTGCGGCGGGCAGTAAGAATCTCCCAGAACTGAAAAAGACTGAGTTCAGACGTTTTGAGGAAAAGGCCCGCGAGCGGAATCAGCACGATGATCGACAGCCATGTCAGCGTCAGCCCCATGGTGAGGCCAAAACCCGGCAATGCCCGTCGTCGTCCTGCTCCTCCGCTCACGATGCCCCCATCACTCCGCGATCAGATCAGTTCTTGTAGATCTGATCGAAAACGCCGCCTTCACCGAAGTGTTCCTTTTGCGCCTTGGTCCAGCCGCCGAACACGTCGTCGATGGTAAAAAGGTCAACCTTTGCAAAGGAGTCCGCATACTTTTCGCCGACCGCTGCGTCGCGTGGTCGATAGAAATTCCGCGCCGCGATTTCCTGGCCTTCCTTGGTGTACCAGTATTTCAGGTAGGCTTCAGCAGCGGCGCGGGTGCCCTTCTTGTCGGCAACCGTGTCGACCACCGCAATCGGCGGCTCAGCGAGGATCGACAGCGGCGGCGCCACGATCTCGAACTTGTCCTTGCCGAATTCCTTCACCGCGAGGAAGGCTTCATTCTCCCAGGCCAGCAGCACGTCGCCGACTCCGCGCTCAACGAACGTTACGGTCGATCCGCGCGCGCCGGTATCGAGCACCGGCACATTCTTGAAGATGTCGCCGACGAACTTCTTCGCTTTGTCTTCGCCGCCGAATTTCTTCAGCGCGTAACCCCACGCTGCAAGATAATTCCAGCGCGCGCCGCCGGAGGTCTTCGGGTTGGGCGTGATGACCTGCACACCGCTCTTGATCAGATCGTCCCAGTCCTTGATGCCCTTGGGATTGCCCTTGCGCACCAGGAACACAATGGTCGACGTGTAAGGCGATGCATTCTGCGGCAGCTTCTTCTGCCAGTCCTTCGCGATCAGATTCTTGCCCGCGATCGCGTCGATGTCATAGGCCAGCGCCAGCGTCACCACGTCGGCCTGCAGACCGTCGATCACCGAGCGCGCCTGCGATCCCGAGCCGCCATGCGACTGCTTGATCTCGATGCTCTTGCCGGTTTCCTTCTGGTACGCAGCAGCGAACGCCTTGTTGAAATCACCATACAGCTCGCGCGTCGGATCGTACGACACGTTGAGCAGCGACACATCCGCGGCAAGCGCCGAGCTTGCCCAGATCAAACTTCCAATCACGAGAAGACGGCTGATCATTGAATTGGGGCGAACCATTTCAAACTCCATTCGAACTGACGGCATCATCGCCATCAGGGAAGGCGTGAAACTCTGGAACTCGCGTGGTTATGTCAACGAAACCGGATTTCATTCTTAGCAAGATTGCTGGACAAACGTTCCACGAAATACCGATTTTCAAGAAGGCAAAATTTTACGAAGTTTTGGTGACGTGAATACCGCACTCCGTCTTGCCTCGGTCGCGCCAGCGGCCCGCTCGCGGATCCTCGCCGGGAAGCGTGCGGCTGGTGCAAGGCATACACCCGATCGAGGTAAAGCCGGATGCGACCAAAGGATGCGGCGGAAGATTCATCGTTGCATAAAGCGCCTTGAGCTCGTCCAGCGTTGCGTTCGCCAGCGGATTGAACTTCAAACGCGCACCGTCGGCTTCGACCACCGGAATTGCGGCGCGGTCGCCGCCCTGAAAACGCTTGCGGCCATTGATCCAGCCGTTGAACGACGACAGCGCCCGCGCCAGCGGTTCCACCTTGCGGATGAAGCAGCACTGATCGGGATTCGTGAACCACAGATCGCGATCCTTGTCCTCGCGATCAAGCGTATCCGGCAGCGGATGAATGGTGCGCACGTCCGTCAGCCCGAGCAGCTTTATCAGCGTATCGCGATAGGCCAGCGTTTCCTCGAACAGCCAGCCCGTGTCGAGAAACACTACCGGGATCGCCGGATCGACATCCGCCGCGATTTTCAACAGCGCTGCCGACTCGGTGCCGAACGACGACACCACAGCGAGCTTGTCGCGGCCGACGGCCTTCAAGGCAGCGGCGATAACTTCTCCGGGCGACGCCTTGGCGAGTGCGCGATCCAGTTCTGCGGCTTCCGCCACGATCAGCGATGACGAAGGCGTCGCGGGAGCCTGCGACAGGAATGAGGGTGCAGCAGTGGTCATGAACGCACTCCTTCCGGCAGGTGCATCAGCCGGCGATGAAACGCCGTGACGCGGCCGTCGCCGGTCGGCTGATAGAACACCGAATAACGCTTCGCGACGACGGCGAAGGCTTCGGCGTCGCTCTGCTTCTTGACTTCAAAGGCATCGAACCCGGCGCGGAGCATGAACACGAACTGGTCACGCAGCACCTGACCGGTGGCGCGCAACTCGCCGCGGAACTTGTAACGCTCCCGCAGCAGCCGCGCCTGGGTGTAGGCGCGTCCATCGCGGAACACCGGAAACACCAGCGCCACCGCCGTCAGCCTGGCCAGATATGGCAGCAGGTCGTCGACGTCGCGGTTGTTCGGCCAGATTACCCCTAGCTTGTCCTTGCGCGAGAGCGCCTTCTCGGGATCGGCAAGAAACCGCTCGGCCGAAACCAGCACTGCGCCGTCGGCAGGAAGTTCCGCGTCATCGGCGAGATGCACGAATTCATCGACGACGATGGCGTTACCCTTAACGAGTGGCATAGACCCGCTCCTTGAAAGGCTCGACGCCAAGGCGCTTCACAGCATCCACGAACAGCTCCTGCGGACGCTGGCGCAGCGCCAGATAGGCCTCGACGATATCCTCGATCACATCGGCCACCTGATCGAACGGCACCGCAGGCCCCACGAGATTGCCGAGCACGGCGTTCTCATCGGCACGGCCGCCGATGGTGATCTGGTAGAATTCCTCGCCGTTCTTCTCGACGCCGAGAATGCCGATATGGCCGACATGGTGATGACCGCAGGCATTGATGCAGCCGGAGATATTGATGTGCAGCCGGCCGATCAGGTTCGCGGTGTCGTGGTTGGCGAACCGCCGCGTGATCTCCTGCGCGATCGGGATCGAACGCGCATTGGCCAGCGAGCAATAATCGAGACCGGGGCAGGCAATGATGTCGGTGACGAGATTCACGTTCGGGGTCGCGACGCCGATCCTGTCGAGCGCGCGCCACAGCGCCGGCAGATCGCACCTGGCGACATGCGGCAGCGCCAGATTCTGTTCATGCCCGACGCGGATCTCGCCGAACGAATACTTGTCCGCAAGATCGGCAATCTCGTCCATCTGCTCGGCCGTGGCATCGCCCGGAGGGCCTCCGACCGGCTTCAATGACAGCGTGACGATGCCGTAACCGGGCTGCTTGTGCTCAGCGACGGAGTTCTTGTACCAGGCCTCGAAATTCGGGTTTTGCAGCGCCTTCTTCAACTCGTCCGGCGTGTCCGAGAGCTTGTCATACTTCGGATAGAAGAAGCGCGAGCGGATATCTTCGATTTCGGCATTGTCGAGCGCCAGCGCCCCGTCGCGCATCTGCACCCACTCCTCCTCGACTTCCTGCTTGAACTTCTCGATGCCAAGCTCGTGGACCAGTATCTTGATGCGCGCTTTGTAAATGTTGTCGCGGCGGCCGTACTGGTTGTAGACGCGCAGGATCGCCTCGACATAGCTCAGGATGTCGCGGTGACCGACGAATTCGTTGATGGTCTTGCCGATGAACGGCGTGCGGCCAAGACCGCCGCCGACCAGCACCTCGAAGCCGGTCTCGCCCGCAGCATTCCTGTGAATGCGCAGGCCGATGTCGTGAACCTTGATGGCGGCGCGGTCATGCTCCGACGCGGTGATCGCGAACTTGAACTTGCGCGGCAGGAACGAGAACTCCGGATGCAGCGTCGAATACTGCCGCAGGATTTCCGCCCAGATACGCGGGTCCTCGACTTCGCCCGGCGCCACGCCCGCCCACTGATCCGACGTCACGTTGCGGATGCAATTGCCCGACGTTTGCATGCCGTGAATGCCGACCTCGGCGAGATCCGCCAGCGCATCGGGCAATTCAGCGAGCTTGATCCAGTTGTACTGGATGTTCTGCCGCGTGGTGAAGTGGCCATAACCACGGTCATACTTGCGCGCGACATGCGCCAGTGCGCGCATCTGCTTGGACGACAGCGTCCCGTATGGGATCGCGATCCGCAGCATATAGGCGTGCAGTTGCAGATAGACGCCGTTCATCAGGCGCAGCGACTTGAATTCGTCCTCGGTCAACTCGCCAGACAGACGGCGCGCCACCTGATCACGGAATTCCAGGACACGTTCGTTGACGATGGTCCGATCGAGTTCGTCGTAAGCGTACATAACGAATGCCTTGAAGGGTCGCGGCTCAGGCCGAAACGAGAAGATCGATGGTGACGCCTTGCTGGCGGATTTTCTCGCGCAGATTGCCTGGCTGGATGCCATCCTCGCCGATCTCCACCGGCGCGATGTAGGCGCCCACGGCGCCAACGTCATCGGCGACAGATTCAGCGAGCAAGGCGCGCGCGTCATCGGCAGTCCGGACAATGGCGGCGTCGGATAGCTTGACCGACCAGCCATGAGAAGGGGTGCGATAGATCACGGCTCCGTCGCCAGTGCGGTTGGCGGTGACGATGGATGGGCCGGTGATCTTGATTTTCTGTTGCAGGGGAGATGTCATTCGGCAGCCATTAGTAGGTCAGAGATGAGGTCATCCGGGCTCGCAGTGCGCCACGGGGCGGATCGAGCGACGACGTCGCCGATAATCAGGATTGCAGGACCGCGCTCGACCTGTTCGGCGAGCGCAGGCAAATCGCGAAGTCTGCCAACGACGGCCTTGGCATCGGGCCGCGTTGCGCGTGCGAACACGCCGACCGGTGTGTCGGGCGAACGTCCGGCAGCGAGCAGGCCTTCGCGAATGGTCGCCGCCGCCGTCATGCCCATGTAGACTACGACGGTCATTTTCGTATCGGTCAGCGCGGACCAGTCGACGTTGCCGGCATCTTCCGCCTTGTGGGCAGTGAGGAACGTGATGCGCAGCGCTTCCTGACGATAAGTCAAGGGAACCTCGGACTGGGCTGCGGCGCCCAAACCTGCCGTGATGCCGGGAATGACGGAGTAAGCTACGCCCGCCGCGCGCAGCGCCGCGATCTCTTCGCCGCCGCGCCCGAAGATAAAAGGATCGCCGCCCTTGAGGCGGACGGCACGTTTGCCGGACTGCGCGGCCTCGATCAGCAGGCGATGAATCTTGTCCTGTCCGATGCCGGGCTTGCCGACACGCCGGCCAACCGGCACCCGCGCAGCGTCACGGCGCACGCGATCGAGAATCTCAGGTGTAACGAGATCGTCGTAGAACACGACGTCGGCATCCTGCAACGCGCGCAGCGCCTTGACCGTCAGCAAGTCCGGATCGCCCGGTCCCGCGCCGACCAGCGTGACGAAACCTTCGCCGCCGCTTGCCGCGAAAGCCACCGGGTCATGAATCGAGATGAGCTTGCGATCGGCGTCCTGAATGCGTCCTGCAAGAACGTCCGCGCCGATCGGCCCGTCGATCACGCGCTCCCAGAACAGCCGGCGCATTGGCAAATCGGGAAGCCGCGACTTGATCGAGTCGCGCCAGCGTCCGGCGAACGACGCAAGATCGCCGATCCGCGCCGGCAGCAGCGCCTCGATGCGCTCGCGCACGCGGCGCGCCACGACAGGAGATGCGCCGCCTGTGCCGACGGCGACGACGACATCGCCGCGATCGACGATGGCCGGGACAATGAATGTGGAATGCGCGGCTTCATCCATCACGTTGACGGGAATGCCGAGGATGCGTGCGCGCGCTGCCATGGCATGACCGGTGTCGCCGGCGCCCGCGCAGAGAATTGCAATGACATTGGAGAGATCGGCGGTGAGCGGATCGCCGGCGGCACGTTCGACGCGCTCAGCCGACGCAGCATCCAGCCGCGACACATCATGATCGCCGTCGGTCGCGAACCATCGCACGCGCGCATCCGCCGCCAGCAGCAGGCGTAATTTGGCCTGTGCAGGCTCGCCTTCCCCCACCAAAACGATGGGGCCGGCGTGCAGATCAAGGAATACCGGCAGAAACCGCATGCGAAACTCCGTTTCCCCATTTACGGGGTTGACTGAAATTATTTTCTATTTATGTATCTTGCAAGCGGCAGAAAGAGAAAATTATTTCTTCTACGCTGCGCCGCAAAATTAGAATTTGGTACCACAAACCGCGCGCAAAAGAGATGCATCTTCTCATGACACGTCTGGATGGTGATCCGTCCCCTCTGAGTGCCGCTGCATCCCGCGAAACCGATGGCCTTTGGGCGCTGTCCGCGTCCGGGATGGAGTAACGTCATGGTGACTTCTTCTTCCACACCTTCCAAATTGTCCGTGCCGTCCATGGACCATCTGGATGAGCTCGAAGCACAGAGCATTTACATTTTCCGGGAAGCCTTCGCGCGGCTGAAGAAGCTCGCGTTGCTCTGGTCGCTCGGCAAAGACTCCAATGTGATGATCTGGCTGGCGCGCAAGGCGTTCTTCGGCAAGGTGCCGTTCCCCGCGCTGCATGTCGACACCCAGAAGAAATTTCCCGAGATGTATGCCTTCCGCGACCAGTACGCGAAGGAATGGGGCCTCGACCTGAAAGTCGATTTTTGCCCACCGATTGAAGAGATCGACCCGACACTGCCGCCCGCCGCGCGCTCCGCTGCGCGCAAGACCGAAGGCCTGAAGCTCGCACTTGCCAAATATGGCTTCGACGGACTGATCGCCGGCATCCGCCGCGACGAAGAAGCGACGCGCGCGAAAGAGCGCGTGTTCTCGCCGCGCGGGCTTGAAGGCGGCTGGGATGTGCGCGATCAGCCCCCGGAATTTTGGGACCACTTCAATGCCTCGCCGCCGCAGGGTGCGCATCTGCGCATCCATCCGATCCTGCATTGGACCGAGGAAGACATCTGGGCCTACACCCAGCGCGAGAACATTCCAATCATCCCGCTGTATCTGTCGAACAACGGCAAGCGTTACCGCTCGCTGGGCGATCAGGACATTACCAATCCTGTCGTATCGAACGCCTCGAATATCGAGGAAATCCTGGCTGAGCTGAAAGCCACGAAAGTGCCGGAGCGTGCCGGACGCGCGCTCGACCATGAAACCGAAGATGCCTTCGAGCGGCTTCGTGTCGCCGGTTATCTCTGACGTTAAATGAGCGCCCCGATGAACATCGCTGTCTCCAAAATCGAGCCCAAGGCTTCAATCGCCCCCGCGCCGAACAGCGCGACCCGTCCTCAGGTCCGCATCGTCATTGTCGGACACGTCGATCACGGCAAGTCCACGCTGGTCGGCCGTCTGCTGCATGAAACCGGCAGCCTGCCCGACGGCAAGCTCGAAATGTTGAAAGCCGTCAGCGCGCGGCGCGGCATGCCGTTCGAATGGTCGTTCCTGCTGGATGCTTTGCAGACCGAGCGCGACCAGGGCATCACCATCGACACCACCCAGATCCGTTTCCGCACGCCGTCGCGCGACGTCGTGCTGATCGACGCGCCGGGCCACGCGGAATTCCTGCGCAACATGATCACGGGCGCTTCGCAGGCCGACGCCGCGGTGCTCATCATCGACGCGCTTGAAGGCGTGCGCGATCAGACCCGCCGTCACGGCTATCTGCTGCATCTGCTCGGCGTCAAACAGGTCGCCATCGTCGTCAACAAGATGGACCGCGTCGACTACAGCGCGGCGCGTTTCAAGGAGATCAGCGACGAGATTTCGGCGCATCTCAACAGCCTCGGCGTTACGCCGACAGCCATCGTGCCGATTTCGGCGCGCGACGGCGATGGCGTCGCCGAGCGTACATCCAACATCAACTGGTACAGCGGACCAACTGTGGTCGAGGCGCTTGATGCGCTGACCCCGGCGCGCGCGCTGGATGAACTGGCGCTGCGGTTTCCGGTTCAGGCGATCTACAAGTTCGATGACCGCCGCATCGTCGCTGGCCGCGTCGAATCCGGCAACATCGGCACCGGCGACGAAATCGTCATCATGCCCGCGGGCAAGGTGGCCAAGGTCAAGTCGGTCGAGAGCTGGCCGCAAACGCCGCTGCTCGCGCGGCAAGGTGCGGGCCGCTCGGTCGGCATCACACTGGACCGCGAGCTGTTCCTGGAGCGCGGCGACATCATCGCGCATTCGCATGCGACGCCCCGCGATACACGCCGGCTTCATGCGCGTATTTTCTGGTTGCACGACACACCGCTGAAAGCGGGCATGTCGGTTCTGGTCCGTCTCGGCACCATGGAGACCCGCGCCACCATCGTCGAGATCAACAAAGCCGTCGATCCTGGTGAGCTAGCGAGCATCGAGACATCTGCGATCGCGCGCAATCATGTCGGCGAAATCGATATCGCGCTGGCGAAGCCAGTCGCGGCCGACCCCTATACGGACAATCCGCGCACCGGACGCCTTGTGATTGAAGTCAACGGACGGATCGCCGGCGGTGGCCTCGTGCTCAGCGTCGATTCCGGCCAGCGCGCCATTCCTGTCGACATCGTGCCGGTCGAATCCGCGCTGCGCCCGGAAGAGCGCTCGGCGCGTTACGGTCACGGCGGCGCCGTGGTCTGGCTGACCGGCCTGCCCGGCTCGGGCAAATCCACATTGGCGCGCGCGCTGGAACGCACGCTGTTCAGCCGCGGCGGCTCACCGCTGCTGATCGATGGCGACACCTTGCGCGCGGGCCTCAACGGCGATCTCGGCTTCTCGCCGAAGGACCGCACGGAGAACATTCGCCGTCTTGCCGAGATGGCGACCCATCTGGCACGCAACGGCCATATCGCCATCGTCGCCGCCGTGTCGCCGTCGAGCGACGATCGTGCACAGGCGCGGCGGATCGCTGACGACCTGTTCCGCGAGGTCTATGTGGCGACACCGGCCGAGGTTTGCGAAAGCCGCGATCCGAAAGGCCACTACGCCAAGGCACGTGCCGGCAACCTGCCGAGTTTCACCGGCATCGCCAATGATTATCAGCCGCCGGCCAACGCCGAGCTGACGATCGACACCTCGACGCGTTCGGTCGCCGATGCCGCCGACGAGATCGAGCGGCTGCTGGCGAACACCGGCGTTCTGTTCGGCGAACTCGACGATCTCGCCGCCAACATTTAAATCTCTTCGACGCCCGTCACAGGAGACCACATTGCGCAAGACCCTTATCGCTCTCGCCGCCAGCCTCAGCTTCATCACCGCAGTCCATGCGCAGACGCCGAACACGCTTCTGAACGTATCCTACGACATCGCCCGCGAACTCTATGCGGCGGTCAACGTCGAATTCGCGAAGCAGTGGAAGGCCAAGACCGGCCAGGACGTCACCATCAACCAGTCGCACAACGGCTCCACGCGTCAGGCCCGCGCCATTCTCGAAGGCCTTGAAGCCGACGTCGTCACCTTCAATCAGGTGCCGGATGTTCAGGTGCTGTACGACAAGGGCAAGCTGATACCCGCCGACTGGCAGAAGCGGCTGCCAAACAACTCTTCTCCGTATTATTCCCTCCCGGCGTTCCTGGTGCGCGCAGGCAACCCGAAGAACATCAAGGACTGGGACGATCTCGTGAAGCCCGGCGTGCAGGTGATCTTCCCGAATCCGAAGACCTCGGGAAATGCCAAGTACACCTATCTCGCCGCCTATGCTTACGCCAAGACCAAGTATGACAGCGCCGAGAAGGCCGATGAATTCGTGAAGAAGCTGTTCGCCAATGTCCCGGTATTCGACACCGGCGGCCGTGCTGCGACCACCACCTTCGTCGAGCGTCAGACCGGCGACGTGCTGATCACGTTTGAGGCCGAGACCGCCGGCATCCGCGATATCGCAGGCGCCGACAAGTATCAGGTCGTCGTGCCCTCGCAGAGCCTGCTGGCGGAGTTTCCCGTGGCTGTGGTCGACAAGTACGCCGACAAGCACGGCACGCAGGCGCTCGCCAAGGCTTATCTGGAGTTCCTGTACACGCCGGAAGGACAGACCATTCTGGCCAGGCAGTACAACCGCGTGAACGACAAGGCCGTCGCCGAGAAGTTCAAGGACAAATTCCCGGCGGTGAAGCTCGTCACCATCGAGAAAGAGTTCGGCGGCTGGGACAAGGTCAACGCGGAGCACCTCAATCCCGGCGCGAAGCTCGATCAGTTGTTTGGCGGCGCCAACAGGTAAGACGCAAGTTTTGAATAAATAGAAAATGTCATGCGCGGGCTTGACCCGCGCATCCATCTTTTAGAAAGAGTGCCTCAAGAGATGGATTGCCGGGTCAAGCCCGGCAATGACGATCCAAAGCGGAGCTAACGACAGTGCTCTGCTTCCATTTCAGAAACGGATGATTTGAATTGCGACGCCGGGTCATCCCAGGTTTCGGATTGGCGCTGGGAACGACCGTCCTTTATCTCGGGGCGATCGTGCTGCTTCCCCTTTGCGCGCTGCTTCTGAAAGCTTCCGGCATTGGCGCGGCGCAGCTCTGGGACATCCTGTCGTCGCCGCGCACGCTCTCCGCCATCCGTGTCACGGTGTCGATGGCCTTCGCGGCCACGATCTTCAATGCCATTTACGGTTTGCTGCTGGCATGGGTGCTGGCGCGCTACGAATTTCCCGGCAAGCGCATCCTCGATGCGCTGGTCGATGTCCCGTTCGCGCTGCCGACCGCGGTCGCGGGCCTCGCTCTGACGGCACTGTTCGCCAGGAACGGATGGTTTGGCGCTCCGCTCGACAAAATCGGAATAGCGGTCGCCTACACGCCGCTCGGCATCGCCATGGCGATGGCGTTCACCAGCATCCCGTTCGTGGTGCGCACGGTGCAGCCGGTGATCGAGGATCTCGGCTCCGAAGTCGAGGAAGCAGGCCGCTCGCTCGGCGCCAACGATTTCCAGATTTTGTGGAAAATCATCTTTCCTGCGATCTTCCCCGCCTTCCTCGCCGGCTGCTCGCTGTCGTTCGCGCGCAGCCTCGGCGAATTCGGCGCGGTGATTTTCATCGCGGGCAACCAGCCGATGAAAACCGAAATCGCCGCGCTGCTGACCTACATCCGGCTCGAGGAATACAATTATGAAGCCGCGGCAGCGATCGCCACCGTCATGCTGCTGATGGCATTCGTGATGCTGCTGTTCACCAACGCAGTGCAGGCCTGGCATCTGCGTTACGTCGGTCGCGGGGAAGTCTGATGTCCATTGTGCGGGATCGCGCCAGCGAACAGGCCGAGTGGATGCATCATCCGGTCGGCGGGGGCACCGTCACGCGGCGGATTGTGCTGTGGACCGTGCTGGTGCTGACTGCGTTTTTTCTGGTGGCACCGCTGGTGCTGATCGTCACGTCGGGCCTCTCGTCCGGCGTCGGCGTTTTCATGCGCAACCTCACGGAGCCTGCGACGGTTCACGCCATTTTCCTGACGCTGCTGACGGCGCTGATTGTGGTGCCGATCAATATCCTGTTCGGCCTTGCCGCGGCGTGGACGGTGACCAAGTTCGATTTTCGGGGAAAAACGCTGCTGATCTCGCTGATCGAGTTGCCCTACTCGATCTCACCGATCGTCGCCGGTGTCGCCTATCTGTTCGTCTACGGCTCGCAGGGCCTGTTCGGGCCGCTGCTTGAGTCATTGGGCATCAAGGTGATGTTCGCGCTGCCCGCGATCTTCCTGGCGAGTCTGTTCGTCACAGCACCCTTTGTCGCGCGCGAACTGATTCCGCTGATGCAGGTGCAAGGCACGGACGAGGAGGAAGCCGCAGTAACGTTAGGGGCGGGCGGCTTCACCACATTCTGGCGCGTCACGCTGCCGAACGTGAAATGGGCGGTGGTCTACGGCGCCATTCTCTGCAACGCGCGCGTGATGGGCGAGTTCGGCGCGGTGTCGGTGGTCTCCGGCAACATCCGCGGCCAGACCACCACGCTGCCGCTTCAGATCGAACTGCTCTATCAGGACTACAATGTCGCCGGGGCCTTCGCCGCCGCGACGGTGCTGACGGCCGTGGCGCTGATCACCATCCTGATCAAGGTGGCGCTGGAACGCTACAGCAGCGAAGTACCGCACAGCGGAATTGGCCACTAGCCGCGGCAGAACTGCCTGCGAAATGCGCTGGTTGACGGCCCCTGCGGACAGGGTGGTATACGCCTTTCGGACGAGGGAAGGGCCTTCTCATAGGCCCGCCTTTGGCGCTAAAACCTTCCGCACGACGCCACTTTCCGTGGCCATCATCACCTTACCTGAGGCCTCAAAACAGCGTTTCAAAACGCCGTTTTCTGTAGGATTTATCATGAAACGTATCGACGCCAGCGGTCTGAAGATCGCTCCTGTTCTGTTCGACTTCATTGCCAAGGAAGCAACCGCCGGCACCGGCGTTTCGGCCGACGCCTTCTGGGCGGGCCTTGCCGGAATCGTCAAGGATCTCGCGCCACGGACCCGCGAACTGCTCGCCACCCGCGATGCGTTGCAGGCCAAGATCGACGGCTGGCACAAGGCGAACAAGGGCAAGGCGTTCGACATGAATGCCTACACCGCCTTCCTCAAGGAGATCGGCTACCTGCTGCCGGAGCCAGCCGCCAAGGAAGTGCAGACCGCGAACGTCGATGAAGAACTCGCCTCCATGTTCGGGCCGCAGCTTGTCGTGCCGCTCACCAATGCGCGCTATTCGCTGAATGCCGCGAACGCGCGCTGGGGCAGCCTCTATGACGCGCTCTATGGCACCGACGCCATCCCGCACGACCCAAGCGAGGGCGGCAAGGGCTACAACAAGGCGCGCGGCGACAAGGTGATCGCCAAGGCCAAGGCGTTTCTCGATCAGGCCGTGCCGCTCGCGACCGGCAACCACAGCGACGTTACCGCCTATCACATCGAGCACGGCCAGCTCGCCGCCAAGCTCAAGAGCGGCAACGCCACTGCGCTCAAGAACAAGGCCCAGCTCGTCGGCTATCAGGGCGATGCCGCCTCCCCGACCTCGATCCTGCTGGTCAACAACGGCATGCACATCGACGTGCAGATCAACCGCAACAACACCATCGGCAAGGACGATCCTGCCGGCGTCGCCGACATGATCCTGGAATCGGCGGTCTCGACCATTCTCGACATGGAAGACTCGGTGGCCGCCGTCGACGCCGAGGACAAGGTTCTGGTCTACCGCAACGTGCTCGGCCTAATGAACGGCACGCTGTCGGCCGACTTCGAGAAGGGCGGCAAGACACTGACCCGCGCGCTCAATGCCGACCGCACCTACACCGCAGCGGACGAGAAGGGCAAGGTGACCCTGCACGGCCGCAGCATGATGCTGATCCGCAACGTCGGCCATCACATGTTCACCGACGCTGTACTCGACAGCTCGGGTGAGGAAATTCCGGAAGGCATCCTCGATGCCGCCGTCACCGGCCTGCTCGCGCTCCACGACCTGAAGGGCAAGACCAAGCTGAAGAACAGCCGCAAGGGCTCGGTCTACATCGTCAAGCCGAAGATGCACGGCCCGGATGAGGTCGCGCTCACGGTCGATATCTTCGGCCGCGTCGAGAAGATACTGTCGATGGCCGCCAACACTATGAAGGTCGGCATCATGGACGAGGAGCGCCGCACCACGGTGAACCTCCAGGCCTGCATCCAGAATGCCGCGCAGCGCATCTGCTTCATCAACACGGGCTTCCTCGACCGTACCGGCGACGAAATCCATACGTCGATGGAGGCCGGCCCGATGATCCGCAAGAACGACATGAAGGCGCAGCCCTGGATCAAGGCCTACGAGGACTGGAACGTGGACACGGGTCTCGCCAACGGCTTGCCCGGTCACGCCCAGGTCGGCAAGGGCATGTGGGCAGCTCCCGACAAGATGGCCGACATGCTGGCGCAGAAGATCGCGCATCCGCAGGCCGGCGCTTCCACCGCATGGGTGCCATCGCCGACCGCTGCAACGCTGCACGCCCTGCACTATCATCAGGTCGATGTCGGTGCGCGGCAGAAGGAACTGAAGAGCCGCCCGAAAGCGAAGCTCTCCGACATTCTGACGATTCCGGTTTCGCAGTCGAACTGGGCGCCCGACGACGTCAAGCAGGAAATCGACAACAACTGCCAGGGCATCCTCGGTTACGTCGTGCGCTGGATCGATCAGGGCGTCGGCTGCTCCAAGGTGCCGGACATTCACGATGTCGGCCTGATGGAAGACCGCGCCACGCTGCGCATTTCCGCGCAGCATCTCGCCAACTGGCTGCATCAGGGCGTCGTCACCAGGAACCAAGTAATGGAATCGCTGAAGCGCATGGCGGCGATCGTGGACAAGCAGAATGCCGGTGACTCGCTCTACAAGCCTATGGCGCCGAAATTCGACGGCCTTGCATTCCAGGCCGCCTGCGACCTGATCTTCAAGGGCCGCGAGCAGCCGAACGGCTACACCGAGTTCATCCTGCATGCGCGCCGCAAGGAAGCGAAAGCAGCGGGCTGATCCGCTCGACTAATTGACGTGACGATGAAACCCCCGGCGCTTGCGCCGGGGGTTTTGCCTTAAGCCTTTTGAAAATGTTGCCGCCGTTCTCTCAACAGAATGACGCCACTTCGCCGCAGTTCCGGCAGGAACGTTCACGCCATCGCATCGTTATCGATCATTCCAACACTGGAGGATGACGATGGATTGGAACCGCGTTGAAGGTAACTGGAAGCAGTTCAAGGGCGCCGCCAAGGAAAAATGGGGCAAGCTGACCGATGACGATCTCGATGTCATCGAGGGCCGCCGCGAGCAGCTCGAAGGCAAGCTCCAGCAGCGCTACGGCTTCGCCAAGGATCAGATCCACAAGGACGTGGACGACTGGTTCAAGACGTTAAAGTAATCGCACCAGATTGACGAAAGCCCCGGCATTCCGCCGGGGCTTTTTGTTGGCGCGAACTCTGTGCCGTGAGAACTAAAACACCGCGAGAACTCTCAAAAGCGAAATGATGCCAATGATGATGACAATGATGCGGACGATCTGCTTGGCGCGGCCGTCGATTGGCAACAGATTGACGAGATAAAGAACAAGAATGACGACAAGGAATGTGATCAGCGCGCTGATAAGCAAAGACATGGTAACCCCTCATGAAATCAGTTCTGCTGGATGCGAGAGCCGTGTCCCGTATCCCTGCACGTCAACAATTCCGCTGAGGTTTGGTTCCCTCTAGGGAACAACGAACATCGCCGTGTTGCTATTGCGCAGCGACGACAGGCAGCCGTTCGAATTTCGCCCGAACGGATTTCGGCGCCGGCGTAAAATTCAGCGCAGCGCTGCGGCGGCTGCTTCCCGCAACCATCAGACCATCCGCACCGGCGACGATGTCGCCCTTGCGCAGGGTGGGATCGTCTTCGATCTTGACCGAGGCCAGTCCCGCAGGGTCCTTGCCATTGCACGTGCAGCCGGTGACCAGCTCCTTGCGATAGCGGAATGCATTCGGCAAATCGGAATACGATTTTCCTGTATCGCTCGACGCATTGTCGATCGAGCCGCCGTGATAGATTCTGGTCTCGGTCGCCGGGCAGAAGCTCTTGCAGGCTTCCGCCTTGGTCTGCCCGTCAGATGCGGCAACAGGGAAATAACGGCCATCGCAGGTCCGCACGCAATACGTCGTCGAGCCGCCGCTGTAGCTGCTGCCATAGATATTGACCCGCCTGTTCGGCTGCGCGTCCCCGAAATCAGGCGATGCAAACGGCACCGACACGGACGGCGCGGGAGCGCCGCCAAATCCGCCGAAGAACGAGGAGAAGAAATCACGCGCATGCGCTGACGATGCACCCACTGACACTGCGACAAGCCCAATCGCGACGGCGGCCGCCATCGATCGGAAATACAACTTTACCTGACGCATCATGCCCTCTTCAGCCTTGGTCCATCCGCTACACTGCATGCTCAAATTTTCACTCAATATAATCCGGACAATTTGACGTTATGTGACGGCAGCGGCGCCGAGTCGCTGACGCGAAGCGGTCTGAGCGCGCCGGCTCTCGGCGCAGCTCTCTCTTTCGTTACACCCGCTTCAAGCCGGCTGCTCTTCGGCAGCACGATCACCTTGGTACCGATCGTGACGCGGCTGGCCAGATCCTGCACGTCCTCGTTGGTCAGACGGATGCAGCCGCTGGAGACGAACTTTCCGATGGTGGACGGATCGTTGGTGCCGTGAATGCGGTAAGAGCTGGAGCCGAGATACATCGCCACCGCGCCCAGCGGATTTCCGGGGCCACCGGCGACGAAGCGCGGCAGATACGGCTGGCGGGCAATCATCTCCGCCGGCGGATGCCAGTCCGGCCATGCCGCCTTGCGCGATACGGTCTGGACGCCAGACCAGGTGAAGCCCTCGCGGCCAACGCCGACGCCGTAGCGGATGGCGCGGCCCTGCCCCAGCACATAGTAGAGCGTGGTGTTGCCGGTATCGATCACGATGGTGCCGGGCGCCTCGCGGCTTTCGAAAGAGACGATCTTGCGCTGAAGCCGCTCGGGAAGAACCGTGGCGCTGTCGTCCTCAGTCACACCAGGCGACGGCAGCGACTGCTGATCCGACCAGAACGTCCTTTGGGACGATCCTTGGTAAACGCCAGCATATCCAAGCGTTTGAGACACCGCCGGCGTCGCCAGAACGAGAGGGAATGCCATCGCCGCGACGGTGAGGCCGCGGGCGGATCGAAGGGACGTGGTGAATATCCGGAAAATGGAATTTCGAGACACTGAGTTCGCCTGCGCCGAATGTGTCATGGGCCTGCCCTCAAGTTCTGCGATGGCATCGTGTGATGCGGATACAGAGCGAACGCGGGCTTACGGCTTTTGGTTCCAAGCGCACCTCGTCCCGAAATGATTTGTGAGAACCGGCGGACGGCAGGTTCAAACCGCTGCGACGGAACATTGGGACTGGCTGCCGGTTAGCGGTCTGAAGCCGGTGCATGACAGTGGGCTCCGGCGCAAATCGAGGACTTTAGTCATGTCTCTTGGCACCATTCTCATTATTATTTTGATCCTGATCCTGCTCGGCGTCATTCCAAGCTGGGGCCATAGCGCTAACTGGGGTTACGGCCCGTCAGGAATCGTCGGCACCATCCTGGTGATCGTGGTCATTCTTCTGCTGCTCGGCAGAATCTGAAGGTGTCCAACGTGCGCCGAGAGGTGCGCGAGTCAAAAGATCCGGCGGTGGCAGCACCGCCGGACGAGCGCAAAGAACAGCGGCCTCCGACCATTCGCCGCGCAGATATTGTTTCGTTTTCTCTGGTCGCATTGCTGATCATCAGCGTCATCGCCGTTCTGTACGTGGGGCGGGCCTTCTTCCTGCCCACGGTCACCGCAGTGGTGATCGGAACAATGCTGTCCCCCGCCGCAAAATTTCTGGAAAAATACGGTATCCCCCGATCGGTGTCGGCGATCCTTATCGTGTCCGCGACCTTCGCCGGGCTCGCCTTCATGATCGCGCTGATCTCCGCGCCGGTCATGGAATGGTCCACACGGCTTCCCGAACTTGGTCCCTCGCTAAAAGACAAGTTTCACGTCTTCGATCGGCCGATTGCGTTCTGGCATCAATTGCAGGGGCTGTTCGGCGCAACGGCTGTGCCGGGGGAGTCAACTTTTTCCCTCCCGAAGATCGAATGGGTCCAGCCGACGCTGGAATTTCTGTCTCCGACGTTCACCGAGATCCTGCTGTTCTTCGCGGTTCTCGTGCTCTTCATTGCAAGCTGGCCGGACCTGCGCCGAGCGCTGATCCTGAATTTCACCGATCGTGACGAGCGGCTGCGCGTCTTGCGTATCCTGAACGAGATCGAAAGCAATCTCGGCGGCTATCTCCTCACGGTCACGCTGATTAACATGGGGCTCGGCATCGCCACCGGACTGATCTGCGCCGCCACCGGAATGCCCAATCCTGCGGGTCTCGGCGCGCTCGCGGCGACGCTGAATTACATTCCGATTATCGGTCCGATCGTGATGTTCGTCGTGCTCGCCGCCGTGGGCGTCATCACGTCATCGACCCTGACCGGCGGATTGGCCGCCGCCGGCGGCTTTGCCGTTGTCGCCTTCATCGAGGGGCATTTCGTGACACCGTCGATCATCGGCCGGCGGCTGGCGCTGAATGCGCTCGCGGTCTTCATCACCCTCGCTTTCTGGACGTGGCTGTGGGGACCGATGGGCGCGTTTCTGTCGTCGCCGATCCTGATCGTCGGGCTCGTCCTCAAGGAGCACTTGATGCAGGTCAAGGACACCCAGTTACCGGACCAGTAAAGCGATGGAACCTTCGCAAGAACCATGCGTTTTCGCACGGAGCATGCGGCTATCGGGAGTTTTAGATGTCGAGCACCGGCGGTGAAGACGCAATGAAGAACATGACGGATAAATCCACTTATGAACGCCTTCAGAAGGATGTAGACGCCGTGAAAAACGATATCTCAGCACTCGCAGACCAGATCTCCGATGTTCTCGAAGCGCTCAAGGGCGACGCCCGCAAGCAGGCCAGACGGGCCTACAAGCAGGCACGTGCCGACGTGGATTCCGTGATGTCCGACGTCGGCAAGCGCGGCAGCGAAGCCCTGGACGCGGCACAGGATTATGCCGGCTCGCTCGAGGAATCCCTTGAAGACGCGATCACCCAGCGCCCGCTGGCCGCTGTTGGCCTTGCCGTCGGCCTCGGCTTTTTGATCGGCGTGACGTGGCGCCGTTGATAGCAGCAATTTTTCCTGGCACGGCCGGCCTCCCCGCCGGCAGTGCCGATGCGCGCTTTCGTTGACGGATATTGATCGGATTTTCGATGTTTCAGAAGTTGATGGATGACTTTCGGGAGAGCACCGGCAGCGCATTGCGGCTGACATCGCTGGCGATCGCGGTTGCGGTTTGCCTCTTCATCACAACGGCGTTCCTGTGCGCGGCCGCCTTCGTCTTCGTGCTTCAGAAATACGGCCTGCTGCAAGCCTGCTTCGCGGGGGCCGGGGTGTTCTTCGTGGCGACCGTGCTTGCGGCGATCAGCTATGCCGTGCGCAAGCGGCAGATCAGGAAGAGGCCTGTTGAAGCGGCGAAATCCACCATGCAGACCGCGCTCAGCGATCCAATGGTGCTCGCCGCCGGTTTGCAGATCGTCCGCACGATCGGAATCAAACGTATCATTCCACTCGTCGCCATCGGCGGAATTGCGCTGGGCCTGATGGCCAATCGCCGCCAGGCCGCAGAGGACGAACCCGAGGAGCAACCCTGAGTTTCGTCACCAAAAAGAGCGCCATCTGGCGCTCTTTTTTATGGCCGAAATCCGCGACCGATCAGGTGATACAGCGCCCGGGGGCAAGCTGCTTGGCGACGGCTGTCAGAACGCTCACAACCGGTTCGCACGCCACAGGACGCGTGCCTGCGGACGATCCCTTGCCTGAACCCACCGTTGATGGTGGAGCCTTGCGCTGGGCGTTGGCGTCTTCACCCGCAGGCATCCGAACCATAACCGACGAGTCGGTCATGCCCGGCACCTTGAAGGAAATCGTCACGCCGCCTACAGCGGCCACCGCCGGATCGCGATCGCCCTTGGCCGAGCGATCGACATTGATTGCTATCACTTCACCAGCAGGACCGGCCGGCATCGTTGTCGTCGCATCGCCGCGCTGAGCCGGACCAAGCAAATCGTTTCCTGCCGATACTTCAAGATGCACGGCACCCAGTGCCAGCACCGCGGCCACCACTCCGAGAGTTCCAGAAGCCATGTAAGACATCTGCCGCCCCTACGTTGCCATGCCGCATGATCGCGGCTTTCGGATTCAACGTGGTCCGCCCGGCTTTCGTTCCGGGTTCAAAAGCGCGCGGCCGGTGAAAAAAAATTGGGTGACCGGGAACACTTTCGCGCGGCGGGCGTCATTCCAGAAGCCGGTCAATCCCCCTGCCCCTAATCGACCGGCTCACGGGGGTGTGGTCGTGGTGATGCCGGCCGCACCCCTTTCTTTTTTGCGTATTGGAATGCGATCACAAAAAAGCCGGAACACGGGATGTCCCGCGTTCCGGCTTTTTATTGCGGTGCCTCGTGCCTGATATCTCAGGAAACCGCCGCCCTGGGCCGGCTGCGCGAGTTACGCTGAAAGAACAGCGCCTGACTTGCCACGGCGGACACCATGGCCGGCTGGAACGGCTTCGAGATCAGGAAGGCGGGTTCGGGCCGCTCACCGGTGAGAAAACGCTCGGGATATGCGGTGATGAACACCACCGGCACCTCGAACGTCTTGAGCAGTTCGTTCACCGCATCGAGCCCCGAACTGCCGTCGGCGAGCTGGATGTCAGCCAGGATCAGACCCGGCCTTTTCGACTTCGCCAGCGCAACGGCATCGGTATGGGTCCGTGCCACGCCAATGACGTTGTGTCCGAGATTCCTGACCAGGCTCTCCAGATCCATCGCGATGAACGTCTCATCTTCGATGATCAGCACATCGGTCGCGATTTCTGCGGCCAGTTCGCGGCCGGCGGTATCCGCCAGTTCACGAACATGTGTGATTTCCGTATTGAGGATGTGAGCGACTTCCTCCTCCGAGAAACCTTCGAGCGAAAGCAGCAGAAAAGCCTGGCGTGGAAGCGCCGTGAGATTCGACAGCCGCTGTTCAGAGGCCTGCGCGGGACCCTTGTCGGTGCTCTCGTTCAGAGACACCGAATTCCAGATCTGTGTGAAAAGCCTGAACAATCCGACGCGCGGCCCGAATTTTTCTTCCAGCAGCGAGGGGTCTTGCAGCAAGGCCTCAAGCATGGCTGCAACATAGGCATCTCCCGATGCCTGGCTTCCGGTCAACGCGCGGGCATACCGCCGCAACAGTGGCAAATGTTCAGCAACGAGCTGAGAACGAGACATACCCCCTCCAATCGATCATCAATTCAGGTTTGGACCGGCAACGCGATTGAAGCGACCGCCGGTTCCCCCGCTTCGGACTATCTACGCATAAATCGGAGAAAAGTTCCTCCTGGTCGGAACTTTCCGCTCACCCCCCCGTTTATGACTGGATCAGGCGGGCTAAAGGCTTCGCCGGGCGACAAAAACTCCCGTGTTTCTAGCTAGTTAGCTCATGGGGAAAAACGGATAAAGCCAATGAAAGATTCGAAGCCGTCGTCCAACAGGCCACCTGGAAAGCCGGGAGGGCTAAATTCCGAAATTCAATCACGGATCGGACATCAGTTGCGCGCCATGTATGACGATGTTGTGCGTCAAGGCGTACCCGATCGCTTTGCCGATCTGATTCGTCAGCTTGATTCCCAAGAGGCGGCTTCACAGATATCCGGAGAGCCGACAAAAGATGGGAGGGACTAATGCCTCTCACTGACTCACTTCGCGACGATATTCTCGCTACCGTTCCGAGCCTGCGTGCGTTCGCTATTTCGCTGAGCGGCAATGCTGATCGCGCCGACGACCTCGTGCAGGAAACGCTGCTGCGCGCACTTGCGCACATCGATTCGTTCCAGCCGGGATCAAATCTTCCAGCGTGGCTGTTCACGATCCTGCGCAATCTGTTCCGCTCGGACTATCGCAAGCGGCGGCGCGAGGTCGAGGATGCCGATGGCAGCTATGCCAAGACGCTGAAGTCACAGCCGGCTCAGGGATCGCATCTCGAGTTCGAGGAGTTTCGAACCGCGCTCGACAAGCTTCCTCAGGATCAGCGCGAGGCGCTTATTCTCGTCGGCGCGTCCGGCTTCTCTTACGAGGACGCCGCAGCGATCTGCGGATGCGCGGTCGGCACCATCAAGAGCCGCGTCAATCGCGCCCGATCGAAGCTGAGCGCCTTGCTCTACGTCGAGGGTGCGGAAGACTTCGGACCGGACAATACCATTCGCGCCGTGATCGGCGGAGGCGGCGGCTAGCCCGTCACCTCAACGCAACGCATCAAAAAAGCGGCCACGTGGGGTGGCCGCTTTTTATTGTTTGCGATCAGTTGAGGCCGCCAAAGGCCCAGATCAGGATCAGAACGGGAATAGGAATCCCGAGAAACCACAACAGCAGATATCGTCCCATCATACTTTCCTTTGCGTGACAGCGTTCGCTGCTCAATTCATCGCAGGAAAGATTGTTCCTCTGCCAGTCCGGATCAGCGCTTCTTCTTCACCGGCTTACCGATGCGCTCGGTGCGGTCCATTTCAGCCTCGTCTACCACTGTGACCATCGGAGCCGTGAGTTCGTAGACGTAGCTGACATCCGTGAAGTAGCGTTTCGACGTGCCGCCCAGCGCCTCAGGCGCGACCCGGTCCAGAAGCACGAGACCGAACTCGCTGTCGGCGCGGCGCGTTGCCGCGCTGGTGTTGAACTCTTCCCAGCGGAAATGGAAGACGGCGTCAGGTCCATCCGACACCGTCCAGCCGGCCACAATATGCGGATGCTTGCCGACCAGCGACAGGCCCTCATCCGCATGAGATGCCAGCTCAAAGAACAGCAGCGACAGGCTTTGCGCCGCGCGCGCACTGACGGTGATGTCCGGTCCTGTGAGCGCGATGCGGTCCGCATGGGGAATCGCGCGCGACTCGAACAGTCCTTTGAGTTTGACACCCTGCCACTGGCTTTCGCTGAGCAGCGACACGACATGCGACATGGCGTGAATCCGGCCAATCAGAAGCTCGCGCGCGACGTCGATGTCGGCGCCGTGACGCATCGTGCGGGTCACGATCGACTGGATGACCGCAAGAATGTTCTTCACCCGATGATTGAGTTCGTCGATGACGGCTGTGAGCCTTCGCTCGAAGTCGATACGGGTCTGGATCTCCCGGCTGAGCCGTATGTTGTTGTAGGACACGTACCCAAACAGGCCGCAGAAAATAAGGGTCAGTGCGGCACCGATCAGCATGACGATGCCCGCGAGTTCCTGAGCGCGCGTCGCCGCGTTCGTTCTCGCGTAGTAGATCAGCGTCCAGTCCCGCGCGCCGAAGGAAACAACACGCAGCAAAGGAGGATTGTCGGCATCCAGTTGCAGAGGAACCGACGTGACATTTCCATCCGCATCGGATGTCAAATTATCCGAGGCATTTCGTGGATCGCGCAGCGCCACCGAGAACAGGGACAGTTCGTCGTTGACGAGCATCAACGGCGCCAGCCGATAGGATATGGTCAGGAAGCCTGCGACGGTGGAGCCCGTATCCGTTCGTACCGGCGAAGCCAGCACGATGCCCATGGGGCCGCCGACACGCAGCAGCACGAAGGGATCGGACGACACCGGCCTGTCCTCCTCTACCGCACGGTTGAACATCGGCGCGATCACCGGATGATTGTTCAGCGTGCGGCCGACAAATGACTTGGTTTCATCGTTCTGCGGCTCGACATCCATCACGACGGTCGCCGGATCGGGCACCGCCGCCGGATTGAGCGGCGTGTCATTGACGTTCCGGATTGTCGGGTTGGGAAAACCGGCGGCCTTCAGTTCGTTCTGGGCCCGGCCGAAATCGGCGCGCGGAATGCGGGCCACCCAGCTCGCGACGAGGAAGTCGGTCTTGAAGGCATAGATCGACGACCGCAACGGCTGCAATGCATTGGCCATGTTAAGCGAGGGCGACCGGAACAGACCGACCGCAACCCGCGCCAGCAACTCGCGCTCACTCAGGCGCTCCTGAACGAGACTTGCGTGGGTATCGACCGAGCGCGCGAGGTCGCTCCGGCCGATCGACAGTTCCTGATCATACACTTTCATGGCGGCGAGACCGGAGAGGACCAGTCCGATGATCGCCATCAGTCCGATGATGAAGCCGAGACGGAGCACGCAGTTACTCGAAAAGCGGGGATGAAAACGACCACCGGCAACCAATGCGGCTTTGGCGGAAACGGCAATCAAACGCAGATACCGAACTAATAATCATGGGTGCTCTGATGCTGCCGGATCGTTGGAGCAATCCGGCCCGGCCTGAATGTCTCGCGAATGGATTAATGTAAGTATCGCCAGATGGTTCCCGCGACCGGAAAATATACCCGTCGGCGCTTATGGTAAATCCGCCACCGCCCCCCGGGAGAGTGGTGCGAACGACAATGGACTAGGCCACGACCAGGGCCAGCCCAATGACGAAAGCGACGATTCCAAGCAGGATCGCGCCAAGAAAGACGCCGCTATAGTCTCTGCCGGGTGCTGTGAAAACGGGTTGCTTCATGCAGGGCTAACACCCCGGCCACGCAAGCGTTCCTGAAAATATCGATGCGTCAGGACTTGTTCGCTGCGCGGAAACGCGGGGTGTCCGGTCAGTTAACCTTCTCAGGAACCCGATGCCCGAAGACCGCCCTTCGCTTCAATGAAGCGGATGATGCGGTCGAGCCCTTCGCTCTTTTTCAGGTTTGTCATGACGAACGGCCGCTCACCCCGCATGCGCTTCGCATCGGTGTCCATTTTCTCGAGCGATGCGCCGACATGGGGCGCGAGATCGATCTTGTTGATCACCAGCAGATCGGATCGCGTGATGCCGGGGCCACCCTTGGACGGGATCTTGTCGCCCGCCGCGACGTCGATCACGTAGATGGTCAGATCAGCCAGTTCCGGCGAGAAGGTCGCCGCGAGATTGTCGCCGCCGGATTCGATCAGCACCAGATCGAGATCCGGGAACTTGACCCGCATGTCGGCGACCGCCGCAAGATTCATCGAAGCGTCCTCGCGGATCGCCGTATGCGGACAACCGCCGGTCTCGACGCCCGCAATGCGATCCGGTGTCAGCGATCCCGAGCGGACCAGAAACTCCGCATCCCACTTGGTGTAGATATCGTTGGTGATGGCCGCGATCTCGTAGCGTTCGCGCATCGATTTACAGAGCAGGTCCATCAGGGCCGTCTTGCCCGATCCAACTGGTCCGCCGATGCCGACGCGCAACGGTCCGTTCGTGCTGGTGCTCATAGGGACAACTTTCTCAAGATCGGAACAGCCTGGTGTACTGCGTTTCATGACGCATGCTGGCGAGATCTGCGCGGAACGTCGCGCTGCCGAGATCGTCCAGCGAACCCTGCAAGGATTTTTCCGCCGTCGCGGCGATCACGCCTTCAAGCGCGGCGAGCACATGCTGACTATCGGTCTGTCCGAGCGGGATGAGACGCACACCCGCCGAAATCCAGTTCGACGTCGTGGCATGGAGAAACGCATGCAGCGTCGATGCCAGCGAAATGCGGTGTCCCGCCGCGAGGACGCCCACGGCGACCGGATAGGTGACCGGACCCGTCACATGCGATGACAGCAGATCCAGTGCGCCGCAATTCCAGGCCGATCGGGCGATCTCGACAAAGGCACGGCCCTGCGCCGTGGTTTCCAGATGCCGTTCGCGCGACGGCATGAATGCGGCTGCGAGTTCAGCGATCTCGCCCAGCGTTCGCCCGTCGCCTGCCTCGGCGGCGCGCCAGGCGTGACACAGAAACAGGCCATCGCAGAATCCGGCCCCCTCCAGCAGCATCGCGGCGAGCCAGTCCTGCAAGGTCTGTCTGTCGGCGATGTCACCGGCCTCAACCGCCCACTCGATGCCGCTGGAATAGGAGAACGACCCCACCGGAAACGACGGCGACAGCCAAGTCATCAACCGGAAGAGCGCAGCCGATTCCTCCGCCTCAGACGCGATGCCATCCTGACCGCGATCATTTGTGGTCATGAGCATGGGTGTGACCGTGGTGATGATCGTGGTCATGCTTGCTGTGACCATCATCGTGCGCGTGGCCATGGTTATGGTGACCATGATTATGATGCGCGTGATCGTGGTGACCATGCGACGCATGACCGCCGCCGGAATACGCCCCGCCTTCCGGATCGAACGGCGCCTCGATGGCGACAACGCGCGCGCCGAGGCCCCGCACCATGTCCTCGATCACATGATCGCGCCGGATTCGAAGGCCTTTACCTACGATCTGGGTCGGCAGATGGCGGTTGCCAAGATGCCAGGCGACGCGGACAAGGTGATGCGGATCGGTGCCGCGAATTTCCACCAGTGGTTCGGGTGCCGCTACGACCTCGACCAGCCGTCCGTCTTCCAGCACCAAAGCATCGCCGCCGCGCAACGCCACAGCTTCCTTCAGGTCCAGCAGGAACTCCAGTCCGCGCGTGCCGGTCATCGCCATGCGACGCCGGTGCCGATCGTCGAAACCGAGCACCACCGTATCGGCGGCCTCGGTCCAACTGCCAGGCGGGCAAACCTGCGTCGCGCGGATCATGACGGAGTGCTCATAGTTTCTGGACTTCGCCTCCGCTGATGATCTCGATCTCGGTCGGCGAGACCTTGAGCGGCGCGGACAACTCGCGCCATGCCTTCAGATGCGGCGCGCGGCTGTGAGCGGTGAGATCGTCGCGCGTCTCCCAGCGTTCGACGAACACCAGGGTATTCGGATCGTTTACGCTGGAATGAAGTTCATAGGAGATGCAGCCCTTCTCCTTGTGAGTCTCGGCGATGCAGGCTTTCGCGCCGGCGATGAAGGCCTCGCGGCCTTCCGGCTTCACCTTGGTGGTGGCGACGACGTAGATCATCGGACCACCACATTCGCCGGCGTGATGACCTCGATCTTCGGCGACGCGGCGAGGCAATTCACCACGACACGCCCGAACGTCTTCATGTGTTCGGCCTTGCGATGCGGCTCCAGCGCCTCGGCATTTTCCCACTGCTCGACGAACACCAGCTTGGTGGGATCGGTCACGCTCTCATGCAGATCGTAGGCGATGTTTCCAGCTTCCTTGCGGGTCTCGGCGATGCAGGCTTTCGCCGCGGCGATAAGCTCGGCCCGCGTTTCAGGCTTCACTGTCAAAGTCGCAACAACGTAGATCACGGTATCCTCCCGGCTTTTGCTATTTCAGGGCCGGGACCCTAGTACATGAAATAGCGCTGCGCCATGGGAAGGACCTCCGCGGGCGCGCAGGTCAGCAATTCGCCGTCGGCGCGCACCTCGTATGTCTCGGGATCGACCTCGATATTCGGGGTCGCGCCGTTGTGAATCATGCTTTTTTTCGAGATGCGATCGCGGGTGTTTGAAACAGCATACAGCTTCTTGTCGATGCCCAGCTTCCTGGCAAGCCCGCCCGCAATGGCCGCCTTCGAGGTGAAAACCACCGACGATGCGGTCAGCGACTTGCCGTAGGCGGCGAACATCGGCTGGTAGTGTACCGGCTGCGGCGTCGGGATCGACGCATTCGGATCGCCCATGGGCGCCGCGACAATGGAGCCGCCCTTGACGATCAGATCGGGTTTGACGCCGAAGAACGCCGGCGACCACAGCACGAGATCGGCCATCTTGCCCTTCTCGACGGAGCCGATCAGTTTCGACACCCCGTGCGCGATGGCAGGGTTGATGGTGTATTTCGCGATGTAGCGTTTCACGCGGAAATTGTCGTTATCCTTGCCTTTGTCCTCCGGCAACGAACCGCGCTGCTTCTTCATCTTGTCGGCGGTCTGCCAGGTTCGGATGATAACTTCGCCGAGACGGCCCATCGCCTGCGAGTCCGACGACAGCATCGACAGCGCGCCGAGATCGTGAAGGATGTCTTCCGCCGCGATGGTCTCCTTGCGGATGCGGCTTTCGGCGAACGCCAGATCTTCCGCGATCGACGGATCGAGATGGTGACAGACCATCAGCATGTCGAGATGTTCGTCGATGGTGTTACGCGTGAACGGCCGGGTCGGATTGGTCGACGACGGCAACACGTTTTTCAGGCCCGCAACCTTGATGATGTCCGGCGCATGGCCGCCGCCCGCGCCCTCGGTGTGAAAGGCATGAATGGTGCGGCCCTTGAACGCCTTGATAGTGTCCTCCACGAATCCGGACTCGTTCAACGTGTCGGAGTGGAGCATCACCTGAATGTCGTAGTCGTCAGCGACCGAGAGGCAGTTGTCGATGGCGGCGGGCGTGGTGCCCCAATCCTCGTGCAGCTTCAGCGCACAGGCACCGCCCTTGATCATTTCGACCAGCGCTGCAGGACGCGAGGCATTGCCCTTGCCGGAAATGCCGAGGTTGACCGGAAATGCATCGAACGACTGGATCATCCGCCCCATGTGCCACGGTCCCGGCGTGCAGGTGGTGGCAAACGTGCCGTGCGACGGACCGGTGCCGCCGCCCAGCATCGAGGTAACGCCGGACATCAGCGCATGTTCGATCTGCTGCGGACAAATGAAATGGATGTGGCTGTCGAAGCCGCCCGCAGTGAGAATCTTGCCCTCGCCCGCAATGATGTCCGTGCCGGGACCGATCACAATGGTGACGCCGGGCTGGATGTCCGGATTGCCTGCCTTGCCGATGGCCGCGATCATGCCTTCCTTGATGGCGACGTCGGCCTTGACGATACCCCAGTGGTCCACGATCAACGCGTTGGTAATAACGGTGTCCGCCGCGCCCTGCCGGTTGGTGATCTGACTTTGGCCCATGCCGTCGCGGATCACCTTGCCACCGCCGAATTTCACCTCCTCGCCGTAGACGGTGAAATCCTTCTCGACCTCGATGATCAAATCCGTGTCGGCAAGCCGCACGCGATCGCCCGTGGTGGGGCCGAACATGTCGGCGTAGACAGAGCGTGAGATTCTGGTGGCCATTAGTACGCCCCTGACTTGATGTTTGTTCCGTTCACAGCTTGCCCATCACATCGCCGCGAAAGCCGTAGATCGTGCGCTTGCCTGCCACCGCAACAAGATTGACCTCGCGCGTCTGCCCCGGCTCGAAACGCACCGCGGTGCCGGCCGCGATATCGAGCCGCATGCCGCGCGCCTTCTTGCGGTCGAACTTCAGCGCCGGATTGGTTTCAAAGAAATGATAATGCGAGCCGACCTGAATGGGCCGATCGCCGGTGTTGGCGACCGTCAGGGTCACGGTCTTGCGGCCCTTGTTGAGTTCGATATCGCCGTCCTTGATGAAGAGTTCACCGGGGATCATTCTGAAGTCCTCAACGAATGGGTTCATGCACGGTCACGAGCTTCGTCCCGTCCGGAAACGTCGCCTCGACCTGAATGTCGTGAATCATCTCGGCGATGCCATCCATGCATTGCTCGCGCGTGATGACCTCTGCGCCGGCTTTCATCAACTCGGCCACGGTGCGGCCGTCCCGTGCGCCCTCGACGATAAAATCGGAGATAATGGCAATCGCTTCCGGGTGATTGAGCTTGACGCCGCGTTCGAGGCGGCGCCGGGCGACAATCGCCGCCATGGAAACGAGAAGCTTGTCTTTTTCACGAGGAGACAAATTCATGCGCGCAGTACCCGGTTCAACACATTGACTTTAATTCAGCCAGAGCCTCGGCAAGCCAGAAGGGCTCACACATTCCAGAACTTTCATCATATCGGCGCGGAGCCGCGCCGCATCCTGTGCGCAGAAGCGCGCCATTGCAAATCCGTTCCACGCCGAGACGCCAACCTCGGCTCCGAACGCATCGGAGATTTCGCGGATGCGTTCGACGATGGATTCATCACCGGGCACGATCAGCGCCGTGCCGATGGCGACGCCGCCGTTCGCGACCGCGCGGCTGGCCAGCTTGTCCGCAATATCGCCGTCGAGCCGGACGGTTTCAGCAAAGGCGAGCTTGCCGCCGATCCGCAGCCGCCAGCGGTCGACAAAGCTTCCTCGTGTCATGAATTCGCCCATCGCCGCGCGCCCGAACACCACGATTTCGCACAGCAGAAGCGACGCGCTCTGCGCCAGTTCGATGTCGATCCGGCGGACGACTTGGGCCCGATCGAACAGGATGGTTTCCTGCGGCAGCCAGCAGAGCCGCGCATCGGCCCCGGCGCGCAGCGCGATGTTCACCTGGGCGTCGGGCCCGTGAGAGCGATAGACCTTTTCGGCGGCCGCGGTGGTCACGGTGAGATGGGCGCCGTCCCCGGCTGCGATGTCGATGTCGAAACGGTCGCCGCCGGCGATCCCGCCGGCGGTGTTGACGAACACCGCTGAGAGACCCTGCTGCTCCGGCGACGGAAACCGCACGCGGAGCGAGCCTTCTTCATGCAACTGGCGGCGGCGCGTGGCCCCGTCCTTCAGATGCACGTCGAACTTCACCGCGCCAACCGCGCGATTGGCCGCGAATGTCTCGGACACCGTTGGTGTGATGTCGCCCCGCATCTGCCCGCCAGTCCCTGCAAAATCCAGCGCGTTACAGCGCCATCTGGCGGCTGATCTCGGCGGGATCCAGATTGGCGCGGTCGCAGGTGAACTTCACCGCGCCGCGATCCATGACCGCGAAATTGTCGCCGAGCTCGCAGGCAAAGTCGAGATACTGTTCGACCAGAACGATCGCCATCGTGCCCAGGCTGCGCAGATAGGTAATCGCGCGGCCGATGTCCTTGATGATGGAGGGCTGGATGCCCTCGGTCGGCTCGTCGAGCAGCAGGAGCTTCGGCCGCATCACCAGCGCACGGCCGATCGCCAGTTGCTGCTGCTGGCCGCCGGAGAGGTCGCCACCGCGCCGTCCCAGCATGGTTTGCAGAACGGGGAACAGCGAAAATACGTCGTCGGGAATGGTGCGGTCGTTGCGCTTTAGCGGCGCAAATCCGGTCTTGAGGTTTTCCTCAACCGTCAGCAGCGGGAAGATCTCGCGGCCCTGCGGCACGAACGACATGCCCTTGCGCGCGCGCTCATATGGCCTCAGCCCGGCGATATCGGCGCCATCGAAAGTGATGGAGCCGTCCTTGATCGGATATTGCCCGACCATGGCGCGCAGCAAGCTGGTCTTGCCGACCCCGTTGCGGCCGAGCACGCAGGTGACCTTGCCGGGCTCCGCCGTCAGCGACACACCGCGCAGCGCTTGCGCAGCGCCGTAGTAGAGAGTGATGTTTTTGACATCCAGCATGGCTTTACTTTCTGCGCATGATCTTGCCCGAAAACCGGTACCCACTTTTCGGGACCATGCGCTAACGCCCCAAATACACTTCAATGACGCGCTCGTTGGACGACACCTGATCGAGCGTGCCTTCCGCGAGAACCGAGCCTTCGTGCAGACAGGTGACGCGGACGCCGAGTTCGCGCACGAACGTCATGTCGTGCTCGACGACGACCACCGTCTTCTCCTTGTTGATCTCTTTCAGCAGTTCGGCGGTCTGATGCGTCTCCACATCGGTCATGCCCGCCACAGGCTCGTCGACGAGCAGCAGTTTCGGGTCCTGCGCCAGCAGCATGCCGATTTCGAGCCACTGCTTCTGTCCATGGGACAACGCGCCTGCCAGACGGTCACGCGAATCCTTCAGACGGATCGTTTCCAGCACCCGGTCGATGCGCTCGCTTTCGCTCGGCGTCTCGCGCCAGAACAGTGTGCCGCGTACCTTGTGATCGACATTCAGCGCCAGCAGTAAATTGTCTTCGATAGTCTGGCTCTCAAATACCGTTGGCTTCTGGAATTTGCGGCCAATACCGAGTTCGGCGATCTGCGTTTCATCGAGCCGCGTCAGGTCGACCTTGCCGTCGAACAGCACATCACCCTCGTCCGGCTTGGTCTTGCCGGTGATGATATCCATCATCGTGGTCTTGCCAGCGCCGTTTGGGCCGATGATGGCGCGCATCTCGCCTGGCGCGATGGTCAGCGACAGGTTGTTGATGGCGTGAAAACCGTCGAACGAGACATGCACACCGTCGAGGTAGAGCATGGCCGAGGTGGCGCGGATATCCATGACGTTCATGTGCCTTACTCCGCGAGATCTGGTTTGAGACCGGGCTTGGTGACACCATCTTCCGCTGCCGCACTGGCTTCATCCGCGGCAAGCTGATCCTGCCGGCCCGCCCACCACTCCTTGACGGTGCCGACAATGCCCTTCGGCAGCAGCAGCGTCACCAGAATGAACAGCGCACCCAGCATGAACAGCCAGTACGGTGCGAGCACGCCGGACGTGAACACCGTCTTGGCGTAGTTGACGACGATGGCGCCGAGCGCAGCCCCGGTCAGCGTGCCACGTCCGCCGACCGCCACCCAGATGACGGCTTCGATCGAGTTACCCGGCGCGAATTCGCCCGGATTGATGATGCCAACCTGCGGCACATACAGCGCACCGGCGACACCGGCCATGCAGGCGGAGAGCGTGAACACGAACAGTTTGTAGTTCTCGACGCGGTAACCGAGAAACCGGGTGCGGGATTCCGCATCGCGAATCGCGATCAGCACCTTGCCGAGTTTTGAGGTGACGACGGCACGGCAGATCAGGAACGCGAGCGCCAGCGCTAGACAGGACAGAATGAACAGCACAGCACGCGTTCCCTGCGCCTGCACGTTGAACCCTAGGATGTCCTTGAAATCGGTCAGGCCGTTGTTGCCGCCGAAGCCGAAATCGTTGCGGAAGAACGCCAGCAGCAACGCATAGGTCATCGCCTGCGTGATGATGGAGAGATAAACGCCGGTGACACGCGAGCGGAACGCGAGCCAGCCGAAGCAGAACGCCAACAATCCTGGCACCAGCAACACCATCAGCGCCGCGAACCAGAACATGTCGAAGCCGTACCAGTACCACGGCAGCGCCTTGTAGTTCAGGAACACCATGAAGTCCGGCAGCACGGGGTTTCCGTAAACGCCGCGAGAGCCGATCTGCCGCATCAGGTACATGCCCATGGCGTAACCGCCGAGCGCGAAGAACGCGCCGTGGCCGAGCGATAGGATGCCGCAATAGCCCCAGATCAGATCGATCGAGAGCGCGAGGATGGCGTAGCAGAGATACTTTCCGAACAGCGCCATCAGATAAGTCGGCACCTGAAACGGCGACGACGCAGGCAGCAGCAGGTTCGACAGCGGCACGAGAATGCCGACGGCAGCAACGATCAGCAGGAAGATCGTCGCGCTCTTGTTGAGCGAACGGGTGAGCAGGTACGGCATCATGCTTCCACCGACCGGCCCTTGAGCGCGAACAGGCCGCGCGGCCGCTTCTGGATGAACAGGATGATGAGCACCAGAATGGCGATCTTGCCGAGCACCGCGCCGGCCACCGGCTCCAGGAACTTGTTGGCCATGCCCAGCGTCAATGCGCCAACCAGCGTCCCCCAAAGATTTCCGACGCCGCCGAACACCACCACCATGAACGAATCGATGATGTAGCTCTGGCCGAGGTTTGGCGAGACGTTATCGATCTGCGACAGCGCCACGCCCGCGATGCCGGCGATGCCCGAACCCAGGCCGAAGGTCAGCGCATCGACCCGCGAGGTCGCGATGCCCATCGACGCGGCCATGCGGCGGTTCTGCGTCACCGCGCGCATCTCAAGCCCGAGGCTGGTGAAGCGCAGCATGCCGAGGAGGATGAAGAACACCGCGATGGTGAAGACCACGATCCAGAGACGGTTGTAGGTGATCGTCATCTGGCCGATTTCGAAAGCGCCGCTCATCCATGATGGGTTGCCGACCTCGCGATTGGTCGGTCCGAACATGGTGCGCACCGCCTGCTGCAGCACCAGCGAGAGTCCCCACGTTGCCAGCAGCGTTTCCAGCGCACGGCCGTAAAGAAAGCGGATGATGGTCCGCTCGATGATGACGCCGATCATTCCCGCCACCAGAAACGCCAGCGGCACCGCGATCAGCAGCGAATAATCGAACAGGCCGGGATAGCTGGTGCGGATCAGTTCCTGCACCATGAAGGTGACATACGCCCCGATCATCACCATCTCGCCATGCGCCATGTTGATGACGCCCATCACGCCGAAGGTGATGGCAAGGCCGATGGCGGCGAGCAGCAGCACCGAGCCGAGCGACAGCCCATACCAGGCGTTCTGCGCGGTGGCCCAGATCGCGAGGTTACTCTGGATTGAACTGATCGCGGACGCGGAGACGCGTCCAAGCGCGGACGACGGGTCGGCGGACAGTCCGGTGAGGATCGCAAGCGCTTCCTGATCGCCGCGATCGCGGATTACTGCAATCGCGTCGAGCTTGTCTGCTTCAGAGGCCTTCGGATCGAACAGCATGATCGCGGCCTTGGCTTCGGCAAACGCCCGCTTCGCGCCACTGTTGGTTTCCTTTTGCAAAGCCCCTTCGATGACCGGCAGGAAGGCCGCGTCATGAGTTTTGAAAACCGATTGCGCCGCCTGAATGCGTTTGGCGGGATCCGGCGACAGCAACGTCAATCCGCCGAGTGCAGCCTCGACGGTGCGGCGCAGGCGGTTGTTGAGGCGCACGGCGACCGCACCGGACGGGGCGGTCGCAGCTTCGCCGGTCGCGGCATCGGTGATCTTGCCGCTCTTGTCTTTGACGAAAACTTTCTTGCTCTGCGGATCGGCCAGCAGGCGGCCATCCTGAAGCGCGTCGATGATCGGAAACGCGAGCGGATTGCCGCTGCTCGCGAGCGCGCCGACGGCAGCCTCGGTATCGGAGAAGGAATCGTTGGCGAATTGCGCGACGGCGTCTTCAAAGGGACCAGCCAGTGCCGGCACGCCCGAGACGATAATCAATATCAACGCAATAGCCGCCGCACGGCAGCGATGAAGGATTAAAGAAAACACGTGACAACCCCGGCAGAGGTGAGAGGAAGGCGGCGACTGCCGCCGCCTTCCGGTCGTTTCAGGTCAGAGCGCGATGCGTATTGGATGCATCGCGCAGCGTGACGTTGCTCAGGAACCCTGACCACCGCACTTGTTGGTCTTGGTGTTGAAGTTGCCGCACTTCTTGCCGACCCAGTCGCCGATCAGGTCCTTGGAACCATCAAGCTCCTTCGACCAGGCGTCGCCGGCCACGAGGCCAGGGGTCTTCCACACCACGTCGAACTGGCCGTCGGCTTTGATTTCGCCGATGAACACAGGCTTGGTGATGTGATGGTTCGGAAGCATTTCCGACACGCCGCCGGTGAGGTTCTTGGCAGTGGTGCCCGGCAGAGCATCGATCACCTTGTCGGCGTCAACCGACTTGGCCTTCTCGACGGCCTTCACCCACATCTCGAAGCCGATCACGTGCGCTTCCATCGGATCGTTGGTCACGCGCTTCGGGTTCTTGGTGTAGGCCTGCCACGACTTGATGAAAGCCTCGTTCTCGGGCGTCTTGATCGACTGGAAGTAGTTCCAGGCGGCGAGATGGCCGAGCAGCGGCTTGGTGTCGATGCCGGCGAGCTCTTCTTCACCGACCGAGAACGCAACGACCGGAATGTCGGTCGCCTTGATGCCCTGGTTGCCGAGCTCCTTGTAGAACGGAACGTTGGCGTCGCCGTTGATGGTCGAAACCACCGCCGTCTTCTTGCCAGCCGAACCGAACTTCTTGATGTCGGCCACGATGGTCTGCCAATCGCTATGACCGAACGGCGTGTAGTTGATCATGATGTCTTCAGACTTGACGCCCTTCGACTTCAGGTACGCTTCAAGGATCTTGTTGGTGGTGCGCGGATAGACGTAGTCGGTGCCGGCCAGAACCCAGCGCTGCACCTTTTCTTCCTTGGCGAGATAGTCGACCGCAGGGATCGCCTGCTGGTTCGGCGCCGCACCCGTGTAGAACACGTTGCGCTCGCTCTCTTCACCCTCGTACTGCACCGGGTAGAACAGGATCGAGTTCAGTTCCTTGAACACCGGCAACACGGACTTGCGCGACACCGAGGTCCAGCAGCCGAACACCACGGACACCTTGTCCTTGGTGATCAGTTCGCGGGCCTTTTCCGCGAACAGCGGCCAGTTCGACGCCGGATCGACAACGACAGCCTCGAGCTTCTTGCCGAGAATGCCGCCCTTCTTGTTCTGCTCATCGATAAGGAAAAGCACCGTATCCTTCAGCGTGGTTTCGCTGATGGCCATTGTTCCGGAAAGCGAATGAAGGACGCCGACCTTGATGGTCTCCTGCGCCTTTGCCCCGCCGACCGTGGCGAGACCTAAAAAAAGACCTGCGGTTGCGGCCAGCCATTTACGGCGGCTGAACGGTGCAACTGCGACGCTGCTGAAATGCGTAGTCATGCGATGTCATCTCCCTGACGCAGACGTGAAACGCTGTGCGACGGCTCGTCGGCCGGCGGCGTTAAGGGAATCGCAAGAACTATGCCATGGGACAGATTTGCATAACGCTTTGATTTGATAGAGCTAAATTCCGTTTCGGGTCGACGCAGATTTCGCCTGCCCATTTTTCGGCCAGTTGAACTGACCTCCCTTTCGGCATTTGCATAAAAAAACAGCAAAAAATATGCATTGTCTACAATTCAAGCAGGAACCGGCCCGACGGGTTCACCCTTGTGAAGTTTCCAAGCTCCCGCCGGCGGCCTCCGGTCGATTTCACCTTGAAAGCGCCGTGTTCCTGTTCCATATGAGCGCCACGACCTTGAGAATCATCGGGTCTTTGCGAGCCGCGTGTACTGATCCCGTCCAACGGTTTCTGGCTTGCCCCTTCAGCTAACCAAAACCGACGCCCCAGACACGCGGGTGTCTCCGACACCCGCCCGCACCTGGCATTCCGCCGGGCGCGCGTTGCGACTCATAGAAAGATACCCTTTTGACCTCCTTTCAGGATTTCGGCCTTGCCGATCCAATCTCGCGTGCTCTTAAAGAAGAAAATTACGTCACGCCCACCCCCATTCAGGCTCAAACCATTCCCATCGCGATTACCGGACGCGACGTCATCGGCATCGCGCAAACCGGCACCGGCAAGACCGCGTCCTTCGCGCTTCCGATCCTGCATCGCCTGCTGGAAAACCGTATCAAGCCGCAGCCCAAGACCTGCCGCGTGCTGGTGCTGAGCCCAACCCGCGAACTCTCCGGCCAGATCCTCGAGAGCTTCAATGCCTACGGCCGGCATATCAAGCTGACCTCTGCGCTGGCGATCGGCGGCGTCCCGATGGGCCGCCAGGTCCGCTCCGTCATGCAGGGCATCGATGTCATGGTGGCGACACCCGGACGTCTGCTCGACATGGTACAGGGCAACGCCCTGAAACTCGGACAGGTCGAGTTCCTGGTGCTCGACGAAGCCGACCGTATGCTCGACATGGGCTTCATCAACGACATCCGCAAAATCGTCGCCAAGCTTCCGACGAAACGTCAGACGCTGTTCTTCTCGGCAACCATGCCGAAGGACATCGCCGATCTCGCAGAGCAGATGCTGCATAACCCGGCCCGCGTTGCCGTGACGCCGGTGGCGTCCACGGTGGAGCGGATCACGCAAAAAGTCCTGCAGGTCGACCATTCAGCGAAGCCCGCCATTCTGGCGCAGATTCTCAAGACCGAGCAGGTCAACCGCGCGCTGGTGTTCACCCGCACCAAGCACGGCGCCGACAAGGTCGTGAAAGGCCTTGTGAAATCGGGAATTCCTGCTGAGGCCATCCACGGCAACAAGTCGCAGAACCACCGTGAACGCGTGCTGGCGGCATTCCGTACTGGCGACATCCGCACGCTGGTGGCGACCGACATCGCGGCGCGCGGCATCGACGTCGATGGCATCAGCCATGTCATCAACTTCGACCTGACCAACGTGCCGGAAACCTACGTCCACCGCATCGGCCGCACCGCGCGCGCCGGCGCTGACGGCACCGCGATTTCGCTGGTGGCGGGCGGCGAGGAACTCGGCTATCTGCGCGACATCGAAAAGCTGATCCGCGTTACCCTGCCGAAAGAGGATCGCCGCACGCCGGGACATCAACAGCGTCCCGCCGCGGCTGCGCCAGCTCAGCACCGTCCGGCGCGGTCCGGCTCCCATAACGGACACAATGGTCATAACGGACATAACGGACACAGCCCGCGTGCGAACGACGGGGCGCCTGGATCGCAGGGTCCCCGGCGTCGCCGCCGTCCGGGCGGGGGCATGCCGCAGTCCGACCGGCACGAAGCTGGCCGCCATGAACAATCTCGGCCATCGCAAAATGCCAAGGGTGAGGGTATTCAGGGCGTCGCCTTCTTGCATCGTGAAAGCCGTCCGGCGCAAAATCGGCCCAATCGGAATCAACGCCCGCAGCGGTCCTGAATCGGACCTGCGGACACAGAATTAGAGAACTTGATTTAGAGGACTTGATTAAAAGGACTTGGAGACCCCTATGGCCAAAGAAGAGTTGATCCAGTTCGAAGGACTGGTGACCGAAATTCTTCCCGACGCACGCTATCGCGTCCAGCTCGATGCCGGACATGAGATCGTGGCCTACACCGCCGGGAAGATGAAGAAGAACCGCATCAAGACACTGGCAGGCGACCGGGTGACCATCGAAATGTCACCTTACGATCTCGAGAAGGGCCGCCTGATCTTTCGGCACAAGGATGAGCGCGCGGGCAGCGGTCCTCCT
>JAFVHU010000024.1 GCA_017474385.1 Afipia sp. | reverse complement strand
GCGGGGCTCTGTTGGGACGGCGAATGGGTAAATCTCCAGTGTTGTGAACGAGGCAATCAGTTTGAAGGATTAGGGCCTGCCGGGCAAGCACGACAACGCCGCGGGGCGCATTTTCCGGGCGCTGCCGCAGGACATCGGGATCGGCCATAAAACCGTAAAATGCTTGACAAATAACCGGCCCGGCGCTTACCGCAGCCCGCTTCACATAGAGGTATGGCGTCCGGTTCGCAAGCGCGCTCAGAGACCTGTGCGTTGACGGAACGCGCCGTGGGCCTCCATAACAGCGAGTGGAGCGGATTTGACATTCGCGGCCAACCCAGCCGCCAGTTCGCATCGCGAATGTCAAATCCAAAGCTCCACTAAAGACTTACAATTACTAGTGGTCCTTTGATTCTAACATTCGCAAGCCTGCCTGCCGAAACGGGATGCGAATGTTAGAATCGGACCACTAGGACGGGGCAATATTTCATGACGCAGACATCCAACGGTTCCGCTGTGCCGGAGCTTGGTTTCATCGACGTGGGCGACACGGGCGCGACGCGGCGCATCGCGGTTCGCCGGCGCCCTGGTGCGCTTCCGGGCGTGTTCTGGCTCGGCGGCTTCAATTCCGACATGAAGGGAACCAAGGCGCAGGCGCTCGATGAATGGGCTGCCGAATACGGCCGCGCCTGCGTGCGGTTCGATTATTCCGGACACGGCGAATCCGGCGGCACATTTGCCGACGGCACCATCGGGCGATGGCACGAAGAGAGCCTCAAAGTGTTCGATGCCTTTTGTGAAGGCCCGCAGATTGTGGTCGGATCGTCGATGGGCGGCTGGATGGCGCTGCTGCTGGCGCGTGCGCTGGCCAAACGCCGCGGAGCGGCTTCTCGCGCGACGCTTGCGGGACTGGTGCTGATCGCGCCGGCGCCGGATTTCACCGAAGATTTGATGTGGAAAGGTTTCTCGCAGGAAATCCGCGACGAGATCATGACCAAGGGCGTGTGGCACCGGCCCTCCGATTACGGCGAGCCGTATCCGATCACCCGCAACCTGATCGAAGAGGGCCGCAATCATCTGTTGCTCGGCGGCACCATCGATGTCGGATGTCCGGTTCGCATTCTGCAAGGCGCGCAGGACCCCGATGTGCCGTGGCGTCATGCGTTCGCGCTGACGCATTGCCTGCCCAGCGACGACGTGGTGCTGACGCTGGTGCAGGACGGCGATCACCGCCTGTCGCGGCCGCAGGACATCGCGCGCATGCTGAGCGCAGTCAGCGAACTGTCGAACGGATAGACACGCCGTCAGACCAGTGCGGCGGTCCATTCGCTCCGCACGGTCTCGTCGCTGTCGCTGGAATGCCGGGCGATCTCGGCGATGTCCTCGCGCGGCAACAGCCGCGACAGCGCCCACACCGCGGCACCGCGCACCAGCGGGCTCTCGTCGCCGAGCAAACGGCGGGCTTCAGGCACAAGCGATTGATCGTTGCTGTTGCCGATTGCGGTGAGCACATTGCGCAGGAACCTGTCGCGGCCAATGCGCTTGACCGGCGATTTGGTGAACATGGCGCGAAACGAGGCATCGTCGAGCCGGGCAAGTTCGGCCAGTGAAGGCCCGCGCAGTTCGTCGCGCGCGGCGAGTTTCGCTTCATGGCCTTCCTGCGCAAACTTGTTCCAGGGGCATACGCTCAGGCAATCGTCGCAGCCATAGATGCGGTTGCCGATCGCTTCGCGGTATTCACGCGGGATCGCGCCCTTGTGCTCGATGGTGAGATACGAAATGCACTTGCGCGCATCAAGGCGATACGGCGCGGGAAATGCGTTGGTGGGACAGATATCGAGACAGGCCTGACACGATCCGCAGTGATCGACATCGGTGCCGTCGCGCGGCAGGTCGAGCGTGGTGAAGATGGCGCCGAGAAACAGCCACGAGCCGTATTCGCGCGACACGAGATTGGTGTGCTTGCCCTGCCAGCCGAGACCGGCCGCCTGCGCCAGCGGCTTTTCCATCACCGCGGCGGTGTCGACGAACACCTTCACGTCGCCGCCTGCGTGGGCGATCAGCCAGCGCGCCAGCGTCTTGAGACGTTTCTTGATGAGGTCGTGATAGTCGTCGCCGCGCGCATAGACCGAAATCGCGCCGCGGGTTTTTTGTTCGAGCAGCGCCAGCGGATTTTCATCCGGGCCGTAATTCATTCCGAGCATGATCACCGAGCGTACGTCGCTCCACAGCACCTTGGGGCTGGCGCGGCGCGCGGGCTCGTTGGCGAGCCACTCCATGTCGCCGTGCGAGCCGGCATCGAGAAAGGTTTGCAACCGCTCGCGCGCGCCTTCGATGGCGTCAGGATCGGTGATGCCGATGGTGCCGAAACCGATGGCGCGGGCTTGTTCGGTCAGCGCGGCCTTGATCGCGGCGGCATCTGTCGTGGGTGCGGGTGTCAGAAGTCGAGATCGATGTAATGCGCCGACGCCGGGACTCCCGCCATCCACTCGTTCAGCAGCGGACGGAACGACGGGCGGGATTTGATCCGCACGTACCACGCCTTGGCTGCGTCGTCCTCGTTCCATGGCACATCGCCCAGATAATCGATCGCCGACAGATGCGCGGCGGCGGCAAGGTCGGCAAATGTCAGTTGGTCGCCGGCGAGAAAATTCCGTGTCCGCGCCAGCCAGCCGATATAGGCCAGATGATAGCGCACATTTGCCTTCGCCGCGCGCAGAACATCGGTCGAAGGCGCGCCGCCGCCGTGCTCCGCTTTCATGAACCGCTTGTAGACGCGCTCCGTCACCAGAGGTCCGCTGGCCTCCTCGAAAAACTTGTCGTTGAACCACGACATCAGGCGCCGCACCTCGATGCGGTCGTTCATGGCTCGCGGCAGCAAACGGTGATCGCCCAGCGGCGCGCCATGGATCTCGTCGAGAAATTCAGCGACCAGGCCTGGTCCCGGCATCGCGGGCGTGCCCTCGGCAATCAGAACCGGTGTGTCGCCCGCCGGATTGAGCGCGAGAAAGGCTTCACGGCGATCCCAGACCAGTTCCTCCACAAGCCGCATGTCGAGCCCGTGCTCACCGAGAGCAAGGCGCACGAAACGTGACCGCGGACAAAACGGATGATGGAATAGCGTGAACATGAAGCTTTTGATAGTCCGGTTAGGTTTAACAAAGGGTCTCGAAGGGAGGTTAACGCGTCAGTACCGCCTATTGGACGTTCCTGTATCGCAAGCTGCGAGTCAGGTTCAGGAACGTCCAATAGAAAGCGGTACTGGAATTATAAGTTTACGAGTACCCATAACTTTCCGAAGTTCGTGAAAGGTGGTTGCTGAAACGGATCACGAACTTCGGAAAGTGGGGACTCGGCGGTGGGCCTGATAAGCAGGCAAAAGGCCATTTGCCAATCCTCAATTTCATGGATTTGCCGTTGCGGCAACACGACGAATGGGCGACAAGAACGCGGGTTGAGGAACCCATTGGTGGAGTGGATTTGACATTCGCTACCCGTCTCCCAACGAATGAGGCAAGCGAATGTCAAATCCAAAACTCCACCAGAAATTTAACATTTGCCAGTGGTCCTTCGATTCTAACATTCGCAAGAATGCCTGCTGCAATGGAGTGCGAATGTTAGAATCGGACCACTTGCACTTCGGATTATCCCCAGATGTTAGCTGATCTTTTGAAGGCCCTCGTTCTCGGAATCGTCGAGGGCGTGACCGAATTCCTTCCGGTGTCGTCCACAGGGCATTTGCTGCTTGTGGAACGATTCATGGATCTGGATCGGGATAATTTCTGGAAGACCTTCGCGGTGATGATCCAGCTCGGCGCGATCCTCGCCATCCTGATGATCTATTTCGGCAGGCTGTGGCGCGTTGCGCTCGGCATGTTTTCCGATCCTGCAGCACGGCGATTCGTGATCGGCGTGTTGCTGGCGTTTTTCCCCGCGGTGATTCTCGGGCTGATTTTCGGAAGCTTCATCAAGGCCGTGCTGTTCAACCCCTGGGTGGTCTTCTTCACGCTGATTGCCGGCGGCGCCGTGTTGCTGTGGGTCGATCAGCAGGATTTCAAGCCGCGCTATCACGACGCCATGGCGTTCTCGCTGCCGATGTATCTCGGCATCGGCGTCGCGCAGTGCGCGGCGATGATTCCCGGCGTGTCACGCTCGGGCGCGTCGATCGTCGCGGCGATGCTGTTCGGCGCAGATAAACGCGCGGCCGCGGAGTTCTCGTTCTTTCTCGCGATCCCGACCATGGTCGGAGCGTTTGTGTATGATTTCTACAAGAACCGCGCAGACATGACGATGGACCATGGGCTGATCATCGCATTCGGTTTCGTGGTGTCGTTCATCACGGCGATCATCGTGGTGAAGACGTTTTTGGGCTACGTCACCCGCCACGGCTTCGCGCTGTTCGCATGGTGGCGCGTCATCGTCGGCTCGCTCGGACTGATCGCGCTGGCGGTGGGGAAGTAATTCGTCACCCTGAGGTGCCGGAGCGAAGCGCAGGCCTCGAAGGGCGACGGCTTAATCATTCAATCGCAGTGCCATCCTTCGAGGCTCGCCGGAAGGCCGGCTCGCACCTCAGGATGACGGGTCGACGCCCTCACGCGTCCTTGTGCGCGAACTGGCCCGTTTTGCGGTAGCGCCAGAGATAGGACGGCGCGACGGCTTCGAGCGAATCCGGCGTGACGCCCAAACCTTCCAGCGTCAGTCCGGCAGCCTTCGCTGCTTCCGACACCACGTTATCGCTGCGCAGAAGTTCGACCTGATCCGGCGTCAGCTTCAGGTCGCCCGGCGCGAACTGCAGGAAGAACGACTGCAATTTGGCGAGCGGGAACGGCAACGACACCAGCATGGTGTTGCGGTAAGTGATTTTCACGATGGCCTCGATGACCTCGCGCATGGTCATCACTTCGGGGCCGCCGAGTTCGTAGGTCGCACCCGGCCTGGTCTTGCCGTCGACCGCATCGGCGACGGCATTGGCAACGTCACCGACATAGACCGGCTGCAATTTCGTCAGGCCCCCGCCAATCAGCGGCAGCACCGGCGAAATGCGCGCAAGGCCCGCGAAACGATTGGTGAACTGATCTTCCGGACCGAACACCACCGAGGGACGCAGAATCGTGGCCGACGGCGCAGCCGCAAGCACCGCCGCTTCGCCGGCAGCCTTGGCCCGCGCATAGCGTGAGGCAGAGTTCGCGTCCGCGCCGATCGCCGACACATGCACCACGCGCGCACCGATCTCGCTCGCCGCGCGCGCCATGGTTTCCGCGCCCTTGGCCTGAACCGCATCGAAGGTCTGCGCGCCGCTCTCGGACAGAATCCCGACAAGGTTGACGATCACGCTTGCGCCGCGCGCCGCCGCCTGCACCGAGGCCGGATAGCGCAGGTTCGCCTGGACCGCGTGAATCTGGCCGACCCGGCCCAGCGGTTGCAGGTGACCGGCCAATTCCGGCCGCCGGACCCCGACCCTGATGCGATAGTCCCGCTTGGCGAGCGCCCGGATCACGTGCCGGCCGAGAAAACCCGATCCTCCGAAGACCGTGACAAGCGTATCGATGCGGGCTGACATGGGCTGGTTCCTGCGCAAAATAAACGAAGCGGGACGGTAGCCCCGCCGATTTCCGCGATACGCCATCATCCTCGCGCTGTACAGGCCATTTGGGTGGCTTCGTCGCGTTTTCGAGCGAAGTGGGGACCGGTTCGCGTAAAGAAAACGCATCAAGGCCAGAGCAATTTGACAAGCGGACGCCCTGTCCTTAGTAACCGCACCCAATGCCCAGGTGGCGGAATTGGTAGACGCGCTGGCTTCAGGTGCCAGTGGCTTAACGGCCGTGAAGGTTCGAGTCCTTTCCTGGGCACCACACTCTGAAAACAGCCTCCTCCCCGGAGGCCAGGTTTTCCGAAACGGTGCACCCTCATCCCACGTTTCGGTGGTGCTTTTGTGAAAATTACCGCCGTTGTCTTGATCGCTGCGCTGTTTCCGGTCGCTCCGGGTTTTGCCATGGACGCCCGGTTCGCAGCGAGCCTGAAAAAGCTCAATCCGCAAACACGGCTGGAACAGGTCTGCGACCTCGAGGCCATGAGCCGGATCGATCGCGACGCCAATCCCTATCATCCCGACCGCGCCCAGACCGACGTGCTGTCCCATCCGCAGCATGCGGGCGACACTGTCACGGGCAAGGGCGGTGCGTTCCGCAGCAAGGGACGATGGTATGCGTTTTCCTTCGCGTGCAAGGGATCGCCCGACCACATGAAGGTGCTGTCGTTCGGCTACAAGATCGGCGAACTGATTCCCGAATCGAAGTGGGCAGCGCTCGGGCTGTGGCGCTGACGGTATTGCGCTGACGGTTCAGGGCCGCGCGGCCATCTGAGCGATGTAAACGCCGAGACAGACGAAGCCGAAGAACCCGTCGAGGAATGTGATCATGGCAAGCCGTGGTCTCCAGCGGCCGGTCGAATGGGCGTGCACGTCCTTGGCGAACTGCGACAGGTTGGCGATCGCGACAATCAGCAGGACGGCGGTCTGGACCGCGGCGCCGCCGATGATGCCGTAGATGCAGGCGACCAGAATCGAGACGTTCATGGCGCCGAGGAATTGCATCATGTCCTGCGCGATGACATTCACGGGCCGCTCGAATGTATGTGATCCGAGCATCCGGCCGGTCAGGCCCAGAAAATAAAATGCAGCCGCGGCGTGCCAGACGGCAGCCAGTCCCAGCAGAATGTTGGTCCACATACCTAAATCCTTCATTTCCCGTAGAACGCTTCGCTGCGGATCACGCGATCATTCGGACCGAAATCCATGAACTCGCTGGCGCGGACATCGTTGAGCTGCCACCAGATCGTGAGACGCGACAACTCGTCGTCCCAGCTCGATGACAGCACCCGGATGTCCGCCTGCTGGATGTGGCCGTAAGCTTTCTGCCAGTAACTGCGAATCTCCGGCGCGCCCTTCACGACCGCCGATCCAGTAAGCGTGACGGCAAGCGGGCTGCGCATTTCTGCATCATCGGCGAGATGAGACACGACGGCGTCGATATCGACCTTGCGCCAGCTGGCTTCCCAATGCCGGGCAAAATCCTTCGCAGCCATTCTGTCCATGTGCGCCTCCCCGGACGATGTCCCGAAAGATAATGGCAGCGGGGCCCTCTCATGTCAACATAGTTGACCTGAGAGGGTGAAACGTCGCCCCGGATGGCGGCGCAGACGAATTGCGTGGTCAGGTGCTGTCGGCGATCGATGCCATCACCCGCATCCATGCGGACGCGCCGGATGTGCCGACATCGGTGAAGGCCTTTTTCATCACCCGGCGCTCGAGCTCCGACGCGCGGTGTTCGATCTTCTCGCCCGCCGAAGTCAGGCCGAGGATCTTGTAGCGATGCTGGTCGGCGTCGCGCTTGGAGACGACGAGGTTCTGGTCCAGCAGGTGCTTCAGGGGGCGATGCAGCGCCTGCTTGCTGATGCCCAGAATGTCCTGGAGCGATCCGACCGTCACATCCGGCTTGCGTGCGATGACGTACAGGATGCGGTGATGGACCCGCGAAAGCCCGACCGTCGCCAGATACGCGTCGGCCTTTTCAGTCATGCCGCGCCAGCCGAAAAACATCAGTTCGAGCGCGGGATCGAGTTCGTGGATTTTCGCAAGCCCGACCTGATGGGCGGATGCGCGGCGGCGTTTTGTGACCATCGCGGCAGCATATCTCGTGCGGCAGCCGCTTCAACCCGGTCCATCGTCATTGCCAACGGGGGCGGGCGCGGTTATGCGGAGCAAATTGGGCCCGTCCTCCCCCTCGTCGGCAGGGGATTTGGGCGGTAGTTTAGGCCCGTCGATTCGACCAATCTGCAAAGGTTCTGACAGACCATGACCATCCGCCTGCATCGCGGCGACTTGCCGGATCTTTCGCGCTACACGCAGTCGGTGGCGATCGACACCGAGACGCTGGGGCTCAATCCCCATCGCGACCGGCTGTGCGTGATCCAGTTGTCGAACGGCGACGGCACCGCGGACGTGGTGCAGATTCCGGCCGGTCATACCGACGCGCCTAACTTGAAAAAGCTGCTCGGCGATCCGAAGGTTACCAAGATTTTTCATTTCGCGCGGTTCGATCTTGCCGTGCTGTTTCATGCGTTCGGCGTGATGCCGGAGCCGGTCTACTGCACCAAGATCGTGTCGCGTCTGGTTCGCACCTACACCGACCGCCATGGGCTGAAGGATCTGGTGCGCGAGGTACTCGGCATCGATCTGTCGAAGCAGCAGCAGTCGAGCGACTGGGGTGCAGCGTCATTGACCGATGCGCAACTCGCCTATGCGGCGTCCGACGTGCTGCATCTTCACGCGCTGCGCGAGAAGCTTGACGCCATGCTGGCGCGCGAGAGCCGTGAAGACCTCGCGAAGGCCTGCTTCCAGTTTTTGCCGACGCGCGCACGGCTGGACCTTGGCGGGTGGGAAAACGACGATATTTTCGCCCATTCGTAATTTCGCCATTTGCAGCCCAATCCCGCCATTTGCAGCGAAGTTTGCCCGGTTTCCGTCACTTTTTTGCTCTTTGCCAAGTGCTTGGTAAGGCGGGACAAATGCCGGGCTGCAAAACGGCGCGTCATTGCGTAGACTGACGGCGCTATCCCGGCGCTTCGGAGTATATTTTGTCGGTTCAGAGCCAGAGCTATCAGGCGGGAGCGGATGCGCGCTACGCGAAGGCGCGGCGTCACAGCCGCCGCGTGCGCCAGATGCGCTTCGCCGTGCCGGTGATGGTGGCCGCCGCGATGCTGACGATCATCGGCATTTCGCTTTTCAACCCGTTCAGGATTCTTTCAAAGCTGCCGATCGATATTGGCAAGCTTGGAGTTTCAGGCACCAAGATCACGATGGACTCGCCGCACCTTGCAGGCTTCACGCCGGACAACCGTCCCTATGAGCTGTGGGCCAAGTCGGCGATCCAGGACGTGACCAAACCGAACAATGTCGAGCTGAACGAATTGCGCGCGAAAGTTCAGATGGAGGACAAGACAGGCATCACCATGGATGCGCGCACCGGCCTGTTCGACACGAAAACCCAGTTGCTGGATCTGAAGGACAACATCTTGCTGCAATCCTCCACGGGCTACGAGGCGCGGCTGACGCAGGCCACCGTCGATATCGGCGGCGGCTCGGTGTCGTCGGATGAACCCGTGGCGGTGAAATTGCTGAACGGAACGCTCGATGCCAAGCGTCTCAGAATAACCGAAAATGGCGCGCTGGTGCGCTTCGAAGGCGGCGTCTCGATGATCCTGATACCGGAAGAGCCGAAGGATACGACAAACGGTATTCAGGCTCCCGCACGGGATGCTGCTGCAAAATGATTTTTGGGATGATGAAGACTTACAACGGTCCTGAGGCCATCAATGTCATGCGCGCGATGACGCGCGCACTGTTGATTGGCGCGCTTGCGGCCGTCTTGTCCGCGCCGGCTGACGCGCATGCGCAGAGTACGGCGACGGGTGTGCCCAACGCGATGCAAGGCTTCTCGCAGAACCGCGACAAGCCGATTCAGATCGATGCCGCGTCGCTCGAAATGCGCGACAAGGACAAGGCGGCGACGTTTAGCGGCAATGTGAAAGTCGTGCAGGGCGACACCACCATGCTCTGCAAGACGCTGGTTGTATTCTACGATAGCAACGAGCCTTCTGGCGCCAAGAAGACCGCCATGAAATCCGCGACGCCCGGACCGAGCGGCAGTTCGTCGATCAAGAGGCTTGAGGCGCAAGGCGGCGTTATCGTCACCCAGAAGGATTCGACGGTCACGGGCGATAAGGGCGTCTTCGATATGCGCGCCAACACCGTCACGATGCACGGGAATGTGCTGCTGACCAAGGACAAGAACGTGCTGCGTGGAGACCGTCTGGTTGTCGATCTCACGACCGGTGTCTCCCGGGTGGAATCGAACAGCGGGCGTGTGCAGGGCGTCTTTCAGGCCGCTCCCAGCGGATCGCCGGCAGGCGGCAACTCCGGCGGCGCGCAGCCGTCAACGGCTCCGAGCGCTCCTGGAAAGCCGCTTAAACTCAATGACTTGGCGACTCCGCGAAAGCGCAACAGTTGAACCGGAGACGGCAAGCCTGTATCACGCAGCCCCTGAACATTTGGGGATGGGCAATACGGCTCCGGTCCATCATGCTCAGGCAACAACCCAAAGGCTGATTTAAGCGGGCATGGTGGATCTCCTGCGCATCTTTCGTCGTCGAGGCCCGGCGCGTGGACGGCAGGGCTTTGCCCGTTCGCCGCAGGACAGCCTGCGTCAGGACATCACGTCGCTGGCGGCGCGAATGGGCGACATCTTCAAACCGGCTGCGGGTGAGAAACCTTTGGCAACCCGCGAGAGCGCGCCGGTCAGGCGCGAAGCCGTGGCGGCAATTCCGCGCGATCCTCCGACGCTTGCGCCGCAGGAGTCGTCCGCGTTCACGCATGACGCGCCGCCCATCCCGCGCAACCTGTCGCGGGATGTTTCACGAGAACAGCCGCGCGAGAGCGCGCCGCGCAGCCGCGCAGCATCCAACGGTGCAGCGCCGCGCGCGCAACACTCGGGTTATCTCGCCGTTCATGGCGTCGAAAAAAGCTTCGGCACGCGCAAGATCGTGCACGGCGTCAGCCTCTATGTCCGGCGTGGCGAAGCCGTCGGTATTCTCGGACCGAATGGCGCAGGCAAAACCACCTGCTTCTACATGATCACCGGTCTTATCAAGCCGGATCGCGGCCGTGTCGAACTCGATGGTCACGATGTGACGCAGCTGCCGATGTACCAGCGCGCGCGGCTCGGTATCGGTTATCTGCCGCAGGAAGCGTCGATTTTTCGCGGACTGTCTGTCGAGGACAACATTCGCGCGGTGCTGGAAGTGGTCGAGCCCGACAAGCGCAAGCGCGAACGCGAACTCGATTCGCTGCTCGACGAATTCAACATCACGCGCTTGCGGAAATCGCCGTCCATCGCGCTTTCCGGCGGCGAGCGGCGGCGCGTGGAAATCGCGCGTGCGCTGGCCTCGCGCCCCAACTACATGCTGCTCGACGAGCCCTTCGCCGGCATCGATCCGATTGCGGTCGGCGATATTCAGCAACTGGTGCGGCATCTCACGGCGCGCGGCATCGGCGTGCTGATCACCGACCACAATGTCCGCGAGACGCTGGGCCTGACCGACCGCGCCTATATCGTCTACGCGGGCGAAGTGCTGACCGAGGGCAGCCCGGACGACATCGTCAACGATCCCGACGTGCGACGCCTCTATCTGGGCGAAGAATTCCGCCTCTGATTCACCTTAGATCCGGGATTGTGAGCCGTCGGCGGCAGCATCCCAAATTTTCGAAACGTCAAGCCGTGTACAACCCCGCAGGAAACATATAAGCAAGAAACGGACCAACTTTTGGACCGGATCTGGTTTTTATGGCCCTGACGCAGAGACTAGAGTTCCGCCAGTCGCAGTCGCTGGTGATGACGCCGCAGCTGATGCAGGCGATCAAGCTGCTGCAACTGTCGAATCTCGATCTCGTGGCGTTCGTCGAAGACGAGCTTGAGCGCAATCCCCTGCTCGAGCGGGCGAATCAGGACGGCGCTCCCGACCACGGCGAACCCGCCTCCGGCCACGCCGAGGCCGATGGCGGGGATTTTTCCGACGGCGCGGAATTTTCCCCAGGGACGGACGGCGAGCGGTCATCGGACGGCTTTGAGGCCGGCGCCGAGGAGTGGATGGCCCCGGATCTCGGGACCCGCGCCGAGATCGAGCAGACCCTCGACACCGGCATGGAAAACGTCTTTCCGGAGGAGCCCGCGGACGCCGCTGCGCGCAATGCGCAGGATGCCGCGCCGACTGCCTACACCGAATGGGGTGGCGGCGCCTCCAACGACGACGACTACAATCTCGAAGCTTTTGTTGCGGCGGAGACGACGCTGGGCGGACATCTTGCCGAGCAGTTGGCGGTCGCATTCCCTGATCCGGCGAACCGCATGATCGGGCAGTACCTGATCGATCTTGTCGATGACGCGGGCTATGTGCCGCCCGATCTTGGCGACGCCGACGAGAAACTCGGCACGTCGCGGGAAGCCGTCGAAGCAGTCCTTGCGGTTCTGCAGAAGTTCGATCCGCCTGGCGTGTGCGCGCGCAGCTTAAGCGAATGCCTAGCGATCCAGTTGCGCGAGCGCGACCGTTACGATCCCGCGATGCAGGCGCTGGTTGAGAATCTCGATCTGCTGGCGAAGCGCGACATCGCGTCGCTGCGGAAAATCTGCGGCGTCGATGACGAAGACATCGCCGACATGATCGGCGAAATCCGCCATCTCGATCCCAAGCCCGGCCTGAAGTTCGGATCGGCCAAGACGCAAAGCGTCGTGCCGGATGTCTATGTTCGTCCTGGACCGGACGGCGGCTGGCATGTCGAACTCAACAGCGACACGCTTCCAAAAGTTCTGGTCAATCAGGTCTACTATTCGCAATTGTCTAAAACCATCCGCAAGGATGGCGACAAATCCTATTTCACGGATTGCCTGCAGAATGCGACGTGGCTGGTGCGCGCACTCGACCAGCGGGCGCGGACGATCCTGAAGGTTGCGACCGAAATCGTTCGCCAGCAGGACGGCTTCTTCACGCAGGGCGTCGCGCATCTGCGCCCGCTCAACCTGAAAGCCGTCGCCGACGCCATCCAGATGCATGAATCGACGGTTTCGCGGGTGACCGCGAACAAGTACATGGCGACCAACCGCGGCACGTTTGAGCTCAAGTACTTCTTCACCGCTTCCATCGCATCGGCCGACGGAGGGGACGCGCATTCCGCCGAAGCCGTGCGGCACCGCATCAAACAGCTGATCGATGCGGAAAGCCCGACGGCCATTCTGTCGGACGACACCATCGTGGAACGTTTGCATGCCGACGGCATTGATATAGCCCGGCGCACGGTAGCGAAGTATCGTGAAGCCATGCGTATTCCTTCGTCCGTGCAGCGCCGCCGCGACAAGCAAAGCATGCTCGGTACAGCGTTAACGTCGGCCGCCCCGGCCGTAGACAGGTCCCGCGACACAGCAACCGCTTGACTGTGTCGTCAAGAAGCGGAACGCTCAGCAATCCGAACTGCCAGTCCGAAAGTGAGGTAACGTCATGACACTCCGGGTCTCTGGAAAGAGTATCAGCGTCGGTGAAGCCCTGCGTGATCGCGTCAGTGAGCGAACGGAAGAAGTCCTTCGGAAATATTTCGACGGCAACTTTTCCGGCCACATCACGCTCAGCAAGGATGGCTTCGGCTTTCGCACCGATTGCTCGCTTCATCTGGATTCGGGAATCACGCTCGAGGCGGATGCGATGGCCGCCGATGCTTATGCGAGCGCGGATCAGGCTCTGCTGCTGATCGAGAAACGCTTGCGCCGTTACAAGAGCCGCCTGAAGGATCGCTCCGCGCGCAAGGCGCATGCAGCCACCGCTGCGCTGTCCGATCTGAATGGTGCGGGATACGGCGGACCGGGTCTCGACGCGCCGAGCTATGTGATCGAAGCGCCGTCCGATGACAGCGTCACCGAGTTCAATCCCGTGATCATTGCCGAGGCGGTGACCTCGCTGAAGCGGTTTTCGGTGAGCGAGGCGGTCATGGAACTTGATTTGACCGGGGCGGCGGTGATGGTTTTCCAGCACGGCGGCAGCGGGCGAGTGAACGTGATATATCGGCGGCCGGACGGCAATGTCGGCTGGGTGGATCCTCCGGCGGTAGCAGAGCCGGTTCGCCATTGACGCCTGGGTCGAGCCTAACTATGGTCCGCGACCTTTCAGGAATGCGGCCAGATTTTGGTTCGAATGGCCCTTGACGCCGCCCGGTCTGAGACCGATTTAGTAAGTTCACCAACGGCTTAACTCACCCTCGGAACGCTCCATGACGATTACCGATCTGGTCGCACCCGAGGCGATTCTCCCTGCGTTGAAAGTCAACAGCAAGAAGCAGGCGCTTCAGGAACTCGCCGCGCGTGCCGCCGTTCTCACCGGCCAGAACGAACGGTCGATCTTCGAGGTGCTTCTCCAGCGCGAGAAACTGGGGACCACCGCCGTCGGTTACGGCGTCGCGATTCCTCATGGCAAGCTGCCGAAGCTCGACAAGCTGTCCGGCCTGTTCGCACGTCTGGACCGTCCGATCGACTTTGAAGCGATGGATGGTCAGCCGGTCGATCTGGTGTTTCTGTTGCTGGCTCCCGAAGGCGCAGGTGCCGATCACCTCAAGGCGCTGGCGCGGATTGCGCGGCTGCTGCGCGATCAGGATATCGCCAAGAAGCTGCGCGCATCCAAAGACGCGCAGGCGCTGTATTCGGTGCTGGCGCTGCCGCCGGCCACCGCGGCCTGAGAAATAGAACCTCGGTACAGGCGGTCCAACAAGAGCCGCACGTTCCCAAATCCCATTTGCTTTAACCTTGGGCGCGTATAAAATTTTTGCGCGCGTTCAGGTTGACGGCTGAAATATTCGGCCGCGCGCAGGAAGTTGCGGGGGCAGGACGTGGTGAAGCAGTTCTTGATCGCACTGGTCTGGATACTCGCCCCTTTCGCTGCTTTGGCTCAAAGCGATCAGGACTGGAAATTGTGCGAGGCGGAAGACGCCGCCGCTGCGATTTCCGCCTGCACGCGTCTGCTTGAGGCCGGCAAGCTCGACGATAAAAACCGGGCGGTCGTCTTGACCAATCGCGCCACGGCCTACTGGCGCAAGGCTGATTTTGATCAGGCGATTATAGATGCAAACAAGGCCATAGAGATCGACGCCCAATACGCTTCGGCCTATGTGCGGCGTGGCGGCTCATATTTTGGCAAGGGCGATTTTGATGGTGCGATAGCGGATGCCACCCAGGCGATCGCGCTCGATCCACGTGATTTCAGGCCTTTTTCAAATCGCGGGTTGGCATACGCCGCAAAGGGCAATTTTGATCAAGCTATGGCCGATGTCGAAGAGGCGATAGCGATCAGCCCAAAAGACTATCGTCCCTATCTCGCCCGCGGAGGTGTTTACGCTCAAAAGGGCGACATGGAACGTGCAATCGCCAATTTTACAAAGGCGGCCGAGGTCAATCCTCAAGATGCTCGCGCCTACGATAGCCGCGGTAATGCCTATATACGTAAAGGCAATTACGAAGCGGCGATTTCAGACGCCAGCAAGGCGATTGAAATCAATCCAAAAGAATCGCGCACCTATCTTCTCCGCGCGGCTGCCTACATCCGCAAGGGCAATTTTGATCAAGCCATTGTGGACACCACGCAGGCGATCGAGATAGATCCGAAAAATGCCCATGCTTACGATAATCGAGGTTTTTCCCACTGGCGCAAAGGCAACTACGATCTCTCTATCGAGGATGCCACCAAAGCGATTGAGATCGATCCGAAGCTAACCCATGTCTACGCATTCCGCGCCGCCGCTTTTGAATCCAAGGCTGATTACGATGCAGCTATTGCTGATCGGGTACGATCAATAGAATTCGATCCAAAGAATTCTTTGCATGTCAGATCGCTGGGACTAACGAAGTTTTTGGCGGGGGACTTCAGTGGCGCCTCTAGCGACCTTGCTCGCGCTTTCGAATTAAGAGGTGACATTCACGTAGCGCTGTTTCTCTACCTGGCGCGCAAACAGGCGGGAGAGCCGTCGGCGGAAGCGGAACTGGAGGCAAACGCTAAACAACTTCCGATCAAGGTTTGGCCATATGCTCTAGCGGAGTTCTATCTTGGGAAACGTTCTGCCGCACAGTTGCCGGCGGCTGAAACAACACGAAACATTCGCTGTCAGACACAGTTCTATGTTGGCGAGTGGTACGTACTCAACGGGAACCGCGAAGAAGGGCGGGCCTCGCTCAATGCGGCTGTCGAGTCTTGTCCAAAAGAACTGTTCGAAAGCAATGCAGCCATCGCCGAATTGAAACGGCTAAAGCCGTAAGCCGCACAACACCGTACCCTCAAAACAAAGGCAGCAGCGCTCGCCGCGCTGCCTCTTGGCGCAGGCCCGGTATCCATGATTGCGAAATCTCCTAAGTGGCCGTGGACTCCGGGTTCGCGCGCGAAGACGCGCGCCCCGGAATGACAGCGGAAAATATCGAGCGAGCGTAACCTCGAAACATTTTGTGATGGGGACACAAATCCCCGCGCTCCGGACCGCTCTTATGTTCGGCGTGTCCTGCTCGTGAGGGGCGCTTCTCGAGGGCGCTTTCGAAGCGGAACAGGATGCGGCGTCTGCGCGCACGGTTCGCACCCGTTGCGTCCGGAAGGCCGGGGTTGACCGTCCGGGCCAACTACGTGGCTCTGCCGTTCGCGGCTGGACGCGGTGGCGGATGAAGGCAGGCGAAAGCCTGCCGGATCAGGGGTCGAGTTTCTCCCCCATCCTCCCCCGGAAGTACGGTCCCCGGCTCACAAATCGCCGCAATGGAGCGCCGTGAGGCGATGCGCTTTCGGAGGACCATCGCCTCGCACGCGATGCCGGAAGCGAAACGATACCAGGTGCGCCTCGCGGCGCTCCATGCCCCTCCCTTTTGAAGGGGCGCGACTAAAAGCTCACCTCGCGCAGTGGCGCGGGAGCGATTGTGCGTGGCTGTTTGAAAACTGAATCGGAAATGCCGATGATGGGCGGGGGAGGCAACCACATATCCAATGTCATGGCCGGACTTGTTCCGGCCATCCCGATTGCCGAGGCACCGTGCTCACCTGATCTGGATCACCGGGACAAGCCCGGTGATGACCTCTGTTACCAGGCGCACGCTATCGCATCACACTCAATCTGACAGCCGCACCAAACAAAAACGGCAGCGCTCGCCGCGCTGCCGCTTCGTTCATGATCGTCGCATTCCTGTGCGGCTTGCGGCCTGCTCAGTGAAGGCTGACGGTCTCCAACTCGTTGCTCCATGCATTCGCGATCGCCGCCTCGCGGCTGTCGGTCAGCATGATCGGCGTGCCGTCGGCGGCATGAAGCGCGAACAGCTTCAGGCCGGGCGCGATCTGCGGCGCCTGCGGGAAAAGTCCCGGCACGTCTTCGGAGCGAATCTGTTTGACGTAGGCGATATGGCCTTCGCCCAAAGTAGCCAGCGCCTCCAAAGAGACGGCGGGTTCGAAGATGACACTACCTTCAGTCATGGTCTCGACTCCTTGCAGTTGTTAAGCGGTCGAGTCCGCTACTCGTTCCATTATTCGTGCTCATTGATGGCTATCGTCTTAACGACCCGTTCAGGCTCGGGACGAGCCAGATCGATCGACAGCAG
>JAFVHU010000003.1 GCA_017474385.1 Afipia sp. | reverse complement strand
GCCACGGAGCTGGTTGTCGATGCGCCGGGATTCGTGACGTTCTGAGCCGATGATGTAGAGGCCGCCCGGCTTGGTGATGTCTTGGCCGGCTTGCTGCCCTTCGCCGGTTCGATCTCGATCACTTCCTCGGATTTCAGAACCATCTCGCGGAAGCGTTCGATATCGGCCTTGATCAGATCGATCTTCGCCTTCTTCTCGGCCTCGTCGGCGATGTCGGCGGTCTCGATCTGGCTGCGCATTTCCAGCGAGCCGCCGAGTTTGATGTCAGTGCCGCGGCCTGCCATGTTGGTCGCGATGGTGATCGCGCCCGGCACGCCGGCTTCAGCAACGATGTAGGCTTCCTGTTCGTGGAAGCGCGCGTTCAGAACGGCGAACAGCTTGGCCGGCTTGCCCGCGCGCGCGGCGGCGTAGAGCTTCTCCAGCGCCTTGGGATTGCCGAAGTCGATCTGCTTGTAGCCGTTCTTGGCGAGATACTCGCCCAGCACTTCCGACTTCTCGATCGAGGCGGTGCCGACCAGCACCGGCTGCATGCGTTTGTTGGCCAGTTCGATTTCAGCGAGGATGGCGCGATGCTTTTCATCCGCCGTGCGGTAAACCTCGTCGTCCTCGTCAAGGCGCGCGATCGGCACGTTGGTCGGAACTTCGATGACCTCTAACTTGTAGATGTCGAACAGTTCGTCCGCTTCCGTCGCCGCCGTACCGGTCATGCCGGCGAGCTTGTCGTACATGCGGAAATAATTCTGGAAGGTGATCGAGGCCAGCGTCTGGTTTTCCGGCTGGACCGGTTGATGTTCCTTGGCTTCCAGCGCCTGATGCAGGCCTTCCGAATAACGGCGGCCCGGCATCATGCGGCCGGTGAATTCGTCGATGATGACCACTTCGCCATCGCGAACGATGTAGTCCTTGTCGCGCTGGAACAGCGAGTGCGCGCGCAGCGCCTGATTGATGTGGTGCACGACGGAGACGTTCTCGACGTCGTAGAGCGAGTCGCCCTTGAGCTGACCGGCGGCCTGCAACAGGTTCTCGATCTTCTCCATGCCGGCTTCGGTCAGCGTGACGGTGCGCTGCTTCTCGTCGACCTCGTAGTCCGCCACCTTCTCCAGCTTCGGAATGTAGGTGTCGATGGTGTTGTAGAATTCCGAGCGGTCGTCGAGCGGGCCGGAGATGATGAGCGGGGTGCGGGCTTCGTCGATCAGGATCGAGTCGACTTCGTCGACGATGGCGAAGAAATGACCGCGCTGGACCATGTCTTCCAGACGGTACTTCATGTTGTCGCGCAGATAGTCGAAGCCGTATTCGTTATTGGTGCCGTAAGTGATGTCGCAGGCATAGGCCGCCTGACGCTCAGTGTCGTCGAGACCATGAACGATCACGCCCGTGGTCATGCCGAGGAACGAATAGATCTCGCCCATCCAGCCGGCGTCGCGCTTGGCGAGGTAGTCGTTGACGGTGACGACGTGGACGCCGTTGCCGGCCAGGGCGTTGAGATAGACCGCAAGGGTCGCCACCAGCGTCTTGCCTTCGCCGGTTTTCATTTCGGCGATGTCGCCTTCGTGCAGCACCATGCCGCCGATCAGCTGCACATCAAAGTGGCGCTGACCGAGGGTGCGCTTGGCGGCCTCGCGAACCGTGGCGAAGGCCGGCACGAGAAGATCGTCGAGGGTCTTGCCTTCCGCTATCTGCTTGCGGAACTCGGCGGTTCGCGCCTTCAGCGCCTCGTCTGACAGCGCTGCAATCTCGGGTTCCAGCGCGTTAATCGCGTCGACGCGGGATTGGTATCCCTTGATCCGCCGGTCGTTGGCGGAGCCGAAAAACTTGCGGGCGAGCGCGCCGAGCATGAAAAATTCCTGTCTTGCAGTTGGCATTGCGGCTGAAATCACCGCAGCCCGGTAACCGGTATGAAGCGTCCGCAGAATTGCTGATGGAGCAAACCCTTGCGCGAATCCTCGAGGATGAGTGCGGGAACGAATTCCAAAAGTTCACCCGCTTGAGCGTGGCAAAGCCCCGCAGCAGCCAGGAGAGCCTGCGGGGAGAGATATGGGCCGTCCAAAGCCTTGTCAACGCACGGACCTGTCAAGGATTTCATGATTTTGGCGGCTTTTTCGCGTTGCTTCCGGGCGGAGGTTGGGCGAGTGTCCCGCCTCCCGAACGACCCAGTGATCTGGTTCTGACATAAAGCGAACCGGACACGGGACATCAGCTTTGACCCATAAGGATTTTCCATGACCGTTTCTCCAAACCGCACAGCCCCTCTCAGCACGCTGGGCGCGCGACCTGGACTGGGACTCGGATTGAAATTTGGACTTCTCGCAACCGCTGCGGCGACATGTCTCGTGGCTGTGCTGACAATCAGCCAGCCGCTTCGCGCGCAGGATGCCAACGCCGTGATCGCAAAGGTTAACGGGGCCGAGATCCGTCAGAGCGAACTGACGGTGGCCGAGGAAGAGCTGGGACCGAGCCTCCAGCAGATGGACCCGGCGACCCGCCGCGACAATCTGATCTCATTCCTGATCGACATGAAAATCGTCGCCAAGGCGGCCGAAGCCAAGAAGGTCGGCGACTCGGCGGACTTCAAGCAGAAGCTCGCCTTCGCGCGTGACCGTTTGCTGATGGACAGCCTGCTCGCGACCGAAGGCAAGGCCGCCGTCACCGACGAGGCCATGAAGAAGGTCTATGAGGACGCCACCAAGCAGGTTTCGGGCGAGAAGGAAGTCCGTGCCCGGCACATTCTGGTCCCGACCGAGGAAGAAGCGAAGGCGATCAAGGCCGAGCTTGAAAAGGGCGCCGACTTCGCCAAGCTCGCCAAGGAAAAGTCCAAGGATCCGGGCGCCGCGGATGGCGGCGATCTCGGCTTCTTCACCAAGGAGCAGATGGTGCCGGAATTTTCCGCCGTCGCCTTCGCGCTTGAGCCCGGCAAGATTTCGGACCCTGTGAAGTCGCAGTTCGGCTGGCATATCATCAAGGTCGAGGAAGCCCGCGACCGCAAGCCGCCGGACTTCGAGCAGGTGAAGGGCCAGATCCAGAACTTCGTGGTGCGCAAGGCACAGGCCGATTACGTCACCAAGCTGCGCGCCGAAGCCAAGGTCGAGCGCACCGACAAGCCGGCGGATGCTGCTGCTCCGGCTGCGGCGCCGGACGCCAAGGCTGCCCCGGCAGCGCCCGCGAAGAAGAAGTAAGCGTCACCGTTTCGTCATCTTCGAACGACGAAACATGCAATGCCCGGCCTCGCGCCGGGCATTTTCATTTCTGTCTTTTCATTTCTCCTTGCGATTCATCCGCGCGTTGCGTTTGATGCGCCGCTGCTCAAACCCGGATTGAAAATCAATGTCCACCGCCGTCTCCCCGCTCGCCCCCACCGATGTTCCCGACATGCCGCAGATCGACGGCGTGCGCCTTGCGACGGCAGCGGCCGGCATCCGCTACAAGAACCGCACCGACGTGCTGCTGGCGCTGTTCGACAAGGGCACCACCGTTGCGGGCGTTTTCACGAAATCGAAGTGCCCGAGCGCCGCAGTGGACTGGTGCCGCGACAAGCTCAAGGGCGGCGAGGCGCGCGCGCTGGTGGTCAATTCCGGCAACGCCAACGCCTTCACCGGTAAAACAGGCAAGCAGGCGACCACGCTGACCGCGTCGATCGCCGCCAAGGCCACCGGCAGCCAGCCCGGCAAGATCTTTCTCGCCTCCACCGGAGTGATCGGCGAGCCGCTCGACGCGACCAAGTTCGACGGCGTGCTCGACGATCTTGCGAAGGCCGCAGCGCCGGAGGGATGGGACAACGCCGCGCGCGCGATCATGACCACGGACACCTTTCCGAAGGTCGCCACCGCCACCGTGAAACTCGGCAAGGCCAAGGTCACCATCAACGGCATGGCCAAGGGCGCAGGCATGATCGCGCCGGACATGGCGACGATGTTGTCTTTCATCTTCACCAACGCACCAATTTCGGCAGCGGTGCTGCAATCGCTGCTCAAGACCGGTGTCGAGGATACCTTCAACGCCGTGACCATCGACGGCGACACATCGACCTCCGATACGCTGCTCGCATTCGCCACCGGCGCAGCAGCCGCGAGAGGCGCACCGACCATCAAGCGCGCCAGCGATCCGCAGTTGAAGGCTTTCACCAAAGCCTTTCATGCCGTCTTGGCCAACCTCGCCGAGCAGGTTGCCCGCGACGGCGAAGGCGCACGCAAGCTGGTCGAGGTCGTGGTGGAAGGTGCAACGTCGAAATCATCCGCGCGCAAGATCGCGATGTCGATCGCCAACTCACCGCTGGTGAAAACCGCGATCGCCGGCGAGGATGCCAACTGGGGCCGCGTGGTTATGGCCGTCGGCAAGGCCGGCGAGCCGGCTAACCGCGACAAGCTCTCGATCTCGTTCAACGGCATTCGCGTCGCCACCAAGGGCGCGCGCGATCCCTCTTACGATGAGGCGGAAGTCTCCGCGTTGATGAAGCAGCCGAAAATCCAGATCAAGGTCGGACTTGGTCTGGGCAAGGGCCGCGACCGCGTGCTGACCTGCGATCTCACCAAGGAATATGTCACGATCAACGGCGACTACCGCTCGTGATCAAACTCGTCCTCGTTGTCGCCTGCGCGCTGATCGATGCGGATAACCGCGTCCTGATCGCGCAGCGTCCCGAAGGCAAGACGCTCGCAGGCCTGTGGGAGTTTCCCGGCGGCAAGCTGGAGCCCGGCGAGCGGCCGGAGCCCGCGTTGATCCGCGAACTCGCGGAAGAACTGGGCATCAAGGTGGAAGAGCCATGCCTCGCGCCGCTCACCTTCGCCAGCCACAGCTACGAGACCTTCCATCTGCTGATGCCGCTGTACATTTGCAGGAAATGGGAGGGGACCGTAACGCCGCATGAGGGCCAGCAGCTTGCGTGGGTGCGCGCCAACAAGCTGCGCGACTATCCGATGCCGCCCGCGGACATTCCGCTGATCGCGCATCTGACGGATTTGCTGTTGTAACTTCTCGACTGTCATGGCCGGGCTTGACCCGGCCATCTGGATTGTCGGGGCACAATGCTCAATTCATCGGGATCACCGGGACATAGGCGAGCGAAGCGACGCCGTCCTTCAGACGGTATGCCCGGTAATGACAACTGTGGGTGATGAGGCTCTGAACGGCGCACACTGTCGCATCACACCCGATGTCGTCCCCGCGAAAGCGGGGACCCATAACCACCGCGCGTGGTGGTGATGGCGAGAAGATCGCTCCACCGTCATTCCGGGATGCGCCGCTTGGCGCAGGCCCGGAATCCATGACTGCAAAATCTCCTGAGTGGCCGTGGATTCCGAGTTCGCGCGACGACGCGCGCCCCGGAATGACGGCGGATAATATCGAGCGAACGTCTCCTGCAACATTTCGTGATGGGGATACAAATCCCCGCGCTCTGAACCTCTCTTATGTTCGGCACGTCCTGTTCGTGAGGGGCGCTTCTCGAGGGCGCTCATGAAGCGGGGCAGGATGCGGCGCCTGCACGCACGGTTCGCAGCCGTGTCGTCCGGGAGGCGCGATAAACGCAGACGGCGCAAGCTTGTCTGCGGGGTCACCGTCCGGGCCAACTACGTGGCTCTGCCGTTCGCGGCTGGACGCGGTGCGGATGAAGGCGGCG
>JAFVHU010000023.1 GCA_017474385.1 Afipia sp. | reverse complement strand
GCAGTCCTTGATGCACTGGAAAGCTCAACCCGCTCGCCCCGCTGCACCAGCCGCACAATCTGGCCGCCATCCGTGCGATTGCGCAGCTCCGCCCGGGCCTTCCGCAGGTGGCCTGTTTCGACACGGCGTTTCACCACGACAAGCCGCCGGTCGCCGCGCGCCTGCCCCTCCCGCGCGCCTTCCATGAGCAGGGCATCCGGCGCTACGGATTCCACGGTCTGTCTTACGAATATATCGCCCGGCGCCTGCGCGAGATCGATCCCGTGCTTGCCGCCGGTCGGGTGATCGCGGCGCATCTCGGCAATGGCGCCAGCCTGTGCGCGATGCGCGATAGCAAAAGCATCGACACCACCATGGGCTTCACCGCACTCGACGGGCTGATGATGGGAACACGCTGCGGCGCCATCGATCCTGGTGTTGTGCTTCATCTCCAGACACAGCTCGGCATGTCCGCGGCGGATGTCGAGGACCTGCTCTACCGCAAGTCGGGACTGCTGGGCGTGTCTGGAATCTCCAGTGACATGCGCACGCTGTCGGACAACAGCGGCCCCGAGGCCGAAGAAGCGATAGAGCTTTTCTGCTGGAGAGTCGCGCGCGAGGCGGGCGGCCTCATCGCCTCGCTCGGCGGGCTCGACGCCTTCGTGTTCACCGCCGGCATCGGAGAGAACCACGCCGATGTGCGCCGCCGGATCTGCGAGCGGCTCGCCTGGTCCGGCCTGCGGATCGACGAATCGGCCAATCGCGGCAGCGCTCTGCGCATATCCGTGCCCAACAGCCCCGTGGCCGTTCTTGTTATACCCACCGATGAAGAGCGGATGATCGCGCTTCATACACTAAAAGTCGTTAGAGAAGATCGTTCATAAAACCGTTCATTGCCCGGCGCTGCAAGCGACGTGATCGTCCGCATTACCAACAAACACACAGCAACGCGCCGGCTGCGCTACGCCTTTGCCCTATTGGACGCGGCTTTCCGTCACCTATGCAAACGGGAAAGCGCGGGAAGGCGCGGGATTGTGTTATGCCGGTAATCGAACTCCACGGTGTCGAATGGACCGTGCCTTCGTGCTACGCGTTACCGGGCGTTGCCACCCGCGAACGCAGCAAGTCGCGTAGCTTCGGAAATTCGGTCCGCACGTGCTCGTCCAGCGCATCCGCGAATTCGCGCGTGAGCCAGAAGCGCAAAACCGCATCGAACACGCGGCCCGGACCGCGAAATCCGACCTCGACCACGTGGGAGATCGCTACGCCCTCTGCCTGATCTTCGAGGCGCAGGATGAGTTTTCCGGGCAGCCGTACGCCCCTTATGAATTGCCACGTGATCTCCTTCCCTGGGATTGCGGCGGTCACGACTGCATGGAATTTCAGCCGAAACCGGCCAACATACTCATCCATGTAGACCGCGTTTCCGACATCTCCCGTGACCCGGCGCACAGTGTGAAACTGCAAGTGAACCCCGGGCCACCAGGCTTGATAGCTGGCGTCGTCGCAATTCAGCATGAAGTCCGTCACTTCACGGCCGTTCAGGCAGGGACGCGAATTTTGGTTTGCAGGCGTATCATCACGCGACCTTGAGAGTCTCGGCCCCTTCTCGGACATGGACCTGTCGTAGTTAAACCATAAGATCGCCAAGCGACGATGCGAGCACCCGCTTGACCGCATCAATCCTGACAGGACGGGGACGCATTCTCTGGTAGGATTCCACCCAGGCGCCGCGAAATTTTCTCGGCCGCAAGGGCCTGAGTCTCACATAAGCCGCTCCGAGCGGAGTCCCCAGCGTCGGTCCAGCGGCGTGCCGTCCGCTGCTGACGAACCGCGTACGATCGGCGGAGGTTCGGTGAACTCCAGTGCATCGAGGCCAAGACTTTCCTGCTATTAATCCAGAAGGCATGATGGCCTAGAATGCGATTGCACGGATGATCTACTCGTCAGAAGATCCCGGTCGCCTTCTTTTGTCTCCCTCATGCCAGCAATAGTGAGGTCCCGGTCACCAGAGGGCGCGATCTTAGCCTGGAAGTATCTAAGTAAAGAAGGACGTGAAGGTGACCGAAAAACTTCGCTTGGACATTCCAATCATGCTGCCGGGCATCCCCGACACTGATGACGCGTGCGTAGCTCGGCTGACATCGGAGATCCAGAGCCGCGAAGGGGTCGAGGAGGTTCATGTTGCCGCCGTCGGCCCCGGCGAGCCCGCTCAGCTCTGCATCCACTACGACCCCAGCATCGTACCGCTTCCACGCATTCGCGAGCTCGTGGCAAGTGCCGGAGCCAGGATCACCGAGCGCTTCGGCCATGTCCTGTGGCAGGTTGGGGGCATCGCTCACCAGCGACGGGCGCGTACGGTCGCTGATCGTCTGCGTGCAGAGCCGGGCGTGCTGGAGGCGGAAGCGAGCGCCGGCGGGCTGCTGCGTGTCGAGTTCGACCGGACCCTAGGTTCCGAGCAGGCCATCCGGGCTGCGCTCGCCGGGATGGGGGTCACGGTGACCGGGCCCATCGCCCGCCGGCCAGCCGCGAAGCCGGATCGCGAAGATCAAGTGGCCAATCTTCATGCAGGTCATGACCATGGCGAGCACAGCCCTGCACGGGGGGAGAAGGAGCACGATCACGCGCATGGCGGTCCTCTCGGGCCCAACACCGAGCTGATCTTCTCCCTCGCATGCGGCGCTCTCCTTGCGATCGGCTTCGCGATCGAGAAGCTCCTGCCCGCTGCCCCCGGCTGGTTGCCGACCACCTGCTACATCGCCGCCTATTTCTTCGGCGGCTTCTACACGCTGCGCGAGGCGATCGACAATCTGCGCCTCAGGAAGTTC
>JAFVHU010000022.1 GCA_017474385.1 Afipia sp. | reverse complement strand
GACCACCGCCGCAACCCAGTCTGCCCGCAGTCCGGCAGGCCATCCTTGATCACCTATCCAGGCCGCCGCCTGCCTGTTGCCCCCAATGCGGTCACCGCCTCCGTGAAGAGACAATCAAACTTCTGCCAAAGTAGTGCTAGCAGCTACGCTGCCCAATCCCCTTCGTAGGCACCACGAAGCACGGCTCCCCAAAGCGGACACAGCCGTCCGATCGAAGCGACTTCCGCATGCTATCTGCGAGCAGTTCCAGAGACCCTCTACCGGCTCGCGGTCAGTGCCTTAGTGCAGCGATCAGGGCATCGCGAGCCGTAGCAACGCGAGGGTGGCGCAGCGATGAGCGTGCCCAGACGAGGTAGTAAGCGTTGCGCGGCACCGTGACCGGGGCGGGTATCTCGATCAGCGTGCAGGCAGCGCGTTCGATGTGGGTGAGATAGCCTGGCAGTACCGTCCAGCCGAGATCCGCGCACAATCCCGACCGTAGCACCCTCAAATCGGGCGCGGTCAAGGCGGGCTGGCTCGTCAGTTCGATCTGGTTTGCCTCAAGCCAGGTCCGCAGCAGCGGCCGGTCGAGATCGTAGGCGAGGTGAGCCGTCCGGTCGAGCCCTTCTGCCAACGGCAACGCGGCAATCCGCTCCGCCACAGCGGGAGAAGCTACGGCGCGCAGGTGTTCCTCGCCCAGCGCATGAAAGGCCAACCGCGCATCTTCGGGTTGCGAGGCGGTGACGGCGAGGTGCACCTTGTCTTCGAGCAGCAAGGCATAGAGCGCCTCGCGCCCGCCGATATGCAGGCGCAGGTCCAGCCCTGCTTCCAGCAGCGGGGCCAGCCGGGGCGTGATCATCTCTCCCAGCAGGTCCGACGGCGCGGCGATGTGGACCGTGCCCGAGATGCGCGACGATCGGGCCCGCGCGCTGGCCAGTGCCGATTCCGCGGTGTCGAGGCTGCTTCCGATCGAAGCCGCGAGATCGTCGGCAATCGCTGTTGGTCGAACACCCCGCGAATGGCGATCGAACAAGGGACGGCCCAATTGCGCCTCGAGCGATGCGATGTGCTGCGACGCCGCCGGTTGGGTGATGCCGATTGCCCGGGCCGCCTCGCTCAGTGAACGACGGCGGTAGACTTCGACGAAGGTGCGCAACTGCAAGAGGGACATTCCGGTTCCATAACCGGATTTATGGCCGTCCGCCATTCCCGCTGGATTTCATGATGCCGTTCCCTGCGTATCTAAGCCGCCGAAAGGAACGATCGAATGCAAAATCGCCGCCAATTGCTGCAAGCCCTCACCGCTGTCCTGGTGGCGGGCGCGGCGCCGGCGGGTGCGTTTGCTCGTGTTCCCGACATCACTAGAAAAGGACAATTGACGATGACCCGCATTCTCATGGTGGCCACCTCCGCCGACCGCATGACTCCCGGCACCGAACCGACGGGTGTCTGGCTCGAGGAACTTACCACCCCCTATTACGCCTTCCGTGATGCGGGCGCCGAGGTGATGCTTGCTTCGATCAAGGGCGGCGCCATCCCCGTCGACCAGCGCAGCGTCAACGCCGACGGCGAGAACGACGCTTCGGTCGAGCGCTATCTGAAGGACGAGGCCCTAAAGGCCGAGGTTGCCAGCACCCCTGTATTCACAAGCATCGATCCCGCCGGCTACGACGCGCTGTTCCTGCCCGGCGGCCACGGCACTATGTTCGATTACCCCGTCAGTGACGAACTGGCCCGCCTGGTCGAACGCTTCGACCGCGAAGGCAAGATCGTCGCCGCCGTCTGCCATGGACCGGCAGGGCTGGTCTCGGCAAAGAAGGCCGATGGCACGCCCTTCGTCGCCGGTCGCCGTGTCGCGGGCTTCACCGACAGCGAGGAACGCGCGGTCGGCCTCGATCAGGCGGTGCCGTTCCTGCTCGAAACGCGCCTCAAGGAACTTGGGGGCAAGCACGAGGGCGGCCCCGATTTTGCCCCCTTCGCCCTGCGCGACGGCAATCTGGTGACCGGCCAGAACCCCGCCAGCGCTACCCGCACCGCGGAGCTCGTGATGGAAGCCCTCAAAGACAAGGACGCCTGATCATGCGGTATCTCCACACCATGCTGCGCGTCGCCGATCCCGAGGCGGCGGTCCGGTTCTTCACGCTGCTGGGTCTCAGGGAGACCCGGCGCATGGAGAACCAGGCCGGGCGTTACACGCTGATCTACCTTGCCGCCGACGAGGATTTCCGCGGCGACGGCGAGCAGGGCGATGCCGAGGTCGAGCTGACGTACAACTGGCCGCCCGAGGATGGCAGCGCTTCCGAGAAATACACGGGCGGCCGAAACTTCGGCCACCTCGCCTACGGGGTCGACGACATCTACGAGACGTGCGCGCGGCTGCAGGCGGGCGGTGTGACGATCAATCGCCCCCCCCGCGACGGATACATGGCGTTCGTCCGCTCTCCGGACGGGATCTCGATCGAACTGCTCCAAAAAGGCGAACACATGGCCCCGGCCGAACCCTGGGCCTCCATGCCCAACACGGGCGCATGGTGATGGCGCGCCTGTTCGAACCGCTCGAGGTCGCGGGGCTGCGGCTTGCCAACCGCATCGTTATCGCGCCGATGTGCCAGTATTCTGCCGAGGACGGCGCGATGACCGACTGGCACCAGATGCATCTCGGCCAGTTGGCGCTCTCGGGCGCGGGCGCGCTAACGATAGAGGCGACCGCTGTCAGCCCGGAAGGGCGCATCACCTACGGTGACAGCGGCCTGTACGATGACCGCACCGAAGCGGCGATGCGAAGCGTGCTCGAAAGCGTGCGCCGGTGGTCGGACATGCCGCTGATCATCCAGCTGGCCCATGCCGGCCGCAAGGCGAGCTGCGCCAAGCCGTGGCACGGCGGAACGCAGATCGCCCCCAATACGGAGAATGGCTGGCAGACCGTGGCACCCAGCGCCATTCCCTTCGCTCCGGACGACCATCCCCCTGTCGAACTGGACAAGTCAGGGCTTGCCCGCATCCGGGAGGCGTTCGCCGACGCCGCCCGCCGCGCCGGCAGGCTCGGCATCGATGCCGTCCAGATCCACGCGGCGCATGGCTATCTGCTTCACGAGTTTCTTTCGCCGATTTCCAACCGGCGCGGCGACGAATACGGCGGCAGCCTCGACAACCGGGTGCGGTTCCCGCTCGAAGTGTTCGATGCCGTGCGCGAAGCGTTTCCGGCCGACCGCCCGGTGACCGTCCGCGTTTCGGGGACCGACTGGGTTGAAGGCGGCTGGACGGCGGAGGAAACCGCGCGGTTTGCGCAGGAGCTGGAGCGGCGCGGTTGTTCGGCAATCCACGTCTCCGGCGGCGGGCTCGACCCGCGCCAGCAGATCCCGGTCGGCCCCGGCTATCAGGTGCCGCTGGCGCGGACGGTCAAGGACGCGGTGGCCATGCCTGTCGTGGCGGTCGGAATGATCACCGATCCTCAGCAGGCAGAGCGCATCCTCGAAGACGGGCATGCCGACGCCATAGCCATTGCCCGCGCTGCGCTGTGGGATCCGCGCTGGCCCTGGCACGCCGCCGCCGCGCTCGGCGCATCGGTCAAGGCGCCGCCGCAATACCTCCGGTCCGAGCCCCACGAAGCGGGCCGCATCCTCAAGGAAATGACACCATGAAAACCTCGGTCAAACTGCTTCTGGCCGCTGGCGCTGCCCTCTCGCTCGCCGCCTGCGCGATGACCCGCGAGGGTGCATCCGCGCCGCAAATCGAACAGGTCGCGACGTTCAATGGCGCGATGCCGACTGGCGTGACCGTCGCACCCAGCGGGCGCATCTTCGTCAACTTCCCGCAATGGGGCGATAACGCGCCGTTCACGGTGGCCGAGCTGGTCGACGGCAAGGCGGTGCCCTATCCCGATGCCGCGACCAACCGGCCCGATCCGGCCGACCCGGCGGGGCATTTCATCTCGGTGCAGAGCGTGGTGGCAGACGGCGCCAATCGCCTGTGGGTGCTCGACACGGCGGCGCCCAAATTCTCTCAACCACAGGCCGGCGGTGCAAAGCTGGTGGCAATCGACCTTGCGACCGACCGGGTGGTGAAGACGATCGTCCTGCCGCCCAGCGTGGTCCTGCCCACGACCTACCTCAACGACGTGCGCTTCGATCTGCGTCAGGGCGCCGAGGGCGTCGCCTACATCACCGACAGCAGCAACGAGGGGATCGGCGGCATCATCGTCGTCGATATCGCCAGCGGGCGTGCGATCCGGCGCCTGTCAAACCATGCGACGACCAACCCCGAGCCCGGCTTCACCCCGGTCGTCGACGGCGCGGTGCTCATGAACCGTCCCGCCGATGGACCTGCGACGCCGGTAGCAATTGCGAGCGATGCGATTGCGCTCAGCGCCGACGGCAGCCTGCTGTATTACGGTCCGCTGTCGGGCCGCACGCTGCACGCGGTGCCCACGGCGTTGCTGTGCGATCCCGCGGTGTCCGAGGAGGAGCTGGGCCGCGCGGTCCGCAGCCTGGGGCGCAAAGGCGCCTCGGACGGGATTGCCGAAGACGACCGGGGCCGCGTGTTCGCCGGCGATTACGAGAATAACGCGATCCGCATTCTCGACCAGGGCCTCTGGACGACGGTGGTCAGCGACCCGCGCATCAGCTGGCCCGACACGTTGTCGATCGGCACCGACGGATATCTCTACTTCACCGCCAACCAGCTCCACCGCCAGCCCGGCTTCCACGGCGGCCGAGACCTGCGCCGCAAGCCCTACGAGCTGCTCCGCATCAAGGTGGGCGCCGCTCCCGTCCTGTTGCGCTCGCGGTGACCCCATCAAGCCGGGCGGGCTCCCGCGGGGCCGCGATCCGGCGAAAAATCAACAACTGACTTGAAGGAATACAATCATGACAAAGGGTATCGAAGGCAAGATCGTTCTCATTACCGGCGGCAGCACCGGCATCGGCGCGGAAACCGCGCGTCTTCTCGCGGAACGCGGCGCCAAGGTGGCCATCGCCGCGCGGCGCAAGGACAGGCTCGACGAGGTCGTCGCGGACATCGCCGCAATTGGCGGCACGGCACGTAGCTACGCGCTGGACGTGACCGACAAATCGGCGGTCCAGTCCGTCGTCGCCGCAATCATTGCCGACTTCGGCCGCCTCGACGTGCTGATCAACAACGCCGGGCTGATGCCGATCCGTCCGATGGCCGAGGTCAACACCGACGAGTGGGACCAGATGATCGACGTCAATCTGAAGGGTACGCTCTACGGCATCGCGGCGGCCCTTCCCGGGTTTCTCGAGCAGGGCAGCGGTCACATCATCAACTTGAGCTCGGTTGCGGGCATCAAGGTCTTCGCACCGGGCGGCACGGTCTACTCCGGCACCAAGTTCGCCGTCAGCGCGATCAGCGAGGGCTTGCGCCACGAGGTGGGGGAAAAGGTCCGGGTCACGTCAATCGAGCCTGGAGCTGTCGAAAGCGATTTGAAGTTCACGACATCCGGCACGGCTGCCGAGACGGTGCTGGACTTCTACAAGCAGGCCATCCCGGCGGCATCGGTGGCGCGTGCTATCGCGTTTGCTGTCGAACAACCTGATGACGTCGACGTCAACGCGATCGTCATCCGGCCGACCGCACAGGAGTTCTGATTTCGACGAGGAGGCGGGGCCGCGTGTGCTCCGCCTCATGGGGAACGTACCGGCCCGCTCGTCCGTTGCTTTCCCGAATGATATCTGTCCGTTTTACTCGAGGAGTCAATTATGCCCAAACTTGCCCTGTATGTACCACTGAAGGCCAAGCCCGGAAAAGAGCGCGATGTGGCCGATTTCCTGACCTCGGCATTGCCGCTCGTTCAAGCTGAGCCGGGCACTCTGACCTGGTATGCGATCGAGGAAGGTCCCGGTGCGTACGCGATCTTCGATACGTTCGACACAGAGGAGGATCGGCAGGCCCATCTCGACGGCAAGGTTGCCGCCGCACTGATGGAGAAGGCAGAAGAACTGTTTTCCGAACCGCCGCAGATTCACAAGTTCACCCTGCTCGCCGCGAAATAGCGGAGCGGGCGGCCCTAAGCTGCCGGCTGACCGCAGAGTAAGGCTCGTGTTTCCATCCGCAATGGATAGCCCGGCCGAACCGGGAATTGAATAAATGAATACGACAGGCCATCCGCGATAGCGGATGGCCTTGTCTTTTGCGCTCATCACACCTCTGCATTTGCTGATAGGGCGCCGTTGATGTGTCGCGGCGGAACGGCACCATTGGTTCGCGGGAAATTCCTGAGCACATCAATTCGGCGCGTTGTTAGGCCGTTCTGGCCCAATCGTTCAGAAAACCGCCGTGAATCGATCCCAGGACGGCCCTACGGGAAGGAACCTCTCAGGTAGCAGAAGGTTCAGGAAACTGAGATCACTTGGAAGGGTGCGATGTCCTCCGCCGTTGCGATGGACCGGATCATCAGCAAGCTCTCGATTTGATGATGCATTGAGAAGAACTGCGAAAGGAAAAGATCCGTGAAAGCTGTCGTGTACAACGGGCCCAAAGATGTTTCCGTCAATACCATCGACGATCCCAAGATCGAAAAGCAGACCGATGTTATCATCCGGCTGACCACGACCAATATCTGCGGGTCGGACCTTCACATGTATGAGGGCCGTACCAGCTTCGAGAAGGGCAAGGTCTTCGGCCACGAAAACCTTGGCGAGGTCATCGAAGTCGGCTCTGCCGTAGATCGCATCAAGAAGGGCGATCGCGTGTGCATGCCGTTCAACGTCGGTTGCGGTTTCTGCGAAAATTGCGAACGCGGTTTGACGGGTTTTTGCCTCACGACCAACCCTGGAACCGCCGGCGCGGCGTATGGCTTTGCCGAGATGGGTCCGTGGCAAGGCGGTCAGGCCGAATTGATGCGCGTTCCTTATGCGGACTTCAATTGCCTGAAGCTGCCCGAGGACGCCGAGGAGAAAGAGGATGACTATGTCATGCTCTCCGACATCTTCCCGACGGGTTGGCATGGCGTCGAACTGTCAGGCTTCCTGCCTGGCGAAAGCATCGCGATCTACGGCGCCGGTCCGGTCGGCTTAATGGCCGCGCACTCAGCCGAAATCCGCGGTGCCTCTCAGATCTTCGTGGTCGATTCTCACGATGACCGTCTGAAACTGGCCGAGGCGATGGGCGCTATTCCGATCGATATGCGCAAGGGCGATCCCGCCCAGCAGATCCTTGACGCGACCGGCGGCCTGGGAACCGACCGGGGGGTCGAGGCGGTCGGGTATCAGTGTTGCGATCGCCACGGCAAGGAGCGCAGCAATTACACGATGAACTGCCTCGTCAAAAGCACGAAGGCCACCGGCGGAATCGGCGTCGTCGGCGTGTTCATTCCGGAAGACCCGAACGCGCCCGACGATCTCCAGAAGGAAGGCAAGATGGCGTTCGACTTCGGCAACTTCTGG
>JAFVHU010000021.1 GCA_017474385.1 Afipia sp. | reverse complement strand
AGACCGTCGGGTTCTCCTCCAATGCGCGCTGGAAGAAAGATGTGAATGCATTTGGGCTTACCGAGGGCGCCACCGCGATGTCGAGAACGCATTGACTGCCAAGGGCCCAGTCATGCGAGTGCTGGCGCACGCTCCTTAATGCAAGCTGCACCTGCTTGAAATCTTTCTCGATCTCCTGCCCCAGCGCGGTCAATCGGCTGTTTTTGCCGTCGCGATAGATCAATGGCCCGCCAAGCTCTTCTTCCAAACGACGAATGGATCTGGTCAAGCTGGGCTGCGAGACGCCGCTCAATCGCGCTGCAGTGGTGAAATTTAGCGTCTCTGCCAAATTAACGAAATACTCCACTTGATTGAGTTCCATAGCTTTGCAGCCCGATCAAATCACAATGTTTCCGCTACCACCTGGAAAGCGCTTCCGCGTCGGCCCGAAATGTGTGCGTGGCGCATATAGTTAACAAGTCGATCCCTGTCTATATGCACGATGCATATTTAATTATGGCATCATAATACCTCCTCGCTGGTGTGTCTGGACCGCTTGGAACATCAGTCCTCGGTTGCCTTTCAAGCCGGCCGCGGCGAATTGCGTAGAATTAATTCAGTGCTTGTTGGATCTGGACCTTCAGCACCCGCTCGAAGTTTTCGGGCGTCACGGGACCCACGAGCTTGTAGACAATGGTGCCGTCGCGCCCGACGATGAACGTTTCCGGCACGCCGTAAACACCCCACTCGATTGCAGCGCGGCCGTTGCCGTCGGCGCCGACGATATGAAACGGATTGCCATGACCGCCCAGGAAGCGAAGAGCGCTATCGGACGAGTCCTTGTAATTGATGCCGATGAGCTGCAGGCGCTTGTCTTTGCCAAGTTCGTTTAGCAGCGGCGCCTCTTCGCGACACGGCACGCACCATGAAGCCCAGACGTTGACGACGCTGACATTTCCCTTGAAGTCGAACGGATGAAGCCCGGGCACCTGCACGCCATCTCGCTGCAGGTTTGGAAGCGCAGGCAACGCCGTTTGTGGGACCGGTCGTCCGATCAGCGCAGAGGGTAATCGCGAGGAATCGCCGCCATGAAGTCGGACCAAGAATAGCAGAGCTATCACCGCAAACACGATCAGCGGCAGTGCAAAGAGCCAGCGCCGAGCGCGGGGATTTTCCGTTGCTGTGATCATCGGGAATCCGTCGCTCCGTTCGAGCGCCGGACGACGCCGTTGGCTTCGAGCGCGCGCAGTCGGGCCTTCTGGTTGCGGTAGTCGTATGCAATCCAGCCGATCAGGTTCAACACAACTGCGGCGGCTAACGCGTAGGAAATCACGATGAAGTAAGCGTAAGGGCCAAGCACCATGACGTCACCTTGCGCCGGTTTGCGAAGCGATCTGCTTGCGCAGAAAGGCATCGGTGTCGTTCGCGGGACTTTGGCGGCTGGCCTGCATCATTTGCAGGCTGCGCACTCGCCGTCGCAATATCTCATTGCGCATGGCCGCCAGGTGCAGTGTCAAGAACAGCAAGGAAAATCCCGCAGCCATGACGAGCAGGGGAATCAAAAATGCATCATCCATGGAAGGGCCGCCGGCCCGCACGACCGATGCGCCCTGATGTATCGTGTTCCACCAGTTGACCGAGAATTTGATAATCGGGATATTGATCGCGCCGACCAGCGTCAGGATCGCGGCGGCGCGGGCGGCGCGCGACGGGTCCTCCACCGCGCGCCACAGCGCGATCAGGCCGAGATACATCAGGAATAGGATCAGCACCGAGGTCAGCCGCGCATCCCATTCCCAATAGGTGCCCCACATCGGCCGGCCCCACAGCGAGCCAGTTACCAGCGCCAAGAATGTGAAGGAGGCGCCGAGAGGTGCAGCCGCCTTTGCCGCGACATCGGCCAGCGGATGCCGCCATACCAGCGTGCCCAACGAAGCCACACTCATGACGCCCCAGACGAACATGGACAGCCAAGCGTTGGGGACGTGGATGAACATAATCTTGACGGTCGCGCCCTGTTGATAATCGTCAGGCGCCAGTGCAGCGAGATAGAGTCCGGTCGTCAGCAGCAAGACGGTAGTCGTTACAAGCCATGGGAGCACACGCGTCACAATCGCAAGAAACCGTGTCGGGTTGGCGAGATTGATCAATGCCATGGCGCATGCGCCTTACTTACAGAGTTACGCATTCTCAATGGGTGCACCTATATTAAGGACTTTATTCTTTACGCAGCGGGTCGGGCCTGTCGATACGATGCTGTGCTCTCGACGCGATCTCGCTTAGCGCTGACTCGGGACGCGGCAGAGCTGAGCGATTGCGCTATAGACTAAGTCTTCCCGCCCATGAGGGATGCCCTTTGGCCGAAGCGGGGATCGACGCATCGAATCCAACTCTCCTTCAAGGCCTCTACAAGATGGAACATGTCGTCATCCGAATGCACAGGGCTTGGTGTCAGGCGTAGCCGCTCCGTTCCACGTGGCACTGTGGGATAGTTGATCGGCTGAACATAGATAGCGTGGCGGCGCAGCAGGTTTTCACTGATATCCTGACAAACAGCGGCATCACCGACCATGAATGGAATGATATGGCTGGGCGACGGCAAGGTCGGCAGACCCACCTCTGCGAGCAGTCCTTTCAAGCGGGTCACGCGATCCTGGTGCCGCGATCGGATCGTCGGAGAGTTTTTAACAATCTCGATGCTCGTTCGTGCTCCGGCCGCTATGGCGGGCGGAAGAGCTGTGGTGAAGATGAAACCTGGCGCGAAGCTTCGGAGGAAGTCGACCAGCTTGTGGGAGCCGGCCACATAGCCGCCCATTAATCCAAAGGCCTTACCCAACGTCCCCTGAATGGCAGTCAAGCGGTGAGCCAAATTATCCCGTTCCGAGATGCCCCCGCCGCGTGCACCATAGAGCCCCACCGCATGCACTTCGTCGAGATATGTCATCGCGCCGTAACGCTCGGCCACATCGCAAAGCGCTCCGATTGGAGCAATATCCCCGTCCATTGAATAGACCGACTCGAAGGCGACCAGCTTCGGCCTGCCCGGATCGGCCTTTCTCAGCAATCGGTCCAGGTCCTCCGGATCGTTATGTCGAAAGATATGCTTCTCAGCGCCACTGTGCCGGATTCCTGCAATCATGGACGCATGATTCAGCGCGTCCGAGAAGATCATGCAGTTGGGGATTTCGCGGCCGATGGTTCCTAACGCCGCTTCGTTCGCCACATATCCCGACGTGAAGACCAATGCGGCTTCCGTTCCGTGCAGATCGGCAAGATCAGCCTCCAACAGAACGTGATGGTGGGTCGTGCCGGAGATGTTGCGGGTGCCGCCCGCCCCGGCACCGCTATCCTGAATTGCCCGCTGCATCGACGCCAGCACTTCCGGATGTTGCCCCATGCCCAGGTAGTCATTGGAGCACCAGATTGTCACCTCGGCACTGAGACGATGTTCCAGGGCACGCGGAAAGTCGCCGGCGCGGCGCTCTATTTCGGCAAACACGCGGTATCGCCCCTCCGCCTTCAACGTGTCGAGGCGCGTCGCAAAGAATTCCTCGGTCCATTCCGAAGCATTGCGAAGAATGGGAGAGGCCAAGCTCTGATCGCAAACACCGCTCTGCGTCATATTATCCTAGTATCCTAGCGACTAACTGAGAGGCGCGGCAGACCGCAATTGTGACGGAGCGCAACTCGGCAGACTGAATCGCAGAAATGGACAAAACTGGATCTTGTCATTTCCGAGCGCGCTCCGCGGGAGCGTCTCGACGGACAAAATCCAGGAATGGGGATTATAGGATTTTGCCTCGTCGAGTGCGCTCTGTAGGTCGACGCCTAGAATCCTGCGAGACCTTGCGGACTATCGTAGGGAATCAAGCTTCGACCAACCTCCGTCAGTTTGCCGCTCCTCTTGTCGAGGTGGTAACTGACAAGAACCGAGGCATTCGCGAAAATCTGATAGAAGTATCGATCGTCCGGAGCCAGCCAACTATCGCTGGGTCCGCTGCTGACAAGGCCGTTCACAGCGCGGAAGGTACCGTCACCCGGTATTGCGATATTCGCCGGATCCTTCAGGATGCTCAAGCGGCCTTCTTCAAGCTGATAGGTCGAAACCGTTCCGTAGCCGAAGTTGGTCGCCAGCACGACCGAGTTATCGGAGGTCACCTGCAGCCAGCAGAGCTCTGACGGCTTGCCTAGCGAAGTGTCGATCGCCACCAACGGACCATTGGTCACGCGACCCTCTCGATCGATACGACTCACCACAACACCGTCGCCTACGGCAACGCCATTTAGGAAGACGTCGTGGCTTCCGTTTAGGAAGCCGATGTAGAAAGGCCCCGCACCACCTGCATCAACGAACGAAGCGTCGCCGAGCGTGCCGTTTTCGCGCACAGGGAACACAACGAGCCCGTCTGGGTCGGGCGCATTCGCTACGATCAGGTTCGCCGAACCGTCCGGGTTGAGGGCCGGACGAGCATCGAACAAAATGTCGACAAGCAGAAACTTCCCGTCCGGCGACAAAACGACTTGCGTGGACACTCGATCCGTCTTCGTCGCAGTGTTTACCGTGTGTTGCTCGGGACGCAGTGTCAGCCTGCCATCATCAGCCACGGTATAGGAACGTAGGTGATTGGGGCCGAATGCATGAAGCACGAATAGCGTACGACATCTCGGGCTATACGCGAGAGATTTGGCCGTTCCACTGCGCCCGATGACGGGCTCGCCTGTCGATTGACGATCGATCACAGTCAGCCTGCCGTTTGGAGCTACAAAGAAGCTCGTCACGCTATTGTCGCCGCCGTTCGTCGTAAACAGAAGGGTTTCGCGTTCGGCAAGGATAACGCTACTCGCCCCTTCGAATGCGTTAGGCGCGCTCTCTTGCCCGCTGACTGGTTTGAACACACCCGAACCGGCCCCGCCGGTTTCGACGCGCTCGATGAGTGCGATCGTCCCATCGGCGTCGCGCCGATAGTGAGCAATCGCGTTGCGGACCTCATTGGTCTGCATGTAGAGATGTCCCTCGGAAGAGGTTCGCCCCGGCGCAGCTGTTGATTCCATTAGATCGTTCCTTCTACCTTACCGGTTCTATCGACACGGATCATCCTTCCTCCGCTTGCGCGGAGGTTCGATTGTTGGATTGTTCTGCCTAGCGGGTTAGAGGAGGATAGCCGTTAGTGTAAATCCAGTCCGACGCCTGCGCGGGCACGTGACAGGACTGGCAGTCGGTCGCATAATCGGTGGTTGTCGTATTCAGCGGGTCGGATGCATTGAACCAGGCCCAGCCCCAGCCATCGCCCCAGAGCTTGTTTCCCGGATACCGTCCGACGCTGTCTTTCACCATAAGAAACCAGCCCTTGAGCTGGTGGGCACTACTCACAGTTCCGGTCGTCATTTCGTTTGTCGCTGTCTCGAAGACTTCCTTCACCAGCACGGTGCCGTCGGCAAATTTCCCGTCCTTTCGGTACGAAACAATAGCCCCGGGAGAGGCATAGACCACGTGCATCTCCTTTGAACCCGGAGTACCGTCTGCCGCTACCGCCCAAGTCCCCAGCATTTGGTAGGTCGTCCGATAATCGGAGGGCATGCGCATGCCCCCCTTATCGTCAACCACCGCCGCAGTGGCACCGGTATAGTTCGAACCTGTGCTCAAGCGTCCGTAGGCGGTCACAGCGCCAATAGCGACCAAGCCGGCAAAGGCAACTTTTATAGCACTAGCAAGTCTCATCGTGCTGTTACCCATCTCGTAGTGGCGAACAAGGGACATTTGCCTTGGACGTTATCTGTCCAGAAGCGGATAGAACTGGGTCCAGACCTGGTCCTTTTTCGCGCTCGCCTCGTGGCAATAGCCGCAATCGGATGTTGCCTGCAGCTTGGCCGTCTTCGCCTTCGGCTCATGGTGATTGAAGTTGTAGTAACCCCAACCGCTTGGATATCGCTTGGAGTCCTTGACCGTGACGTCCGCCCCGTTGAATTTTCCGGGGAAGTAACCCCGTCCCGATGGCTCAGTGCGCGACCCATCGGGATTTTCGCCCGGGAGTGTCAACTGCAGCTCCTTGAAGAAGATCGTCCCTTCGGGGAACACATTTGTCTTCTTGTAGATTTCGTAAGAAACCGGCTCGATGTACACATTATGGAATTCGGGAAAGCCGGCCTTGCCACCGTTGAGCGCATGGGGAGTTAGCGGCGAGCCGACGTATACCCACTCGCTGAAATTCTTTGGTAGAATCAATTCACCCGAAGCGGTGTATTCCGGAAGATAGCGCGTTCGCGTGATCGAGTTATCTTCTTTGGACTTTGACTGGGCGAACACGGCCGTTGCAGCAGCCATGCTGACAGCAGCTCCAACGATCAAAAGACCAATGCGCACACTTTTCTTTTCCACGACTGTTCTCCAAGCGTTGAGTTATGCCCGTCCAGGCTCCCTTTGGCGCGGATCCGTAAATGCAGCACCAGAGGTACTTACCTTATCGCACCGCGCAATGATGTTTTCCAATGCACTGCCGGTATAGTTTCAATAGCAACGATATGCCTAAATGCGATCGTCGGCTGAAAGGCGCGGCCGCGAAAGGCTGCGGCTGGCAAGCTCAGCGCCCCTGATGACGCACCTACTCCGGCAAGGAGACGGGCGGTTCCTTTCTAAGCGGCACGATGATGCTGGTTCGCGAAACTATGAAAACTATACCGGGTGAGTATTGGACAAGTCGTCCAAGCTTGCGGATAGCGCCGTGAATTCGTCGTGAGATCCGACTCGTAAGACGTACCTACCCCTGATGATTGCGGTTGGACAAGAGAAGCAAGCGACGGGCGATCGCGCTCGCCACCTTCCTGAACTCGCCAACTCGGCGTTGCGGACAATCGACGCTCCAAAAGACGTGTCAGGCCGGTCCCGTAATTGCCGCACATCCTCGCAGCAATCCTGGACCTCGTTCCGGGTGGAACTGCTGCCATCTGCCGATGACGACAGCGATCTCAATCTACTCGTTTCACATGGAGAGATATTGCGTAAGTGGAGCGACACCGCCGAACCAGCGATGCCGGCTGCAGTGCACGCCCCCCTCAGGTTTCCACAATAGCAAATCAGCGGCAGGCTTTTAGCGAGTTGGCAGCCGCAATCTGGGGACATGGCGCGACCCAACCCATTATCGGCTTGAATCTATGTCCCACGCATATATAAATGCGGCAATGAATGCACCTCGAAACCGCAACATCTTCGGCGCGTTTGCTCTCATGATCAGCGACGATATCGTTCGCGTTACCTCGTCGCATGCGCCCGAGGCGGGCCCTACTGCTTCGACGCTTGCACTTCTCGCCCACGAGCCTGGGCTGTCTATAAGGACCCTTGCGATTGGTGTCGGACTCTCGCATGCTGGAAGTGTTCGTCTGGTCGATCGGCTTGTCGCCGACGGTCTCATCGAACGTCGAGGCCATGCCACTGATGGACGGACTCGATCGCTTTATCTCACGGCAGCCGGGCGGAGAGCGAGCAGGAAGGTCTTGGATGCAAGGGACCGGATCATCGCAGAAGGGCTATCTACTCTCAGCAATAAAGAGCTGGCGACATTAACTGCGATATCTGAACGCGTTCTGCGCGCGCGCCTGAAGAGTCACGAGGAGATGTATAGGATTTGCCGCCTCTGTGGCTACGACGCTTGCGCCGACTGTCCCATCGACGCCGAACTGCGTCAGCTCGAATCCTGATCGCCTGGGCGGCCGCGCATCTAGCAACTCGCCACCACGAATGGCAGGTAGGATTATATCTACTGAATTGAGGATACCCCCACGGCTGAATGTCAATCGGCGCTGAATTCCCTAGCGTAACGCGGGTCCGGCCCGCCTCGCCGTGCGCGGTGCACAAGCGAGGAAGAGAGACTTTGACCCATATCGGTTTCCAATTTTGCCCCGTTGAGCAGGACGGTTTGGTCAGCGTCCGCTGCGCGCCGCGCCTGGGATGCGGCGTCTCAATTCGTTGAACCGCGCGGTGCCGTCCAGTAAATGGAACAGGATCACGCATTTCCCACTTGCATGGATGAGGCTGATCGCCGCCTCGACCGCGCAACCCGGAGCACAGAATAGGTTGCGAGTGCATCCGGATCGATGATGTCTTCCCGTGTGAAGACGACGAACGCTTACATCATAGAATATTTCACAAGGTCGGATCTGTCGGCCACCGCCACCGGTGATGGCCTGACAGTCGTCAGGCTGGTAGCTGGAACCCGATTTTCTTGAGTGCCTCGACGCACGCATCCTGATCCTGCTGATAGGTGCCTCCGGAGATGCCGATCCCGCCGATCAACTTCCCGTGCTCCAAGATCGGATAGCCGCCGCCGACAGCGACCATCCGGGGGCGATAGGCCAGCGGCGCCACTTTTGGATCGTTGGTCACATAGTCGTTCCAGACATGGGTCGGGAATCCAAACGAGGCGGAACTCCAAGCCTTGTCGACGGCTACATCGACGGTGAGAAACGGCGCGTCGTCGGTGCGCTCGAAAGCGCGCAGGTTACCGGTGGCGTCGACAACGGCGACGGCAGCAGGGATGCCGATTGCACGGGCCGCGGTGATCGCCGCGTCGATGAGGGCGACTGCGGTTTCGCGGTTGATCGAGGCGGTGGCAATTGATTTGGTCATGGGATTTCCGTTCTTGAGGTTGGAAAAGATGTTTGGCGGTGGCGGTTATCAGAAGCCTTTGAGGACGATCTTGCCTTTTACCTCGCCACTTTCGATCAACGCATGCACCGTCTTCAGATTGGCGGCATTGATCGGCGACAGTTGCCGGGTCAGCGTCGTGCGGATTTTGCCGTCGTCAACCAGCACGGCCAGCGCATCGAGGATCTTGCCCTGCTCATTCATGTCGGGCGTGCCGTAGATCGACCGTGTGAACATCAGCTCTTGGTGGATCGACACCGCTTTGCGCTTGAACAGCATGATATCGAATACCTTGGGATCGTCGATCAGCCCGAACCGTCCTTGCGGGGCGATCAGTTCGGCGATGTCGGCGACATGCTGTTCGGTGTGCGTGGTCGAAAAGACGAAAGCGGGAGCGCCGATGCCGAGCTCGGCGATCTGTGCCGCGAGCGGCCGAGAATGGTCGATGATGTGGTGAGCGCCGAGCCCTCTTACCCACTCCTGGGTTTCCGGTCGAGAGGCGGTGGCGATGACAGTAAGGTCCGTGCATTGTCGCGCGATCTGGGTGGCGATCGACCCGACCCCGCCCGCGCCACCGATAATGAGGATCGCCGGTGCCGCACCGGGGACGGGCTTCGCCACGTCCAGGCGGTCGAACATCGCCTCCCAAGCCGTCAACGCCGTCAGCGGCAGCGCCGCCGCTTCCGCCCAGTCGAGCGAAGCGGGTTTGCGACCGACGATCCGGGCGTCGACGAGATGAAACTGCGCATTGGTGCCGGGCCGTGTGATCGATCCGGCATAATAGACCTCGTCGCCTGACTCGAACTGCGTCACGTCGGGGCCGACCTCGCGCACGATCCCGGCGGCATCCCATCCCAGCACCTTCCAATCGCCATTGACGGGCGGCGTGCTGTTGCGGATCTTGTAGTCGACCGGGTTGACCGAGACGGCCTTCACCTCAACCAGGATATCGCATCCTGCAGCGACAGGCCGAGGCAGATCGATGTCGACCAGCGCGGCATCCTCGGCGATGGGTCCCGGAACCTTGTAACCAACGGCTTT